>JAFULG010000068.1 GCA_017473435.1 Clostridia bacterium | reverse complement strand
GGAAACGGAAAGGATAAGAATATTTCTCAAGCCCAAGCCAATGGGTGTATGTACAAGCCAGAGTCTGCCGTCCTCTGTCATAACACAGTCAATACCGCTGTAGTTATTCATAAGACCTGTTGAATAGGCATCGCACCATGTTCTGCCCATATCTGTTGAGTCACTTCTGTAAATGCGTCCACAGTCCGTTCTGAACATTGCGTGAACTGCTCCGTCACCGTCCTGCCAAACAGTTGGCTGAATCATACCGACATCCTTGCCGTTAACGCCCTTTGCGGCTATGTAATCTGTCTTTGTCCAGGTCTTTCCACCGTCAAACGAAAGGTCGAAAAAGGCTCTCCACAGACCCTGCTCCGTAGAAGCACCTGCAATAGTAGTTCCGTCGGAAAGGATAATGCTCTTATTTTTAACGGGGCCTCTGCCGCCGCTTGTGTCACCCTCAACAAGCTCCCCGGGGGCTGACCAGGTTTTACCGCCGTCGTAGGTTTCGGTATATTTTGTAACCCAATAAGGAATTTCCTTACCGACCTTATAGTAAAGCCTTACATAGGAGCCGAAATTGATAAGCACAGGGTTCCAATGAGGTACAGAATCAACGGAGGGCACCTGCTTGGGAGTGCTCCACTCACCGTTTTCGTAAACGCTGAACCAGATACGAACGTTGTCTGCGCCCTCCTCATCGCCTGCAAAGTAAGCGCTCATAAGTCTGCCGTCATCCATTTTGACAACGGTTGAAGCGTGAGAGGATTTAAAGTGCTTTTTCTTTTCAAAAAGCTGTCCCTTTTCAACAGTAAACTCTATGTCGCTTTTTTCGTTTGTGCTGCCCGTGAACATACTTCTGAATCTTTCAAGAAAATCAATTACAACGCTGATAAAAGCAGGCTGATTCACGTTATTCTCCCCCTCACAAACGGCAAGTGCCCGAGTGCTGAAAAGCATAATAAAGCAAAGAACTAATGCGATTACTTTTTTCATATTCATTCTCCTTTTTTAGTCAACGTAAGGGGTTCACCCCTTTTTGCCCTCTCGCGGTTCCCAAAATCGCTTTTCGGCTTGTAGCGCCAAGCGATTTTGACCGCTGCGCCATCCTAGCCTCGCTTCATCGTCCACTGGACGCACTTCGGCGACGATGCCCCGCAAGCTTTTGTAAAAGATTGTCCAAAACTTTTCTTTTTTTATTACTTAAAGTACATATACAACTGACATTTAATCATACCGTTGTAAAGCTTACGGCGCTTATCAGCCTTCCTGCCGAAGAAGACCTCGAAATCCTCCGAGGGACTGATAACATTATATGCCCAGCCTCTTTCCTGAGTAAAGACCTTACCGAGTGCCTTATAAAGCTCTTCGGCATCCTTTAATTCAAGCAGTCTTTCACCGTAGGGAGGATTACAGATAACCGTACCCTTTTCACTCTTTTTACGGAAATTCTTTACATCTGCCTTTTCAAAGGTGATGAACTTATCGACACCCGCTCTCTTTGCATTCGCCATTGCAACCTGAAGGCTCTTTTTGTCAATATCCGAGCCGTAGGCAACAAACTGTGAGTCAGCGAGTGCAAGGCTTCTTGCTCTTTCTCTCTCCTCATTCCACACGCTTTCAGGAATAACATCCCATCTTTCGGCGGTGAAGTGTCTGTTGACACCGGGAGCCATATTGTTGACCATCATTGCACCCTCGATAAGGATTGTACCGCTGCCGCACATAGGGTCATAAAGGGTATGATAAGGACGAAGCCTTGAAAGGCAGCAGAGCGACGCTGCAAGGGTCTCTTTGATAGGTGCGCCGTTTGCCTCAAGGCGGTAGCCACGCTTGTGAAGTCCGTAGCCCGAGGTGTCAATAAGAAGGCTCACCTTGTCCTTCATAATTGAAAACTGAATCTGATGAAGTGCACCCGTTTCCTCAAACCATGAGATATTATACCTTGACTTAAGCCTTTCAACAACTGCCTTTTTGATAATTGACTGACAGTCGCTGACGCTGAAAAGAGTTGAATTGAGGGAATATCCCTTTACGGGGAAGGCATCATATGCACCAATCCACTCCTCCCACGGGAGCGCCTTTGTGCCCTGAAAAAGCTCTTCAAAGCTTCTTGCTTCAAAGGAGCCTACAAGAATCTGTATTCTTTCAGCATAACGGCAGCAGATGTTTGCCCTTGCGAGGATATGCTCGTCACCGGAGAAAAGCACTCTGCCGTTTTCAGAAACAACGTTTTCCGCGCCTAACTCCTTAAGCTCATCAGCAATAAGCTTTTCAAGACCTAAAAGGCAAGGAACAACAAAATTTATTTTCATAAGAAATCTCACTTTCTTCCTATATTTGCAAAAATAAAAACCCGTCGGATTTACCGACGGGTAGAATTATATCACAGTTTTTCAATTAAATCAATGAGTATCGGGGATAATAAGACCGTAACCTCCGTCTTTTCTTGAATATACAACGCAGATTTTTTCATTTGAGCTGTTAAGGAAAACATAAAACTGATGATCAAGAAGATTCATCTGCAGTATTGCCTCCTCAACACTCTGAGGCTTAAGGGTAATTTCCTTAGAACGGACAATATCATAATCATCCTCGGGCTCAATGGGGTCAATTGCATCATAAGCCTCAAAGGCACCCTGACGGAGTTTTTTCTCCACCCTTGTTTTGTTTTTGCGAATCTGACGGACAAGCGAGTCAGCACATCTGTCAAGAGCGTCGTTCATATTCTGCGCTCTTTCCTGAGAACGGAAAATATAGCCGTCGTGGAAAATTGTAACCTCAACAATCTGCTCGTTTTTTTCAACTGTTGCGGTTATCTTCGCCTCAGCATCAGAGCCGAAGAACTTTTCAATTTTCTTAAGACGCTTTTCTGCTCTTTCCTTGAAGGAATCTCTTGGTGTACACTTTCTGCCGATGACCGTAATCTTCATACTGTCAGCTCCCTTCTTACTAAATACAGAAGTATCTTCTCTTCTGTATTTATATTATAGCACAGAAAGCCTGAACAATAAATACATTTCAACAATTTTTATCAGTATTGTTACACTAATTTGTGCATATACACAAAAGCCCGGCCTTATACTAAAGGTCGGGCTTTAAAAATCAGTTGTTGATTGCTTCCTTATAAATTCTGTCGACAATTTCGTTCATTTCATCAAGGTGCTGTTCTATCTCATAAACAAGCTTGAACTGATTTCTTGCCCTTACAAGGTTATGATCCGGATAAGCAATTTTGAAATAAACATCACCGTCAAGGTAGTCAGTAAGGAAACGGATTCCGCATTCATAAGTCATAAGCATTGCCGAAAAAGCAAGGTGCTTTACCTCTGCTCTTGTAAGAGCGGTTGCACAAGCTGAAAGGAAGCCCTTTGCAAAGCTTTCAAAGAGAGTAAGTGAAAGCTGAACCTTGCTCAGATCCCTTTCATCCTCTGCTGCTGTGTTTGCACCGAAGCGGATTGCGTCACCGAAATCATAGAGTGAAAAGCCGGGCATAATTGTATCAAGGTCAATTACGCAGATGCTTTCATTTGTCTTACGGTCAAAAAGAATATTGTTGAGCTTTGTATCATTATGAGTAACTCTCAAAGGAATAAGTCCGTCACGGTAAAGCTTAAGTGCTACCTTGGTTTCCCTTTCTCTTGCAAGAGCAAATTCAATCTCATCCTTCACCTCTGCGGCTCTGCCCTTTACATCTGCTTCAACTGAGGCTTTAAGGTTTTCAAGACGCTTGGGAGTATTATGGAAGTCCTTGATGATTTCATAAAGGCTCTCCATAGGATAACCGCTGAGATTCTTCTGAAAAAGTCCGAAGCTTCTGCCTGCATTTTCAAATACACTGGGCTTTTTAATGATATTGATAGTGTACGAGCTGTCAATATAATGATAAACTCTCCAGCATTTATCATCATAATAGTAAAAATACTTGCCGTCTTTCGCAGGGAGGAAAGTAAGAGTTTCTCTGTCCGGATCACCGCCGTTTTCAAGAATCTTTTCCCTAAGGAAAGTAGTAACACCTACAATATTATCCATAAGCTTATCCGGCTTTTTGAAAACATGAGTGTTGATACCCTGAACAAGATACTTTCTTAATTCACCGTTCACGACAAAGAAAGCAACATAAGTAGTATTTATATGTCCGTCGCGCATTACCTGAATTTCTGACAAATCGCCCTCTATGCCAAAGGCTCGGCAGACTTCAAGAATGTCTATATTCATTTCCATTTTTATTTACCTTCCACTTATTATTATTTCCGCAAAGCAATCGGGATTATGAAACCCCGGAGGTAATGTTGTCATTTTGCTGAAAGAGTCATAATGGGGCTTTTCAGTAAGATCACCGCACTTGTAAAAATTGCCTTTAAGGATACAGTCGTTAAAAGTAAACCTTTCACCGAAAGCCTCACTTATAAGCTCAGCAGGAATAAAAAGCTCTAAATTCCAACCGTCAGAAGCAACGGAGGTTTTAACAACAGCTTCACGGTCGGTAAGAGTTTTAAGAAAAACTCTGTCTTCCCTGCCTTTACCGTACTGACAAAGCCAGGCACCGTTAGAATTCATTTCAAAATTAAGATACTCCTCACGGTGCGCAAAGGGTGCAAAGAAAAATTCCATACAGCTGTCTTCCCAGATATTGCTGTCGCGCTCGGTATTTACAGCACGAAGCTCTGTTTCGTCAGTTCTCATCTGCACATAAACACCTTTACCTTTTACAAGACACATTCTGAAAAAGGTATCATAATGTATTTTACTGTCCCAGTTAGAAAATGTAAGCTTATTTTCCGGCACCGATTCCCAATCGGGATTATTTTCAAATACAAAGGTACTGTATACCGACTTTTCCATCATCAACCCTCTTTTTTCTTAAGGTAATACATTCTTGAATCATTGTCAAAAAGTATTCTTGCTGTAGCAGGATTGAAGCCGGGCTGAACAGGCTTGAAACCGGAATACATAAGAGAATCGCCGCCGATTACATAATCCTCTTTTTCATTCTTAAGCTTAACGACACCGCAAAGAATATCATAGAACTTGTTATCCTCTGTGTCGATATCAATAGGAAGAACATTGATAAGTCCGCCGAAGTTTTTAAGATTGATGTACTGATTACGGTTTTTCATTTCATAATCAAAGTTTTCCTCAAGTCCGGCAAAACGTATAATGTCAGCTGTGCTGTTGGGAGAAATGCGGTTAACAAAGTAGCCGAGCATAGATTCTGTTTTATCCTTGCTCGTAATTTCCCAGGTGCATACATTACCGTTTTTGAAAATATCACCGATTCTGGTAAAGTATCCGTACTGAAGGAGCATACGGTGCTCTTTGTAATATTCTATCTGCTTTTTAACAGCCGCCTTATCAAACTTTGAAAGCTTTGTTACATCAAGCTCATAGCCGAGAAGACCGAAGGCAGCAACATTGAAGCGATGCTCGATATTTGCATAACGGAAATCATTGAAGCTGATTTCACAAGCGACGTGCATTGTCATAACTGACTGAGGATAACCGTAGGACGTACCTGACTGAATAAAGGTTCTGTCAAGAGCATCGGTGTTATCGCTTGTCCAGCACTGAGGCATATAACAGAAGGTTGCAAGGTCAAAACGGTTACCGCCTGAGGAGCAGGCTTCAAAGAGCATTTCGGGGAATTTGCCGGTAAGGGCATCCCAGATTTTGTAAAGGCCCATAATGTATCTGTGGAAGAATTCGCCGCTTCTTGCACCCTTTCTTCTTGAGAAAACATCGGTGAAGTGACGATTGCAGTCCCACTTGATATACTCAATGTTACCGTAACGGAAAACATCAGTCATAGTGTTGATAAGGTGCTCAACAACATCGTCCCTTGTAAGGTCGAGGATGAGCTGATTTCTGCCCTGTGAAGGCTCATACTTATCCGTTGTTACTGCCCAATCGGGATGAGCACGGTAAAGATCACTGTCGGGGTTTACCATTTCAGGCTCAACCCAAAGACCGAACTTAAGACCCATTGCATTAATCTTTTCGCTCAAGCCCTTTATTCCGCTGGGAAGCTTCTTTTTATTTACTGTCCAGTCGCCGAGACCCGCTTTATCGTTGTTACGTTTGCCGAACCAACCGTCATCAAGAACAAACATTTCGGCACCGATTTCTTTAGTAGCTTTACAGATTTCAAGAATCTTCTTTTCATTGAAATCAAAGTAGGTTGCCTCCCAGTTGTTAACAAGAATGGGACGCTCCCTGTGTTTCCAATAGCCTCTTACAATATGCTCTTTAACGAAATCATGCATATTACGGCTCATACCGTTAAGACCCTCGTTACTGAAGGTCATAACACTTTCGGGTGAGTCAAAGGTTTCGCCCTCGCCTAAGAGCCATTCAAATTCAAAGGGATTGATACCGTTCTGAATTCTCACAATGCCGTGAGTGCCGACCTCTGCACGAGCTATATGGTTACCTGAATATACAAGGTTAAAGCCGAAGCATTCGCCTCTGTCCTCATTGCAGTCATCTCTGGTAACTGCGAAGAAGGGATTGTGTCTGTTTGAGGAGAAGCCGATAATTGAGCCTACTTCACAAACACCGCTGTTAAGAGGATGCTCATGCTTGTATCTTTCTCTTGTCCATGCGCCGTCAAAGGTAAGCATTGTATAGTTACCCTTGGGAAGATCAAGCTGCATACTCATAATTGATTTGATCTTAATGGGATTTTTACTCTTATTGATAAGACGTGCACTTCTTGTAATAATATTACATTCTTCAAAAACAGTATAAATAAGATGAAGCTCTGCTCCGATGAACTCGTCCTCGAGAACAACCGTAAGGGTTTCACTTTCACCGTAGCTTGAGGGCAGACCCATAAGGTCAGGCTTTGCCTTTGTAACACCGGCAACTCTGAACTTGAAGTCAGTTGTATAAATATCATCATGGCTGAGAAGCTGCATAGCAGGCTTCTTGAAGTCGCCCTTTCCGTAAGTTGAATATTCAAGAGAGATATGGTCAAGAGAAAGACTTGTGTCCTTCTGATTATATGCTACACCGTTGGGAAAGCCCTGAGCGTGCTTATCATAAATATGAGAAAAAGAAGATGCATTTCTGATTTTTTTGCCATAATAAAGATTTTCAAGATGACCGCTTTCAAGCACTCTGAAGATGTAGCTTGTTTTTGCAGTCTGAAGATGAAAAACATTGTTCTCGTTTGTAATAATCATGATATATTCTCCCCTGTTATTTTATTTTTCTATTTTATACCATATTGCAGCACATTGTCAAGTTAATATAAGATTATACTTAATTTTTATAACGAACTTAAAAAAAATGTAAATTTTAACAAATTAAGTACAAACTCCTTGCAATAAAATTTAACTGTGATATAATTCACTTAAACAAAGATTAAAGGAGAAATTTATATGCAGAAAATCCTTGTCGCCGATGACGAAGCCCGTATAAGAAAGCTCGTCAGCGACTTTTTAAAAAAATCAGGCTACGACGTAATAGAAGCCGAAGACGGCGACCAGACATTTGAGCTTTTTGTTAAATACCGTGAAAACATCAGCCTTATCATTCTGGATATTATGATGCCCGGTCTCAACGGCTGGGAGGTTTGCAAAAAAATCCGCGAAAGCTCAACAGTTCCTGTGATTATGCTGACAGCAAGAAGCGAGGAATTTGACGAGCTTACAGGCTATGAATGCGGCATTGACGATTATGTTACAAAGCCTTTCAGCCCGACTATACTTGTAAAAAGAGTAGAGGCTTTATTAAGAAGAGCTTCAAATGCAAATAAAAACAACGAAAAAAAGTTCAGTGAGCTTTTCTTTAACGACGATGCTCACGAGGTAAGACTCAACGGAGAAGAAATTGAGCTTACCCTCAAGGAATACAACATACTTAAAAAATTTCTTGATGCTCCCGGAAGAGTTTTCAGCCGTGAACAATTACTTGACAGTATATGGGGTTATGACTTTTCAGGAGATATCCGCACTGTAGACTCGCACGTTGCAAGACTCAGAACAAAGCTCGGTGACTGGGGAAACAAGCACCTTAAAACTGTTTACGGCATAGGTTACAAGATTGAGGAAGCGTAATGAAACAAAAGCGTAAATCAAAAGCCACCCTTAAGCGGAGATTTTCCGCCTTCGGTCTTGCGGTAATCACAATCTGTGTTATAATTTTTTCCGTTGTTCAGTTTCACCTTATGGATGATATATTTGCTCTAGCTGCAAAAATTTCCATGCTTGACGCTGCAAACGATATTTCGCAAATCGATTTTCAGAGCAACAGCTATCTGCCCGTTCTCTCCGATTATGAAGCCAGTAAAGGTATTTACATAGAGGTTTATTCCGATGACGACACCCTAATATATACCACCGAAGGTAACGACTATATTTATAACCCTGTGTTGAAGCCGGACAACGTACTGACTCCCCGTTATATGAAAATACTTTCTCATTCGGAGCGTTCGAACGGCAGTTATTTTGAAATGCGAGAAGAGATTTACGCTACGGCTCAGTATATTGTTTACGGTACATTCTTCGGAGAAAACAGCTCTCTGCAGATTTATTATCCCGTTGACACTATAACTAAAAATGCGCAAACAGCAAGCTGGGCGCTTTTTATACTCAGTATTATTGCTCTTGTGCTCTACTATGCGGCAACCTACTTTTTTGCCGTAGCTTTTACTAAGCCTGTTGTAACTATCAATTCAACTGCCAAAAAAATTGCCAATCTCGATTTCAGCCAGAACTGTCCTCACTTCAGAATTTCCGAGCTTGACGAACTGAGCAAAAGCATTAACACCCTCTCAGATTCCCTGGAAGCCGCACTTAACAATCTGAAAAGTGAAAACCGTCAGCTTGAATATGATATCAGAAAAGAACGTGCTCTTGAAAAAACAAGACGCAATTTTGTAGCAAATGCTTCTCACGAATTGAAAACGCCTATATCAATAATTCAGTGCTATGCTGAAGGAATGAAGTACGGTATCGGTTGGGATTCCACAGAGGAGTTCTGTGATATCATTATTGAAGAGTCAGAAAAAATGAATCAGCTTATTGTTAAGCTTCTTGAATTTCTTCATATCGGCTCAGGCGAATATCCCCTTTCCGTGCAAAAGTTTTATCTTGATGAGCTGCTTATGAGCCACCTCGGCTCTCTTGAAAAGCTGTATACTGAAAAAGGAATAACACTTGACACAGATATAGGAGCAAATCTTTTTGCCGAGGGAGATCCGACACTGCTGAAAATAGTATTCAACAATTATATTTCAAACGCCGTAAGTCACGCAGACGGAGAGAAATATATCCGCATCAGCGTAACGGAAAACAACGATGAATACAAGGTTTCTGTTTTCAACACCGGTGATATTATACAGGAAGACGATATTGACAATATATGGCAAAGCTTTTACCGTGCCGACAAATCTCACAGCCGCGCCGAAGGACGATTCGGGCTCGGGCTTTCAATAGTGGCATCAATCCAGGAGCTTCACCGCAGAAGCTATAGCGTTGAAAATAAAGAAAACGGTGTTGAATTCAGCTTTACCGTAAAAAAAGTAACGCGTGAACACAATTAAAAGAATCCACGGAAAACTGATCAGGGTTTCCGTGGATTTTATTATGTATTTATATGATTAAAACTCTTCGAGGTTATCAGAAGTAAGCTTTCTTTCACCGCGTTCGATTTCGTGAATCATCTCCACGAGCTTTGTGTTTACAGGTGTAGCCACTCCGTACTTGAGTCCGTTTTCAACAAAATAACCGTTGAGTATGTCAATTTCTGTCTTTTCTCCGGCTTCAATAGACTGAAGTGTTGAAGGCTTAACATCTGAATAAAGCTTACCAACCATACCTACAACAAATTTACAGATACCGTTGTAAACCTTATTGTTACCGAGCGCAAGCATTCTGTATTCAAGTACAAGGCCGTACTTGGGCACCTTGATATTCATTGCCTTTGCTACCGCCATACCTTCTCTTGCAATATTGAGGAAAAGGTCACGGGCACGGTTATCCTTAAGAATTTCACCGAGCTTTTTACCGGTAATACCTGCAACCGCATTGATACAGGAGTTGATAATAAGCTTGGAATACTGCCTACCCTTGATGTCCATTGTAATCTGAGTAGGAACAACACTCTTGAGCATTTCGGCAAAAGCCTCAAGAGTCTTTGTCTTTCTGCCGTCAAGCATACCTACATAATATTCACCGAGACTTGTCATAGTAACATCGTTATCGGCATTTCGGGTTGCGCCAAAGCCTATCATACAGCCCACAGCCTTATCTCTGCCGACGATTTCAGCAAGCTCTTCGGTAAGAATACCGTTCTGCATACCTACAATAAGTCCGTCCTCGGCAACGTAGGGAAGCATCATTTTTGCACAAGAAGCTACGTGAGCATACTTTGTTGCAATAATGATAAGATCAAACTTTTCATCACCGAATTCGGAAACCTCATGATAGCACTTGAAATCTACGTGATACTCGCCCTTCGCACCGTGAAGGTAAAAGCCGTTCTTTTCAATAAGCTCCTTGATTTCGGGAATGTGGCACTTGATTCTTACATCATAACCCTCATTTTTGAGAAGCACTGCAACAGTACCGCCTATAGCGCCTGCGCCAACAACAAGAACTTTCATATTTTTTCCTCCAATATTTTTTAGATTTTTTTATCTTAATATTTCATTCTTACCTTTTCGGCAAAGCACATTACATCCTTGATTTCAAGCACGGTGCCGTCATCAAGTATAGCCTTACCGCTCATTCTGCCGAATACCTGATGCTGATCAGTTTCAATCAGCTTAAGGCTGATTTTAGCCTTACGGTCAATAACGGGAACAAAATCCATTTCAAATCTGCCGTCGCTTGAAGTAAATGTCCAGGGATCAGTATAGCTTCCGTTTGCAGGAAGATTGAAGGTAACATCATCAAGCTTATGTGCAACACCGTCGTAGAAGAGAATATTTTCGGAAGCGGCAGTTGTATCACCGAAGCCGTAACCGATATTAAAGCCGAAGGGCTTACCGTTAACAACGGCATTACCGCTACCCCAATACCAGGTATTGTCATAAGTCCACACGCCTCTGCCCCAGTCGAGGGTACCGAAGTCGGTTTCAGGGTTGAATTCATATCTTACGCCGTCAAATTCCGCATAACCCGAAGCTCTCATACAGTTGATTTTCTGATTGTAATAAAAAGCCTTCTTATTCTCTTTCCAGGGAGTTGCAATAACCATGGTATCCATAGGAGGCTGTGAAAGAGTTATATCTACCTTAAGGGTCTTACCGTCCTTGAACTGTCTGTATTCACCGACAATTCTTCTTTCACCGGGCTTCACAAGAAATTCAAGATCAAGCTTCTTATCGTGATACTTGATGTCACCTGCATCGGATGTACGGGGAAGCTTGTACTTACCCATAGGGAAGAAATTAAGAATTGAGCTTGTCTGCTCCCAGGGATTCTTCTCATCAAAAACAAGAAGCGATGCCGACTGCATACCGATATAACCGTCATCGGAAAGAGTGAAAGCAACAGCGTGCTTGTCAGCAAGAATGAGATAATAATCCCATTCCTTGATTCTGAACTTAGGTGCGGCAATATCCTCTCTGTTATAGGTCTGGATAAGAGATTTTGACCAGCCTGGTTCGCGGAGAGTACCGTCAGCATTTAAAAGGTTATTTCTCTGTGTTACTTCATGGTTTCTTGCCATTATGTTTTCCTCCAATTATTTTCTCACATAATATTATACAGTGGTTTTTCCGATAAATAAATAAAAAATAATGAATTTTATGTTACATATCTTAATAAACTATTTTTTTGTTCCCGATACCATATACATATTTTCATCGGATATCATTACATCAACATCAAAATAAGCTGACATAATTTCCGCAAGATGCTCCTTCGATGGCAACGGCAGAGATACATTTTTTGCCGAGCCTGCGTGACACTCGGCAAGTGCTTTTTCACTCATTCCGTGAGCAACCGTCAGCCTACCATTGTCAACGAGAGTCTTCGACAGATTTTCAAAAAGCTTTTCAGGATTAGCAAAGTGCGGAAAGGCATTATAAATCATTACTGCACCGTATTTTTCCGGAAAAGTAAAGCTTTCAGCGTCACCGCAAATTATTTCAGCATCAGGAAACTTTATCTTTGCAGCTTTTACCATCCGGGCAGAAATATCAATCCCCGTCACATCAGCCCCTCTGCTGTAATAATCAGGAAAAAGCACTCCCGTACCGCAGGCAACATCAAGCACTCTTACACCTTTTTTTATCCCGCCTTTTTCAAGAATTATATTTATTACATCCTCGTTTCTTACCGTATTGCAATCCCATTGCCCGGCAAGTCTGTCAAAAAACTCTGCTATATCTTTTTTATCCATATCACATACCCATACTTTTAAAATGAAGCTCCTTCATTCCTTCAACCTCATCACATACAGGCTTAAGATTACAGGTTTCACAGTCAAATTTAACGCTGTTCATAATGTGATTAAGAGCTTCAGTTATTCCGTTACCCTTAAGAGCAAGAGCTTCAAGCTTACTGTAATCCAACTTGTGGTCAGTAACGAAAACAACGTTTACCGCCTTTACAGCAGGATTTTCCATATATTTTTTTATAAGAAGATTACCCGCCGTTTCAAAGCTTATTCCGTTTTTCACGGCTTTTTTTGAAACTCTGACGGCTTCCTTATGTGATCTGGAAGAAGTGCGCATCATATACCCTTCAGGAAAATAATGATATTTTACATACTCAACCTTTCTGATGAGGTTATATATTTTCTGCTCATCCTCCTGCTGCTCAAGCTGAACAAGAGATACTCTGGCAAATTTACGGCTTTCTGTTATATCTCCAAGATCATCGCCTATTACAGTCACGCCGCTTTCAACGGGAGAAGACGTAATCAGGTTAAACCCTGTACCGCTTAATTCAAAGGCAGTATCTCTTTGCATAATGACCTCGTTGTAACCGATATCCTTCCAGCAATTCTGCCCGTTGTATGCATATTTCTTTTTATTATAAGGTTCTGTAAAAGCAGAAAAATCCTTTATCAGCGAAGAAAAAAATTTCATCAGAGCTTTTTATCCTTTTTCATTTTATCGTAGCGGTTTTTCCACAGCCAGTCATACACCACCCTGATAAGCTTCATATCAAGGTTAAACCAGTAAATTGCAAATGTTATAACAAACAGCGCAAAAATAACCGCAAGTATAGTAAGAATAATATCCATATCAGTTCACCTTTGCAAGGCCTTTCTGACGGGCATATTCCGCTGCGCCGAGAGCGCCCATAAGCTGAGGGTCGGTATTAAGCTCAACAACCTTAATTTTAAGCACCTTTTCAATAGCAGCTTTAAGTCCGTCATTTTTAGCACAACCGCCTGTAAGAGTAATGCTGTCTGTTGCACCGGCTTTTTTAGCCATAACAAAGCAACGCTTTGCAACTGCGAGCTGAATACCGGCGGCAATTTCATCCATAGGCTTACCCTCACCTACAAGAGAAATAACTTCACTTTCGGCAAAAACAGTACACTGCGCTGTAATGGGAATAGTATTCTTTGCTCCGAGGGAAAGCTTTGAAAATTCAGGAAGCGACATTTCGAAGGCGTTTGCCATTGCTTCATAGAAACGGCCTGTACCTGCGGCGCACTTATCGTTCATTGCAAAGTTTTTAACTGTACCGTCGGTATCAATAGAAATGCCTTTAACATCCTGACCGCCGATATCGATAATTGCCTTAACCTCGGGATTTGTTACGTGAACACCCATAGCGTGACAGCTGATTTCAGAAATGTTTTCGTCAGCAAAGGGAACCTTGTTTCTGCCGTAGCCTGTACCGATAAGGTAGGTAAGCTCCTTTGCGTTTTCAAGTCCGTCAACCTGTGCAACTGCATCACCGAGAGCGATTTCAGCGCTCTGTACGGGGTTAATTTTACTTCTGTTTGTTACGTTGGCAACAATTTTACCGTTTTCATCAAGAATTATACATTTTGTGTAGGTTGATCCTACATCGCATCCGCCAAAATATTTCATTTTATTATTGCTCCTTTACCAAGCTAAATCGTCTTCAAAGTCTAAAAGTGAAGCGTCAAGGGGTTCTTCCTGCAGAACGGTCTGCATATATTTATTAACCTGATCACGCATCTCTCTTCGTGAAATTGTACGGGGATCCATAAGGTCCTGACGTACCCAGATGAAGTTGATGCCCTTTTCTCTTGCCTGGTCATCAAATATACCCATAAGTCCGTCCATACCCTTGCAGGAAATCTGATCATACATAATAACCGTGTCAGCATTATATTCCTCTACTATACGCCACAGCTCATCAACAACATTACGGTAACCGCCCTTAGTGTGCTTACGCATAATTGAGCGCTGATAGGTTTTTGCAAGGTCCTTAAGGGATTGTTCTTTATCCTCGGTATCAATTTCGAGATAGGAAATCATGGTTTCCATATCCATAACAACGTTCATACCCCAGCAGTTTTCAAGCCAGTTTGCAAAGCTTGTGTAATAGTTTGCAGGGCAGGACCACACAACGGCTCTGTGTCGCATTTCCTTTGAAACGGGAGTTTTCTTTTCATATCCCTTCATCATTATCTTGTTGACCTTTTTGTCAACCTTAAGGAAGTTTTCATTTGAACCGCCCGAGAGGTTAAAGTAGTAAATTCTGTAAAGCCAGAAGGTTGCGCCCGTCATCTGAGGATAGGGTGTTTTGTTGATATCCCACTTCTGCTTTTCATATTCAAGCTGCTTGTTGTAATCCTTCATTCGCTTGAAGTAAGCATCCCAGTCAAACTTTTCACCGGTCTGCTCTTCAATGAATTTAATAAGAGACTTGATTTCCTCCACTGCGTACTCCTGAACATCCTCACCGTCATAGCGCAGAGGAATGCCGAAGCAATGAGTGGGAAGGTTTAATCTTCTATCAAGGAAGGACGAGTTCATAATTGAGCCGTCGCAGGGCATATTTGTACCAACCATACAGCAGCCCATTTTAGGATAGTCATCCTCGATTGCTACACCGGCCTCAGCAGAGGGAAGCGGACAAACGTCAGCGGGAACACCGAAGCTTTCTGTTGTTTCAAGGTAAGGCGGTGTAATCTGCTGATCCACCATTGAAGAAAGGAAGATAGGCAGAGTCTGCAAGGGAACGGGAATGAGGTTAGGGAAGCCTGTGAAAACCTCATTGGGAACAATCTCATCCATAAGAACAATTTTCTTCGAAAGCTTGTTACCGGGATTGATTTTTTCATCAGCACGGAAGGAAATATTGATAAGCTTTGTTGTGTGCTTAACAATCATATTGTAATGAAGATGTGCAATTCGGAGGTGCGGTCCGCGCAGACCTGCAACGTGACGGTCTATAAAAGACGGAGTTGAAAGGTAGGAAGCCATCCAACGGTAACGCCATAAGCCTTTAACCGTTGATACAGGTGCTTTGAGCACCATTTTGATCATATCCTTCCAGGTTATAAGCCAGCGATAATAATCGTACATCGTATCTTTAAATCCACGCCACTCTCTGTGCTTAAGCACAGCGGTATGTTCTTTATAAAGCTTACCGTAGTTATCCATTTTCCTTCTCCTTCCTCTCCTTCTGTATTTTTTTGATTTCAAGGCTTTCAACAAAAGCCTGAACTCGGGTGCGAAGCTGACCTGATGCTGAAGCAGTATACTGACGGTCAACAGCTGCGGTTGGTACACCGTAGTCATTTGTCATAACATATGAGGCAAGAGCTCTTTCATATCCCCAATATTCGCAGAATTTAAGCTGCTCATACATAACACCGTCGGCGTTGTATTCGTCAACAAGCTGCTTTACATAGTCACGTCTCTCCTGAACCTTTTCATGGCTCATATAACGGGGACACTGACTTGTTTTAAGGTAGTGCATACAAATCTGAGTAAGTACGTCCTCCCCTTCCTTGATGATGATTTCCTGTCTGCCGGGAAGGGCTCCGAAGCAGTATCTGTCAGCAACAACAAGTGCGCCGCTATCCTCAATAAGTGAGGTGAATTCGGGGTCATCCATCTCCGAGCCGACAACAACGATTTTTGCACGGTAGTTCTTTTTAGCATCGGGCTCTCTTGCTTTAAGCTCCTCGGCAGTCTCGCGAAGCATAGGTAGAATAAGAGCCTTGGGGCAACAGTATGTAATAAGATTGAGAACGTGATATTCATAGCCTGTAATGCGGGGATTATCCTCTTTGCGGTAGTTACCGATTTCCGTCATAAGACGGCAGACCTCGTTGTGCTCCTCAACAGCCTTTAAAAGTGCATCATCAGAGGTGTCAACGCCGTAAACCTCCGTGAGCATATCAAGTATTTTAAGGCGTGTCTGTTTAACATAATGTTTAACTGTATGCTCCTCAATTTTAAATGGCATATCAAGAAAGGTAAGGAAAAACTTCTCATTATCAACAAGATTGAGAAGCTCAAAATGCTCGGCTGTTCTGTTCATTTCTGAGCAGGTTTCCGAAGCAAGAAGAGCATTGAGGAAATTATAGCCGCCTTCGATTGCTCTTTCAAGAATCGCCTTTGAAAAACCGCAAAGGAAGTTACTCATATAATAGGTAGCAATATCCATTGAGCCTGTTCTGGGTGCGCGGAGTCTTACGGAAAAGCAGTTTCCGCAGTTGAGCAACACCTCGGGAATATGGTAGCAGGTATAGCCGAGAGCTATTCCGCCGTCATTTTTAGCCTTCTGCACAAGCTCGTTGTTAGCCTCCTGCAAAAGCTTCTCAAATTCATAAAGATGCTTTAAATCCTTCATAAGCCTACTCCTTATAATATGTCAAGCTCAGTAAGAGCCTTCTTTACACCCGTTACAACATTTGAATCCTCAGGCAGCTTTGTAATATTCTTGCCCTCGATATCATAAATTGCAAGGTTTGTATCATTCTGAATATATGATAGCACGGGAATTCCGTTTGTATTAATGTGAGGAATAACGCTTTCATCGGGAATTCTGTTAACGATTGCACCGATTTTTTTGTACATAACAAGCTCATCGGCAACAGACTTGATAGTTGAAATAACCTGTGTGCCCTTTTTGCTTGCATCGGTAATCAGTAAAAGGTGTGTCACCTTTTCCATTACACGGCGGTTAATCTGCTCAACGCCTGCCTCACCGTCAATTACAACAAAGTCAAAATCAGCGGAAAGAAGGCTGATAACCTCTTTAAGATAAGCGTTGATTTTACAGTAGCAGCCTGCACTTTCAGGTCTGCCTACGGCGATAAAAGCAAAGCCGTCAGTTTCAACAAGTGCGTCAAAGATTTTATATCTTGCGTCACCTAAAAGCTCAATAGCCGCCTTGGTGTTACCGTCCTCAACGGTGGAAACGATTTCCTTACGGATATCATCGATTGTGGTTTCAACCTCGATACCGAGTGCTGTTGAAAGTCCCACGGCAGGGTCAGCATCAATAGCGAGGATTTTTTTATCGGGATAAGCCTCAACGAGCAGCTTTACGATAGCGGCAGAGATTGAGGTTTTACCCACACCGCCCTTACCTGAAAGGGCAATGATTGTTGCGTTGTTTTCCATATGTATTCTCCTTGTAAAGCGGACGCAAATCCGCATATTACTTTAAATTACATTATAACAAAGGTTTCGGTGATTTTCAACACAAAAATTACAAAAATGCCCAAAGTTTTTGGAAACTTTGGGCGGTAAGTTACAAATATAATTTGAGTTGCGGCTTGATTTGTCTACAATGTTATATATTGCCTCTAAAGAGCTCTATGTTATCAGACTTAATTGTTAATGTACCCTTTAAAACTACATCTTCCTTACTGACAGGCAAAACACCTAACCAAAAGCCATACCTTTCCTCTTCGTTTGCTCTTTTCTTGGCTCTCAATACTGCACTTTTAGGATTGATTCCTTTTTCAAGCTTAAGAAAATCTATATCTGCCTTAAAACAACCGTTTTCTTTTTTGAAGACAAATTCCTGTCTTGAAAAACTATGTCCGTTAAATCGAGATATGTGGGCATCAGATAACTCTAAATCATATAAGCTTTCATTAAAATCAAAAGTAATATTTATTCCTGAAAATTTTCCTCCTACATTAACAAAACTCATAGAATAATTTTTATTTGTTTCGAAATTAATATCACGTGTTCTCCATTCAAGCTTCGGTGGTTCGTCAACCATATAAACAGGCTCATCATATGCACTGTATGTTTTACTGAGCATAAATTCATAAGCTTCAAATGAAGCATTTTCACATTCCACAATATCAGCTATTGCAGCCTCGCTTTTAAATGCATTGCTGAATATTTCACACAGATTTACTGCATCGCTTTCGCTTAATTCATCGAAAAAAGTCGAAGTCAGCATCATATATTTTGCAAATTCAGATATATAAACAATTACAGAAAAATCACTTTTAGCTTTATCTCTCACTATAGAGTAACCGTAATTTTGAAAAGCATTATGCAAGTACAGTTCGGTATAATCAGTATAATAATTAAAGCCTTTTCTTTTGATCATTAACATTCTTTTCATTGATATTCTCCTTTCCGCTACACAAAAAACTGATTTACTGAATTGATTATATCACAAGCATTATTTAATTACAACTTTAAAGTTTCTTCAAATAAATCAAGGCGAAGCCTTGGATATCATCAATTCCGCAGGAATTGCATATCATCAGCTTCGTAAGAAGCTGTATATCATCAAGGCGTAAGCCTTGCATATCATCAAGCCGACAGAATACACACCTAAAGGTGTGATGAGATACAACACGGCTATGCCGTGCTGATGATATACACGCTGACGCGTGATGATATACCAAGCCTATCGGCTTGGATAAAAAAATTCTCGTTCCTAAGAACGAGAATTTTTGTGTTTACAGCTTAAAATAGCAACAACCGAATAAATTGAATTTTATTGCTACTATCTCAGAAAAATATTTTCACTTCAGCTCTTTTAATTTCATTTATGGATTATATGAATCCGTTTTTTTCTATTGCAGCCTTTATAAATTTTATTTCTTTTCTACTTTCTGAGCACGAATTTTTTCTGCGTGCGCTTTCTTTTCTGCCTCAACACGCTCTGCTTCTATACGAGCATCTTCCATGGTCTGTTCGTGTCTTGCTTTTGCCTCTTCATAAAGGCTTTCGATTTCTTCAAGTTTTGTATAGTTTTCAGCTTGAATCAAAAGTTTCTGTGCCTTTATTACAGGACGAGCAGCACGGGCATAAAGCGAATTTTCAGTTGTTGCATTTTTGATTTCTTTTTCAATAATGCTACGTTCTTTTTTAAGTTCTTTTATTTCCGCCTTGATATGAGCAATAGCATCGTTGTCTTTTTCATCATTAGCCTTGTAAAGTCTTGCATACGCTTCTTCAATTTTTGCAGAAATATCGTCTTCACGATTGAAGAGCTTATCAAAGATACTTGAATCAAATTCAATGATATTATTATCGAACTTTTTCTTTGCAACCTTTTGAGCATCAACAAAGTCTTTTGCAACGGAAACAGCATTCTTTCTGAATTCCTTTTCTTCCGGAGTACCGGTTGGAAGTGCTTTTGCCTTCGCAAGCTCACTACTATCATAATTATAAATTGCATCATAGCCTAAAGAAGCAGTTTTCCTTGCCTGTTCAAGTTGAATTCTACCAAAATCTGTGTTGAAACGAGCCATTTCTTCAAGAACCATCTTTGAAACTTCAATATCAACATTATACTGTTTTGCGGCATTATATTCTTTTTTTGCAACTTTCTTTGATGCCTTGTCTTTAGCTTGCTTGATTGCGAGTTTATATGCTTTGATGTCTTTTGGTTGAGCACATTCAAATGCCTTTGCCTGTTTGATAATATCAATAGTTTCAACAAGGTCACGGTCTTGAAGAACACCGTTACCGTAATCCTCAAATAATGCACGGATTTTAAGAACCTTGATAATACCCTGCTGTTTAACTTCTGTAAGGTCATAGAAGAAATATGGAATAACATTCATTACTGCACCAATAACAGAAGCTGCGATTAAAACACCGAAAATAGCTATAAATGTTTCTTTATGATAAAGAACATTGTAAACATTTGTCGGATCTTTAAGAGAGCCTTCCTGAGCGATGATTGAAGGTAATAATTCCTGAAGCTTACTTTCATTAAAGCCGACCTTTTCGTAAATTGCCGGAAGAACAGAGCTTGTTGCCATTGTAATAACACTACCGATAAGACCGACTGCCGCAAACATACCGTCAATTCTTTCACCTGATACATATTGCTGATAGTCACGGATATCACCGTTTATGCTCGGCGAAAGGATATGTCCGAAGGCACCCACGAGGGCGTTCATCCAAAGACAGATAAGAACAAGCCATATCATAATACTCATATCTGCATATTTTACTATTGGATAAATAGCACCAATGAAGACAATGTTAAGTGAATTTATAAGAAGAAGAGTTTTACCCTTACCAATTTTTTTGATTGCAAGAGGAGCTAAAAGCATACCCCAAAGAGATGCATTTCCGTAAACAGTAGTAATTAAAGCATACTGACCCGCAGTACAGGCATGTTGATAAGAGTAAAGCCAATTGAGAATGTTAAAGCATGCTCCTTCAAGAAATCCTAACCAACCGGCAAGCGATGTAATCCAAAAATACTTGTTTTTTGTAACCTCACGCAATGCATCCATAAATTTAATCTGAACAACATGAGTTTTTGCCTGAATAATTCTTTCGTGAGTATTGGCATAAACAATGATACTGAGAAAAAGGCCTAAAATAAGAATCGGAACCCAAATGTATCTGTATAGTCTGATGTCATTAAGGTTATCTGTACCTATAAAGTTCTTCGCAAAAAGAGGAATGATGATACCGGTTACTGAAGGACCGAATGATTCAACAACCGCTTTGACAGATGAAACATTTGCTCTCTCCTGAGTATTAGGCGACAGAACAACCACATAATTGTAGTACGCTTCATAAAGGAAATTATAGAAGAACTGGAACCCAATATTGAAGAGAAGAACAACAACGCATTTTGTAACCTGACTCTCCATTTTTTCATAGGGCATCCAGAAATAACCGATTGATAAAAGTACGGTCGGGATACCCATCGAAATAAGATACGGTCTGTATTTTCCTTTTTTATTTCTTGTGTTATCAATAATGTATGCTCTGAGCATTGTGAATGGGAAACTGATAATAACAGAAATCAGATATATATAATACAAATTCATCGGTTCTATACCGATTGTATTGCCTACGAAAACATTCGTTGCGGATAAAAGCACAGAAGAAACACATTGAGTTATAAATCTAACACCAATACTGCCACCGGCAAGAGAAACAATCTCTTTAATTGTCATATAATTTCCTAATGGTGGTGTTTTCCAGTATGTTTGTAAATAAGAAATACTGCCTTTAACTTTTTTAATCCAATTCATATTTTCACTCTCCTACATTAATTTTATAAAAGTATATCATTTTTAAAAGAATAAATCAACAGACACTTTTACTTTTAAATGCTTTTCTTTCAAAATGAATTTCTTATCATTTCAAAAAACACGTTCTCTCCTATAAGATCATATTTTAAGGTTTCAGATTGACGAACGAATCGAATAACAGCAAATTATTTATCGCACATTCGAAATTTTTATTATAATAAAGTAAAATTTAATTACCAAGAAACGAGGAGGCGTTCTCATGTTTATGAAAAGCAAAAAAATAAGAATTAAACTCGACAGATTTGAATGCAACTTGCTTATCAACGGTATGATTGAATTTCGCAACATGCTTATGGTTGAGGGTTTACCCACTGAGGAAATTGACGAATTGCTTTTAAAACTCATCGATATTTATGAAAAGTAAGGAGGATAAATTGATGTCGAATGTTATTTAGAGAATTAACCATCGACCTGCTCGATGGTTATTTTTATCATATAAATAACACCATCTTCCTGTGTATAAGGATCAAGGCTTGTTCCTTTAGGAATAACATAACGGATGTATTCGTGATTCTTTTCAAGCTCACCCTTTTGCCACGAAGCCATAGGGTCACAGTAAAACATCATGCACCGCTGTTCACCCGTACAGGTGTATTCTAATTCTTCAACACGTTTGAATTCTGCTTTGTTGTCTGTAAGGATTACAGGAAATAAGTTCTGAAAGACATCGAGGTCAAGAATATCGGTAAGGAAATCGAATACATCAACAACTGCAGATGCCGTGTTTTCAGGCAAAAGAAAAAGAAGCATAATATCATATTTAAGCATCAGCATCGTAAGAATAACCTTGCCTTTTTCTCTTTTGCCTTTTACTGTATCCATCTGCACAACAGGGCAATCGGGATTATCCAGCATAAACCGTTGAAACTCATCATATCCTCTGCCGATACGGTATTGCTGTTGCTTTTCGCTTTTGGACCTCGGCTTGTGCCAGCTTTGCAGAATACATATATCTGTTTTTAAAGCAGTCCCTGCGAGCTGAACAAGCCTCTTTCCTTTATGCTTTCAACAAGCTCATCCATACTCTCATCGTCTTTAACAAGATAGGGATGATGAAGAAAATCACGGATTTGTGTTAATGTCACATCAGTAAGCATTTCATTCTCTGCCATACATTAGCCTCCTATGAAATTTGCAATCGAAGCCACGATGTGGAGAAATACTGCCGTGTAAAGACCGGGCAAGACAAGTAAACCGTGCATCATTTGTTTTTCCTCCTTGTATTATTTTTTTGAGGGGGACTTCACTTTACCTAAAGTCCTGTGATTTTTTTGAACATTGTTTTACCTCCTTGTTCGCAAAGTTTTGTTAGATAAAAAATGCCGCTACTTTTTACAATAACGGCTATGTATTACTATTAAATTTAGGCAATAAAAAAGTTCGATATTTTCAGTCTTTAATCTTGAAAAAATCGATCTTAAAATTATGTTTATATTAAATTATTGGATATGTACGAGTTCATATCCCCACAGGCCTCAAAAACAGTTATTTTGTTGCCATAAAACGAAACACTATTTCTGAGTCATAAAAACACCGAAACCCCTTGCAAAATCAAGGGGTTTCAAGGTTTGTTGCCTTTTTAGGCGTTAATTATGGCAGGGGTGGCAGGATTCGAACCTACGAATGCAACAGTCAAAGTGTTGTGTCTTACCGCTTGACGACACCCCTATATAAAAATAAATGGGGTGGATAATCGGATTCGAACCGACGACCTCCAGGGCCACAACCTGGCGCTCTAACCAACTGAGCTATATCCACCACCTACTGGCGCGCTTGAAGGGGCTCGAACCCCTGACCTACTGCTTAGAAGGCAGTTGCTCTATCCAACTGAGCTACAAGCGCATATTATTAAATTGGAGCGGGTGATGGGAATCGAACCCACACGACCAGCTTGGAAGGCTGGGATTCTACCATTGAACTACACCCGCATATATCTGTGCAACGCTGATTATTATACACAATACACGCCCTGTTGTCAAGCCTTTTTTTTAAAAAACTGTAATAAATTTATTATAAAATTTCAGGGTCTGTCTTTTTAAAACAGACCCTTTATATCATATGTGTGAAAGAGATATTTCTCCGTCCTTAACCTCAGCGGCAATACCGGTCACAACTGAATCGGCATTATCAATAATAATTGTTGCAACGCCGTCCTCAATCTTCTTACGGATAAGGTTACGAAGGTCTCTTGCTCCCCTCTGTCCGCCGTGAGAATTCTCAGCAAGGTGCTTTGCAACCTCGGGAGTCCATCTGAAGCTGATATCTTTTTCCTTAAGACTGCCCTCAAGCTCCTTTAAAAGAAGCTCTGCTATCTTTTCGTAATCCTCTACGGTAAGAGCATTGAAAATTGCAATTTCGTCAACTCTGCCTATAAACTCGGGACGAAGGAAATCAGAAAGAGCCTTCATAATCTTCTCTCTTGTAGCGTCGCCTTTTTCCTTGCCGAAGCCGAGTGCGCCTGACTTTCTCTCGCTGCCTGCATTGGAAGTCATAACAATAACTGTATTTTCAAAATTAACCGTTCTGCCCTGAGCATCGGTTATTCTGCCCTCGTCAAGAATCTGCAGAAGGATGTTCATTACATCGGGGTGAGCCTTTTCGATTTCGTCAAAGAGAATGACACTGTAGGGCTTTCTTCTCACCTTTTCCGTAAGCTGTCCTGCCTCATCATAGCCGACGTAGCCCGGAGGTGAGCCGATAATACGGGAAACACTGTGCTTTTCCATAAACTCGGACATATCAAGCCTGATAAGTGTCTCGGGAGTTGAGAAAAGCTCAGTTGAAATCTGCTTAACAAGCTCGGTTTTACCGACACCGGTAGGACCTACAAAAATAAAGGAGGCGGGTCTTCTTCTGGGGCTTATCTGCACACGGCTGCGCCTGATTGCGGCGGCAATAGCGGCAATAGCCTCATCCTGGCCGATAACCTTGCTTTTAAGAGTCGCTTCAAGTGAACCGAGCTTTTTAAGGTCGCTTTCAATAACCTTGCTTGACGGTACACCCGTCCACAGCTCAATTACCTTTGCAATGTCTTCTTCGGTTACGGCATTGTCGTTAGCTTTATCGGTAAGTCCGGCAATATCGTTTTCACAAAGAACAATATCGCTCTTAAGCTTTGCTATGGCCTCATAGTCGATATTCTCCGTATCGCTCATAAGATCTTCCTCGTCAAGCTTGAGATCAGCAAGCTTACGCTCACTTATTTCAAGATCGCTGATTGCCTTGTTGCGGAGATTTGCACAGGTGCATGCTTCGTCAAGAAGGTCAATAGCCTTATCGGGAAGGAAACGGTCTGTGATGTATCTTTCGGAAAGAACAACAGCTTTTTTTACAAGTGCATCACTGATTGTTACTCTGTGATAAGCCTCGTAGTATTTTTTTATACCAAGCAAAATCGCTGTAGCATCCTCGATTGAGGGCTCTTCAATTTTTACCGGCTGGAAACGTCTTTCAAGAGCGGCATCCTTTTCGATATGCTTTCTGTACTCGGTAAAGGTGGTAGCACCTACAACCTGAATTTCACCGCGGGAAAGAGCAGGCTTGAGGATGTTTGCGGCGTTCATCGAGCCTTCCGCATCACCTGTACCTACAAGATTGTGAATTTCGTCAATGAAGAGGATAATATTACCGTTATACTTTACCTCATCTACGAGATTTTTAATTCTGCTTTCAAACTGTCCCCTGAACTGTGTACCCGCAACAAGAGCTGTTAGGTCAAGCAGATGAATTTCTCTGTCAGCAAGCTTTGCAGGAACCTTACCCTCGGCAATCTTCTGTGCAAGAGCTTCTGCAATAGCAGTTTTACCCACGCCGGGTTCACCTATAAGGCAGGGGTTATTCTTTGAACGTCTGCAAAGAATCTGAATAACACGTGAAAGCTCCTTGTCTCTGCCAATTATGTTATCAATCTTACCCTCCCTTGCCTTTGCGGTAAGGTCTGTACAGTAAAGTGAAAGGAATTTTCTCTTTTTTTCCTTTTCTCGTCTTGATTTTCTGCCCTGCTTTTTATTCTCGGGCTCGGGATTTGATTCAGCCTTAACAGCCTCGGATTTACTCTCATTTCTCAGAGTAAGTCCGTTCTGCATATCACCGAAAAGGCCCTGTAAAAAAGGCATTGTCGGTGAACCGCCGGGTTCAAAGCTTTCGTCACCGTCAGTATCGGGGAACATATTACTGAACTGCTCGCTGATAGAATCAACGTCCTCCTCGGTAATTCCCATTTGTTCCATCATCTGCTTAATAGGACCGATATTCATTTCCATTGCACAGTTGATGCAAAGACCTTCGGGAACTGTTTTGCCGTCAACAATTTTTGAAATAAAAATCACTGCCGGACGCTTTTTACATCTTGAGCAAATCATTTTTTTCATAATAGCGCCTTAAAGCCGAATTTCGGCTTCCTTTCCTGGGAATAGATTATTTTGTCTTTGCAGCCTTTTTCTCTGCAAAATGCTCCTTGAACTGTCTGAAGGTTTCAGGCATATAGCTAAGGAAAGCAATAACTGTCATAATTGCAGAAACAACTACGATAATACCTGTAATTACAGCAGGAAGTTCAAAGTTAAGTACATCATTGAATGCTCCTACATCGGGACCTACTGCAATAATCGCAACCATACCTACATAGAACACACCTGTTGCAAGCTTGCCCCAGATTTCAGCAGCACCCGGACGGATGTTCATAAGAAGCATAACAAGTCCGCCAATAATCATAACTGCTTCCTTGATAAGGAAAACAAGGAAAACCCAACCGAAAGCATTGATAAGCTTATCATCGGAGTTCTTGAAATCAAGGAAAAGCATAATAGCAATGGTAATCTGTGTGAGCTTATCAGCAACGGGATCAAGCACCTTACCGAGGTCGCTCACCTGATTGAAACGTCTGGCAATTTTACCGTCGAACATATCGGAAAAACCTGAAAGTGCAAGAACAACAACTGCGGCAACTTTCTGATCGTTATAGAAAAGCACACCGAAAACAGGGATAAGTAAAATTCTGATAAATGAGAGAAGGTTGGGTATTGTCCAACAGCCTTTAAATAAATCTTTCATGTTTAAATCCTCACTTTTTTAAAAATTGATTCCGATAAAAGAAGTCATCGTTTCTCTTACCGCGTTTATTATCATTGAATTTTCAACGCTTGCAATAAGAGCCTCATTACCGATAAAGCCGACAACAACACTCAGCAGCATTGAAATGATAACCACAATTATAAGACCTCTGAGAACACCGAACACGGCACCCATCGTTTTATTGAAGCCTTTGATAACAGGAAGCTTTTTGACTATTTTATCAATGAGCTTTGCCAGTAGCTTTACGGCAAAAATCAACGCAATAGCAAAAACCACAAACAGCACAAACTGTACAACTGCCGTTCCGAGAGGAACAACAACGCTGTTCATAAGACTCTCTACAAGATTGTCACCGTTAAGGTTTACGCCTGACAGCTTATCCATAAGGCTCTGACTGTCGATACCCATAATCTGAAGAATACCGTTAAGTCCTTCAGGGAGAGATGCAAGGGCGTTTTCAATCTGCTCAACATAATCTGTAGAGCCTGCCTCACCGAGACTCTGCATAAGCGTACTCTCGGCACCCTTGTAAACAAAGCCGTCAAACACCGCCTTAGCAGCACCTTCGGATAAAAGCTTTGCAACCAGAACGGCAACCAAAGAACCTATAAGATCTACAAGACTTTTGAAAAAACCTTTTTTTGCAGAAGTTAAAATTACAAGAGCAAAAATTACAACGAGAATAATATCAACTATATAAGTCATTTAATTCCTCCTTCAAGAAGATTTAAGATGTATTATATCACATTGTTTAAAAATAAACAACATTATATACTAATTTAAGCTGTCACCATAAAACACCTTATTAAGATAAAGTCCACAGGGCTTTGCAGTTATACCTGCACGCACTCTGTCCCTGGATTCAATTATATAGCTTAATGTGTTTTCGGGAATTTTTCCGCTGTTTATATCAAGAAGTGTACCCACCATAATCCTTACCATATTATAAAGGAAGCCGTCACCTCTTACAGTAAAGAGCACAAGGTCACCCTCGCGTTTTACGGAAAAATCAAATACGGTACGTCTTTTATCCTGCACCTCGGTGCCGCTTGCGCAGAAGGCGGAAAAATCGTGGTAGCCGATAAAAGCTTTTGACTCCCTGTCAAGCTTATCTGCATCGATGTAAATCGGATGGTGGAGAGCTTTATTTACAAGAAAAGGATTTCTTACACGGGAATTCCACACCTTGTAAACATACTCCTTACCCTTACAGTCAAAGCGTGCATTGAAGCTCTCCTCATTTTCCTGCGCGGCTAAAACCGCAATAGTATCAGGTATAAGAGCATTTACACCAACCTTGATTTTTTCACAAGGCGT
Source organism: Clostridia bacterium (assembly GCA_017473435.1). Lineage (GTDB taxonomy): Bacteria > Bacillota > Clostridia > Oscillospirales > Acutalibacteraceae > UBA6857. The sequence continues at coordinate 47,791 of JAFULG010000068.1, read as the reverse complement.
TTCCTTTTCTGTTCTGAAATTACAGCAGAAGGTGTTGGCGTGAACACCGCAGTCGGTACGGCTGCAGCCGTATATTGTAACTTTATGACCGAGAATACGCTCCAATGCAGCAGAGAGATGACCCTGAACTGTTTCTGCATTCTCCTGCATCTGCCAACCGTGAAATTTACTTCCGTCATACATCAAAGTAAGGCTGATATTTCTTTTCATTTATATCAACGCTCCGAAATATTTATTCAGCAGTATTACTGCCGTAAAGCTGACCGCATAAAATGCAAGTGCTCCTATATCCTTAATGCCGAATTTCATCTGCTTCATTCTTGTTCTGCCATCACCGCCGGTATAACAGCGGCAGCTCATTGCAAAAGCAAGATCGTAAGCTCTTTTAAAGGATGAAACAAACAAGGGCACAAGTACGGGAATAAGCGACTTCACCCTGTCAATGAGGCTTCCGTTTTCAAAGTCCGCTCCCCTTGCCTTCTGGGCATTGGTAATGCGCTCAATTTCTTCAATAAGCGTAGGAATAAAACGAAGCGCAAGAGTCATCATCATTGCGAGGGAATGGACGGAAATTTTGAACACCTTAAGCGGTGACAAGAGCTTTTCAATGGCATCGGTGAGCATTGTGGGAACAGTTGTATAAGTAAGAATTGAGCTTGCCACAATGAGAAGAATAATTCTGAACGCCATAAAAACAGCAGTATAAATACCTTTTTCACTGATTTTCAGTATCCAGAAGCTCCATTCTTTTCCGCCGCTGACATAAAACAGGTTAAGTATTGCGGTAAAAAGAATTATTGGTATTATCGATTTAAGGCTCTTGAAAAACATTTTCATTGGAACCTTTGAAAAAAGTATGGAAACAATGATGACCGCCGCTACAAGTGCGAGAGCCAAGAAATTCTTACAGCAGAAAATCATCGCAATGATTATAACTGTGAGAATAATTTTATTTCTTGGATCAAGGCGGTGAACAACTGAATTTTCCTTGTAATACTGTCCGATGGTAATATCGGAAATCATTCGTCGCTACCCCCTTTCAGAAGCTTTTCAAGCTCTGCCTTTGCCTTATCGAGGGTATAAACATTAACGGGAACATCGTAACCCTTTTCACGAAGTTTAAGGAAAAGCATTGTAAGCTGAGGTACATTGAGACCCATATCATAAAGCTCTGAGGAATGGGTGAAAACTCCGTCAACGGTATCGTAATACGCAAGCTCTGAGTTATTCATAACAAGCACCTTTGTAGCAATTTTTGAAATATCCTCCATGCTGTGGGATACAACAAGGACGGTGCTCCCTGTTTTCTCTCTGTAAGAAGTAATAAGAGAGAGAACAGTTTCTCTGCCCTTGGGATCAAGGCCGGCACAGGGCTCATCAAGAATGAGCACGGAAGGCTCCATGGCCATTACACCTGCTATAGCTACACGGCGCTTTTCACCACCCGAAAGGTCGAAGGGTGACTTTTCAAGATAGCTTTCATCAAGACCGACAAAGCTTATAACCTGCCTTACGCGGCGGTCAATTTCTTCATCGGAAAGCTTCATATTCTTAGGTCCGTAAGCGATGTCTTTGTAAACGGTTTCTTCAAAAAGCTGATATTCGGGATACTGAAAGCAGATTCCTACCTTAAAGCGGACATCACGGATATTCTTTTTATTCTGCCAGATATCCTTTCCTTCAAGAAGAACCGTACCTGATGTACACTTTAAAAGACCGTTAAAATGCTGAATCAGGGTGCTTTTGCCCGAGCCTGTGTGTCCGATTATACCCACAAGCTCACCCTGTTCAATTTTAACACTCACATCTCTTATAGCGTCAACCTGTGAGGTTGTGCCCTTTGAATAAACGTGAGTGAGGTTTTTTGTTTCAAGAACAGTTACACTCAATTTTTATCCTCCAGCAGACCGATTACACAGTCCAAAAGTTCATCTATATCAAGTACATCTTTTTCAATCTTAATGCCGTCTTTGTTAAGCAGCATCGCTAATTCTGTTGCCTCAGGAACATCAAGTCCGACCCTTTTAAGAGTATCAATGTGGGTAAAGACCTCACGTGGATTACCGTCAAGGACAATTTTACCCTCATCCATTACGATGACTCTTTTTGCCTTGACAGCCTCATCCATATAATGAGTAATGAAAATTACGGTAATACCGAATTTCTCGTTAAGCATTTTAACGGTTTTCATAACCTCACGCCTGCCCCTAGGGTCAAGCATTGCCGTAGGCTCATCAAGAACAATACACTCAGGCTGCATAGCGATTATACCGGCAATGGCAACCCTTTGCTTCTGACCGCCCGAAAGCTTATGAGGCTCAGAAAGGCGGAAATCATACATTTCAACCTGCTTTAAGGCTTCATCAACACGGCGTCTGATTTCCTCGGGTGAAATGCCGAGGTTTTCCGGACCGAAAGCAACATCATCTTCTACAATGGTTGCAACAATCTGATTATCGGGATTCTGAAAAACCATACCGACCTTTTTTCTTATGTCGTTGATTTTATCTTCATCTCTTGTATCTATTCCGTCAACAAGCACCCTGCCTGACTGAGGAACGAGAATAGCGTTACAAAGCTTTGCTGTTGTTGATTTACCGCAGCCGTTATGACCGAGAACGCAGACAAAATCACCTTTGTCAACGGTGAGACTCAGGTTCTCAATAACCTTTACCTCTGTTCCTTCTTCCTCATCACGGTAAGCAAAGCACACGTTTTCAAATTCAATAAAATTACTCATTTTCATCACCGGATTTTTCCCAGATTGCGGATGCACCGCAGGGAAGTATCATACCTGTTTCCGTCACGGGAAGTCCGATTTCTGAGGACTTGACCTTACCGCCGAACTTCTTTTTTACAACTGCACCGAGTATATATTCCATAACTGAAGCTGACAAGCCGGTTGTATACGAATTAATGAGCATCATTAGTGAATCCTCATATAAAAGTTCACTGCAAAGCTCAACAAAATTATAAACCTCATCCTCAAGCTTCCACACTTCACCACCGGGGCCTCTGCCATAAGACGGAGGATCCATAATGATGATATCGTACTTGTTTCCACGGCGTATTTCACGCTGAACGAACTTGATACAGTCATCAACGATCCATCTTACGCTTTTATCCTGAAGCTCTGACGAAACAGCGTTTTCCTTCGCCCAGAGTGTCATACCCTTTGATGCATCGACGTGAACAACCTGTGCGTTTTCACTTAAGGCGGCAATTGTTGCACCGCCTGTATAAGCAAAAAGATTAAGGACCTTTACGGGGCGGTTTGCTTTTCTTATAAGCTCACGGGTGTAGTCCCAGTTAACAGCCTGCTCGGGAAAAAGTCCCGTATGCTTGAAGCCCATGGTTTTAATATTAAAAGTGAGATCCTTATATTTTATGCTCCAGAAAGGAGGCATCTTACCTCTGACATCCCATGCACCGCCACCGGTTTTTGAACGGCGATAGTAAGCGCTTGCCTTTTTCCAGAGAGGGTTTGTTTTAGGAGTTTTCCAGATTACCTGAGGGTCGGGTCTTACGAGGATAATGTCTCCCCAACGTTCAAGCTTTTCACCGTCAGAACAATCGATCAGCTCGTAATCCTTCCAATCTTTTGAATATCTCATTATATCACCTTAAAATGTAATTTGTGTATTCGGCTTGGCTAAGCCTAAATGCTCATAAGCAGCAGGCGTAGCCACTCTGCCTCTCGGTGTTCTTCCGAGAAAGCCTATCTGCATAAGATAAGGCTCGTAAACATCCTCAATAGTAACGGCTTCTTCACCGATAGCCGCCGCTATTGTTTCAAGTCCTACAGGACCGCCGTTATAGCTTTTTATCATTGTTTCAAGAAGTATTCTGTCAATATTATCAAGCCCGAGGTGGTCAATTTCCATTTTCTCAAGAGCATAGTCTGCACTGTCCTCATCAATGATACCGTTGCCTCTGATCTGAGCAAAATCACGGGCACGCTTCAAAAGGCGGTTTGCAATACGCGGTGTACCTCTTGAGCGCGAAGCAATTTCAAGCGCACCGTATTTTTCAATATCAATACCGAGAATGCCTGCACTTCTTGTAACAATCTGAGCAAGCTCCTCAGGAGTGTAAAGCTCAAGACGGAGAATAACGCCGAAGCGGTCACGCAAGGGAGCCGAGAGCTGACCCGCTCTTGTAGTAGCGCCCACAAGGGTAAACTTCGGCAGGTCAAGTCTGATTGAACGTGCGGACGGACCTTTACCGATGATGATATCAAGAGCATTATCCTCCATTGCAGGATAAAGAACCTCTTCAACACTTCTGTTAAGACGGTGTATTTCATCAATAAACAATACATCGCCTTCATTAAGATTAGTTAAAAGTGCAGCAAGATCCCCTTGTTTTTCGATTGCAGGACCTGATGTAACACGAAGATTGACATTCATCTCATTTGCGATGATACCTGCAAGGGTAGTTTTGCCAAGTCCCGGAGGTCCGTACAAAAGCACATGGTCAAGAGCCTCGCCGCGGCTTAAAGCCGCCTTTATATAAACCTCAAGGTTTTCCTTTGCTTTTTCCTGACCGATATAATCGGTAAGCACCTTAGGACGGAGAGAGACCTCAATATCGCTGTCCATACTCGTCATATCAGGAGCTACAATTCTTTCTTCAAAATCCATATATCTTCACCTTAATATTACTGATTTGATAACAGCTTAAGTCCCTGTCTGATAAGAGTCTCAACAGGCAAGGTCGGGTCAAGCTTGCTGACGGCAACGGATGCCTCGGACTGGCTGTAGCCGAGCATTGAAAGAGCTGCAACCGCCTCGCTTGTGTTTGACATATCGTTAACGGCACTGATTTTTTCCATTTCCGCCGTTGATACGCTGTCACCTGCAAGGTTTTTAACCTTATCCTTAAGATCAAGGATAATCCTCTGTGCAATTTTTTTGCCTACACCGGGTGCACGGCAGATTGCCTTTTCATCGGAGGCTGAAATGCTCAAAGCAAGCTTATCCGGTGAAAGCTCACTTAAAATGCCGAGTGCAGCTTTTGGTCCTACACCGTTTACAGTAATGAGCATTTTAAACCAGTCAAGCTCATACTCCGTTGAAAAGCCGAACAAGTCGAGAGCATCCTCTCTTACATTGAGATAAGTGTAAAGTGTAACCTGCTTTTCGCCTGAAATTTCATAAAGGGTCTGATTTGATGTCTGACAACGGAAGGCAACACCGCCACATTCCACGGCAACAAAGCCTACACCGCTTTTTACCACATTACCTGTTAAGCTGTAAAACATAGGTTATATCCCCTTTCTGATTTTCATATTACCGTATGTAGAAAGTGAGCCACTTGAATGTCCGTGACAGATTGCCATTGCAAGAGCATCGGCGGTATCGTCTGGCTTAGGCACCTTTTCAAGGTTGAGAATTCTTCTCACCATTTCCTGAATCTGATTTTTTTCAGCTCTGCCGTAGCCGACAACGCTCTGCTTGACCTGCAAGGGTGTATATTCAAAAACTGGCACACGGTTTTTCTGCGCCGCAAGCATTATTACTCCCCTCGCCTGGCTGACATCAATTACAGTTTTCGCATTACTGTTATAAAAGACCTTTTCAACACTCATTGCATCGGGCTTATGAAATTCAATAATCTGACAAAGCCTGTCATAAATTATTTCAAGTCTTTCATTGAAGGGTGTTTTTGCATCGGTGAGAATTGCACCGTAATCAATAACGCCGAAATGATTGTTCTTATATTCAAGGACGCCGAAGCCGACTATTGCATAGCCCGGGTCAATGCCTAAAATAATCATGACATACTACCTCACATTAATTATCAAGTAATTATAGCACAGTATTGATAAATGGGCAAGGGTTAAAGGAGAAAAACTCTCTATAAAACACGAAAAAGAAACCGTCTCTACGTCGTAAACGCAAAGACGGTTCTGTAATATTTTAACTTTTACACAATAATCTGACTTCTTACAAAAAGAATACTTACTGCAAGCAAAACCTGTGCAATGAAATAGGTAATGATATTGAAATAACGCATACCCTTTTTCACTTCGTCACCTGTGAGGATAAAGAAGAGAGACAAATCGGAGAGGAAAAAGAATACTGAGCCGATACCTACGGTAAGAAGTGCGGGAACCATACTGTCGTTGATACCGTATTCCCATTCAGCATACATATAAAGGCCCGCCTTTACAACCATTGTTGTAAGGAAAATACCGTAAAGAATAAGTCCGATAACCATGGGGCCCTTTTTCTGATAAATCTTCATGAAAATTACATAAAGAACAACAAGAATCAATGCGATGCCGACAGCAACAAAATCATACCAGTTAATTAACTGTGCATCAGGCTTAAGTGTTTTAAGCGCATGGTAAAATGCAGCAATATAGAACAGATGTCCTACAAGGAAAGCAACAACGCCTATGATAAACTCAACCATTCTGTCTTTAAGGCTGTGCAGGAAATAGTCACCCAACCATCCGAATACAAGACCAAGCACCATAAGAGAAGCATAGGAAGTGTTGTTGCCGCTGACCTTCATTGCAAGTACACCGCAAAGCACAAAAAGTGTCGCGGAAATCATTTTGAATAAAAGTGACTGCTTACACTTTTTTGGCCAATAATACTTAAGGAATGTCGGCACTGTATAGAACTCCGCGAGAACTACAACAGCAAGAAGAATTTTAAGAAGCATAATCAACCTCCGATTTTATATATCAGCCTTTGATTTTACCGCGCTGAACCGCATCAATAAGAGGAACAACCTTGGGAAGTGCCTTTGTAACCGCACTCTGAATGAGAGGCTGCTTAATAACCGCCTTTACGGTTTCCTTGAGGGTTTCCGCCATAACTCCGATTGAGGGATTTGATGAAGGACGCATAACAACATTATCGCCGTTGAACTTAAAGGTAAGGATTCTTTCCGATACAACCTCAATGCAACGGATATGCACCTCAAGCTCACTGTCAGTATTCCAGCAGCCTGTTGCACAGGTGTGATAAGGAATTTTACCGATAACAATATCATCCCAACGGTACTCTCCGTCAAGACCGATTTTTATGCTGTTGATCTCGTCACCCTCAGTCCAGGTCATTACGCAGTCCTTTTCGTAAAATCTGAAGCTCAGGTCGCTGATGTTGCCTGCTTTGTCGCTTTCCATAAAGAGAGCCGGAAGAGGAACCACGCTGGTAGGATAACCTGCGATATTGACTGCAATAGGCTTTGAAAGCTTCATGCTCTTGCCGTCAAGACGCTGTTCAAGTGCCGAGCGGCTCTTTTCGGGAAGTCTTTCATAAGCGGGGATGCTGATCTCAACTGTTTCACCGGTGTTTTCCTCGAGGAATGCCTTGGGGAAATGCTCCCAGATAACATCGCGCATTCCCTGCTCATTAACCTCACCGCCCGTTGAAATAAAGCAAGCATCAAGGTCTTCAAAAACAATACCGAACTGGCAGAACATACCGTCTGCACGGTAGCTGTTTTCATAGCCCGCATTTCTCCAAAAGCAGTAGCCGTAGCCGACCTTTGAGTCGGAATCATTATTAGCAGCCTCAGTATCGGCGTGGTAACAAACGGATGCCTTTACCCAATCCTCGGGGATAACCTGCTTACCGTTGAATCTTCCGCCCTGAGAATAGCAGTAGATATACTTAGCAAGATCTTCTGTTTTAATCATCATACCCCATCCGCCGGCTTCAATGCCCTTGGGACAGGTTTCCCAGAAGGGATCCTCGATACCGAGAGGATCAAAAAGACGGGGCTTAAGATATTCCATAACGCTCATTCCGCAAAGCTTATGGATGATACAGCAAAGGACATACATATTTTCGCTTATGTAAAGGAACTCAGTACCGGGCTCAGAAATCCAGCGTGAAGCCATAATATCTTCGAGCCAGGTATCGCTCGTTCTGTCAAGGAAAACGCTTACTTCCTTACCGCTGCGCATAGTAAGAAGGTCCTCAACAGTCATTTCCTCTAGATATTCATCGGGCTTTTTACCGCGAAGCTCAGGGAAAATATCAATAACTCTTGTATCTACGGTGAGGTATCCTTCGCTTACAGCAAAACCGATTGCCGTAGAGGTAAATGACTTGCTTACCGAATACATCATATGCTTGTGCTCACGGCCGAGAGGCTCTCTGTATGCCTCACAGGCAATTTTGCCGTGACGGATGATAATGAATGAGTGAAGCTCCTTGTTAAGCTCCATACAATGGTCAACGAAGGCCTTAACCTCTTTTGAGGATACGCCTACCTCTTCAGGTGTTTTTGCTCTTTCAAGCCAGTCTGCCTTTTCTTTTACTTGCATAATTTATCCTCCTTATATATATATGCGAAGAGCCTTTTCTCCTTATTATTTACTCTTTCTTCGCATTTTGTATACAAATATCTGACCCGCAAGAAGTGCCGCTCCTACAACAACAGCAGCAATAACCTTACCTGCAGTTACGTTAAGCGCACCCCTTGTATCAACCTCGCCCGTGGATATTTTCATATCCTCCAGAGCAAAAAGCAAATCAGAATAAGCCTTCTGCGCTTCATCAAGAGAAAAAGCTTTTCCCGAAAGCAAAGCTTCACATTCAGCTTTTGCTTTTCTCAAATTATCAAGACTCACCTGTGAAAATTTATCACTTTCTATAGCAAGGGACTTTTCGTAAAGCTCTTTTATAGCTTTTTCCAGTCTTTCGGTTTCTTTTCTGTATTCGTTAAACGCTTCAATGTTGTTTGTTTCAATTACCGAATAACCTTTTTTTATAAGCTCGTTCCACCCGTCAGAGCTGTCGCCTCTCTGACCGCAAAGATCGGGCGAATAAGTAACGGCAACCGCACGGACATTTTCAGATATCAGGTATCTGTTTGCAAAAAAGTCGCCGTAAGCAACATTGAAATAATTTTTACTCTGATACTGAACAGCCGGCATTTCCGCCATAGTCATATTTTTAACGGAAGAAATTGTGCTGAATATAATATTGCCGCTGTAAACAGCTATCACATAAACCTTTTCTTCTTTACTCTGCGCCCATTCAACAAGCTCCGAGGAGCTTTCTTTTACACGCAGAATAACTCTGTCAAGCGCACCGTGCTCTGAAAGCACGCTGTAAACACCATCCTTGTATTCAGGTTTAACATCGAGAATAAGACCGTCCTCGCTGTCTGTTTTTTCAAGCAGACGTTCAAGAGAAGTAAGCTTGTATTCCGTTTCCTTTCCGTAAACATCATAAAGCTTATATTTTTCAGCTTCTGCTGCATTCATCTGTGAAAGACTTTCATAGGGAGCGTTGCAAACATTACCGAGGCTTTCATCCTCACAAAGAAAATACACTCCGTCAGCTGTTTTTACAATATTCACCGCCACAAAATCTGCACCTTTTTTCAGCGCGGATTTTACTCCCTCCAAGGAGTTTTCGGGATAGAATTCCGTATCACCTCTATGAGAAATACAAAGAAGCTTCTGCTCAGAGGAATAGAATTTTTCCAGGGCTGTTTCTTTTTCAAAAATCGCTCCTGCAGAAAAAAACGAACTGAAGATTATTACAGCAACAAGCAAAATGCTTGAAATTAATTTATTTTTTAAACCCATTATACAGACCTTTCGGATAAATTGTTTTATACTAGGTTATGATAGCACAAACTTAAACATTTGGCAATAATTTTTTAAATGATTTAATAAATAGAATACATATAAAATCCGATAATACTCAAAGTATTACCGGAACGGCATCAGCTATATTCATTTCTTTTTCTGTAACATTACAATCATAGCAGAGTATTCTAACACCGCACTCCTTTGCCTTACGCAGAGAAAGAGCAAAATCAGGATCGTTTTTTTCTTCAGGAGAAAAGAAATCTGCTCCCTTCATCTGCACAACAAAAAGCACATAAGCTTCATACCCTTGCCTTACACAGTCGCAAAGCTCATTGAGGTGTTTAGTACCTCTCAGGGTAGGAGCATCAGGAAAATACACAGCTCCGTTTTTTTCCAAGGTTACACCCTTAACCTCGAGGTAAGCTTTTTTTCCGCTGTGTTCAAAGTAAAAATCAAAGCGCGATTTACCATAAGTGCTTTCGGCCTTTATATTTTCTATATCACTGAACAGCCTTCCGCTTTTCAGAAACTCCCCTGCCGCTTTGTTAGGTGCCTGTGAGTCAATATTAATAAGCCTTTCACCCTTTTTGACGGCTATAAGAGAATACTTATATTTTCTCCCGGGATTAGACGCCTTTTCGAGAAAGCACTCTGCTCCGACTGTCAGTATCTCTCCGCAACGCCCCGTGTTTTTTACGTGACAGTATATTTCCTCGCCGTCTATGTTGCAAAGAGCAACAAAACGGTTAAGTCTTTTTATAAACGTAGCTTTTATAATTTCAGTATATTTCATATTTACCTTTCAAAAAGGGCTCACGGAAATATCCGCAAGCCCTGAATAATTACTTTTCAAGCTTCGAAAAAATTGAATTGACAGCTTTATTCATGCCCTTGAAGGCGTCATTGAGGAATACGTCAAAGAAGCCGGGAGTCGTATCCTCCTTAAGGCCGGCAGATATAAGTGCAGATTCAAAAGCAGCTTCAGCAGCAAGCCATTTTTCACGGTCAATTACCGTTTCGCCCTTAAGAGCATTAATATCGGCGATTGCTTTTTCAATCTCTGCAATTTTTTCAGCGCTTAAAACTGTCTTATCAGCTTTATTCCACAAATCAAGATTACGGTTAAAGAGCTTTATGCTTCTTGCGTTGTTGAACTGAGGATATGCTGCGATGTTACTGTAAACGTCGAACATATTGTCGTCGGTCATAAGCTCTGTTGCAAGAGTAAGAACAACGTCATTGTTAGCAAGGTCCTCATGTGACTGACCCTTAAAGTACCAGGTTGTGCAAGGAAGAAGACCCGTTGTTGCATCTACAACACCGTCAGGAGAAAGATGATTATGAGCAGGGTTACTGCAATATGTGCCCTTTGCAACATAGTTTTCACCGAGAGTTGTACCTAAAGGTGCAAAGGTAGCACCCATGGAGGTTGAAGCTGACTGGATTATACCGTCGGAATTGGTTGTTCTGTAATCAGCTGTTAGCGGGAAAAGTTCAAGATCGTAGCATACAATATCATAAACCCTTCCGCCTTCTTCGATGATTGACTCAGTATTTTCTTCAAAATCATCTCTTGCTGCCATAAAGGCATCAACCTTTTCTCTTATAACGGTATGTTCTTCGTCAGAAAGCCATTTCTCTCTTGCCTCGGGATAATACTTCGTGGGGCAAAGAGCCCAGAGCTGGGTAGTATTTCTCACAGCGGCTTCAACCGCACCCTCGCAAAGTCCTTCAAGAGCCTGTCTTAAAACAGTTGAAGGCAGTATACGAAGCACCATATTAAGAAGATAAGTTGTAAAGCTGTCACCCATAAGAGTAACGAGGAGCTTATTGTAAAGCGTATCGTCATCGTATATACTAAGGTTACCCGTAAGCACATCGCCTACGATATCCGATCCGTCAATAGCCGGCACAACGTAAACCATTTTTTTGATAAGCTTATGATCCTGGGGGTACTTATCTATATAGTTAACTGCAACAGTACCGCCAAGGCTTATAGGACAGATGTTCACCTGCTTTGCACCGGTCTGAGGAAGAACATACTCAGTTATATACTCGTGAAGTCTGTCTGTTGTTGCCTGAATATCACCGAGTGAATCATAGCCGAAATAATAGAGATTGTCTTCACCCACAATCTGACCGCAACGGCGAAGAGGAATCATATCATAGATATGCTCTCTTACTTCTTTGGGCATAGTTGACATAGGAGCATTATAGCATGGAACTTCAACGTCATTTTCGTAGTTGCCCTCATTATCCTTATGAATTGCGTAGAGGAAATCATAAGCGCCCTCTCTCATTGCATCGGAAAGACCGTTATCCTGACGCGTGATAATAGAGAAAATCAAATTAGGAAGCACGTTTGCAAGAAGTGCACCGACATCAATTTCAAGAGGCCAGCCGGTCATATAATCACCGGTTTCATCAAGCCTTCTGTCACCGTTTTCATCAAGAATATAGGTATTGTTCTGACCTATACCGTGAAGCACAACAATAGGCGTATCCTCATCGTAATCAGGTGTGTATGTGTTTTCATCGGCAGCAAAACCTGTTACCGCGCAGGAAAACAACATAACAAGACAAAGTAAAATGCTGATAAATTTCTTCATAATAAAGTCTCCCTCCGGATTTTTCTTCGGTAAAATTTTACATCATTAAAGAAAAATTATCAACATTTTAATTGAATTATAATAAATTTTTCACATATTAATGTGTTTCAAACCAGGTTTTGCCCGTATTTACATCTGCAGTAAGGGGCGCGGCAAGCTCACAGGCGCTTTCCATTTCCTCTTTCAGGATTTTTTCAATCTGATTTCGCTCACTTTCAGGACACTCAATTATAAGCTCATCGTGTACCTGCATAATAAGTCTGCCCTTACAGTTTTCAGTCTTAAGACGCTTGGCAACCTTTACCATAGCTATTTTGATAATATCAGCCGCTGAGCCCTGTACAGGTGCATTTTTAGCCACTCTTTCACCGAACGCCTGAAGCATTTTATTACTTGCAGTAAGCTCAGGAAGATATCTTCTGCGGCGGAACATTGTTTCAACATAACCGCAATCTCTTGCATCGGCAACAACCTTTTCAAGGTAACGGCGGATACCCTCATAATGGTGAAGATAGCCTTTTATATAGCTGTCGGCTTCCTTACGGGTTACTCCTATATCCTTTGCAAGAGAAAAAGCTCCGATTCCGTAAACTATACCGAAGTTAACCGCCTTGGCACGGCTTCGCATAAGAGGCGTAATCATATTCATAGGCATATTGAACACCTGAGAAGCGGTAATGCGGTGAATATCCTCTCCGCCGATAAAGCCGTCAATCATCGTTCTGTCACCTGAAAGGTGGGCAAGAACACGAAGCTCAATCTGAGAGTAGTCGGCATCAACAAGAACGTTACCCTCATCGGCAACAAAGAATTTTCTCATTCTGCTGCCGAGCTCACTTCTGACGGGAATATTCTGTAAATTAGGCTCTGTTGAAGATATTCTGCCCGTTCTTGTTTCCGTCTGATTGAGAGTAGAACGGATGCGTCCGTCCTTGCCTATAACCTTTAAAAGTCCCTCACAGTAGGTTGATTTAAGCTTCGCAAGGGTTCGGTATTCAAGTACAAGAGCTACAATGGGATACTCCTGTGCAAGCTCTTCAAGAACCTCAGCGTTAGTGCTGTAGCCGTTCTTGGTCTTTTTCTTACAGGGAAGTCCGAGAGTTTCAAAAAGCACAGTGCCAAGCTGCTTGGGTGAATTGATATTAAACTCACAGCCTGCCTTTTCATAAATTTCAGCAGTGAGCTTTTCTATTCTTTCGCTCATTTCAACGCCGAAGGCTTCAATACCCTCTTTGTCAACAAGGAAGCCTTCGTTTTCCATGCCTGCAAGCACTGCTGCAAGCGGTATTTCAATTTCGTCAAGGAGCATGTCCTGTCCGTTTTCATTTATCTGCTTACGGAACAGCTCGCAAAGCTTTTTAAGGCAGGTACATTCCTTTGCTTTGGTAATATCTGAATTTTCTTCGCCGTCATATTCGACATCACTTAAAGAAATATCATACTCTGCCGCAAGTCTTTGCACATCATAGGAATTCGCCGCAGGATTGAGAATGTAACCTGCAAGAGCAAGATCCATTTTTACATTTTTAAGCTCAAAGCCGTGAGACTGTGCGTACTTGTGAATAAGCTTTGTGTCGGTTGTGTATTTCTCCCACTCGCCCTCAAAAAAGGCAGGAAGAAAATCGTAAAAGTCAAGGCAGTTACCCTCTACACAAAGAACCTCATTTTCAAAAAGGAAGTAAAGCCTTGTAATGTCGCCGTCAATAAATTCACAGGTGAAATATGCCTTACCTTCATTCTTGAATCTACCCAGAAGTCCCATCAGGTCACGCTCATAACGGAAGGAAAGCTTTTCGACCATCTGCTCTGTCTCATCAACAGCTACGGTAATTTTTTCAGCTGTTAAACCGAGCTTCTCGATTATACCGAACATTTCAAGCTGTGAAAGAAGACGTATTGCCTTGCCCGCGTCACCGCCGCCGATTGTATAGGTATCCATATCAAGGTCAATGGGTGCTTCAAGGTTAATTGTGCCGAGAGTGCGGCTAAGGTAAGCGTTGTCCTTATCAGCAATAAGCTTTTCCCGCACACCCTTTTTTATATCGATTTCGTCAATATGTTCATATATATAATCAATAGAGCCGAAACGGGAAATAAGGTCACCTGCTGTTTTCTGACCGATACCTGCAACACCTGGAATATTATCGGATGAGTCGCCCATAAGAGCTTTTATTTCAATCATACCCTTGGGTTCTACTCCGTAATCCTCCATAATTTTTGCTTTATCATAAACCACGGTGGTTGCCTTACCCATTTTTGTTGCGGCAAGGAGAACTGTTGTGTTATCACTTACAAGCTGAAGTGAGTCACGGTCACCCGTTGCAACGAAGCACTTATCCTCACCCTTACACTGAGCCGAAAGGGTTCCGAGGATATCATCAGCCTCAAATCCCTCTTTTTCAACTATAGTATAACCGAGATAGGTAAGAAGCTCCTTTAAAACAGGCATCTGACTGCGAAGCTCGTCAGGCATCCCTTTTCTGCCCACCTTGTAGGCATCATACATATTATGACGGAATGTAGGTGCATGAACATCAAAGGCAACCGCAACCCTGTCAGGGTCACACTCCTGCCTTAATCTGATAAGAATATTCATAAAGCCGTAAATACCGTTTGTAAACTGACCATCCTTTGTTGTAAGCAGCTTGATACCGTAAAAGGCACGGTTTACAATACTGTTGCCGTCAATTACAAGTAATCTCATTGTATCACCTCAAATTAAAAACGGTAATCGGACAGTAAAAGTCCGACTACCGTCACGTTAGGTTATCTTAACTTTTCAATCATTCTGTCGGGGAAGTTACCGATTAGTGCATCTACGCCCATTGCTGCAAGGCGTTCAATGTCCTCATATTCGTTAACTGTCCATGTGTTGATTTCACAGCCGGCACCGTGCATTTCATCAACAACCTCCTGTGAAAGGTTGCAGAAAATGGGATGACAGCACTGAACATTCTGCTCTGCAGTATACTTACCGTAATTGATAAGCCAGCTTTCGCAAAGGAAGCCGCGTTTGATTTCAGGTGCTATCTCCTCGCAACGCTTAACCGTATAATGGTTGAAGGAAGAAAGGATAATTTTATCCTGCAAGCCGTACTCATAAATCATATCAATTACTCTTTTTTCAATTGTAGGATACTCAAAAATACCCGTCTTAAGTTCTATGTTAGTAATGATATCCGTATCCTTTACAAGCTCAAAGTATTCCCTTAAGGTGGGAATAGGGTTGACACCGTAAACACCGACATAGGTTGCGGAGGCATCATATTTTCTGAGCTCCTCAAGAGTCATATCACGGACAAGACCCTCACCGTTACAGGTACGCTTTATATTTTCATCGTGGATGATAACAAGTTCGTTATCCTTTGTAAGATGAACATCCATTTCAATTCCGTCAACACCGATTTCAACTGCCTTTTCAAAAGCAAGCATTGTGTTTTCGGGATATTTACCGCTGAAGCCTCTGTGTGCAAATATTTTTGACATAATCAACACTCCTTATATCAATATAAGCTCTTTTATCAGCCGAGAGCTGCAAGACTTTCGTCAATCATCTTGATTTTTTCTGTAAGCTTTTCTGCATCAGCCTTCTGTGCATCAATAACATTCTGAGGAGCCTTTGCAAGGAAGCCGGGATTATTCAGCTTGCCGTTAATCTGTGCGAGCTTCTTTTCAGCTGCTTCCTTTTCCTTCATAAGGCGCTTTCTTTCAGCCTCAAAGTCAACAAGGTCACCCATAGGAATGTAAATCTTTGCCTCTGCTGTAACGATGCTTACACTGCCTTCAAGGTTAAATGCATCGCCTACTGTTACATCGGAAGCAGAAGCGAGCTTTTGCATAAATACGACAGCCTTTTCAAAGATATCCTTCTTATCGGTTGCAACGTAAACGTGAGCCTTTCTTGAAGGAGGAACGTTCATTTCTGCTCTTCTGTTACGGATTGCTCTGATAGCATCCATAATCATATTCATCTGCTCTTCTTCCTTTGTGAAAACAAGAGCATCTGAGAATACAGGCCAGGCTGACTTCATAATTGTTTCACCGTCGTGGGGAAGTGTCTGCCAGATTTCCTCGGTGATGAAGGGCATAAAGGGATGAAGAAGCTTGAGTGTTTCGCTCATAACATAAACGAGAACTGCCTTTGCGGTCTTAGCCTCGTCGCCGCCCTTCTGAAGTCTGATTTTTGCAAGCTCAATAAACCAGTCACAGAAGATATCCCAGATAAAGTCATAAAGCTTCTGTACTGCAATACCGAGTTCAAACTTATCAAGATTATCGGTTACTTCCTTTGCAAGGCTGTTGAACTGTGAAAGAATCCATTTATCCTCAAGTGCAAGGTCAGCGGGAATGTGAGGAGCAGGCTCATTTTCATCAAGGTTCATAAGAATGAAACGAGCTGCGTTCCAGATTTTATTGGCAAAGTTACGGCTTGCTTCAACCTTCTTGTCGCTGTAACGCATATCGTTTCCGGGGCTGTTACCTGTTGCAAGGGTAAAGCGGAGTGCGTCTGCACCGTACTTATCGATAACAAGAAGAGGATCAATACCGTTACCGAGTGACTTACTCATCTTTCTGCCGAGCTCATCACGGACGATACCGTGGATAAATACTGTATCAAAGGGTACCTGACCCATCTGCTCACAAGCAGAGAAGATCATTCTTGCTACCCAGAAGAAGATGATATCGTAGCCTGTAACAAGAGTGCTTGTGGGATAATAGTGCATAAGCTCGGGAGTCTTTTCAGGCCAGCCGAGAGTTGAGAAGGGCCAGAGAGCTGAGGAGAACCAGGTATCAAGTGTATCGGGATCCTGCTCGATGTTCTTGCTGCCACACTTACAGCAGGTTGTGGGCTCACCCTTGCTTACGGTGATTTCACCGCAGTCAGCACAGTACCAGGCGGGAATTCTGTGACCCCACCAGAGCTGACGGGAAATACACCAGTCACGAATGTTTTCCATCCAGTTATAGTAAATTTTGTCAAAACGTTCGGGAATAAACTTAACCTCTCCGTCACGCACAACCTTGATTGCAGGCTTTGCAAGAGGCTCCATTTTTACAAACCACTGCTTGGAAACCTTGGGCTCAACAGCGGTATGGCAACGGTAGCATGTGCCTACCTCATGCTTCGTAGGCTCAATTTTAACAAGAGCACCAGCATCGGTAAGATCCTGAACAATAGCCTTACGGCATTCCATAAGGTTCATGCCTGCGTACTTACCTGCCTTTTCGTTCATATAACCGTCATCGGTCATAACGTCAAGCACTGGAAGATTACAGCGAATACCAACCTCGAAGTCATTAGGGTCGTGAGCGGGTGTGATTTTAACGGCACCTGTTCCCTTATCCATCTTTGCATAGGTATCTGCAACAATGGGAATTTCTCTGCCGATAACGGGCATAATTACTGTTTTACCGATTACATCCTTGTAGCGTTCGTCATCGGGATGGACAGCAATACCTGTATCACCGGGAATTGTTTCGGGACGGGTTGTTGCAACAATGATGCTTCCGCTTCCGTCTGCGAAGGGATAAGCAAAGTGCCAGAAGTTGCCGTCCTTTTCTTCATATTCAACCTCAGCGTCGGAAATTGATGTTTTACAGTGAGTACACCAGTTGATGATTCTTTCACCGCGGTAGATAAGACCCTTTTCATAGAGATTTACAAAAACCTCCTTAACTGCCTTTGAGCAGCCCTCGTCAAGAGTAAATCTCTCTCTGTCCCAGTCGCAGGATGAACCGAGTTTTTTAAGCTGTTCAATAATTCTTCCGCCGTACTGTGCTTTCCACTCCCATGCTCTTTCAAGGAAGCCTTCACGTCCGAGATCCTCCTTTGAAAGTCCTTCAGCCTTCATAGCTTCAACAATTTTAGCTTCTGTAGCGATTGAAGCATGGTCAGTACCGGGAAGCCAAAGGGTATCAAAGCCCTGCATTCTTCTGAAGCGGATAAGAATATCCTGAAGAGTGTTATCAA
This sequence comes from Clostridia bacterium, assembly GCA_017473435.1. Classification (GTDB taxonomy): domain Bacteria; phylum Bacillota; class Clostridia; order Oscillospirales; family Acutalibacteraceae; genus UBA6857. The sequence goes on along the minus strand of JAFULG010000068.1, from coordinate 29,643 downwards.
GTGCATGACCCATATGAAGCTGACCTGTGATGTTCGGAGGAGGAATCACGATTGTATAGGGATTCTTCTTGGGATCAACCTCGGCGTGGAAATACTTTCCGTCAAGCCAGGTTTTGTAAATTCTGTCTTCTACGTCCTTGGGATCGTAGAGCTTTGCAAGTTCTTTTGCCATTTTTTTCACTCCTGAATTGTTATTCTAACGGAACGACGAGGTTGTCGTTCCCTGCGTTTACATAAATAAAACTCCGTCCTGTAAATCAGGACGGAGCAAATTCCGTGGTACCACCTGAATTCAGAGAATTACTCTCTGCACTCAAAAGCCTTAACGCGGACAAACGTCGGGGTCTACTTGAAAAAAATCTTTCTTCCCGAGGCTCAAAAGCTACCTTCACACATTTTCACATAAAGACTTGCACCGACCGTCTTTTCTCTGTAAAAGGAAGGATGTGTTACTCCTCTTTATCATTGCCTTATTAAATATCCTATTGATTTTAGCACAAGAAAGATAATATGTCAAGATAAACTGTAATTAAAAAGGACAATCTGTAATTAAAAAGGACAATCTGCTTCGGATGTTAATTCAGCAATATTTACAACAGTTTTTTCTGATTTATTAAGCTTATCAATGTATTTTTGAGTATTTGAACCTGAATAAAGACAATAAACCACAGCAAAGTCACATTCTTTAATCATCCAATCGTTTCTGTGGCTCATTGCGTAACGCTTCGGAACATTTTCAATACCATCAGGAACTAAAAATTCAAAATCTGCAAGTTCTTCGAGATATTCCCTTTCATCTTCATTAAGCCTATCATCTGTAAAAGGTGAGACACTGTCAAGCACTATATAAACCTTAATGTAAGGATATTTATCCTTAAGCATCCTTAAAGCGCGATGAACGGCTCTATCAAACGCACCTTTATTACCGACATAGAACACATCAACATTTGCGGTAAAAATCAATTTTTCTATAGTCTCCGTAAGACAGTGTTCACTGTCGTTACCGTAGTCACGATGACCGAAAAATGAACAGTACATAAAACCACCTTCAAATATTACTATATAAATAGTAACTATAAATATGTAGTTTGTCAAGATGTTACATAAAAATTACAATATTACCATAGATAATATTTGCAGGTGATACTATGAGTAAAGTTAATCATATAACTACAGCATGTTCATATGGTAGTATTAAAATCAAATTGAAAGATATTCTCAACGAAAGAAACCTAACAAGATATCAACTCTCAAAAATAACCGGCACTCGATTTGAAGTTGTGAACAAATGGTATAACGGAAACATTGAACGAATTGACAGTGACATTTTAGCAAGGTTTTGTTATGCCTTGAATTGCAAGGTTGAAGATATAATTGAGCATAACTTATAATCAAATATACCAATTTACTATATTCGCCTAATTTCCGGAGTGATTTTATGCACGGAAGAATCCGCGATTTAAGAGAAGATAAAGATATGAATCAAACACAGATTGCTACTTATTTAGGTATGAGTCAGACTGGCTATTCAAAGTACGAAACGGGAGAAAGAGATGTACCAACATCTATACTTATAAAGCTTGCAGACTATTATGGTGTTTCGGTTGATTATATCCTCGGAAGAACTAACAACAAAAAAATGAATAAATAATATAATCAGCACCCTGCCGAAAAGCAAGGTGCTGTGATTTTTATGCAACTTTTATGGTATAAGATTATATTTTGCAAGATATTCTTCAAGGCAAAGTCCGCTTTGCTTTATTTTGGTTGCGTGATATGCGCCGACATAGCGCCAATGCCAGGCTTCGGGAATAATTCCTGTAACACTCTGCTTACTTGCGGTGTAACGCTCAATAAAGCCGTATTTGTGGGCATTTTTCTGAAGCCATCTGTAAGCGGCAGAGTCAGCAAAATAACCGCTCGAGCTTCCTATATCAACAGCAAGACCCAGGTTATGCTCGCTTGTTCCGGGGTAAAGTACCTCCGTTGCCGTTTTTCTTTCTGCCTCTTTTCTGGTCATACCGTATCCGTAGATATAATCTTCCACCGTTTCATCAAAAATCTCCTGCTGGAAGCTTCTTGACCTGTAAGCGGAAACAGGATTGAGATATATCCCCTCTTTTAATGCATCAGAATACATTTTATTGTAATACGAAGCGGCTCTGTAATCCATCTGATAACCGTCGGGAATGTATGCGAGCTTAACAGAATAATCCAGCGGTAACTCTCTCTGCTTGTTGACAAGTGTAAGATACCATAAGCCTGAATTCGGGTTTATCACCACCCTGTCAGCTTCCTTACCTATATGCGCACCGACAGGCTCGTAATCGCCGAAAATATATCTTCCGCCTGCTCTTTTGTAGGCTCTTACTGCGAAGGTGTAATATCTGTCACCCTGAAGAGTGTAGTTAATCTTCTGCGGAACGGCATAATTCCTGTATAAGTTGTATTTACCGTTATTGATTTTATAATAGAGCTGATAACCCTCGGCACCGCTTACGCTGTTCCAGGAAACTGAGATTTTACCCTTTGATATAATTGTAACCTTTGTTTTCGGTGCCGCTGTTTTTGTTGATGTTATATGAGTAGCAAACTCACCGAACAACGCCGAAGAAGTCCACAAAACCGGACGAACTGCAAAGGTGTATGTTATTCCCGGTGATAAATTTTTATAAGTTACGCTTGTTCCCTTTACCAAAGCAGTAGCAACTGTCCACAGACCGTTTCTCATATAATAAATTATATATCCGTCTGCGCCCTTGCTGGCCGACCAGTTAAGGGTTATCTGCGAGGAGGTCTGCGTTGAAGTAACACTTGCAGGAGCAGAATTTTTGGTTCCGGTGTATATTGTTGTATACACCGAAGAGGTAATCCTTTTACCTTCGTTCACCGCAAACGCTCTCACAGCAAGGTTAGTTTTCAGACCTGGTCTGAGATTAGTAAAGGTAAAAGAATTTCCACTTGTAATGCTTGTAAATTTAGTCCAGTTACCCGTTGTTCTGTAATAAATGTCGTAGCCTGTTGCGCCTTTTACGGAAGACCAGTTAATAATGATTTGTGAAGTGGTCTGCGTTGCTGTCAACATTTCAGGCTTAGAAAGAATAATTCTTGTTCCGGACGCAGTAACCGTATCCGTTTCCCCACAGCCGTTATCACACACGGCTGTTTTTGTACCGTCAGCAAAGCAGGTTGCATTATCATCGTAAACATAATCAGAAAAACTGTGTTCACATTCAGGCTGAGGATCGGTTATTTCCTCGTTTTCAGGCTCGATGACTTCAGTTTGTATGTTATCGTTTTCCGTCGTCACATCCTGAGCGCTTACGCTTTGCGGTAAAAACAGCAGAAGCATAAACAAGATTGATATGAATATTTTAAAAACAGCTTTCATAAATTATCTCCTGTTTTCTTTAAATAAAACACAGCACCTTAAGACCATCATTTAACAGATTGACGAGGTGCTGTGATTTTTTATTATAAAGGGCTATGCCCTTAAACCGCAAGCTTTTGAAAAAGCTTGACAAAAATTCTATTGTTTTTATTCTGCCAGAAGCTTTTCAACTGCGGCAAGCTTAACGCAAAGGCAAAGAAGCTTTGTTGCAGTCATAAGCTCGTCAACAGGAGGATATGAAGGAGCAATTCTGATGTTCTTATCCTCAGGGTCAATACCGTACGGGAAGGTTGCACCGACTGTTGTAAGTGTAACACCGCCCTCCTTACAAAGCTCGTACACTCTCTTTGCAGTTCCGGGCATTACATCAAGGCTGATGAAGTAACCGCCGTTGGGCTTTGTCCAATGAGCAATTTTGTACTCACCAAGCTGTGACTTGAACTCATTGATAACTGCCTTGAACTTCGGTGCAAGGATGTTTCTGTGGAGCTTCATATGGTTCTTGATGCCCTTAACGTCCTTGTAGAACTTAACGTGTCTGAACTGATTAAGCTTATCGTAACCGATTGTCTGAATTGACATACGGCTGATAATCATATCGATGTTCTTGTCAGATGCGGCAAGAACTGCAACACCTGCGCCGGGGAAGCTGATTTTTGAGGTTGAAGTAAACTCAATTACCATATCCTCGTGACCGTACTTCTTAAGCACATCGAAAATATTTTCAAGCTTGTCGCTCTCCTCTGCAAGATCATGGATAATATAAGCGTTATCCCAGATAATACGGAAGTCATCTGCTGCGGGACACATTGCGGCAATTCTTTCAACAGTTTCGTGACTGTAGGTTTCGCCTGTGGGGTTTGAATACTTAGGAACACAGAACATACCCTTGACTGAGGGATCCTTTACAAGCTCTTCAACTGCATCCATATCGGGGCCCTTGCCTGTCATTGCAACAGGGATAAGCTTAATGCCGTAATACTGTGCAATTGAGAAGTGTCTGTCATATCCGGGTGAAGGACAAAGGAATTTAATCTCGCCCTGATCCTTCCAAGGCTTTCCTCCGCTACCGGTAAGCATACACTGTGTAATATAGTCAAACATCATATTAAGGCTTGAGTTACCACAGACAATAACGTTCTTTGTGGGCACCTTAAGGAGCTTTGCAAAGATTTCCTTACACTCGATAATACCTGTAAGAAGACCGTAATTTCTGTATTCAAGACTGTGGTTACTTGCGTCGTCCTCCCAGTCCCTTGATGTAACAGCATCGAGAAGACCGTTTGATACTGCAAGCTGATCTGAACCGGGCTTACCTCTTGACATATCAAGCTTAAGGTTCTGTGCCTTATACTCTGCGTATTCCTTTTCAAGCTTTGCCTTAAAATCAAGAAGCTGTTCTTTTGTGTATGTTCTTAATTCTGCCATTTATAAAAACCTCCTGGGGAAAATATTAGAAATCTGCTGAACCTGTTGTTCTGGGGAAGGGAAGAACGTCTCTGATGTTTGAAATACCTGTAAGGTACATTACAAGTCTTTCAAAGCCGAGTCCGAAGCCTGCGTGCTTTGTACCACCGTACTTACGAAGGTCAAGATACCACCAGTAATCTTCCTCGTTGAGTCCGAGCTCCTTTATTCTTTCAAGAAGAACATCGTAACGTTCCTCTCTCTGACTGCCGCCGATAATTTCACCGATACCCATAACAAGGCAGTCACAAGCGGCAACGGTCTTACCGTCGTCGTTAAGTCTCATATAGAAAGCCTTGATTTCCTTGGGATAATCAGTAACAAATACGGGCTTTTTGAAAATCTGCTCTGTAAGATATCTTTCATGCTCTGTCTGAAGGTCACATCCCCAATAAGCCTTGAATTCAAATTTATCGTTATTTTCTTCAAGCATCTTAACTGCATCGGTGTATGTAACTCTTGCAAAATCTGAGGTAGCGACAGCAGTAAGACGTTCGATAAGCCCTTTATCAACAAACTGATTGAGGAATTCGATATCCTGCTTGCAGTTTTCCATTACATAGTTAATTACAAACTTGATCATTCTTTCTGCAAGATCCATATCGTCGCAAAGATCCGCAAAAGCAATTTCAGGCTCGATCATCCAGAACTCTGCAGCATGGCGCCGTGTATAGCTCTTTTCAGCACGGAAGGTAGGTCCGAAGGTATAAATCTTACCAAAGGCCTGAGCCATAATTTCGCCCTGAAGCTGACCGGAAACGGTAAGGAAGGCACTCTTGCCGAAAAAGTCCTCACTGTAATCAATTTCGCCGTCCTCGGTAAGAGGAGGATTTTTCATATCAAGGGTTGTAACTCTGAACATTTCACCCGCACCCTCACAGTCACTGCAGGAGATAAGAGGAGTGTGTGCATAGATGAAGCCTTCACCCTCAAAGAAACGGTGAATTGCCTGAGCGGCAACGGAGCGAACTCTGAAGGCAGCGGAGTAAATATTTGTTCTGGGTCTTAAGCGAGCAATTGTTCTTAAGTATTCAAGTGAATGTCTTTTTTTCTGCAAGGGATACTCGGGAGCTGATGCACCTTCAAGAGTAACCTTTGTTGCGTTGATTTCAAAGGGCTGCTTTGCTTCGGGAGTAAGGATAAAATCACCCTCAACAACAACCGCTGCACCTACGTTATATTTAGCCACCTCGGCGAAGTTATCAAGCTTGTCCTTTTCAAAAACAACCTGAACACCCTTGAAGCAGCTACCGTCGTTAAGCTCCATAAAGCCTAATACCTTTGAGTCTCTGTTGGTACGAATCCAACCACAGACGGTAACCTTGCTGTCCTTGAAGGAAGCGGCATTCTCGTAAAGCTTTGCAATTTCCGTACGTTTCATATTATCATAAACCTCCTTGGAGAAATCTACACATTGATAATCAATTATATCAGCAACCGACAAAAAAATCAATACAAACAGAGCTATTATTTTATACAGTTTTCCTTGAAATTAAGTAATATTTATTATATAATAATATGAATAACTTTTTGTAAGGTGATTATACAATGAAAAATTATAAAATACATCTTATCAGACACGGTCTGACGCAGCATAACCTTGACGGTGTTTACTCAGGCAGAAATGATACTCCTCTTTGTGAAGAGGGAAGAAATCAGCTCTTACAGATGAAAGAAGAATATATTTATCCTCATGCTGATTTTGTTTTCACCTCGCCTCTTCCTCGTTGCAAGGAAACTGCCAAGCTTCTTTATCCTGAACTTAACCCCATTGAGATTGACGGACTTACCGAATACAACTTTGGTGAATTTGAGGGACAGAACGCTGAATATCTCCACGAAAAAGAGCCTCTTTTTGACCGTTGGGTGCGCGGCGAAGAAAACATAAATCCGCCCTTCGGAGAAAGTAACGAAGAGTTTGCCGACAGAGTATGCTCAACCTTTGTTAAAATGATGGACGGTATACTCAAAACCGGCACTGACAATGTTGCAATAATCACCCACGGTGGTGTTATTTCGGCAATTATGGCAAACTTTGCAATTCCCGAAGCTCCATCAACCGAATGGCTCACTCCCTCCGGCTGCGGATACACTCTTTATCTTTCCAACTTCTTATGGATGTCGGGACACAAGCTTGAAGCTGTCAGACAGATTCCCGATCTTCCCGAGGAAGAAAAAGAGAGTAACTATTATGACGGTTGGGATTACATGCCAAACGACGATGATTTTGATATAAGCGAATACGTATAATAAAAGGCAGGCACAGTATGAACATTCTTGTTTTAGGTGACGTTGTAAACAGTGAAGGCTGTAATTTTCTACGAAAAAATCTTTCCGCTTTCAAAAAGCTCAAAGCTATAGATTTTTGTATTGCCAACGGTGAAAACTCTGCCGACGGAAACGGAATCACCCCTGACTCTGCTCAAGCTCTTTTTGCCGCAGGGGTTGACTTTATAACAACAGGCAACCATGTTTACCGCAGAAAAGAGGTTTACAACCTTCTTGACGAAAGCGAGTTTATCATAAGGCCCTGCAACTATCCTTCTCAGAACCCCGGCGTGGGCTCAAGAGTTGTTGACTGTGGCTTTTTCTCAATCGGCATTGTAAATGTTATGGGTACAATGTATATGGAAAGCCTTGAAAATCCCTTCAATGCCATAACAAAAGAACTTGAAAAAATCAAAGATAAAACAAACATCATATTTGTTGACTTTCACGCAGAAGCAACAAGCGAAAAAAAGGCTCTCGGCTTCTTCCTTGACGGAAAGGTCACAGCTGTTTTCGGCACTCATACTCATGTGCTTACCGCTGACAACACCGTTTTACAGGGTGGCACCGGCTACATAACCGATGTAGGAATGTGCGGAGTAAAGGAAAGCGTACTGGGTGTTGACAAGGACATTATTATTGAAAAATTCCGCTTTAATATGCCTGCCCGGTTTGACAAAGCACAGGGATCAGCAATGGCAAACGGCTGCATTTTCACCGTTGACAAAAAGAGCGGAAAATGTATTTCTACGGAACTTGTATCTTTAGAATAAGGATTTGGATAAAATGAAAAAAATTATTATTGCAGTTTTATGTATAACCGTTGTTGTTACGGCTATTTTCGTTACGGGGAAATTTGATATAGGCAGCGGTACGACCGAGCCTACAGAAGAAACCACCCAGCCTTTTGAAGAAGAGGCACGTGATGTATATCTCCCCTATTACAAAGGTAAGGCTATTAACCCCTTCAATTCAAACAGTCCCACAAACTTAGCCATTGCCTCTCTGCTTTACGACTCTCTTTTTGTTATGAACGAGGATTGGTCTTCTACGGGACTTATTGCATCTGAATATATCAATGACGGCAAACAGGTAACCGTAAGGCTCATAGACGGAGCAGTTTTTTCAAACGGTGCCTCACTTACCGCCTATGACGTTGTTTATTCCTTTAATCTTGCTAAAAAAAGTCCTGCCTTTAAGGGCAGACTCTCAAACTTTGCCGGAGCAACCGCAGGCGCAGATACTGTAACATTCACCCTCAACAAGCCTGACATTTTTGCTCAGCAGAGTCTCACCTTCCCTATTGTACAAAACGGTACCGGTAATGCCGCACTGCCCATAGGTAGCGGACGCTATGTTTTAAGAAGCATCAACGGTAAATATGTGCTTTCTGCAAACCCCTCAAGCACAAGAGGTGAATCCCTTTTCACATCTGTTATAGGGCTTACTCCCATAACATCGGAAAACGATGAAATTTACCGCATACAAACAGGCGAACTCAGCTACTACTACAACAATATGGACACCGGAGCATATACAAAGCTTACAGCGCAGACTGTGGCTGTTCCTACCAACAATCTTGTTTATCTCGGCTATAACAGCTCGGTTTCAAGTCTTTCAGACAAGGCTGTTATTACCGCCATCCGTTATGCAATAGACAAAAGCACCCTTGCAGATACGGTTTTTGACAACTTCTGTACTCTTACGGATATACCCTTCAATCCGAAGTGGTGTGCCGTTCAGGATATTCAGCTCCCCTCTTATGAGTATAACCTGATTAAAGCAGGCAACATTCTCGATGAGAACGGCTACAACTACTCCCCCACAGAAAAGACCTTCCGTTACGATTCCGACGGTCACTTCGAGGTTAAAATCATCGTAAACAAGGATAGCGCCATAAAGCTTGCATGTGCAAAGCTTATTGCCGTCAACCTTAAAAACCTCGGACTTAAGGTTACACTCAGCGCTCTGAGCTTTAAAGATTATCGTCAGGCTCTCGCAGAAGGCAACTACGATTTATATATCGGCGAGGTAAAAATATCTCCTAATATGGATCTGAGCTGTTTTTTCAATAAAGGCGGTTCAGCATCTTACGGCATTTCTTCAAACACAATTTCCAACGCCTATAACGACTTTAAATCCGGAAGCATAGACATCAAAACGTTTATCAGCGTTTTTGAAGAAGAAAAGCCTTTCATTCCCCTTTGCTACCGTACAGGCATAGCCTACTATTCAAATGAGGTTACCTATGAAGGCGGCGTAAACGAATATGAGCCGTATAAAAACATCTATTCCTGGGAAACTTCAAAAATGATAATCAACTGATGATGTGAAATACCGAAAGGCGGTGAAGTAATGAGGGACATTCCCTTGAAATACATTAAGGGAGTAGGCGAAAAAAGAGAGCTGCTACTTAAAAAGCTCGGCATAAACAACCTCAGCGATCTCGTTCATTATTTTCCGCGTGCTTATCTTGATTTCACTGATCCTACACCTATAAACAAGCTTATTCCGGAAACAACGGCATGCTTTCGTGCAGCTGTAGGCTATACTCCTGTAAAAAACGAAATCCGCCGCGGTATGACAATTTACAAAACGTTACTGATTGACGGAGAATATTCGGTCCACCTTAACATTTTCAACAGTGCTTACCTCGCGGAAAGCTTAGCCGAGGGTGAAGAATACTTTTTTTACGGAAAAATCACCCTTAACAAAGGTATGCTTGAAATAACGAATCCAATCATAGAAAAAACAGATACCGAGTATATAATGCAGCCGATTTATCCCCTTACAGCGGGACTCAGCAGTAAGATACTTTCAAAAATAATTGCAAACGCATTGCAATATTATGAAAGAGAAAATGACGCAGATATCATCCCCGATGATATCCGGAGAAAATATTCTCTGTGTCATGAACAGTTTGCTGTAAAAGCAATACACAATCCGCTATGCTCCTACGACCTGGAAATCGCAAAGCGCAGACTCATTTTCGAAGAGCTTCTCACTCTACAGCTCGGAATGAAGCTTTTAAAAAGCCGCAACAGAGGCAGGACAAGCTTTATTATAGAAAATGATTTTTCAAAAGAATTTATAACCTCTCTCCCCTTTGAGCTGACAGGAGCACAGCAAAGGGCAATAGACAGCTGTATAAATGACATAAAAAAAGAAACGCCGATGAACAGACTTGTTCAGGGCGACGTAGGCAGCGGTAAAACCGTTGTTGCGGCGGCTGTTATTTATACTGCGGCTAAAAACAACATACAAAGTGCCTTTATGGCACCGACGGACATCCTTGCAAGACAGCACTTTGAAACCCTTACCAGACTTTTTGAACCCTTTGGTATAAGCGTCGAGCTTCTCACAGGCTCGGTTACAGCCAAAAAGAAAAAAGAGATAAAGGAAAGACTCAGATCAGGTGAAACGCAGGTTATTGTAGGCACTCACGCCATTATTACCGACGACACGGAATTTGACCGTCTCGGACTTGTAATAACAGACGAACAGCACCGTTTCGGCGTAAAGCAGAGAAGCGCTCTCAACGGTAAAGGTATCAACCCTCACACCCTTGTAATGAGTGCGACACCTATTCCCAGAACAATTTCACTGATTCTTTACGGCGACCTTGATCTTACGGTAATTGATGAATTACCCAAGGGCAGACAAAAAATCTCCACCTATGCCGTGGATACATCCTACCGGGAAAGAATATACGCCTTTATAAAAAAGCACCTTGATATGGGTCTGCGTGCATACATTGTCTGTCCTCTCGTCGAAGAAAACGACGGGGATCTGACCGCCGCAAAGCAATATGCAGAAAAGCTGCAGAAAAAGCACTTCAAGGATTACAAAATCGGTTTGCTTCACGGCAAAATGAAGCCTAAAGAAAAAGAAAAAATTATGTCTGACTTTGCGCAGGGAGAAATCAATCTTCTGGTTTCCACTACGGTAATTGAGGTTGGCGTTGATGTTCCCGAAAGCGTTATAATGGTAGTTGAAAACGCAGAACGCTTCGGGCTTTCACAGCTTCATCAGCTAAGAGGACGTGTAGGAAGAGGTACGCACAAATCCTACTGCATACTGATAAGCGATACCGAATCGGAAAACACAAAAGCAAGGCTTGATATAATGTGCAAAACCTCCGACGGCTTTAAAATTGCCGATAAGGACCTTGAGCTTCGCGGCCCCGGTGATTTCTTCGGTTCAAGACAATCAGGTATACCTACCCTTAAAATAGCTGAGCTGACGGAAAATATGGATACCGTGCGTGAAAGCAAGGAAGCAAGCGAAGCAATACTTAAAGCCGACCCCAAGCTCAGAAATGAGGAAAATTTACGTTTAAGAAAGGCTGTAGCACAGCTTTTCACAAAAGATAAAGGCTCTACGCTTAATTAGAAAGGATGATATAAAATGGAAAAAATCGCATCATTTACAATCGACCATACAATTCTACCCAAGGGTATGTACCTTTCAAGAGTTGACGCTAACACCGTTACCTACGATATACGTACAAGAAGACCTAACGTTGAAGAGGTTATGGAAAACGGCGCAATTCACACCCTTGAGCACCTTTTCGCAACCTATGTAAGAAACAGTGAACACAAGGACAACGTGGTTTATTTCGGCCCTATGGGATGCCGTACAGGCTTTTACTTCATCACCACCGATGAAGTAAGCAAGTCAGATGCCGTTGAGCTTACCAAAAAGGCTCTCGCCTTCTGTGCCGCATTTGAAGGAGAAATCCCCGGCGTTTCAGCCGAGGAGTGCGGCAACTACCGTGACCACAACCTTGACGGTGCAAAAAAAGAAGCTGCAGATATGTGCGCTGTTCTCGAAGGCTGGACGGCAGAAATGCTCGAATATCCCACAAAATAAGAAAGGCGGATAAAATCAATGACACATTTTATTGAAAACGATTTTCTTAAGGTCGGCATTAAAGAATTCGGCTGCGAGCTGACAAGCATTATATCAAAGGAAAGCGGCTTTGAATTTCTCTGGCAGGGCGACGCTTCTGTCTGGGCCGGACAGTCCCCTATCCTTTTCCCGATTATCGGCAGACTTATTGACGATAAGTACACCCTTGACGGCACGGAATACGAAATGCCCAAGCACGGCTTCGGAAGAAAGCTTCCGTGGAAGCTGCACTTAAAGGCGGATGACTGTATCAGCTTTGTTCTAAGTGAAAATAAGGAGACACTCAAGAGCTATCCTTACGCTTTTGATTTAATTGTAACCTTCAGCCTTCACGGTAAAAAGCTCACAGTACACCACGAAGTTTACAACAAGAATGACGGTGTAATGTATTTCTCTCTCGGTGCTCATCCCGCATTCAACTGTGAAATCGGCGACAAGCTCGTTTTTGACGAAAACGAGACTCTTGACACAATAAAGATTGACCTTGAAAAATCACTGAGACTTCCCGAAACAACGCCCTTCCTGCGAGGCGAAAAAGAGATCACCGTTACAAGGGATGTTTTCAACGAGGATGCACTTATTTTTGAGGGTGCTGTTTCTGAGCATATTACTCTTGTAAGTCAGAGCAGTAGCAGAAGGGTAAAATTCAATCTCGGCAAGGCTCCCTTCCTCGGCATCTGGGCAAAGCCCGGCGCACCTTATGTTTGTATTGAGCCTTGGTACGGAGTGAACGATTCACAGATTAAAAAGCCTGGCTTTTCTCAGAAGGACGGCATACAAAAGCTTGAAAAAGATGAAAAGTTTGACTTCATCTGGAGTGCTGAGTTTGCAGAGTAACATATAAAATTAAAATAACACAGATATTTTAAAGCTCTTATGCAATAAAATATCTGTGTTTTTTTTATTATTAACCGTGCTCGTCCATCCAGAAGACAGTGCTTTCATCCTCAAGACACTCAACGCGCTCATTGTAAGCATCCATTGCTTCTTCTTCAAAGGCAAGGCTGCCGTCGTGACCCATAAGCCTTAAAATATATTTTGTGAAAGGAGGATTAAGAACAAGGAAGGGGCCTAAAAGATAGGTTGCAAAGAGATTTTTGTAGCGAAGTCCCTCGTATTTAACCTCGGATTTATCGTCTACGTCGTTGCCGTAACCGCCGTTTACTTTGATGAAGGGCTCGGCAAAATTACCGGAGCAGGAGGAAAACTGCGACTTATAGCCGACGATTTTCATTCCCTCGAATTCACCGATGAACATTGAATTGTGTCTGATTTCCTGAATATATCTGTCGGTACTGAAATCGAACATATCAAGCATTGGAATGATCTCATCCTTATCCTTGATGTGCTTGCCGAAAAGCTCAAGAGCGTTACCGGTCGCAAGAACAACAACACCATTTTCAATAAGCTCCATAAGCCTGTCCTTATAAGGAAGAAGTCTGCTGACGGCAATTTCCTGCTTGCGCTCAGACATAGAGCCGATGTAGATCATATCTACATCACCGTTTACAAAATAAGGCACGGAACGGTTGTCGGTGTTGATTATTTCAGCATCGGGTACACTTGCTTTTATAAAGCGTATATTACCCGTATCGCCGAAAAGGTTACAGAATTCAGGAAAAAGTACCTCAACGCGCATTGACCTTGCCCCCCTTCGCTTTTATGTGTTCAATTACGGCATCACGTACAGCGTGGCCTCTTGAAACGCAGTTTACGTCATGAAGAATGAAAATTTTATCAACGCCCTTGTGATCAACAAGCTTAGCTGTTTCAAATATATCCTTGACGCAGCAGATTTTTTCTTTAGGCAATCCGGCAAGAAGAAGACGCAGGTAATGGTCCTTACATCTCGGTCCGCCGATTACTATTTTTCTGATATTATCATTGTTAAGGAATTCGTAGTCCGTATCGTAAATCCAGGCAACGGTTTCCTGCTTTTTCGGATTATCAAAAATCTCATCAAGGAGAATAATAAGCTCTTTTTTACTTTCATCCTTTGCCAGATGCTCAAAAACCGTTGAAACCGATGTTGCGTTCTGTCCCTTTGCAACACGGCAGATAACCTCAACATCATCAACAAAGTGTCTTGTTTCGCGGAATTCGGGCAGCTTGGTAACAGAGAGAAGGTGGGCAACCTCCTCAGGTGAATTGCCAAGGTCACGCATAAGAGCTACAATCGCTGTGGTATTGTAAACATTATGTACACCGCGTGAAATAAGAGGATAATCGAAGCAGCCTGCCTTTTCCTCAACTGAGATACTTGTACTGTCAGCTGAAACGCCTTTTGAAAGGAAATCTCTTGCTGGAGTTGCAACTCCGCAATCTGTACAGATAAACTTACCTATATGTCGATAATTTCTGTATTCATATTTTACCGATGCGCCGCAGACAGGACACACGGAAAAATCCTTAGCTATATTTTCAAACGGATTTGTATGAAGGTAATCCGCTCCGAAATAAACCTTACGGTTCTTTTCTCCGATAAAGCAGCACAAAGGATCATCAGCATTTATGATGACTACAGTTTCAGGCGAACCGTCACAAGCCTTTCTGAGCTGTCCGGCAATATATTCGGGATTAGCATTACGGAGCATTGAGTCTCGTGCAACGTTATTAACTATCATATAGTTGGGCTTAATACGAGGTATATTGATAGGTGAAATAAGCTCGTCGGACTCAATAACACAGGCATCCTTTACAGGCTTGTTGAATATGCTGACCGTGTCAAGAATACATCTTGCCTGGCCTGCATGGTGGTTTGCGCCCCAGTCATTGTAGGAAACGGTTAACCCCTGTTTACTAAGCATTTCAGCTACCATACTTGAAATAGAGGTTTTTCCGTTTGTGCCCGTAACAGCAATAGTAAGCTCAGGCTTAGCAACCTGTGCAAGAAAATCCTCACAAAGACGCATTGAAGCCATTCCCGGCTTATCATCTCTTGTTCTGCCTATACGTTTAAAAACAAACAGCAGAAGCTTACCTGCCCAAAGGGCAATAAAAAATCTTATCTTTCTCATGTTTCTTTCTCCGATTTTAAATTATTTATTTCATTTCATAAGACGAAGCCTTTTAAGTAAAGGCTTAATTTTACCTGTCAGTCGTTCTATCATTTCCTCTCCGAGAACATCAACAAGCAGAGAATTCTTTATACTTATTGCAAGGAACACAAGAGCTCCTGTTGCTCCGTAGACAGCAACCTGAATGTACATTACAATTCCGTCCCTGAGCGGCATCGCAAAGCAAAGACCAAGAACTACAACAGCCATAACAGCAACAGTATAACTCGTTTTTACAAGCACCTTAATTGAAGGCGAATAGTGGAAACCGAGCTTTTTCTTAAGAATGATAAGAAGAACAGCAAGGGTCACACACTCTCCGAGAATACTTGATGTAGTTGCTCCGAGATACGCCGGTAAACCGATTGCATCAAACAGGAAAATCAGCGGTAAATCACACAGAGCGTTTACTACAATTCCCAGCAAAGTAGTAAGACAAACTGTTTTACCCATGTTCATACTCTGCATACCCATACTTATTACCGAAACAATACCGGCTATAACATTCAGTACAAGACTGAATTTAAGCATATTGGGTCCAAACGGACTTTCACCGTAAAAAACCATAAAAACCGGTCGGGCGAAAATTATCATTCCGCACGCTATAGGTGTAGCAACAGCAAAGATTGTACTTATAGCCTGATTCATATTATGATTAACCTTTTCCAGGTTACCTGAGGCATAATTCTCTGCAACATGAGGAGCAATGCTGTTAGTCATACCCATAGCAAGAGCCATAACAATCATACAGATTTTAGGAATCCAGGTTGAAGCAAGGCCCGCAATAAGCTGTGCATTTTCGTCTGAATAGTTGAGCTTTTCAAGACCGATAAGAAGAAGCTTCATATCAACAAGGTTATAAACACCTGAGGCGACTGCTACAATAGTTATAACCGAGCAATAAGTGAAAAGCTTTTTGAGGATTACACTGTCCTTATCAGGCTTATCTTCGGCAGGTGCGTTAAGAAAAAACAGATCCTTACTGTTTCTCTCTTTAGCCTTAAGGTAGAGAAAAGCTGCTCCGGCGCCGAGAAAAGCTCCGAAAAGAGAAACGCAAACGCCGTTTGTTATGCCCAGGTCAAGCACATGAATTGTAATATACGCACCGGCAAGAACAACAATAATTCTTACAAGCTGTTCAACAACCTGACTTTCGGATGAAACTCCCACACATTTATGACCCTGAAGGTAACCTCTTCTCATACTGAGGAAGGGTACAATTACAAGACAGCAGGCTATGGAGCGGATTGCAGGAGCAACCTCTGCTACGGTAACACCGTCGGTCATATCACCGATATAGTAGCCGGCTACCTGAGGAGCAAAAATCATCAGAAAAGCACACGCCACAAGGGACACGGTCATAACGACCCGTTTACCAAGAGTATAAGCTCTCTCTTTGGATTGGTACATATCCTTCGCCGCATACTCACTTAAAACAATGCTGATTGCAATAGGAATACCCGAGGTTGATATATCAAGAAATAAAGTATATATGCTATAAGCAAAGGAGTAGATAATACTGCCTCGT
This sequence comes from Clostridia bacterium, assembly GCA_017473435.1. Lineage (GTDB taxonomy): Bacteria > Bacillota > Clostridia > Oscillospirales > Acutalibacteraceae > UBA6857. The sequence goes on along the minus strand of JAFULG010000068.1, from coordinate 13,022 downwards.
TCGCCGATTATACCGTAAAAAGGAATGTTGTAAAAAGCTCCGAGCAATTTTGTGATAACTATAGCCGCATAGGAAATTACAGCGCCTTCAACAAAACCGTTCTTTCTGATTTTTTTAGCCACAACGCTCCTCCTTTCGAAATTCAATCTATGCAAATTTTGTCATAATAGCACGTATAAATTATACAACACCTGTTGTTAACAGTCAAGAGGCATATACAAAATATAAAAAAGTTCAGCATCCTAAGATGCTGAACTTTTTATTCATTTAAGATAAATCTTAATAGTGAACGTAACCGCAAGCGCAGGACTTGTTGATCTTAAAGAGCTTCCAGAAGAAGTTAGCGATCTTATAAAGGAACTTCATAAATCCGCTTTCCTTATGGCAGAGACATGTACATACGCTCTGGTTATTGGGATCAAAGTATTTGCCGCCGCAGTTATCACAGTAACCGTCGCCATCCTTGTCAGCGTGACCGATAGGATCAATCGTTTCGGTCTTAACTGTACTGCCGCAGGTTGAGCAGTAGTAGGAGTAAATTCCTGCTGTATCGCAAGTGGGTTCAATTTTCTCAAGTTCAACTATTGTATGAGGACCCTTATCTCCTTCGGGCTTTGCTTCGCCGCCTACCTTATTGGTTTCTGTACAGAACTTACATTTATATACATAAGTTGCTTCATATGTACAGTTTTCAGGGATAACCTGAACGGGAGTGTTACCGAATTCATGTGCGAGCTTATCGATATACTTACCTGCTGTAATCTCAACCTTACAAACATCACAGATTGTTGCACCCTCGTAGCCTTCACTGATACATGTGGGAGCCTTGTACTCACCGGGAACGGGAGTATGACCCTTCTGGGGAATTTCTGTGTAAGTTGTGTATGTACATCCTGTACAGTATTCGTATGCATCGTAACCTACTTCTGTGCAAGAGGGTTCCTTTGCTTCTACTTTTTTAATTTCAACGTGATTTTCAGCATTTTTTGCAATCGTAATGTCTGTTACTTCTGCTGTACAATCTGCATCGCTGAAGTTCTTTGAGCAGTCAGGACATGACCAGTATTCTATTGTACCGGTTTCCACACAGGTTGCTTCAACCTTTTCATGATGAACCTTGTTCTTGTGGTTGAGAGCGAGAATTGTAACAGTTTCCTTTGAAATAACCTCTTTACATTCTTCTACCGAACAATAAACAACTTTATCATAAGAACCGTCAGTAGTACATGTTGCTTTTTTCTCGTTCTCAATTACTTCTTCGCCGGGTGTATGTTCTTTAAGTTCGATTGTTTTTTCAGTTCGGCTGATTTCAAATTTACATTCATCGAGTGAACAATATACAACCTCATCGTAAGAACCTGTTTTATAGCAAGTTGAATCAGTTTTGTTTTCTTCTACTGCATCAGCAGGAGTATGTTCAACAATAGTTTCAACTTCGTTATATGTAAATGGAGATGTAACTGTTTGAAGATCAGGCCAAGCATATGTATGGTGACCGTTCTCATCATATTTAATTGCTGAGTTTTCAGGAGCAACAGGCTTATCGCCATAAGCTACCTTTTCTGATTTTACGATCTCGCCATTAATATTCTTAAACGTAATTTCATATTCATTTGCTACCGAAGAGTATTTAGCTGTATAGGTTGCATCACCTGTTACTGCGACAATTTCAGGTGTCCAGCCGTCAAAAGCGTAAACTGACTGTGAATCGGCTGCCTTTGTGGGTGTTTCACCTGTGTAAGCAGGAGTTTCACCGTAAGCAACCTCGCTTGACTGAAGCTCTGTGCCGTCTTCGTTAACGAACTTAATTGTATACTTGTTTACAGTGCTGTCAAACTGAGCGGTATATGTTGCATCGCCTGTTACAGCAACAACCTCAGGTGTCCAACCTGCAAAAGTATAAGTGTACTGTGCTGTTGCTGCCTTTGTTGCATCGGCATGAGTGGGCACTACACCGTACTCAACTGTTGTTGTATCAATTACGCTGTTATCATCATTGAGCCATGTAATTGTATAGCTTCTCTTTGTAGCCGTGAAGGTTGCTTTATAGGTTGCTTCGCCTGTTACAGCAACGACCTCAGGTGTCCAACCTGCAAAGGTGTAGGTGTACTCGTCAGTTGCAGCCTTTGTTGCATCGGAATGAGTGGGAACTACACCGTACTCAACTGTTGTTGAATCAATTACGCTGTTATCATCATTAAGCCATGTAATTGTGTAGCTGTTCTTTGTAGCTGTATAGGTTGCTGTATAAGTTGCATCACCTGTTACTGCAACAACCTCAGGATCCCAGCCTGCAAAAGTATAAGTGTACTGTGCTGTTGCTGCCTTTGTTGCATCGGCATGAGTGGGAACAGTACCGTATTCAACTGTTGTTGTATCGATTACACTACCGTCATCATTTTTCCATGTGATTGTATACTCGTTAACAGTGCTGTCAAACTGTGCTGTGTAGGTTGTGTCGCCTGTTACAGCTGTAATTGCAGGTGACCAACCCTTAAAGGTGTAGGAGTACTGTGCAGTTGCTGTCTTTGTGGGTGTATCACCTGTGTAATCAGGTGTTTCACCGTATGCAACCTGTTCGGTTTTGAGTGTTTCACCGTTGCCGTCAACCCAAGTCACATTGTATTTTCTGACAGTTTCTGTATAAGTAGCCTTATAGGTTGCTTCGCCTGTTACAGCAACGACCTCAGGTGTCCAGTCTGCGAAGGTGTAATCATACTGTGCAGTTGAAGCCTTTACGGGATTTTCACCGACATAAGCAGGAGTTTCACCGTAAGCAACCTCGCTTGACTGAAGCACTGTGCCGTCTTCATCAACAAATGTAACTTCATAGCTCCTCTTTGTTGCTTTATATGTGGCAGTATAAGTTGCATCGCCTGTTACTGCTGCAATTGCAGGGCTCCACTTGTCAAAGATGTAGGTATATTCAGCGGTTGCTGACTTTGTGGGTGTTGTATCGTCATAAACAGGAACTTGGCCGTATTCAAGAGTCTGAGTATCAAGCACGGTTGTACCGTCCTCGTCAACAAACTTAACTGTGTAGCTTCTTACTGTGGGTGTGTAAGTTGCTGTGTAGACCACATTGTCGCTTACAGCTGTAATTGTGGGTGTCCAGCCTGCAAATGCGTATGTATACTGTGCGTCCGCTGCCTTTGTGGGTGTTTCGCCTGTGTAAGCAGGTGTTGCACCGTATGCAACTTCGCTTGACTGAAGCTCTGTTCCGTCCTCGTTGACAAACTTAACGGTGTACTCGTTAACTGTTGATGAATATGTAGCTGTATAAGTAGCTTCGCCTGTTACGGCGGTAACAGCAGGAGTCCAATCTGCAAAGGTGTATGTGTACTGTGCCGTTGCTGTCTTTGTGGGGGTTGCTCCGTTATATGCGGGCGTATCGCCATACTTAACAAAACCTGACTGGAGAACTGTGCCATCCTCATTGACAAACTTAATTGTATATTCTCTGAGGTTAGCATCATATTTTGCTGTATAGATTACATCGCCTGTGACAAGGGAAACCTCTGTAGTCCAAAGGTTAAACGAGTAATCATACTGAGCGTCAGAAGGCTTTGTGGGTGTTTCACCGTCATAAGTGGGAACTGTACCGTATTCTACATCTTCATCGGTTTCAAGCACTGTACCGTCATAGTTCTTCCATGTTACGGTGTACTTGTTGGTTGACTGAGTGTAGGTTGCAGTATAGGTTACATCCTCTGTTACTCCAACAATCTCAGGTGTCCAGGCCTTGAAGGTGTAGCTGTACTGTGCGTTGCCTTCCTTTGTAGGTGTATCACCGGGGTAAGCAGGAACTTTACCGTATTCAACCTGTTCGGTTTTAAGGGTTGTGCCGTCATCATTTTCCCAAGTAACAGTGTACTTATTAACTGTGCTGTTAAACTGAGCGGTATAAGTTGCATTGCCTGTTACAGTTGCGATTTCAGGAGTCCAGGTATCGTTAAAGGTGTAGGTATACTGCTTAGTTGCTGTCTTTATAGGTGTATTGCCTGTATAAGCAGGTGTTGCACCGTAAGCAACCTGTTCTGTTTTAAGAGTTTTTCCGTCACCGTCAACCCATGTAACGGTGTACTCGTTAACGGTTGTGCTGAAAGTCGCCTTATAGTCAACACTAACGGTAACATCTTTTATTTCCTTATCCCAACCTGCAAATGTATAAGTATACTGTGCATCGGCAGGCTTTGTGGGTGTTGCACCGTTATATTCGGGAGTTGAACCGTATCCAAGAGTGCTCGTCTGAAGTACCGTGCCGTCATAGTTAAGGAAACGTACAGTATGCCTGGTAAGGCTTTCTCTGAATTGAGCCTTATAAGTTACATTACCCTCTACAGGTCCAACAGCAGGATCCCAAGTAGTGAAGAAATAATTGTACTGTGCTGTACCCAGTTTTGCAGGTGTTGCGCCATTATATTCAGGCGTTGTACCGTAAGCTACATTTTCATCAGTTTCAAGAACTGTGCCGTCGTAGTTTACCCATGTAACAGTGTACTTATTAACTGTGCTGTCAAACTGAGCGGTATAAGTTGCAGGACCTGTTACAGTAGCAAGTTCAGGTGACCAACCCTTAAAGGTGTAGGAGTACTGTGCAGTTGCTGTCTTTGTGGGTGTATCACCTGTGTAAGAAGGTGTTTCACCGTAGGCAACCTGCTCGGTTTTAATGGTTTTACCGTCACCGTCAACCCATGTGATAGTGTAATTGTTAACTGTTGATTTATACTTAGCCGTATATGTTACGTCGCCTGTTACGGGAGCGAGAGTACTATCCCAACCGTCGAAAGTATAGGTATACTGAGCAGTTGCTGTCTTTGTGGGAGTTTCACCTGTGTAAGAAGGAGTCTTACCATACTCAACTGTATCTGTTTTGAGAACTGTACCGTCATCGTTTTTCCATGTAACGGTGTACTTGTTAGCGGTCCACTGTGCATAGAGGGTTACTGTTGCACCGTCAGTAGCTGAAAGCTTTGATACGGTTGCTCCGTCAGCATAAGGAGTACCTGAACCGTTAGCCTTGGTATTCCAGCCGGTGAAGATATAGCCCGTTTTTGAAAAAGCGTTTGCAGTTAATTTTGTATCTGCTGAATAAAGAACATTGTTTATGCCTGCAGTTGAGCCTGAACCGCCGTTTGCATTAAATGCAATGTTGTATTTGTGTTCAGTCCAGTCAGAATAGATAACAAAGCTTGCGCCCATAGGGTATGCGCCTTCATCGTAATCATAAACTGAATCCCATTTTCCGTCGCCGTTGTTGTCAACATCCTTTACAAGCCAATCGTTGAAGGTATAACCGGTTCTTGTAATTGTAGGAACTGAGCTTGTCGGAATGTAGTCACCTGCAGCGTAAACAACTCTGTTGATACCCTGTTCCTTTGCAGCGTCAACAATATCCTTTCTATCTGCCTCATATAAACGAATGTTTGAGAATGTAACATTTGCACCATTTACAGCTGTACCGAAACGAACACCAAGCTGAGTACAACCTGCAGGTGTTGTAATCAGTTTAGCACCTGAATTAGCACTCAAAGATCTGTGAGGATTTCCGTCCGAACCATTTACAGCACCTGAAGCGGAATAATAGAAAATATAACACTGACCACCTGTAGCGCTTGCATCAAAATCAAGATAATAATCAGTATTTTCCTTAACGGCTATTTTGTAATATTTATCGGCAAAGCCGTATGATGAATAAAGGTCGTTTGAACTTGTAGACGAATTATCAACAGACTTAATTGTACCATTGTTAATATCATATGTTATTGTACCTCTACTAGTATCATTAGCTTTTGCACAATCTGAATTTGCCCAATCAGAGAATGAGAAAAGGTTTTCATAAGTGAGGTCATAGGTTCTTTCCTCAAGAGCGTTAACCTTGCTGGTGACTTCATCTTTAGCAGCATCAATCTGTTGCTGAGTTACTTCTCTTGTTTTAAGAACTGTTCCGGCGTTATTGATTGCAGTTCTCAAATTTTCAATTGACTGCCAAGTATATTTACCTGTCTGTCCAAGGTATCCTACTGCACTGTTTACAGTTGAGTTAAGAGCTGACTTATCATAAACATAAATAGTAAAGTCAACGTTACCGCTGATATAATTGGTATTTGAAAGATAGGTAGTGCCGCCACCACCCATATATGTAAGACGAGGATCTGCTGAACTTGTGTTGTAATAACCTGTAAGGTAATATCTGTAAGTGCCTGTTGACTTCGGCTTACCCTGAAGAGCATAGTTATTGCCACTGCTCAAGTACTGGGAAGCATTATCACACAACAGACATGTAGTATACTCCTTATCGGTAGTTTCATTTGCAAAACTACCTGCACCTGTCAGCCTGATACCGTAATTGTCAAAATTATTGATAATAGTATTCTGTCCTTTAAGTCCTGCATCATAATTGCTACGGTCAGCAGCAAAATTACCGCTTGTGTCACTTTCCTGACCACCCCACATAACAGGGAATACGATCATACGGTTATTACCGTTACAGGAAACGTTAATTGAATAACCTGCATCGCTTAAATCTTCAGATTTATCAATATACATTTTTGTAGGATATTTAACAGTAATAGTACTACCCAAAGTTGTCTTCATCTGACCGTCAAGCTTGTTACCTAAACCTACCTCGGGCATACCGTAAGCACCGTCATAACCTGAAAGAACGATAGTATCAGAATTTATATAAATATCCGACCAGCCTGCACTGCTTGAACAGGAATACGCACTACGGAGCATTACAATAAAGCTCAAATCCTCACCGGAATTTGCCTTTGACTTTACTATATCTGTAACATTACATGTAACATTAACCGCACCATTTCTGTTGGCGCTATCATTGCCGTTAATAGCAGGCTGTTCAAATGAACCGACCTTAGTTGTATCGGATAAACCAAAATAGCTTTTTGCACTATTCTGAACATTAGTACCACCGTAATTTGAGCCTAAAACACTGTGGCTTGAATCGCCAACATTAGCATTCTTATTTGAGCCCTGATTACTTACAAAAGACTGATTTTTAGTAATGTAATAAACATCTGCATAAACAGACGTGTTGCTCTTGTGTGTTAATCTGTCAGGACATGAATACGCATAAAACTGCAGATTTATTGCGTCAATACCTGCTAATCTTTTCAAATCAGCATTACTGAATCTGAAAAGAATAACAGATGTACCGCCGCTACCGCCTTCACCAGTCAAAGCAAGTCTTGTCCAATCAGTAGCACCACGATTTCCTTCAGGACTCAATGTAAACGAAGTTGTTACATTGGCAGAAATCATCCCAGCCTCTGCCTCTGTCGGTGCGACCCACACCCACGCGGACATAAGCATCAGTATTGCCATGAATACTGACATCGATTTTTTGAATAAGTTGTTCTTCAAAATTAAAACCTCCTTAAACAGCTATAGTTACACTTATAGCTATTTTATATTCATACAAATTTTACATTATGTTTTAGAAAAAAGCAATACCTTTTTTCAATAAAATTAATTGTGCAATTTATTCAATGTTTCAAGCGGATTACAAAGCAAGAAATCTCAAAATAATTGTTTTAACCGCACGGTAGAGGGGTTAAAATAAAAATTCATTCTCCCCCCTTGAATTTTTAAATTAGTTTTGATAGAATTAATTTATGTAGATATTTTTCCAAAGGAAGTGATATTTGTGAAAGCTGTTATCGGCGGTAAAATTATCCTCAAGGACAGAATTACCGAAGGCTGTGCTCTTCTTTACAGCGATGTCGTTGAGGGCATCGTGCCCGAAAGCCTTATTCCCGAGGGCTGTGAAATAATCGATGCCAAGGGCGGCTATGTTGCTCCCGGTCTTATCGATCTTCACATCCACGGTTATCTCGGTAAGGACGTTTGTGACGGCGAGGAGGAAAGCATCCGAACTATCTCAAAAGGACTGCTTGCAAACGGCGTTACGGGGTATCTCCCCACAACAATGACCGAGGATATGAAAACCATCCGCAAGGCACTTGAGGTGTGCCGCAAGCTCAAAGAAGAAAGCAAAACCTGGGAGGGTAGTGAGATTCTCGGCTGTCATGCAGAGGGACCCTTCATCAGCGAAAGCAAAAAGGGCGCTCAGGCGGCGGAATACATCCTAAAGCCCGATGCATCTTTTGTAAAAGAGTACGCGGATATTATCAAGACAATCACCCTCGCCCCCGAGGAGGACACCGCGGACTTTGCCGCAATACGTGAAATCACCCGTGACACCGATGTTGTAATCTCAATGGGTCACACCTCGGCCGATTACGCAACAGCAATGGCAAGCGTGAACGCAGGCGTAAAGCACACCACCCACCTTTTCAACGCTATGACTCCCCTTGCACACCGCGCTCCCGGTGTTGTCGGCGCGGCTCTTAACTCTGACGCAAGCGTTGAGGTTATTGTTGACACCTTCCATGTGGATGCAAGCCTTTACAATATGCTGTGGAAGCTCAAGGGCAGAAAGCTCTGCTTCATTACTGACTGTCTGCCTGCAGGCGGCCTTCCCGAGGGAGAATACACTCTCGGCGGTCAGAAGATTATATATAAAGGTATTGTATGCCGCCTTGAGGACGGAACAGTTGCAGGCAGTGTATTACATCTTAACAAGGGTGTATGGAACGTTTACTCAAACTCTGACATTCCCCTTTATGAGTGCGTTAACTGTGCATCCCTTAACCCTGCCACCGTACTCGGAATTGAAAAGTCAAAGGGTTCACTTGAAATCGGCAAGGATGCTGATATCATCATTACCGACAGTGAATTCAATATAGAAAAAACAATTATCAAAGGAGAGATTAAATATGAATCTTAAGGTACCTGCAAAGCTTGACCCCCAGTTTGAACCTCTTTCACTCGTTGTACGTGAAATGCGCGAGGCTACAAAGGAAAACGGTCAGGATGTTATCATTGCCGCAATCAGAAACGACGGCTACACCACTACATTCAAAACAAGAATATTCCCCGAGGGCACAGGCCACGACGAGGAAAACTTCCGCTTCGTTGAGCGTATTGCAAAGTCCCTTGTATGGGTTGCAGGTGCATGGAAGCTTGTTATTGCAGGTGCTGACGGTGTCGGTGCTAAAATCAAGGAGGCTTACACCCCCACAGGTCTTCGTGCTTTCGACGTAGGTCACATGAAAAAGACCTATGAAAAGGACTTCGAGGTTGAAATCTGTGCCCTTGAGGACGCTCCCGAGGACAAGTCATCTGCCGCACCAATCGGCAGACACCTTGACGGTTGCCGTATCGGCTTTGACGCAGGCGGAAGCGACAGAAAGGTAAGTGCTGTTATCGACGGTGAAACCGTTTACTCCGAAGAGGTTGTTTGGTTCCCCAAGCTCAACTCCGACCCCGAGTATCACTATCAGGGAATTCTCGACGCTATGAAAACAGCGGCTTCAAAAATGCCCAGAGTTGATGCAATCGGTGTTTCATCAGCAGGTATTTATGTTAACAACCGCATTATGGCGGCTTCACTCTTTATCAAGGTAAGTGAAGAGGACTGCGAAAAGAGAGTTAAAAATATGTACCTCGACATTGCAAAGGAAATCGGTGAAAACATTCCCATTGAGGTTGCAAACGACGGTGACGTTACTGCTCTTGCAGGCGCAATGGATCTTAACGATGACTCCGTACTCGGCGTTGCAATGGGTACAAGCGAAGCCGGCGGCTACATTGATCCCGACGGCAACATCACTGGCTGGCTCAACGAGCTTGCTTTCGTCCCCGTTGACTACTGCAAGGATGCAATGGTTGACGAATGGTCAGGCGATTACGGCTGCGGCGTTAAGTATTTCTCTCAGGACGGCGTAATCAAGCTTGCTCCTGCTGCAGGTATTGAGCTTGACGAAAGCCTTTCCCCTGCCGAAAAGCTTAAGGTTGTGCAGAAGCTTATGGAAGAGGGCGATGAAAGAGCTGCCGCTATCTATGACACTATCGGTGCTTACTTCGGCTATGCTATTGCATACTACACCGAATTCTACGACATAAAGCACGTTATCATCATGGGCCGTGTTACCTCAGGTGAAGGCGGAACAATCCTCCTTGAAAGAACACAGGAGGTTCTTGATAAGGAATTCCCCGAGCTTGCCGCAAAAATCAAGCTTCACATTCCCGATGAAAACTCACGCCGTGTAGGTCAGTCAGTTGCTGCTGCCAGCCTTCCCAAACTCAAATAAAATTCTCCCCTTGTCAAGGTTAAAGCCTCGTCAAGGGGAATTTTTCTATTGATTTTAATATACCTTGTGGTATAATCAAGGCAGAAGCAGGTGAAGCAGTATGAAAACAAAAAGAACAATAATAGATAAAATCCGCACACTTCTTTTCGGCAAGGATTTAAGAGTGACAGCAGGTGAACCGTACACCGAGGTGCGCAAGGGTGATTATTCATCCTACTACCCCTTGGAAAAATACATAAGCTTCAATCAAACTATACCTGAAATCTGCTACAATATCAGAGCTTTCGGAGCTGACACCGCAAAAAGTGAAGCGGAAAACACAAAGGCAATTCAAACAGCCATTGATGAATGCTCCGACAACGGCGGAGGCACGGTACTTATTGAAGGAGGATGTTATGTTACAACCACGCTTTTTCTTAAATCAGACGTAACGTTATTCATCGAAAAAAACAGCTCAATTTCCGCCAATACCTCCAGCAAAGGCTATAGTCACAATGCTCTTATCTATGCCCTTGACTGTGATAATATCACAATAACTGGTGGCGGAAAACTCATAGGCAACGGAACTCTTTTCGGTCTTAAGCCAATAAAAGATAATATGTTTACACCTTCGCCCGTTATTGACGTTATTCAGATGCGTCAGGATTACCGTGCTCAGCTTCGTTTTGCCCATAAATCAAAATACGGCTCCATACTGCTTACGGAAAAATGCAGAAACGTAAAAATACATAACATTATCTTTGAGGATTCCCCCTGGTGGACTTACAAAATACTCTTGTGCGACGGTGTAAAAATAACAGATACGGTTATATGGAACAACCGCAACGTTGCAAACTCAGACGGCTTTGATATAGCAGGCAGCAATGATATTGAAATAGACCACTGCTTTATATCTACTGCAGACGACGGAATAGTTCTGAAAAATGCAATATGGTGTGGCTGTGAAAAGGAAATGCACGGCATAACCGTAAAAAACTGCGAGGTTATTTCAAGAACGAACTGCTTCAAAATCGGAACAGAAACCACCTACGATATTTACGACATAACGGTAGAGAATTGCTCTTTTCTTATGACCGACCTTTATCCGGGTGCAGTTTCGGGAATTTCCGTTGAAGCCTGCGACGGGGCAAGGGTACACGATGTAACGGTTAATAATATTAGGATGGACCGTTGCACCTGTCCGCTGTTTATACGGTTAGGTAACCGTAACAGAGCTGCAGAGGTTACTGCTTCAACGGCCAATAAAACTGAAATCGTCAAAGAAGACGACAACTCCGAGCCCGCAGATAAATATACTTTTTACGGCAAGAGTGAGCTTTACAATATTACTGTAGAAAACGTTACGGCAAGGAATGTCGAGCTGCCTGTAATTGTTGCGGGATACAGACAAAAAGGCTTAACAAAGCGCTGTGAAAACATTACTCTGCGAAATTTTGACATCTCTTACAGAGATGCAGTTGAAATTATTGATAAACGTGTTTTCATACCTGAATACGCAAAGGTTTATCCCGAATGCTGGAGATTCAGAAACCTTCCGGCTTACGGATTATGGGCGCGGCACTGTAAAAGCCTTAAGCTTGAGAGCTTTAAGTGCAAGGGTGTTGACGGCTCACGAAGAAAAGAAAAAATAATGATTGATTGCATAGATTAAATTCAGCCTGATACACACCTTTCAATCTTGCGCAAGCCGACAAAAATTCAGGTTATTACTATGTTTTGATTTGTGTCTGTATTATAAAAAAAGCACGTAACAAAAACCGTAGCTTTGCGTGCCGCTCAGATATTAACCTGAATTATACCTGCATTTTCTTGACGGGAACACATAAAAAATCCCCGCAATACTTGTCGCATGTCAGCGTTAAGTATTGCGGGGAGATTATTAAATTGACGAACTTATTGTAATAATGCGTCAAAAAACGAATTTTTTGCAAGCTCCTCCGGAAGCTCTATCATATTAGATATTTCATCAGAGGTATAACCCTGATTTATATACGTAAGTGTCTGATCGTTTATGAATTTATAAACTGCCGCCGTATCGTTCATATAGTCAACAACTGTTTCGTTACCCCAATGCGGCCATTTGTGCGATCGGAATGTAACCTGAACGTCTTTTCCGTAGCATTTTTCACTTCCGAATTAAGACCGCGCTCGGTGATGACGTCTGCACTATCTGTGTTACCGTCAGCCGCACACGCCGTCAATAAACCCAATAACAATAAGGAAAGAAATAATGCGGTTAATTTTTTCATTTCAAATTCTCCTTTTTAAATCATTTAAAAAGGCCTGTGAAGAAATTTATAATACGCTTAAAGAAATCAGATATTCTGTTGAAAATCCTTTTAAAGAAGCTTGTATTTTCGTCAGTATCACCTGCAGGTTCATCGGGAGCTTCGGGCTCGGTTTCAATTATTGTAATTCTGCTGAAAATTCTCATTGGCTCATTCTCCGAATCAAACAGATTCCACTTTCAATGATGATTATAACACAGACTGCGTAACATTTGCGTAACTTTTTTATTATTAAATATTTTTTATTTAAAGGTAAAAAATTCATATGAAGGATCACTGAAAAACAGGTTTTCTTCACTTTTACAAAAGAAAAGGACACCGCTTTTGCGATGTCCTTTGGCAGGGGCAGAAGGGCTCGAACCACTCCGTGGCCCTCTTGCGGTACCCAAAATTTCCTTGTGCCTTGGAGCGGCACGGAAATTTTGACCGCTACGCCTTTTCGCGCTCCCTGTTTCCGCCACAGGCGGCGGTCACGCTCAAAGCCCGACACGCTCCGCGTGCCTCGGGTTTCCCTTGTTTTTGCAAAAGAAAAGGACACCGCTTTTGCGATGTCCTTTGG
>JAFULG010000067.1 GCA_017473435.1 Clostridia bacterium | reverse complement strand
TCGCTGTGTATTCGAGACTGCTTACTGATTCGTAAGCCTTTACTTCACCGAGAGCGAAGCCTGTAAGCACATCGTTGAGAACTGTAAGGTCAAGACCTGTCATGAGTGAAACAGCTTCAAGAAGATCTGCGATTGTAAGGTTCTTGAGGCTGATGTTTGCATCTGTGCCTTCAAGACCCATAAGAGTCTTAAGATCAACAAGGTCTTCAAGAGTGATGTTGAGACCGAATGACTTAAGCTTAAGAGCAAGAGCGTTAAATGCACCTGCAAGGTTGTTTACAGATGTTGCAACGCCGTTTGCGTTAAGGAAGTAAATGATGTTGGGAAGGAGATTGATGATTTCATCAACAGGATTGTCAAGGATTTCATCGATACGTGCTGCAAGTGAAGCAAGAACATCAGATACAACGTCTTCTGTCTTAAGATTTTCAACGTCGTAAACTGCGGGAAGATTCTTACAGCCGAGTGCTTCAAGGATAAGAGCGAGACCCTCTGCATAACCGTGAGCACCATTGATTGTGATGATATCTTCACCTTCAAGCTTTGTGCCCTTAGCATCATCGTCGCTTACACCAAGCTTGATGTCGTCGCCGAGAAGGAGCCATTCAACAATACCCTTTGCATAGGTGTTGAGGATGAATGCAAGTTCGTCTGCAAATTCTTCAACAGTTTTGATTTCCTTTGTGCATTCGTATCTCTTAAGACCTACAATGTTAACATTGAGGAGAGCACCGAACTTAAGGAGCTGATCGTCAACATCTTCAAGAAGCTTAGCGATAAGATCAACGAGATGGTTGAGAGTCTTTGCTGAGAATACGTTTGCTTCTGAAAGAAGGCTGTTAAGAAGTGCTTCGAGTGAATCGTACTTAACGCCATTAATAGCAATCATCTTGATAACTGCGTCAACAAGTGCAGGAAGATTCTTTGCAAGCTCTGCTGACTTTGCTTCTGTCCAGTCATTGGGATAAGTGATTGCATTTTCCATCACTTCGATTGTGCCTTCATCAACGTTGATTTCGCCGTTGAAGTAGTTGTAATCGGGATAGAGATATTCAACAGGAGTGCTCTTGAATACTTCGTCAAGAGTTGAGATGATATTGATGTTAAGCATTTCGTCAAGCTTTGCAGCATTGGCTTCGTCATTAACAAAGAGAAGTGCGATTGTAAGGATAATTGTTACAACGTCTTCCTTGGGAGCTGTCATCTTGTAGATGTATGTGCCATTTGTAATCTTACCTGTGCAGAAGTTTACAAGGTAATCTTCAACAACAGCAAAGTTAAAGCCGGGAAGAGCCTTCTTGAGGATTTCAACAACATTTGCAAGTGAAAGGTTTGCAAGGTCAAGTGTAACTGTTTCACCGTTAACCTCGAACTTAATGAGATCAGCAAGGCTGATATTGAGACCAAATGCTGTAAGCTTTTTAAGAAGAGCATTTACGGGCTGGAGAAGGTTATTAACTGCTACACCTGCGCCGTTTGCGTTAAGGAAGTAGATAAGGTTGGGAAGAAGACCGATAACTTCATCTACGGGTTTAGCGAGGATTGCGTCTACGCGATCAGCAAGAGCACCGAGAACTGACTTGGTGTTTGCTTCTGCGGGAAGAGCACAACCGAGAGCTTCGAGAATGAGTGCAAGACCCTTTTCGTAGCCGAGACCGCCGTTGATAACGATTGTGTCTGTGTTGTCAGACTTCTTAGCGAAGCGGAAGTCATCGCCGAAGAAGAGCCAGTTGATAAGACCGCTTGCGTATGTATCAAGAACGTTTGCAAGTTCGTTGATGAAGTCGCTGAGGTCATTGATTTCAGCTTTACACTTGTAAGCCTTAAGACCTACGATGTCGATTTCCTTCTTATATGTTGAGCTGTCGCCGAGGATATAGCCGGCAAGCTCAAGAAGGTTATCGTCAACACCTTCAAGGAGACCTGCAATCATACCTACAAGGTCGTTGAGTGTATCAGCGTTGATGTTATCAGCGATGAGCTTATTAAGAAGAGCTGAAAGTGTTGCGGGAGCGTCTGCCTTATCCTTATTGATAAGACCGATGATCATATCAACAAGTGCGGGAAGCTCGTCTGCAATATACTGTGCCTTTGCCTCGGTCCAATCGTTGGGATATTCGAGAGCGTAAAGGGTGTTGGGAAGAGCTTCGTCGCCATCTACATATGCGTTGAATTCTTCCTCTATTTCGAACCAGTACATCCAGTTGGGTGTGCCGTATGCAATCTCAACGTCAGCAAATACTGTGTCAAGAGCAGCAATGATGCCGTTTGTGCCGAGAAGTTCGTCAAGAGCCTTTGCGTTGTCAGCAACAGTTGCCCATTCAAGAACGAATGAAAGGATAACTGTGAGCATATCAACCTGATCAAAGTACTCGTTGTATGCACCCTTCTTCCAGTTTGTCTGGAGGGTTGATGTTGATTCGTATTCTTCGCCGGTTATCTTGCATACATCATAGATGAGCTGCTTAAGACCGTCAAAGAGTGAATCAAGTCCTGCATCAGCAAGGAGAAGATTGTTAAGAAGATCAAAGATTGTGTTGAGGTTAAGCACATCAAGGTCAAGACCGAGAGGCTTCTTGTTGCCTTCTTCACCGATTTCGATACCTGCGATAAGAGCAGCAAGGTCAATATCGTAGATGGGACGGATTGTATCGAGAATTACATATACAGGCTGAAGAAGGTTTCTGACAACTGTTGAAAGGTTGCCGCCTGCAAGGAAGTAGAGAACGCCGGGAAGAAGGTCGATGATGTTCTTAACGATGTCGCCTTCTGTAAGTGCGTCAATTCTTGCAACAAGTGCATTTACAACTGTTTCAAGAACATTTGTTACATCTGCGCTAGCGGGAACTGTACAACCGAGAGCCTCAAGAAGAGGAATGATTGCGTTATTGTAGCCGTCATAACCGATGAGTTCAACCTTCTGTGAATCAGAAAGCTTGATTACAAGATTTTCACCCTTAAGGATGAAGTCAAGAACGCTGTTAAGAGGAGCAAGCATATCAGCAAGAGCTGCTGCAAATGTTGTTGTGCCTGCATCCACGCCGAAGTCTTTTACATATTCGGGGTCTGCTTCAAGAGCCTCAGCAACGGGAGCATATTCTTCTGCTACTGCTGCAAAGTCAATACCAAGGAATTCATTAACAAGAGCATTTACATCAATATCAAGAGCGGGAGCTGCTGCTTCGCCTTCCTCGCCTTCAGCTACGGTTTCGGGTGCGTTTGCATCCTCACCTTCTTCTGCCTTGGGAGCAAGAAGTGCGTTGAGGTCAAGCTTTGCAAGAAGACCTGCAAGAGCTGTAAGTGTCTTATCGGAAAGGAGACCGCCGATTGCATCGGAGATTACAGCATTGAGTGAACCGTCAACCTCTTCAGTTGTCTTATCAAGGTCAACCTTTGCCATTGAAAGGATTGAAGTAAGGAGAGCATCAATATTATTATAGAGATATTCAGCCTTGTCTCTTGTCCAGTCATTGCCGGGGTTCATATAAACCTGATATGCGGGTGTGCCGGTAAGAGTACCTACCTGCTGATTATCAACATAACCGTGATACCAGTCAAACTCTTCAAGAGTGTTGTACTCCTTAGCGTTGAGAAGCTCAACGATTGCTGCAAGAACCTCTTCCCTTGAATCTGCAGTGCCGAACTTAGCAAAGAGCTCACCGAGGAAGCCGTCTGCGGGAATTGTGAGGAACTGCTCAAGAAGACCGCTGCCGAGAGCATAGTCAAGAAGGAAGAGAAGCACGTCAGCCTTATTGGCTGTGATGTGATATGCCTTGCCTGAAGCAGGCTGAGTGTAGATAGCCTGAGCTCTGCCGGTTGAAATCTGGTCAAGCTTACCAAGAGTTGCGAGTTTACCCTGATCAATATTTGGAATATGGAGACCAAAGCCGGGAAGGAGAGTATTGAGACCATCTGAAAGGTCTACGCCCATATCCTTAAGTTTGAGCATTGAACCTACGGAGATATTAGCACCACCGGAGATATCAACAAATGATGAAACGTCAATAGTACCACCGATGATATAAGGAACAGCCTTATATGTGATTGATGTCTTGAGCATATCAAGAAGCTCGGGCACCATATCGGTGATGAGGGCATACGCAAGGTTGGGAAGAAGATTAAGAACGGTTGAAAGAGTAGCGTTCTTAAGGGTTGTGTTTGCAAAGTTAAAGATAGGATCAAGAATACCCTTTAAGATATCAGCTGCGGGGTTTGAGTTTGAAGATAAAGCTTCAAGCTCTGAAGCTGTCTTGAAGCCGGTGATACCGAGTGCTTCGTATATGGGGATAATAAGGTTAGCATAACCCTGGTTAGCTGTAGCACCAAGTTGAAGACCAACTTCAACAGAAAGAGTAATAAGAACTTTATGCTTTGTATCAGCGATGTGGTCTACCTCTGAAGGTGACCACTTCTTGTTACCAAGAAGAGCAAGAAGGAGAGGCTTAAGACCGTCTACTGCATCGTCAAATGTCTGATAGAAGTAATCGTCAAACTGAGCCTGAGTGATTGTACCAGCTTCGAGTTCTTCTCTCTTAGCATCAACACCCCAATCGAGTGCCCACTCTGTAACGTTTGTACCGTCTTCATTGAGAACGGGATTGCCTTCTTCGTCAAGAACGTTCTCCTTAAGAACTGCTTCATCCCAAGGAGTCTTGTCAGCGACTTTCTTATTGTCTGCATCACTCCATTTGAGTGTGTAATACTGATTGTTGTTAGCTGCCTTGAAGTTAGCTGTTGCAGCGTTAAGAATTGAAATGTTATTTGCATACTTAGTTGCATTTACATTCTTAAGAGAAGTTGCGAGAAGGTCGGGATATACATCAAACTTTGCTTCTTTAAAGATTGTATAAAGGTCTTTGATGTAATCAATATCATAGTCACCGTTCTTAGGGGGAAGATCGTTAGCCCAAACCTTGATGAACTCTGTTACAACAAGAGGATAAAGCATACCAACAATAGTGTTGATCATGTTATCAGTGAAGAGAGCATCCTTGATAAGGTCTGTAAGCATCGAGCCGAGATCAAAGCTTTCGCCTGTCCACTCGCCTGTTTCTTTATCTTTGTTAATGAGCTGACCAAGAAGCTTAGCAACCTGAGGATTATTGAGAAGAGCATCAAGATCCTTGATTACGTTTTCGATTTCAGCATCGGTTGAAACGTATTTGCCTTCACGTGCAATATCATCAGTTGATTCTTCTCTTTCAAGGTCGGGAATAGTTGTCTGCTGATATTCGGAGAAGCCAAATGTTTCAAGGAATGTCTTGTAGTCAGGGAATTCTTCCTGAAGAGCATTGTACTTGTTGATTGCATCCTGGCTGATTCTGATGCTCTGTGCAACCTTAAGGAATTCATAAGCATCAACATCAATACGACCAATTGATGTCTTCATATAATTGTATGCTGAAACTGATTTGAAGTTGATTGCTTTACCGTAAGTAGCCTTGAAAGCAGTAAAGAGGTCGTAAGCTGTGTTGATCTGAGCTTCAACTGTTGCATTGAGTGCTGTGTAAGCAGCATCCATGTAATCAGTCATAACAGCATTTACTTCGTCGTAAAGCTTGTTAGCATCCTCTTCGCCAAGGTAATTCTTCATCTCAGCGATAAGAGTCTTAAGCTCTGCAGTCCATGCGTCATAATTCTTGAGACCTTCAAAAAGTTCTGCAGGCTCAAGTGAGTCTGCTGTTGCAGGCTGAACATCATTGATGAATGCCTGCCACTTAGCAAGGTATCTATCATTCATGCCTGAAGCATCTGCAAGGTAAACATTGTGATTATAAAGAGCAGTAAGGTTACTCATATAAGTTGCACCACAAACTGCTGCAACAAGTTCCTGACTATACTTTGAAAGGAACTGCACATCTGTATAAAGAATTGCTGTTGCTGTTGCAAGCTGCTGAGTTGTTACGTTACCGTTGTCAACATCATCGATTGTCCAATCGTTGTATATATCGATATGAGTATCAATTCTTACTTTATCTTCAGCGAGGCAAAGAGCATCGTATCTGTCGGAGATTTCCTGGATTCTGTCTTCGATTGCATCTACGTCGAGACCGTATGTTGCAACGATAAGATCCTGAGTTGCCTGTTCGAGCTTTGTGAACTCAACCCACTTAGCTCTGAATGCTGAAAGATGAGCAAGTGTTTCATCCTTGTTCATTCTTGAGAAATCAGTGCCGTAAAGAGTGTTGATTGCAGTTACGATTTCATCGAATGCAAGGAACTCAATAGCATCAGCTATGTTCTTAAGAGCGGGATCAACCTCTGAGAAGAACTTGTTGTAAACTGCTGTACCGTGAGCGTTAACAACATTGTTCTTCTGAGCAAGAATTGCATCATAAGCAGCCTGAAGAGTTGAACTGTTATTTGAAATATCAAGAACAGCATTTACGTCAGCAGCATTGAGATAGTTTGAGTAATTATTAAGTGTTGTCTCAGCAGTTGTAAGAACAGCCTTGTTTGTAGAAATTGTTGCACCTGTTGCTGCGGGAGCAGGGTTTGTGGCATCACTGTTTTTAGTATTAAGAGCGTGGTGATAGTGGTTTTTCTTGCTGAACCAGCTACCAGTCTGGAAGTTCTGTCGGCACATTGAAAGCTTGTACTGATAGGCCGATTCAAGAGTATCGGGAATAGCAGAAATTGAGTTGTAACTTGTAAGCTTTGATGATGCACTGTCAACCTTTACAAGAAGAACATTATGAACTCTTGCTTCAACGTTGGAAGTAGATGTTGTGTCGTCACCGTCCAAGTCATTATCAGCATTACGCCATTCACAATCATCCATATTAAAAATAGCATTACAAAGATTTGCAAAGTTGTATGTACCGTTAAGAGTAGCAAGTTCTGCATCACCAATTGCTATTTTAAGATGTCTTTCGATCCAACCAAGGTCAGTACACTTATCGGTTGCTGTGCCTTTGCCCCAACCGTCCTGACAATTACCACCGTTATTATGGTTATGACCGTTCTTATACTCGTCAAGACCTTTGATTGCCGCGTCAAGCTTTGAAACAACATTCTTTACCTGCTCGTAATAAGCATATGAGGGAGCAGTGTAAGTAAATGTGTTTGTAACCTCTTTTTTTTCACCGGAATTTTTTGTTGATTCGGCATAAGTGGTTGAAAAGCTCTTCATTGCATCACACTTCATTGCAGCAACAAAAGCTTTCACTGCGTTTGTGTCATCAGCTGCACTCGCAAAAGTAACACAACCAAAGCACACGCTCATGCTTGACATGATCATAATGACTGCCAAGAACACGGATAAAAGTTTTTTACCAACTTTCATATTTGTTTTTCCTCCATTAAAAGTTTATTTTTAGTTTTTCTTCTGGGGCACTGCCCCGCTGTTGCCAAGACCCTTGGCCATTGAGTCTTGACGGTTAGCTTATCATTCCTCCCATTCGCCGTTAATTTACGCAAGGAGCCTGTAACACTATTTACATATAATATATATAGTATACAAGTGCCTGCATACTCAACGGTCACGATTTGTTAACAAATCCGTATACATATACAGATACTCCATTGTCGTTGATATTTAACCATAATTGCAGTAACTTAAAATTAATATACTTATCAAAGTTGTTAACAAAATGTAAACGACACAATCAGTTTATTTTCAGTTTATCCGAAAAATATATCATTCAAAGAAATAACTGAAAATAAGAGGGTTTGTAATATGTTTAAAATTCTTGTTGTTGACGATGACAAAAGCGCTTCCAGACTTATGCAGATTATTCTTGACGAGGCAGGTTATCAGGTAACCGTAGCAGGCAACGGGGCTGCTGCACTTGAGCTGCTTGACAATGAATATGTCGATCTGATTATCCTTGACCTTAATATGCCCAAAATGGACGGCCACGAATTTATGAGCACCATAAGAAGCAACGGCATCAATACGCCCGTTATTGTTGTAACCTCCAAGCTCCTTGCCGACGATAAATACCAGGCCTTCACCGACGGCGCTGACGACTTTCTCACTAAGCCTATTGACGTTCAGGAGCTTATCTTCCGCATAAAGGCTCTGCTCAGAAGGTCACATATTGTAAACGAGCAAAAGCTTACCATAGGTAAGGTTACACTTGACTACGATGCCCTTACCGTTCAGCGCGAGGACGAAATTCAGACCCTGCCTAAAAAGGAATTCTACCTGCTTTATAAGTTACTCTCCTACCCCGATAAGATTTTTACTAGACTGCAGCTCATGGACGAAATTTGGGGCATGAACGTAAACACTGTTGATACAACGGTAAATGTTCACATCAACCGCCTGCGAAACAAGTTCAAAAACTACCCCGAGTTCACTATCATCGCAATTAAGGGATTAGGCTACAAGGCGGAAATAAACAGCGAATTTAAAAAATCAAGGTGATACTATGCTTAAAGATGAATTTGTAAGCAGCTTTACCCATGAACTAAAAACACCCGTCAATTCAATTCTCGGATTCGCAAGGCTAATTAAAAGCAGCAACTGCACCGAGAAAGAAAAAGACGAGTACATAGAAATAATTATAAGCGAAGCAGAACGGCTTTCCAGACTTTCAGAAAGCATCCTGCTTCTCACCCGATTGGAAAGATCAACTGAGCTTAACAGAGTACAGCGCTTCAATGTGAGTGAACAGTTGAGGCGCGTTGTTGTACTACTGCAATCTGCATGGCAAGAAAAGAAGCTTGAAATAGATTTTGACAGCGAAGAGATTTTTATATACGGCAATCCGGATCTGCTCGAACAGGCATGGATTAACCTTGTCGGTAATGCTATCAAGTTTTCGCCGGCAGGCGGTAAGGTTTACATCCGAGCGCAACAAACACAAGACACCGTTGTTATTTCCTTTTCCGACCAAGGCAAAGGAATGGACGATGATACGGTTAAGCACGCCTTTGAATGTTTTTATCAAGGCGACAGCGAGTATAAAAGCAAGGGTAACGGTATAGGACTTTCCCTGGTAAAAAAAATCTGCGAGCTTCATGGCGGAAGCGTTTCTATTACCAAAACCGACGAAAAAGGAACAACGTTCACAGTAAAGCTGAAAATTACAAATTAAGCTTATATGCTTGACAACAATAAAACGGTATGATATTATATATGGGCTTTGAGGGTGTAGCTCAGTTGGTCAGAGTACTTGCTTGACATGCAAGGGGTCGGTGGTTCGAGCCCACTCATCCTCACCAAAGGAAAAGCCTTGAAAACACTACGTTTTCAAGGCTTTTTTCTTTTTTTACACTTGCCATTCCAAAAGACCAAAAAACACGAAAGTGTCAACAAAGTGTCAACAAATTTATATTTTTACACAAGAACAGTTTAAAATTTTAGCATTTTAACCTTGTTATTATACGGATTTATCTGCTATAATAGAGTTAATTAAATTTGTTGTACAATTAAATAAACACAAGGAAAGAGGGTTTGGATATGGGTTTTTTAAGTTTCTTAAAAAGTAAAAACAATAGAGCTTTTATGCCTGATTTTAATAAGACAGAATATGAAAACTGGCTAAACTTTCTTGAACAAGGCGGAACTTCACAACAATGGAATAATCTAAAAAAAGAAAATAAATGGTTGTTCAAAAAAGATTCGGCAAAAGTGAATTCACAATATGAAGTAAAGTTTCGCCCACTGTTTAATGAGTATTTTGACAGTGCAACGAAGATAAAATCCGAATGGTCGGTCATTTCTAGCGAAAAGGTTTATACTGGTCATCGTGTAGAATTGTTTATTGAACTATGCAAGCACAACATTGAAGCATATAGAAAAATGGTTGCACTTGAAAACAAACATAACAAAGACCATTTGCAAGAAGCAGAAGGTTATAAAAGACTGGCTATGCTTTATGAAAAACAAGGTGAATTTGATAAAGCAATTTCGATTTGTAAAGAGGCTATCCAACAAGGCGATGTTAAAAGTATGCCATCACGACTAATACGTATGATTAGGAAACTAAATCGTGAACCAACTGAAGAAGAAGTTGCATTAATTCAAAAGACAAACTAAAAGAAATAGGTTCTTACATGTGCTTTTGCTCTCTTGGCGTTTCAAAGTAATAACAGCAAATAAAGTGTCAACAACTTTGCAAAAAACATAAAAAAATAATCATAATTGCATGTGATTTTAAGGTGTTTAGTGTCATTTAACGCCGTCAGGCGGGCTTGACATGCAAGGGGTCGGTGGTTCGAGCCCACTCATCCTCACCAAAAAATCTCCGAGTTTTACGACTCGGAGATTTTTTTATGTATTATGTTGTTAAAAATTAATTATGCCCAGGTGCTCAAGTAAAATCTTCGCACCCATAAGCACAAGAATCACGCCGCCTGAAATTTCTGCCTTGCTTTTGAACTTTACGCCGAAAATGTTGCCGATTCTAATGCCGACACAGGAAAGCAAAAATGTGATAATACCGATAAACAGCACGGCTGCACAAATGTTAACATCGGGTAAAAGCGCAAAAGTAATACCAACGGCAAGAGCATCAATGCTTGTTGCTACCGCCATAACAAACATAGTTTTAACAGAAAAAGAAGCATCCTCACAGCACTCCTCTTCCTTGGAAAGACCTTCCTTAATCATATTGATACCAATGATACCGAGAAGCACAAAGGCGACCCAATGATCAACGGGAGTGATGTATTTTTCAAAGGTTGAACCTAAAAGATAACCGACAAGCGGCATAAGCCCCTGAAAGCCTCCGAACCATAATCCGGTTATAAGCATATGCTTGTTTTCAAGCTTTGTAACGGATAATCCCTTGCACACGGCAACAGCAAATGCATCCATAGAAAGACCGACCGCTATTACAAAAAGTTCAACTATACTCATTTATAAAGCTCCACGATTTTAATGGATTTGATTCCGCTTTTTGTGAGATAGAAAATCTCCTCAAAGCCGATTTTTTTTATAAATTCAACCGCTTCTTCAAAGGCGAAATCGATTGACTCAATACTGTGGGAATCAGACGTGAGAGTAACCCTTCCACCTTTTTCAAAAATGTGACGGAGAATAAACGGTGCGGGATAAGGCGTTTTTTTGCCTATCCGGAACATTGCACCGGTGTTAACCTCAAATAAAATATCCGGCTTTGCAGTGATAATTCTGTCAACTGCTTCAAGAGCATAGCTACGGTATTCTTCATCGGTTTCTTCAAAAAGGAATGTGTCAAGATTAAATTTTGTAATAAGATCAATGTGACCAACAACATCAACCTTTGTGCTGATAATGAAATCAGCAAGAGCAGAATAATATGACTTGCTCATTTTATTGAAGCTTCCGTCGAAGATTTCATCAACGGCTTTTTTCAGATGCTCAGCCGTGTAGTCAATATCGTAAAATGTGCCATCTTTTTCAAATTGATGAACCGAACCGATAACATAATCAAAATCATCGGGATTAATACCGCAAAAATAGCTGTCAAGCTCAATACCGCAAAGTATATCTATTTTATCGCTGAACTCTTCTTTTAAAGTGTTGATTTCAGCAATATATTTTTGCGTATCATCAACTGACATTGTCCATTCATTTTCCTGCTTCATCGGACTGTGTCCCGAAAAGCCTAAACTGATAAAGCCTTTGCCGATTGCAGCTTCAACCATTTCGCGAGCTGTATTTTTTCCGTCACAGTAAAGTGTATGTGTGTGACAATTAGATTTGAACATTTTTTTCACCTAGGGTGGCGAGTATAATCCGAATCCGTTTTTTTCGGGCGGATTTCCGCCAACTCATCGTTAAAATACTCGCAAATCCGGCAGGATTTGCTGCGTTTTGTGCCTTGATTTGCCAAAAATCCGCTCCGAAAAAAATCTTCGACCTTAAAGTGCGAATTTTTGCAGAATTTTTGGCTGATGAGGATGACGACAGGCTGCCGCCTTTCTAATCCGAATCGCCGAAAAGTCGCGAAAATTCGCGCTTTAAGGCGAGTTCGGATTATACTCGTCACCCTGTGCACGAAACACTCCCTGTTTAAACAGGGAGTGTTTGTTATTATGATTTATTATGGGGCTTTCTGCTGATAAGCTTATTATACTTATGCACAAGCTTTTCCTTTGAATTCATCTTATAATCAAAGGGTCTGCCCTCTGCTCTGTCATAAAGCTCAGTCTGAAGTTTTATGAATGAACCGTCACGGCTCTGCGAAGCTGCAAGAATAAGAAGATCGCTATCCTTAGGCAGAGTAACGGTTTCTGCATCACCGAGATTAAGCTCATACATGAAGAAGAAGAGCTGTGCTGCAGCGTTATCGCCGTTGAGTGAGTGGGTATGGGTGCACTCCCAGGCAAGCTTATCAGTTTTGATTTTAGCTGTTTCGCCAAGGTCATAAAGATCCCATCTGCCGATTCTGTCATTTATTGACTGAACAGGAACAGTTACAAACTTATCGCCTACCATAAAGTTGAACTTTTTGTCGCCTCTGAGGCTCGCGCCGACGAAATAGAACTTTTTACCGTAAACAGGAATTGTCTGACCGTCTGCAATAAGAGCATTATATTCGCCTTCAGCGTTTTTACCGGTATTGAACTTAACACCTGAGCACTCTATTGTTTCAGGGAAAATTTCACCGGGAACAGAAGCGTTGATTACGGGGATTACTGCTGTTGCTCTGTTGTAGTTATAAGTTACAATGTTTTTATTGTAGGGAAGCTCTACAGGAGCCTGCTGTGTTGCATCGGAAACAGTTGCATCTGCGAGCTTAAGAGCAAAGGTCTTAACCTCATAGGGTTCGACATCAAATACAAGCTTACCGTCAACGACCTTTGCCTCGCCGAGCTTATCTTCAAAACCGTTGCATTCATAAGCTGATGCTATTCCCTTACCAATAGAAATTTCAACACCCTGTGCAGTTCTGCAAGCGCCTTCGTTTACACGGATGATGATTTCATCGCTGTCTTCTGCCTTCTTGATGGCTCTGATAATTACATCTTCATTACTGATTGTACAGAAGGAGTAGCTGTCACCGAGAACACCCTCATGCTTATCACAAATAAAAGCAGTTACAGGCTGATTGAAGAAACGAGCATTAAGCTGAGTTCCGTTTGTATAATCACCTACGTGTGAGTAAATAGCATATCCGTATCTGTTAAGACCAAATTCAAGCATACGCTGAACACTGTCGTGTCTGTAATTATGCTTAGGAGAATGAAGAACTGTAAGACGAAGAGTCTTGTCATCCTTCTTCATCCATCCGTATTTGCAGTCGCTGAATACTGAAACACCGAATGCACCGGATTCGTCAGTAAGGTCAGCCCACTTCTGAGCAGGTACACTGTAAAGTTTTTTGTGAGCGTTGCCTCTCTTTATTGCACCGAGACCGAGGTCAAAGGTTGCGTGGCTGTTAGAAGCATTAAAGGAGAAACCGTTATGTAATGCTCTCTGGAATTCGCGCCATTCAATTTCATTGTAAACGCTTACCCAGGGGCAGCCTGCAACAAGTGAAACGTAATATGTAAAAGTTGATTTGCCTGCCTTCTGAACAACCTTAAGAGTCGCTCTTACCGGACCTTTTTCAAGCACGGTGCAAACACCCTTACGTGCAAATTCCCAGGGATACTTATTAATTTCCTTATATCGAAGCTCCCAGGCAGCATATACAAGAGAACCCTTGTATTTATTAAGCTCGAATCTGATAGGCTTATTGAGAATTTCGGAATCGCCCATTGTTTTGTCAATTATAGATGAAATATCGCCGTTATCGTCAATTGAAACAATATACTTGAAGTTTTCCATGTTTCTTGAACCGACACGAAGACCGGTATTCACCTTACAGGGTTCCTTGCTGTACATTACGTCAACAACAGTATAGCCGGTTGCAGGAACACAGGCAGCGACAGAAACCTTCATTGTCTTTGCATCGGAGAAATTAACCTGAGCAGGAATTTCTCTGCCTGCCTTATCAAAGGCTCTTATATATTCATAACCGGGTGCCTTGGGAATTTCAAAATCGGCGGCAGCAAATCTGCTGTGCTCAATACTGTTACCAAGAACAACTGCAAAGCCCTTAACCCATGAAGTATCAAGGTTTTTGATAATTTCAGCACTCGATGACTCGTATACATTATTAAGCTGATTTGCACTGAGAATATAATCGTTCCATGAGCGCTGATATACACGTTGTACAGAAGTACCTGTAATGTCATCGTGGAAGGTATGAGCAATTGTTCTCTTCCATCCTGCATCAAGCTCTGTCTTAGGATAATCAGCTGAGCAGAGAGTTCCTGCTGTTACAGCAGCTCTTTCAGCCATATCTGCAAGCTCTTCATTCTTTCTGTTGCATCTCTTACTGAATGCACGGGAAATATATGAACCTACACCGTGGTCAGTCATAACAAGCTCATTGTTCCATGTAGGAAGTCGTGAAACATCTGTTTCATCAAGCTTTGCCATATCCTCAAAGAACTCTGTGGGACTTGAAGAAATAACCTTTACGTCATTTGTATCATTCAATGCAATTTCTCTTGAAACTGTCTTTACCGATTCTTCCTTCGGAGCACCGCCGACATCACCTACACCGTGATATACAAATGTCCAGGGGAAATTGTATTTTTGAATGTTGTTATTAAGCTTATCAGCTACATCCTTCTTGGTTCTTACCTCTTTAAAGGTAGTGCAATAAGATCTTGCATCAATAGAAGCGTAAGCAGGCTTACCGTCAACACCGTACCACAGACCGATATCAAAGGGTCTGTCATAAGCACCGCCCCACGTAAGCTTCTGAGTTGAAAAGCCCTTAAGACCTGCATGGTTGATAATTGAAGGAAGCGCCCAACCGAAGCCGAAGCAGTCGGGAAGGAAAATATCGTTACTTCTCATACCGAAGGTACGTTCAAAATACTTGTTACCGTAAAGAATGTTACGGAAAAGGCTTTCGGGAGAAGGTACGTTTACGTCACCGTTTTCAAATGCACTACCGGTAA
The DNA here is from genome assembly GCA_017473435.1 of Clostridia bacterium. GTDB lineage: Bacteria > Bacillota > Clostridia > Oscillospirales > Acutalibacteraceae > UBA6857. The sequence goes on along the minus strand of JAFULG010000067.1, from coordinate 15,104 downwards.
CATTCCACTTGCCCTCTTTTACATATTCCTTTAACTTTTCAAACTTTTCGGGATAATACTCCTCAAAGAGCTCATATCTGTATGAGCCTTCAAAGTTGAAGCGATAATCGGGATACTTCTCAAAAAGTGCAAAGTTATCGTCAAGCGTGTTTTTCAGGCACACATTGATAACGTGCTCAAAGTCCCAGTTCCATACAGTATCAAGATGGGCTGTTGCGATTGTGTAGATTTTCTTATCTTTGAAATTCATAAAGCACCTCTTCGGGATGTTTTTTCATATAGAATCATAATATCATAAAAGAAATGATTTTTCAACAAGTTTTGCAATAAATTAAAGTTTATTTCCTGATAACGATATTCTCTCTTCCGATAAGCTCAGACAACATTGTTTCAGTTTTTTTATCTAATGTAACTGTAGTTATGTGCTCATACTTTTTACAGTCGGTATAGTAATAATATAAATCCGTTGAGCCGAAATTAAATGCAAAAATACCGTCCAGCTTGCTTTTCACAGCAGAGCTTCTGCTTTCTATTCGAAGAAAAATTCCCTTACGCTGTTTTTTCTCCTTGCTGTCATATTTCATCGTATTATACGGATTAGGCTCTATGCTTTCACATATAACCGTAGGCTCTTTTTCTTCACGCAGACTCAGCCTTCCGTTAATAACTATTACGTTACCTGCCTGCAAATGCATAACTCTGTCAGCATAAAGCTTTGAAAAAACAATACATTCAATTGATGCACTTATATCCTCAACGGTAATAAAGCACATAACAGAATTATTTTTTGTTGTTTTCTTTTCAACCCTGGATATAATTCCGTAAATCTTAACCCGACAGTTATCCTTGTATTTAGAGCCGAAAGAGCTGTCAGCCTCTACGATTTCCGAAATATTATCTGCCTTGATTTTCTTTGCAATATCCTTATACTCATCCATAGGGTGTCCTGAAATATAAAGACCTGTTATCTCTTTTTCAAATGCAAGAAGCTCCTTATAAGGCAGCTCTTCAAAGTCCGGCACTTTTATTTCGTTCATACCTGAGAACTGTGAGCCTTCATCAAAAAATCCTATCTGCCCTGCAACGTTTTTGTTTTTATCGGCATCAAGCTCACTTACAATTACAGGCAGCATATATAACATCTGGCGACGGTTAAGATCCATTCCGTCAAGAGCGCCGCATTTTATAAGACTTTCAACAGCACGTCTGTTGAAGTCTTTTGAATATACACGCTTACAGAAGCTGTAAAAGCTTGTATATTTACCTGCTGACTCGCGCTCGTTTATAATTGTACGGATAAAACCTCTGCCAAGATTTTTAATAGCAAGTAAGCCGAAGCGTATTGATCCGTTTTTTACCGTAAAGCCTTCAAAGCTGCTGTTTACGCTCGGTGCAAGAACCTTTATTCCGAGTCTTGTACATTCAGAAATATAGGCAGAAACCTTTGTCGATGAATCAAGAACGCTGGTAAGAGTAGCCGCCAGCAATTCACAAGGATAGTGACATTTCAGCCACGCCGTCTGATAAGAAACAAAGGCGTATGCCGCAGCATGAGATTTATTGAAAGCATACTTTGCAAAGTTGCTCATCTCATCAAAAATATCGTTTGCAACTTTTTCGCTTACGCCGTGAGCAATGGCACCGGTGCAAGCTTTGTCACCGGGTATGCCGTGAATGAAAATCTGTCTTTCCTTTTCCATTACGTCAAGCTTTTTCTTGCTCATTGCACGGCGTACAAGATCAGCCCGTCCGTAGCTGTAACCGGCTACCTTACGGCAAATTTCCATTACCTGCTCCTGATAAACCATACATCCGTAAGTAACATCAAGAATTTCCTTAAGCAAATCAGACTTATACTTAGTATCCTCCGGATGATGTCGGTTATGGATATAAGTATCTATTGAATCGGCAGGTCCCGGACGGTAAAGAGAAATTACCGCTATAAGATCCTCAAGGCTTTCCGGCTTAAGTCGTGAAAGAACACTTCTCATACCTGCAGATTCGTACTGGAATACAGCATCGGTTCTGCCCTGAGAAAGCATATCAAAGGTAGGCTTATCTTTTAAATCAATACTATCAAGCTCGAAGTCAGGATTCTGCCTTCTGATAAGCTTCACAGCGTCATCAATAACTGTAAGTGTACGAAGACCGAGAAAATCCATTTTGAGAAGTCCGAGTCTTTCGAGAGTAACCATAGTAAACTGGGTCACAGCCGCTTCATCGTTAAGAGCAAGAGGCACATAGCTTGAAACGGGATCACGTGTGATAACGACTCCTGCAGCGTGAGTTGAGGCATGTCTCGGCATTCCTTCAACCTGACGGGCAATATCAATCAGATTTTTCACCTGGTCATTATCGTTATAAAGCTGTCGGAGCTCAGGCGTATTTTTCAGCGCCTTATCTATAGTAATTTTCAACTCGTTGGGTATGAGCTTTGCAACCTCATCAACGGTACCGTAGGGTATACCGAGAACGCGACCGACATCTCGTACAGCTCCCCTGGCAGCCATTGTACCGAAGGTTACAATCTGAGCTACATGGTCTGCCCCGTATTTTGAAATAACGTAGTCAATAACCTCCTGACGTCTTACGTAACAGAAATCTATATCAAAGTCCGGCATACTGACTCTTTCCGGATTGAGAAAGCGTTCAAAAAGAAGGTTATACTTCAGCGGATCTATTCCGGTTATACCTATACAATAAGCCGCAAGAGAACCCGCACCCGAGCCTCTGCCGGGACCGACGGGGATATTACGGCTTTTTGCGTGACGTATAAAATCATGAACTATAAGGAAATAGTCAACATATCCCATTTTATTTATAACGTCAAGCTCATAGTTGAGTCTGTCTATATAATTCTGCGGCGGATTATCTCCTAAATGCTTGCAAAGTCCGTAGAAGCACTGATTTTTAAAGTACTCGAAATGATCCATATTGTTCGGCACTTCAAAATGCGGAAGCTTTGTATTGCCGAACTCAAAATCAAGGTTGCACATATCGGCAATTTTCTGTGTATTTGAAATTGCCTCGGGAATCTGAGAAAAGAGCGAAAGCATTTCATCTTCGCTTTTCACATAGAACTCTTCGGTTGAAAATTCAAGACCCGTTTCCTCTCCGAGAGTATGGTTTGTCTGAATACAGATAAGAACCTGCTGAAGCGAGGAATCATCCTTTGTAAGATAATGACAGTCATTTGTAGCAACAAGAGGAATGCCCGTCTCTCTTGAAAGGCGGATTAAATCAGGGTTAATTTCAAGCTGTTCACGAAGTCCGTGGTTCTGAATTTCAAGATAGTATCTGTCCTCACCGAAAAGCTCCTTATACCAAAGAGCTGTTTCCTTTGCTCCATTGTAGTCCCCTCTCATAAGCGCACAGGCAACCTCACCGGCAAGACAGCCTGAAAGAGCAATAAGTCCCTCACTATGCTCAGAAAGAAGCTCACGGTCGATTCTCGGCTTAGTATAAAAGCCTTCAGTCCAGGCCTTACTTACCATTGCTATCAGATTCTTATAACCTGTTTCATTTTCACAAAGAAGAACAAGATGATATCTACGGTTATCAAGGCCGTGAACCTTATCGTGTCTGCTTCTTGCGGCAACATAACATTCACAACCGATTATGGGCTTTACGCCCTTTTCCTTTGCAGCGTTATAAAAATCAATAACGCCATACATTACGCCGTGATCGGTAATCGCTACGCTTGTCTGACCAAGCTCTTTAACTCTGTCCATAAGCTTATTTATACGGCAGGCTCCGTCAAGAAGGCTGAACTCCGTATGCAGATGTAAATGCGTAAAAGCCATTATCTGTCCTCCTTTTTTAAAATATTTGTTTACTATTTTTATTTAACTCTACAATTTTCCGTAAACTCTTTATCAGGATTTACAATGATTGTCCAGTACTCATGGTAAATTACCATACCAGCTTTTCCTCCCACGGGCTTTTTAAGCTGCTTTACCCTTGTATAATCAACGGGCACCAAAGATGAATCCTTTGCCTTACTGTAGGTTGCAGCAAATACAGCAGCTTCTTCAATGGCAAGATCACTTATCTCTTTACCGTCGCCACAGATAATCACGTGAGAACCGGGAGTTTTCTGAGTGTGTAACCACATATCTGTTTTACGGGCAGTTTTTAATGAAAGCCGTTCATTCTGTATATTATTTCTGCCGACCAGAACGCGGAAGCCGTCGGTTGTTCTGAACTCATAGGGAGGCAATTCCTTGGGCGGCTTTTGTTTACCGGCTTTTATATTTTTAATGTAACCGGACTGTGAAAGCTCAAGCCTGATCAGAGAAATTTCTGTATCTGTATCCGCACGGGACAGCTCATCGAGTACTGATTCAAGATATACAAGCTCATTTTCACCCTGGCTGATCAGCCCGACAAGAAGCTTTTCGGCCGTCTGCGCTTTGCGGTATTCCTTATAATATTTCTTTTGATTTTCTGCAGGGCTTAATGCGGGGTTACAGGGTATTTTTATAAGATTACAGTTATCGTAATAGTTCTCAACCTCGTAATAGCTTGTGCCTTTTGTAAGTCTGTAAAGATTTGCAACTATCAGCTCACCGTAAAGCTTAAGGGTTTCTTTGTCTTCACACCGCTTTAATTCTTCCCTCTGAAGAGAAATCTTACGTGCTGTCCTTTCTATCAGCTTATTGAGAAGCTTTATCAACTCTCTTCCCCGATGATTGATACGGTTAATTCTGTCACGCTCATAATAAAAATCATCAAGCAATTCTGACGGGCTTTCGTATTTTTTGCACTCAAGCAGATCACCGTACTGCTTTACGGCAATGTGAGACATATCCTTAGGCTTACCATTTTGCTCGGAAAGCATATAGACCTCACTGTAATTTTCAAGGCTTGACTTTATTGCTGAAAGCTCATTTTCCAATGCAGTTATATTATCCGAAGTAAGCTGACTTACCTGTAAATCCTCAAAGCATATCCTGTGAGAAATTTCACGGGCAACAACAGGTGAAACACCTTGTACCGAAGCCATAATTGCCCCTGAAAGACTTTTTTCACCGTAAGAGCATATTCTTTCACTTACAGCTTTCACGTCGCATTCTGCGAGGTTTAATTTATCCTGCTTCGGTGGGAGCTTATACTCCATACCGGGTAAAATCTGTCTAACTGAAGAAGTAGTAATATCCACACGTTTGAGAGCATCAATAATTTTACCTTCTCTTATAAAAATAAGATTGGAATATTTGTTCATTATCTCAACACAAAGGCTGACCTCTATTCTGTCGCCGATTTCATTTGAAGCATCAAAATCAATGAATATTACTCTGTCGCTTTCAAACTGTCTGAAGTCCTTTATTACAGCACCTGTCAGATACTTACGAAGAAGCATACAGAACATAGGCGGTACGGGAGGATTATCAATATTGTGACTTGTAAAATGCAGACGAGGACTATCGGCACGGACACAAATAAGAAGCTTGTAGTTTCCGTTTCGTCCGCGCAGATTGAGTATAATTTCATCAGGCGTAGGCTGATTTACTCTGTCAACCCTCAATCCTACAGCTTTATCGTTAAGCTCACTTTTTACTTTTGTTAAAAATATACCGTCAAGAGCCATAATTCACCTATAATTGCTAATAATTTTTATCCGATAAACTTCACGGGAGGAGTTTGCATAAGCTCAACAAACTCTACCTGCGAAAAATGATTTTCAAGTTTATTTTTGAGTGCTGTCATTGACGGATTCTCCGTTTCAAAATGACCTGCCTCAATAATCGTCACGCCTTTCTCTTTTGCGTAAAGCATTTCATGATGCTTGATTTCACCAGTTACGTAAGCATCAGCACCTGCCTTTACAGCTTTATCATAAAAATCCATACCTGCACCGCCGCAAACTGCAACCTTATTGATTACATTTTCACAGTCAACAACACGGCAAACCGTGCCGAGCTTTTCAGCTACAAGCTTGGCAAAATCAGCAGAGGTCTGTTTTTCTACATCACCTATTCGTACCATCGGTACAGATGTTTCCTCTGTTTCGACACTCTTAACATTGCTTATTCCGAGCAAATCACAAAGAACATCGTTAACGCCGCCGTCAGCACAGTCAAAGCAGGTGTGTGCCGAAATAAGACTTATACCTGCAACTGCCAGCTCATAAGCCTTGTCCCCGGAAAGGAAGTTTTTCTGCGGTGTGAAAATCAAAGGATGGTGCGTAATAACAAGATCCACACCTTGAGCTTTTGCATTTTCAAGAGTTTCAGAAGTCAGGTCAAGACAAATACCAACTTTACTTACCTCCTTGTTTTCATCACCGACAAGAAGTCCGCAATTATCCCAGGAGCATTGTGTGTCATAAGGAGCAAATGAATTTATATAATCAGAAACAGCTTTTACGTTAACCATTGTTTTCCACCTTCTGTTTTAATGTTGCAACAGTAGCGGTAAGTGTATCAACCTCTCCGACACCTGCATTCTGCATTGCAACAAGCTTTTTTTCTAAAGTTGCAATAGTCTTTTCTATGTATGTCTGCGATACATTATCCCTGTTTTTTATAAGCTCACCTACATAAGTGTACCATTCTTCTGCGTCTCTTTTTATTCCGTCATACTGTGCGGAAATTATGCAGTAAAATCTCTTACCGTCAGTTGCTGAGGATTCCTCTAAAATTTTAAATCCGTTTTCAAGGAAAAATCTGCGTAACACCTCAGCATGCGTCATAGGCTGTGCAATGATATGAATATTTTCATCAAACACCCAAGGTGTTCTTTCAAGAATTTCTTTTATAAGAATTCCGCCCATACCTGCAATTACTATATCCTCGCAATCGCCTTTCTTCAGCTCATCAAGTCCGTCAGACAAAATAAGATTCACCTTTTCAAGCTGATCTGACTCAATAAGGGTCTTTCTCGCATTTTCAAGCGGACCTTTTCTTAAATCGGCAGCAATACCATTTTCTATTGTACCTTGCTGTAAAAGATATGCAAGCAGATATGCATGATCCGTTCCGATATCAGCTACTGTTTTTCCCTCGCGAACAAAATCCGCTACCGCTGAAAGGCGGCTGTCAAGTTTGATTTTTCCCATAATTTACCTCATATTTCAAAAATGAGCCACCCGTAAAAAAGAGTGGCTCACCATAACCTACTTAATGCTTATTTTGATGCAAGATATTCGTTGATTCTTGCAATAAGATCGTCAACGCTTACACCGTGAACTGAACAAGCCTCTTCAACTGTTTCTCCTCTTGAAGCAGGACAGCCAAGACAATGCATTCCCATTTCAAAGAAAAACATTGCAGTACCGGGTTCAACATCAAGGATGTCGCCGATAACCATATCTTTAGTAATTTCTTTCATTGATAAAACCTACCTTTAAATTCTGTTCTTAAGCTCAATAGCCTTCTTTGCCTTTTCAGCAATATGCTGAGCATCAAGGCCGAAGATTTTGAGAAGTTCAAGAGCAGGACCTGACTTACCGAAGGTATCCTCAACACCGAGACGAACTACGGGAACAGGATACTCCTCACTGAGAGCCTCTGCAACTGCGCCGCCAAGGCCTCCGATGATACTGTGCTCTTCAGCTGTTACGATTGCACCTGTCTCTTTTGCAGCCTCAACAAGAATTTCTTTGTCGATGGGCTTAATTGTATGAATGTTGATAACTCTTGCTTCGATGCCTTCCTTTGCAAGCTCATCAGCAGCTATAAGAGCTTCATTAACCATAAGACCGGTTGCAACGATTGTTACATCGTTACCGCCTCTTAAAAGAACACCCTTGCCAAGCTCAAACTTATAGTCCTCTGCATTGATGCGAGGCACAGCAAGTCTGCCGAAACGAAGATAAACGGGACCGTCATGCTCCGCAGCAGCAAATACGGCCTGTTTTGCTTCTACATCGTCAGCGGGGTTGATAATAACCATATTGGGAATGCTTCTCATAAGAGCAATATCTTCGCAACACTGATGTGATGCGCCGTCTTCACCAACGGAGATACCTGCATGAGTTGCGCCGATTTTAACATTGAGCTTAGGATAAGCTACAGAGTTTCTGACCTGCTCGAAAGCTCTGCCTGCAGCAAACATTGCGAAGGATGAAGCAAATACTGTATAGCCGGTTGTTGCAAGACCTGCTGCAACGCCGATCATATTACCTTCTGCGATACCGCAATCAATAAACTTATCGGGGAAGGCTTTTTTGAAAGTTATGGTTTTTGTTGCTTTTGCAAGGTCAGCATCAAGAACGAGAATATCGTCTCTTTCGCCAAGCTCCTTTAAAGCAGCACCGTAAGCATCTCTTGTTGCACATTTAATTACATCAGCCATAATTACACCTCCAACTCTTTGAGAGCAGCATCAAGCTCTGCCATTGCCTGTTCGTACTGTTCAGCATTAGGAGCTGAACCGTGCCAATCGCACTTATCTTCCATAAAGGAAACGCCCTTACCCTTAACTGTCTTTGCAACAATACAGGTAGGCTTACCCTTACATTCATCAGCCTTTGCAAAAGCCTCTTCAATCTGATCAAAACAGTGACCGCAGATTTCAATTACATTCCAGTTGAATGCCTCAAACTTTTCCTTGATAGGATAAGGTGAGTTAACCTCATCAAGAGAGCCGTCAATCTGAAGGTTGTTATAGTCAACGATTGCAACAAGATTATCAAGCTTTCTGTTTCCTGCAAACATTGCAGCCTCCCAAACCTGACCTTCTTCTATTTCGCCGTCACCGAGGGGCACGTAAACCTTGAAGTCCTTGCCCTTGAGCTTTGCTCCGAGTGCCATACCGCAGGCAACGGAAATACCCTGACCGAGTGAACCTGTGCTCATATCAACACCGGGAGTATATCTCATACTGGGATGACCCTGAAGTATTGAATCGGGCTTACGGAGAGTTTTGATAAGCTCTACAGGGAAGAAGCCTCTGAGTGCAAGTGCGGCATAAAGAGCCGGAGCCGTGTGACCCTTTGAGAGAACAAAGCGATCTCTGTTCTCATCCTGGGGATTTTCAGGATTCACATTCATCTTTTCAAAATACAGATATGTAACTATATCTGCAATTGAAAGAGATCCGCCCGGATGTCCTGATTTCGCATTGAATGTGCCCTCGATTACGCCCTTACGCACATTCAAGGCAATTTTTTTGAGTTCTTTTTTTCTGTTTTCGTTCATTATTATCCTCCTTATCTATTTTGAATAATATATTCAATAAGATCAGCCACCGCACCGTTATTACAGTGACAGGTGACAAGTTTTGCAATTTTCTTCATACCAGCAGGAGCCTGACCGCAGCAAGCGGGAAGTCCGACCTGCTTAAGCATTTCATAATCGTTGTAATAATCACCGATTGCAGCTGTATGCTCTTTATCGACACCGAGCATCTCTGCAAGCTTAAGCACTGCTTTGCCCTTGTTGGTATCTTCATTGACCATTTCATAACTCCAGTCAGATGAGAACATAAGATTCTCCGTGGTATTGGAAAGGCTTTCAACAAACCTTGAAACCATTTTCATTTCCGGAGGAAGTCCTGTGAAAATAACCTTGTACCAATTCTCCTTTGGTATTTTCTCAAAGCTGTAGAAATATTTAATCGGATACTGTGCATTGATAGCAAGTATTCTTGCTGACGGTGTAGGTCTGAAAAGATAAACAACCTTATCGGAAATTACCTGGAAGGCAAGGAAAGGAAATTTCTGTACGGTTTTACGTACAATGTCAATACAATGCTCATTGAGAGGATCAGACCAAACCATTTCTTCCTTTGCAAAGTCGTATATACCTGCACCGTTTATAACGATTGCCTTTCCGTCGGCAATATCAAGGCGTTTGTAATGCTTTCGCATGGAATCAGGAGACCTGCCTGAAGCAAGAGTGAAATTTCCATCGTATTCATCTATAAATCTGTGAATAGCATCATAATTGCGCTTAACAAGTCTTCTCGCTTTATCATTTATCGTACCGTCTATATCGGAAGCAATAAGCCAATTTGAAAGCTTTTTGTCTGTACTAGTCATATTATTTTATCCTCCTTAAAAAATCTTTGAAATATTCAGGAAGTTCACTTTCAATTTCAATGTACTTACCTGTTCTCGGATGTTTGAAGCCTATAAGACCCGCATGAAGACACTGACCTCCGAGATATTCAATAACCTTTTTGGGACCGTAAACAGGATCACCTGCAACGGGATGGCCTATGTAAGACATATGAACTCTTATCTGATGAGTGCGTCCTGTTTCAAGTATAAGCCTCACATGAGCAAAATTATCATACTGCTCAATCAGCTGATAATGAGTAACGGCATTCTTAGAATTTTTAGGTGTAACCGTCATTTTCTTTCTGTCCACCGGATGTCTGCCTATAGGAGCGTCTATTTTACCTGATTCGTTTTTCAGCTTACCGTAAACAACGCTCTGGTACTGTCTGGTGAAAGAATGAGCCTTTATCTGTTCTGCAAGATTAATATGGGCAAAATCGTTTTTTGCAACAATGAGCAGGCCGCTTGTATCCTTATCTATTCGGTGAACTATTCCGGGGCGTATTACTCCGTTAATACCTGAAAGGCTATCCTTACAATGATATAAAAGGGCATTGACAAGCGTACCGTCATAGTTACCTGCCGCCGGATGAACAACCATATCTTTAGGTTTGTTAACGACAAGAAGATCACTGTCCTCATAACGAATATCAAGAGGAATATTTTCCGCTTTTACCTCAAGCTCCTTAGCTTCGGGAATTTTTACGGTTATCTTATCATTGGCTTTTACCTTATAATTCTTGCTTACTGCTTTTCCGTTAACAAAAACTCCGCCGTCATCAAGTATGCGCTGTGCCGCTGAGCGTGAATTCAGTTCGCACTTAAGAGTTACAACCTTATCTATTCTCTCTCCCGAGAGCTCCTCTTCAACAGAAAAAATGAAGGAACTGATCACTGCTTCTCACCTGCTTTGTCTTTTTTTGAGTCGCGGCATATCAGATATATCTGATAAAATATCAAAACAAATGCCGCAACAGTTATAAGACAGTCTGCAAAATTAAAAATATAGAAATCTACAAACAGTACTTCAATATAATCAATAACATAACCGCGGAAAATTCTGTCAACTATGTTGCCTAGACCGCCCGAAATCATCAGAAGGGTGCACCAATAATCTACGGGATCTTTGATAATGCCGGTAAAAGCTACCGCAATCATCACTATCACACACACCACGGCAAGCACAGTCATAAGGGCAGTTTTACCGCCCATCATACCAAGCATTGCACCGTCATTTTCAAGATAATTAAACTGCAGAATATTTTTCATAACCACAACTGCAGGGCCGCCCTTCAGCTTCAGGTCAACAAAATATTTGATTACCTGATCTGTTACAAGCAACAACACTACTGCCATTAAGGACAGAAGTCTTGTTTTTATGCTGATTTTTTTATCAGAAGTCAACTGTATCCTCACTGTCTTTCATAAATGTATCAAAATTTTTGGAATTATTGTTGCCGTTTGAGAATATATCGGAGAAAATGTAGCTGTTTTCATCCTCAGTATTTTCTCTGCGTGACTTTTCATCGCTTACAGCGTTGAAAATGCCCGAAAGCAAATCATTTACATCGGGCATATCCGCACCGAAAAATCTTACATATTCGGGCTGAGCAGGCTTTTTCTGTTCAACTGCTTCTGCAGCTTCTTCAGTCTCTTCAGCCTCTTCAGCAATTTCCTCGTATATTTCATTAATACCGTCAAAAGTAAACTCTTCAACATCTTCAGGATCAATGCTGTTGGCACTAATCACTTCAGCCTCGTTATTCACTTCATTATGAATAACATCAAAAACTGAATTGTCGATTTTGTCCGCAGCTTTTTCAGCGTAGGAAATAAGAGCTGCTATTTCATTCTTAATTTTTGCAGCCTCAGCCTTAAGAGCTTCAAGCTCTGCATTAGCGGCAGCAATGGTTCTGTCTGCCTTTTCACGTGCTTTTTTGGCATCGCTGTATGCATCGGCAACAATAGAAGCGGCCTTTACATTTGCATCTTCAATTATTGTCTGGGTTTTTACATTGATTTCGGCAATGTATCTGTCAGAATAAACCTCTGATTCCTGCTTTATTTTTTCAAATTCAGCCTTTGCCTTTTCAACTCTGACGTCAGCAGAAGCGGTTTTATCGGCATAATAGGCATCTGCTTCAGCCTTGGTGCTTTCAAGAAGCTTGTCTGCATTTTCCTTTGCTTCGGCCACAGTTTTATCAGCGATAGTCTTTGCCTCATCTATATTCTTTTCAGCTGTTGCTTTAGCCCAAATGAGAGCATCCGCTATAGAATTTTTGCGCTGATTATACTCGTTTATCATAGGAAGAACTTCATCAAGCTTTTCACTCAAAGCTTTATTATCCATGTAAAGCTTATTATAACTCTGATATACGCGCTGAAGGAAGGCATCAACCTCTATAGCCTTATAGCCGCCCTTGCCGTTTTGTGAAAAGCTCTGTAATGTAATCTGATTGGGAAGCATCATAATTTTATCAATCCTTTTTATTAATGATCTTACAGTTTATTATCTGAGGGAATCAATATCAACCTGGCTCTGGAAGTCACCGCAAAGCTCAACATTTTCAGGGACAAATACAATAATATTTTCATTAAGTCTTGCGAAAATTGCATTTGTAACGCATCTTGCACCATCAAGGAAATCCATAGCACGAAGCTTCTGATCATCAGAAAGGGGTGAGAAGTTAACGATAATGATAGTATCCTTCTCCATCATAAGAAGAGCAACCTCTTTAGCACCGTAAATTTCATTGAGTGTGATTGAATTAAGCTTAAACTTGTTCATAGGTCTGATGCTGCTCATATTATAAATATTTCCGCTCTTTTTCTCTGTTGAAGCAGATGACTTATATTCAGGTACAGATGCTGTAGTGCTTCTTGAATAGTTATACTCGGGAGCGTTGAGTCCGCCTGTAGGAGAATAGCTGTAGCTGCTGCTGTTATAAGCAGGAGGAGCCATATCCCCTTCAAACATAGGCTCGGAATGCTCTTCGTTATAATCCTCTTCGTTTCGTTCATCCTCATCATAATCCTCATCATTGGCAAAAAGCTTTTCATTTACTTTGTCTTTAAAGTTTTTAAAGAAATCCATTTCATTTACTCCTTCTCTTTTTCAGAAAATTATCAATATAATCTATCGCCGAAAACGCTGCTGCCGACTCTTACAAGAGTTGAGCCGTTTCTGACAGCGCACTCATAATCCGAAGACATACCCATTGAGAGTACACGCATATTTACATTATCTAACTTTTTATCCTTAATGTCAACAAATATTTTATGCATTTGAGAAAAATATTTATCAAGCTCTTTTTCACTTTCACAAATCGGCGGAATTGTCATAAGACCTTCTACAGAAATGCCCTTCAAAAGAGCCGCCTGACAAAGTAAATCCTCAAGAGCAGAAAGATCAAGCCCGGTTTTGCTTTCTTCCATACCGATATTAACTTCAATAAGACAGGGTGTAATTACCCCCTTTTCCACACTCCGCTTCGAGATTTCTCCCGCAAGCTTAAGGCTGTCAAGTGACTGTATCATTGAAACCTCAGAAACAATCTGCTTAACCTTATTGGTCTGCAGATGTCCGATAAGATGAGCTTCACAGTTTTCGAGATTCAGATAAGGCTTTTTTGAAAGAAATTCCTGAACCTTGTTTTCTCCGATAAGGTTAATTCCGTTTTCAATAGCATGGTTTATAAATATAGGCTCAACAGTTTTCGTTACAGCCATAAGGGTAACTTCTTCAGGATTTCTTCCGGAAGAAACTGCCGCCTTATATATTTTTTCTCTGATAGTATTCAGATTATGCTCAATATCAGAAAAACGTTTTTCTACAGATAATTCCATCATATTAATCTCCCTTCGAGGTGTTTATTTGAAAGAGCGTACAATATCAAGCGCTTCGCTTATTATCTCTTCCTTGCTCTTTGTGTCAATATATATCCAATTTATATTATCTCTTTTTCTGAACCACGTAAGCTGTCTTTTAGCGTAACGCCTTGTTTCCATTTTTAATTTTTCAACAGCCTCTTCCAGATTTGTTATTCCGTCAAAATAAGGCTTCAGCTCCTTATAACCGATAGCCTGCTTAGCTGTAGCTGATACCGAGCTTTCAAAAAAGTCCTTTGCCTCTTTAAGCAAGCCCTCTTCAAGCATTTTTTCAACTCTTGAATTTATACGGTCATAAAGAATTTGTCTGTCAAGTGCATTTATACCGATTATACAGAAACGGTATTTGCTTTCTTTAAGATGCGACAAACGGCATTGCTCGGAAATGGTTTTCCCTGTACTGTAATAAACCTCAAGAGCTCGGATTATTCTTTTTTCATCGTTCAGATGTATCCTTTCAGCTGTTTCGGGATCTAATCCTGAAAGCTCCTTATGTAAAGCCTCAGCCCCTTCATTTGCCAGCCTCTTTAAAAGCCTTTCACGTATCTCATTTTTTTCATAATCAAGAAACTCCGTGTTGTTCACAAGGGTATCTATATAGAAGCCTGTACCTCCTGCCACAACGGGAAGCTTTCCCTTTGAAAGAATACCGTCTATCGCCTTTGTTGCCTCCAGCTTAAAATGATTTACACTGAACACCTCATCAGCACCTATTATGCTTATAAGGTGATGGGGTATACCCTGCATTTCATCCTGAGTAGGCTTGGCAGTTGCGATATCCATACCTTTATAAATCTGCATTGAGTCAGCAGAAACAACCTCACCGTCAAAAGCCTTTGCAATTTCAACAGCAAGAGCGGTTTTACCTGATGCGGTAGGTCCGACAACAACTGCAACAAGTGGTTTTGTCATAATTTAATCTCCGTTTTACTGAATTCTGCCGAACTGCTTTTCAAGGTCGTACTTGCTCATTTCAATAAGCACGGGACGGCCGTGTGGACAGTAGCGTATTTCATCGTCGTAAAGCACCTGCTCTGCAAGAACCTTCATTTCGGCAGTAGAATTTTTATAACCTGCCTTAATAGCAGCTTTGCAGGCTGATGTATGATGTATTCGGTCGATTTTTTCGCTTTCTACATTAGTTTTATTCTGCACAAGATAGGACGCAATTTCGACAACGGTATCCTCTATATCGTCACCGGAAATAAGC
>JAFULG010000066.1 GCA_017473435.1 Clostridia bacterium | reverse complement strand
GTGGTAAATTGAGCTGTAGTAATGTAAATTTTTCCGTAGGGTAGAAGGTGGTTTCCTTATACCTTTGGAGAAAACGAAAGCGGTGGAGCTTAAGCAAACGAAGAGGCGGAAAAATTTACCGCCACTGCATCGTCAGCACAAACTCCGCTTATCGTTTTCCTTGCGGAAAAGCTCACCGCTACGTTGTGCTTCCTCCTCCCCAAAAAGCCTATTGGGCTTTTCGGGGGCCCCGTTTTTTGACCAACTGAAGAGCGCTTTGCATCCTTTGCCGCTCCGGGCAAAGGATGTGCCTCCGCGGCATGAGCGGGACGGAGTTGAAAGAAACAGCCACGGAATAAAAGAAAAAGCACAACGCATAAGCCAAGGCTGTAGAACGAAAAATAAACAGCCGCGGAAGAAAAACAAAACC
Source organism: Clostridia bacterium (assembly GCA_017473435.1). Classification (GTDB taxonomy): domain Bacteria; phylum Bacillota; class Clostridia; order Oscillospirales; family Acutalibacteraceae; genus UBA6857. The sequence goes on along the minus strand of JAFULG010000066.1, from coordinate 31,569 downwards.
ACAACAGAAAATCCAAGACGGTAGAACGTAAAATCAACCACCGCGGAAAAAAGCACAACGGAGCGTTGTGCTTTTCCGTAAGGAAAACGATAAGCGGAGTTTGTGCCGACAATGCCGTGGCGGCAAATTCACCGCGTATTGGGGCGCCGCGCAACGCTCGCCCCCCTCACCCTTCCTCCGGTGCCACATACTTTATCCCCACCGCTTTTTTGGTGAAGGCGCTCACGTCAAAGGTGGGCTCACGCCTTTCACCGGGCGGTTTTTTTGTTGCCGTATTATCTCTGTCGGGTGCTGTTGCGTAGGAGTGCCAGTTGATAAGCTGGGCATAATGGTCAAGATAGACCTTGCCCGTGGACTTCATATATGCCGAAAGAGAGTCAATCCGATTCAGTGCATCGGGAAAGCGTTCCTTAAGCCTCTTGTATTCTTCATCGGAAAGAAAAACATTCTTAAACTCACCATAGGTGTTTTTGTGTGTATGTATACTCTCCTTATCGGTGCTTTGCACCACAGGTGCGTCAGCGTTAACATCAGTATTAGATTTAACATTAACATCAGATTTAACATTAGGTTTAACATTAGAATTAGTATTAGTATTAGTATTACCTGTTGATGCATCCTTCTGTATGCTTATGCATGCTTCAGCATTATCACCTTTGTCATCTGTTTTTTCCTTTTCGTCCAATTTCTCCCAGCGCTTTTTTGCATATTCTGAACGCTGTTTGCACATTTTCTCATAATTCTCACGGTTAGAGTCAAGGAAGCGCTTAATGTTTAAAAAAGCCATAGTCATTGCTCTGTCCTCAAAGCAAGGCTCTTCCCCTATTGTTTCATAAATAAAAATAGCCTTTATCAGCTGACCGGCTTCATCATCGGAAAGCATATTGAAGCTGTCCTGAAACTCGTGAAGCAATACAAATGTTTTCATATAAGTATAAATCATCCCATTTCATCATATTTTCGAGGGGGTGTTTGCGGTCACCCCGTATATATAAAAACAAGGGTAACAAATACAAACATTTGTTCCCTTGTAATAATATTTTAGGACGGATTTTCACCTTTGTCAATAGGAAAGTCAAATTTATGCCCAAAGGTCAAAAAAAGTCAAAAAAATCGTTTTCGTGAGAAAACAGAAGAAAATCAAAGCAAAACAGAGATAATTAAAAATCAAGCCGTGTTTTTGACCTTAATTGACCTTTGCAAAGTCCGAAAAAGCGGCTATAATATAGTCAAGGTCAAAGTTAGTCAAAATCAAACAAGGAGGTGACAGCCTTGAACTTATCCAACACAATCGCTGATATGATTTTCGATATGCTTGAAGAAAAAAACGAAATCGAATTCCAGCGTAATCTTCTCGCCCAGGACCTCGGCTGTGTTCCCAGCCAGATAAATTACGTTCTTTCCTCACGCTTCACACCCGAAAGAGGCTTTATAGTTGAAAGCCGAAGAGGCGGAGGCGGATGTATAAAAATTTCAAGAATAAGCTACAATAAAAACAGCCTTTTCGATGAGGTTCTCTCTTCCGTAGGTCAGAGCATTGACGAGGCAACGGTGAGAAGCTACCTTGTGAATTTAATTTACCACGGACTTATCACCGAGCACGATGCAGAGCTTATCCTTTCAGCAACAAACGACAGCGTACTTCGCGCCATTCCTTACGAATACCGCGACGGTATCAGAGCGGTGATTTTCAAGAATATGCTTTTGACGAGCAGTAAGCAGGGCGTGCCGAAAGGGCCGAGGGACGAATGACGGCAAGGCGGGTGCCGCAACGGTCGGGGCAAAATGTAGTGCCGGCCATCGGTCGGCTAGTCGCCGATGCGGCGACGATACAACGATAAGGTGCCCTCTCCGTCACAGCCTACCACAAGGATTCACCACAACAGTCGCCCGATGGGCGACGCTACAATGTGTACCGCCCTGCCGCAACCCCCGCAATTATTCATTATTCATTAACACCGCAATCCCCCCGGGACGACACACAGGTCGTCCCCTACGTAAAAAAGTCAACCGACAGGTTGGCGATTTCCGACAATCCGGCCCTCGGCCCTTTGGCCCTTGGCCCTTAAATATAAAGAATGAGGTGAACATTATGTTATGTCAGAACTGTAAGAAAAATGAAGCAACAACCCACATCAAACACGTAATAAACGGTGAGGCAACGGAAAATCATTTTTGCCACAGCTGTGCCGAAAGTCTCGGCGTAGGCGGATTTTTCGATGACTTCTCCCTGAACCTTCCGGGAATTTTCTCGTCCTTCTTCGGAGACAGCGTCTTTTCCCTCGGCGAAAGACAGCTTGACCGCTGTGAAAAATGCGGCTCCTGCTTTGACGATATCATCAAAACCGGCAAGGTGGGCTGTGCAGACTGCTACGAAAAATTCTACTCGAAGCTTCTGCCCTCAATTCAGCGTATCCACGGCAAAGCAAAGCATCAGGGTAAAATCCCCGAAATCCACGGCGTAAAGGTTGCTGCAAAGGAAAAAACAACCGAAGAAAAAATTGCAGACCTGCAAAAGGAAATGCAGAAGGCTATTGAAGAACAGAACTTTGAAAGAGCCGCTGTCATCCGCGATGAAATAAAAAAGTTAAAGGAGGCAGAATAATATGAGCTGGTACAATACTCTCGGCGAACACGGCGACATCGTTTTAAGCACCAGAGTCCGCCTTGCACGTAACCTTGAAGATTTCCCCTTCCCCGTCAGACTTGACCGTGACGGCAAAAAACAGGTTGCCGAATGTGTAAAAGAGGCACTTTCGGATTATACTGAAACCGAGCTTAACTTTATTGATATGGAGGAGCTTTCCCGTAATGATGCCGTTTCCCTTGCGGAAAAGCACCTTATCAGCCCCGAATTTGCCTACGATTCCACAGGCAGAGCCCTTTTGCAAAGCGACGACGAGGAAGTAAGCATTATGCTTTGTGAGGAGGATCATATCCGCATTCAGGTTATTCTTCCCGGTCTTTCACAGAAAGAGGCCTTTGAAAAAGCTGAAAAAATCGACAAAGCTATAGAAGAAAAGCTCAACTATGCCTTCAGCGAAAAGCTCGGCTACCTCACCCAATGCCCCACAAACCTCGGCACGGGTATGAGAGCTTCCGTTATGCTCCACCTTCCTGCCCTTGTGCGCAAGGGCGCAATGAGAAGGCTTTCCGCTACCGTAGCAAAGCTCGGGCTTACCCTCAGAGGCTGCTACAGCGAGGGCGTTGAAGCCGCAGGCGACGTATTCCTTTTAAGCAATCAGGTAACACTCGGCATCAGCGAGGAGGCTGCTTTACAGAACCTCGGCTCAATCGCAAAGCAGATTATCGCCGAAGAAAAGCAGGCACGTGCAGTAGTAATTTCCGACAGCGAATTTATCGACAAAATCTACCGCGCAAAGGGTATTCTTCAAAGCGCTTATAAGCTCACCTCAAAGGAGCTTGTGGGGCTTACATCCCTCGTGCTTATGGGTGCAGAGGAAAAAATTATCGATGTGCCCATGGATAAGCTCTCTTCAATGAACATCCTTCTTATGCCTGCAACTCTCAGAAAAGCAGAGGGCGCTGACCTCTCCCGCGATGAACGGGACATTGTAAGAGCTAAGAGAATAAGAGAAGTGCTGGGGTGAAAACCCCTCCGTCGGCCTTGCCGACACCTCCCCTTTCAGGGGAGGGAATTATCCCCTCTCAGAAAGGCAAATTTACCCTCCCTGAAAGGGAGGGGGGACCGCGAAGCGGTGGGAGCGTAAACAATAACAAGGAACGGCAAAGGTTAAAACCGATGCCGTTTTTGTTTTTCATACACATAATGTAGCGCCGACCAATGGGCGGCTTCGGATTAACGCATCTCTCACATAGCCGCCCATTGGGCGGCGCTACGATATTATCCCTCAGGACATCAGTTAAACCGCACAGCGGGCGTATGGTATCCGCCCCTACAATGTTTATCAACCATAAACAAGGAGGTAAAAACCATGTACAAATTCACAGGCTTTACAGAAAAAGCAAACCGTGCCCTCAACCGTGCAATTGAAGTTGCCGAGGATATGGGGCACACCTATATAGGCTCAGAGCATCTGCTGACGGCACTCTTGTTTGAGGAATCAGGCTATATTCAGTCCTGCTTTTCTTCAAGAGGCGTGAACGCCGCGGCTGTCCAGAACGCCGTAAAAAAATCCATCGGCACAGGAATTCCCACGGTGCTTACTCCCTCGGATTTTACTCCGAGAACAAAAAACATAATAGAAAAGGCGCTCTCCCTTGCCGCATCGGAAAGCTCGGGATACGTAGGCACGGAGCATCTTTTCAAATCCCTTTTAAGTCAGGAGGAGTCCTCGGCAGGAGAAATTCTTAAATCCTTCGGCGTTTCCGTCCCCCTTCTGCTTGACGAAATATCAAACGGCGGCAGAGCCTCTGCGGGAAGCATCACTCCCCTTTCGAGAAGGCAGAGAAACGGCAAAAGCTCAACGCCCTCCCTTGACAAATACGGCCAGGATTTAACCGCCAAGGCTCATAAAAATGAGATTGACCCCGTCATCGGCAGGGAAAAGGAAATCGAGCGCGTAATACAGATTCTCTCCCGACGCACAAAAAACAACCCCTGCCTTATCGGTGAGCCGGGCGTGGGCAAAACCGCAATAGCAGAGGGGCTTGCGCTTAAGATTTTCTCCGGTGACGTGCCCGAAATTCTCAAGGATAAGCGTCTTGTGACCCTTGACCTTACGGGTATGGTTGCAGGCACGAAGTACCGCGGTGACTTTGAAGAGCGAATCAAAGCATGCCTTGACGAGGTTATAAAGGCAAGGGATGTTATACTTTTCATTGACGAGGTGCACAATCTCATCGGTACAGGCTCAGCCGAAGGGGCAGTTGACGCGGCTAACATTCTCAAACCTACCCTCGCAAGGGGCGAAATTCAGCTTATCGGTGCAACAACCCTCGACGAATACCGCAAATTCATTGAAAAGGATTCCGCTCTTGAAAGACGCTTTCAGCCCATTAAGGTGGGCGAACCCTCGGAGGCCGAGGCGGTGGAAATCCTCAAGGGACTGCGCGACCGCTACGAGGCTCACCATAAGGTAAAAATCACCGACGAGGCAATTACCGCTGCCGTTAAGCTCTCCGCAAGATACATCAGCGACCGATATCTGCCCGACAAGGCTATTGACCTTATCGACGAGGCGGCTTCAAGGGTCAGGCTTAAAAGCTTCACAACTCCCGATGAAATCAAGGAGCTTGAAGAAAAGCTGAAGGAGGTCACCAAGGAAAAAACCGCCGCCGTTGACGGTCAGGACTTTGAAAAGGCGGCATCCCTTCGTGACAGAGAAAAGGAGCTTATGAGTCAGATAACCGTTTCACGCACCCATTGGAAGGAAGAAACTGCCAAGGAAAAGGGAAGCGTCGGAGCAAGGGAAATCTGTGAGATTATCTCAGGCTGGACAGGTATTCCCGTGACGGAAATCACAAAAGAGGAAGGCGAAAGGCTTCTTAAAATGGAGGAGCTTCTGCACGAGCGCATAATCGGTCAGGATAAGGCAGTTTCCGCTGTAGCACGTGCCTTAAGACGTGGCAGAAGCGGACTCAGAGACCCTAAAAAGCCAATGGGCTCATTCATCTTCCTCGGTCCTACGGGCGTAGGTAAAACCGAGCTTTGCAAGGCTCTTTCCCTTGCAGTTTTCGGCAGCGAGGACGCAATGATACGCTTTGATATGAGTGAGTTTATGGAAAAGCACAACGCATCACGTCTTGTCGGCTCTCCCCCGGGCTATGTCGGCTACGACGAGGGCGGTCAGCTTACGGAAAAGGTAAGACGTAAGCCTTACAGCGTAATCCTCTTTGACGAAATTGAAAAGGCGCACCCCGACGTTTTCAATATGCTGTTGCAGATTCTCGACGACGGCATCCTCACCGACAGTCAGGGTAGACGCGTTGACTTCCGTAACTCCGTAATCATTATGACCTCGAACCTGGGAGCAAAGCTTATTGCAGGCGAGGGCAAATCAATAGGCTTTACCAAGGATGATTGCGACAGCAACGACAAAAAAATTGAGCAGGCAGTGATGAAGGAGTTGAAAAACACCTTCCGCCCCGAGTTCATCAACCGCCTTGACGAGATTATTGTTTTCCGTCAGCTTAAAAAGGATGAAATTCTTCTCATTGCCAAGAAGCTCCTTTGTGAGCTTACCGACAGACTCGCCGAGCAGGGCATCACCCTCACCTTCACTGAAGAGGTTGCCGACAGGATCGCCGAAGAGGGCTTTGACCCGATTTACGGTGCAAGACCTCTTAAAAGGGCAATCCGCAAGCTTGTTGAGGATCCGTTGGCGAATATGATACTCGAGGGTAGGATTAATAGCGGTGAGTATGTCGGGAAGATGAGAGAGGGAGAGCTGCGGGTGCGACCGAGGGAGTGAGGGCCGAGTAGTCAGTAGCCGGGGATGCCGCTTCGCGGCAATGATGTATCCGCTTTGCGGATATGATGTTTGCCTTGCGGCAAATGATGTTCCGCCAAGGCGGAATGATGTATTTGTCCTTGCAGGACAAATATTTATGGTCGCTTCGCTCCGAATTGTAGCCCTCTCCGTCACCCTTCGGGTGCCACCTCTCCCAAAGGGAGAGGCAAGCGGACACGGCAAGCCGTGTCCCTACGGGAACCCATACAATTCACATCCGTTCATAGGGAGCGACGTCCCCGTCGCTCCGTCACGCGTAGGGGCGACCCCACGCGGTCGCCCGAAAGGCTTCAATCTCGCCCGACAAACGGGACGCCACGCGGGGCGTCCCCTACGCGAAAGCAATATCCACAGGAGATAAAAGAGCAACAGCGTAACCGCATAGGGCAGTAGAACGTAAAAGTAATAATACGAATAAAGCAGGTGCCAACTGACACCTGCTTCGTTTATTGTTTAATGTGTAAGGGGTTTCACCAAAACTTTGCTTTTTTTACTCCAATTCAAAGGCTCCGGTATAAAGCTGATAATACTTACCCTTTTTCGCAATCAGATCCTCGTGAGTGCCTCGTTCAATAATTACACCCTTTGCAAGCACCATAATAACATCGGAGTTCATTACCGTGGAAAGACGGTGGGCAATAACAAACACCGTCCTGCCCTTCATAAGAGCATCCATGCCCTTTTGTACAAGCGCCTCGGTTCTCGTGTCAATCGAGGACGTCGCCTCGTCAAGAATCATAACCGGCGGGTCGGCAACCGCCGCACGGGCAATGGAAATAAGCTGACGCTGACCCTGTGAAAGGTTTGCACCGTTATTCGTAAGCACCGTGTCATAGCCCTCAGGCAGTCGGCTTATGAAGGAGTGTGCATTCGCCTTCTTTGCCGCCTCGATAATTTCCTCATCGGTGGCGTCAAGATTTCCGTAGCGGATGTTGTCCCTCACCGTGCCCGTGAAAAGGTTTGTGTCCTGAAGAACAATGCCCAGTGAACGCCTCAGGTCTGCCTTTTTTATTTTGTTGATGTTGATACCGTCGTAACGGATTTTACCGTCGGCAAGGTCATAGAAGCGGTTGATAAGATTTGTGATAGTTGTCTTACCTGCACCCGTTGCACCGACAAAGGCTACCTTCTGTCCCGGCTCAGCGTAAAGGCTTATATTATGAAGAACAATCTTTTCCTCGTTGTAGCCGAAGTCTACATCAAAAAATCTTACCTCACCCTCAAGCTTTGTATAGGTTGTTGTGCCGTCCTCGTGAGGATGCTTCCACGCCCAGAGACCCGTATGCTCCTTCGTTTCCGTAAGCTCTCCCTTTTCATCCAGCTTCGCATTAACAAGGGTAACATAGCCCTCATCCTTTTCGCTTTCCGTGTCGAGGACCTCGAAGATACGCTTTGCACCTGCCATAGCCATAACAACGCTGTTCAACTGCTGTGAAACGTGGCTTATCGGCATTACAAAGGCTCGGGAAAGCTGAAGGAAGGTCACAACGCTGCCAAGCTCGATAAAGAATATACTCTTTGAGCCGAACACGCCCTCGCCCGAAAGCACGGCAAGGATACAGCCTAAAATTGCAAGGATTACATACTGCAGATGACCCATATTGTTGTTGATGGGGCCGAGGATGTTGACAAACTTGTTTGCGCTGTAGGTGTTTTCAAAAAGAGCCTCGTTCTTTTTATCGAACTCCTCCTTCGCTTTTTCCTCGTGGCAGAAAACCTTTACAACCTTCTGTCCGGTTATCATTTCTTCAACGTAGCCGTTAACGTCACCTATGGTCTGCTGCTGCTTCATGAAAAATTTACCGCTGTTTGAAGCAATCTTGCCCGTAACTGTCATCATCACAAAAATGCAAAGAATCACAACCACCGTCATAGGTATGCTTGTGGCAAACATTGCAACAAAGGTTGAAACAATTGTAACGGCAGATGAAATAAACTGGGGAATTGACTGTGAAATCATCTGACGGAGAGTATCCGTGTCGTTGGTGTAACGGCTCATAATGTCGCCGTGGCTGTTTGTGTCAAAGTACTTGATGGGAAGGGTCTGCATATGAGTGAACATTCTGTCCCTGACCTGCTTTAAAATACCCTGGGAGATAACAACCATAAGCCTCTGCTGACAAAAGGCGGCAACAATGCCGATAAGGAAGATGCACGCCATTTTAAGGAGCATTGATAAAAGCGGAGCAAAATCCGTCGAGTGTTCTTTGAGCATAGGGGTGATATAGTCATCAATAAGTGTACCCGTGAACACCGAGGAGGCAATATTTGTAACCGAGGAAAGGAAAATACAAAGCACAACAAGAAGCATAAGAAGCTTATACTTTGTTCCCACAAGGGAGAAAATTCTGCCGATAATTTTCATATCAAGCTTTTCACCCTTCATTCTTACAGGTGTACCGCCGTGGCGTGACATGGGAGGTCTGGGCGGCATGGGAGGTCTTTTATCCTGATTACTCATTTTCGCTTCCTCCCTTCTTCTGTGAAAAATATACCTCTCGGTAAATCTCGTTATTTTCGAGCAATTCCGAAGGAGTGCCGAAGCCCGAAATTCCGCCGTCATCAAGGACGATTATTTTATCTGCATCCTCGATTGAGGAAATACGCTGTGCAATAATAATCTTTGTTGTTTCGGGAATGTACTGTCTGAAAGCCTTACGTATCATAGCATCGGTAGCTGTATCAACGGCACTTGTGGAGTCGTCGAGGATAAGCACCTTCGGACTTTTCAGAAGTGAACGCGCGATACATATTCTCTGTTTCTGACCGCCCGAAACGTTGGCACCGCCCTGCTCGATATAAGTATCGTAGCCGTCCTCCCTTTCACGGATAAAAGGGTCGGCACAGGAAAGTCTGCACACCTCAAAAATTTCCTCATCGGTGGCATCCTCCTTACCCCAGCGGAGATTATCCTTGATTGTACCCGAGAAAAGGACATTCTTCTGAAGCACCATTGCAACGGCATTGCGAAGGGTGTCAAGGTCATATTCCCTTACATCTCTTCCGCCTACCCTCACCGTACCCTCGGTTGTATCGTAGAGTCTTGCTATAAGCTGAACAAGGGTTGTTTTTGATGAGCCCGTTGCGCCGATAATACCCACGGTTTCACCGCTTTTTATATGAAGGTCAACGTTTTTAAGGCAGAAATTCTTGCTCGTTTTTGAATAGGCAAAGGAAACATTGTCAAAATCAATACTGCCGTCGTTTACCTCGTATACGGGATTTTCGGGATTTGTAAGGTCGCTTTTTTCATCGAGCACCTCACATACTCTTTCGCCTGCCGCCTTGGACATTGTAAGCATTACAAAAATCATCGAAAGTGCCATAAGATTCATAAGAATCTGCATAACATAGGACAGCACGGAAACAAGGTCGCCCGTTGTCATCTCTGTCTCACCGCTTGAAACGATAAGATTTGCACCGAACCAGGCGATAAGCAGTATACAGGCATAGGTAGCCGTCTGCATAAGGGGTGAGTTATAGGCAATGATGTTTTCCGCACGTCTTGTGTCACGGTAAATAGTGTCGGAAACGCTTCTGAACTTCTTTTCCTCCTCCTTTTCACGGACAAAGGCTTTTACAACTCTTATGCCGTGAAGGTTTTCTTCAACAACGTTGTTGAGCTTGTCATAGGTCTTGAACACCCTTTTGAAAATCGGGTGGGCATTTTTAACAACAAGTGCAAGTCCGAGACCGAGAACAGGAACAACGCAGAGGAAAACTACGGAAATTTTTGAGTTGATGGTCATTGCCATAACGAGGGAGAAGATGAGCATTGCCGGTGAGCGCACCGCAATACGTATAATCATCTGATAGGAGTTCTGCAGATTTGTAACGTCGGTGGTAAGTCTTGTAACAAGACCCGAGGTGGAGAACTTGTCGATATTTGCAAAGGAGAAGCTCTGCACATTATGGAACATATCGTGCCTTAAATTCTTGGCAAAGCCCGAGGATGCCTTTGCCGCGGTAACACCCGCCGCTGCACCGAAAAACAGGCTGAAAAGACAGAGCACTAAAAGCACCGCACCGATTTTTACAACAAAGCCCGTATCACCCGGCTTGATTCCGTTATCAATCAGCTTGCCCATAAGGTAAGGAATAAGCACTTCCATTACGACCTCAAGAGAAACAAGTATCGGCGTAAGTATTGAGGAAAGCTTGTATTCGCGTATACATTTTGCAAGGCGTTTTATCATTCGCGCATCTGTCCTTTCACGTAAAGCTATTTAACTAATAAATTATAAACCTATGTTTTTTTAATGTCAAGGTTGAGGGAGAAAAAAGGAGGGGGCGAGGGTGAGGGAAAGGGCCAAGGGCCAAGGGCCGAGTGACGGCAAGGTGAGTTGGCGGCAGCCATAAGTTTTCCGCAACGGTGGGTTTGAATTGTAGTGCCGACCATCGGTCGGCTCGTCGCCGATGCGGCGTCGCTACAACGGTGAGATTTATTTAGTCGCCCATTGGGCGACGCTACAACGGTGAGATTTATTTAGTCGCCCATTGGGCGACGCTACGATATGCACCACCCGCTGTGTCCGTCAATCATAATCGGGTGTGGGTGTCCCGCCCTCAATTATTCATTATTCATTAAAACAAAAAACGGGCGGCATCTGCCGTCCGTTCCTGCGGGACGCCCCGTGTGGCGTCCCTGTCGGGCGAAACGGTGATGTGTTAACAGGGCGACCACACGGGGTCGCCCCTACGCGCACCCGTAGGGTGCCCCTTGGCCCTTGGCCCTATTTTGTTAACAAATTTCTTTAAGGCTTGATTTAAGTTGCCACTCTATGATATAATAGTTTGATTTTTATATTATAATGTTTATTTACATAATATACCGACAAATTTCCGACATAAAATAAATGAGGTGGTCAAACTGAAAGCAGGTAAATTTTTTACAAAGTTAACGGGTGTTTTTCTTGCTGTTCTCATTCTTGTAATGAGCCTTATGCCCATAGGCTACGCCGTAACCTATCCTGCAGGAATTACTCCGGAAAAAGCAAAGCAGACAATGACAAAATTTGACGCGGTGATGCACTCTCTTGCACAGAATACCGAAGGGAAAAGCCTTTACGATGTTATTTCGCCCTTGATTTTCTGTGACGAAACGATGTCAGCCCTTGCAAAAACAATGTACTCCATGAGTGAGGAAAACGCCGACACCTTCTCCGTAATCGGCATACCCTCCAAGCCTGCCGAGATTGCACCCTACCTCACAGCCTACCCTGCTGTTCAGGCAAGGCTCCTTTCCGCAACCTCCTGGAGTGCGGTCAACCTTGACGGTGCAGAATGGGGTATCAGTACCACCCAGGACTTTGTACGTGCCGCCATGGCCCTTTTCGCCCCCATGAACGAGCTTCTGTTCACCCTTCTTTGCGGCGGCTCCTATTCTCTCAATCCCCTTGTGGGCATTCAGGGAGCAAAGGGCTATGAAAATGCCGTTGTTCAGATTTTCATTCAATTCGGCATGGATAACTACACCTCTCCCGCAACCTTCACCGCTCAGGCTCAGGCTGATAAGAGCACAATGATTCAGAACCTTATCTACGATATTGCCGACTACCTTCAGCTGATTTGCTCCGCTCCTGCAACAATGCTCAGCACGAAGCTCCCGATGATTGCCTACTTTATCGAAAACGGCGGCCTTGACAATGCAATTTCAGTTCTTGTCGAGCCTCTTAAAATTAAAATCCTCGGCATAACAACCCCCATTAAAATCGCCAGCATTATGAGCCTTGCACAGCAGGGTGAAATGGGTACAAGCATCGACTTCGATATTGATATCGGCAGCTTCTCCGCTTCAGGCACATTGCAGACAGCTCCCTTTGATATGGCAGAGCTTTCATCCTTTGTCACCTATAACGGCACAGCCTACAGCGTAAATTCCGCTGACAGCTTCATTTACATTCTTCGCTGGATAATCGAAACCGTAAGACTCAACATCGGCTCCATTCCCCAGATGCTTTCAGAAATGGACCTCGGTATGACTCCTGCAGAGATAAGTCAGATTCTTATGGGTCTTTTCCAGAAATCCACCGACGAGCTTATGGCTACTCTCATAAACCTTCTTACCGCAACCGGCGGAACGGTTAACCCCTATGTATGGTTCTTCCAGCCTGTTACTCCCATAACCGTAACCTATACCCCCAACCTCACTCAGGATAAATACAAAAGAGTTCTTGACGGCATTGATGCCCTCATCACCGACTTCATAAAAGAAGGCGGCGAGGCTGACAGCATAAGAGCTGCCGCCGCACCGATGATTTATTCCAACAACGTAATGACAGAGCTTGTTGTCGGAATTTACGGCTTACTCGAGGACGAAAAGCTTTCAGAGCTTACAAAGCTTGCAGGTATTGATTTCAGCCCTGCCGCCCTTGGTGACATGCTTACCGAGGAAAGCTATGCAGGCATAAGCTCCGCCCTGAAAAGCATTACAAAGTTCTCTCAGCTTAAGCAGCTTAACACAACCTGGGGCTTCAAGGACGGCGACAGAGACGCCTTCGTCCGTACCGTGAGCGCCGTTTTCAGACCTATGGAATCGCTTTTACGTATGGTTCTTTGCGGTGAGGGAATGACAGTCCTCGGAGCTGTTTCCATCTACGGAAGCGACGGCTACAACACAGCGGTAATTCCCGTTCTTGAGGCTATCGGCTGCACCTATGAGGAAATCCGCACCTACGATGAATTCGTAAAGGAAATAAAGCAGACCGACGTTATGTTCCCCATTGTACAGGCAGTTGTGACACTTATTGAGCGTATGCTTGATTATCCCGTTTACACCCTCACGGGCATATTGCCGAACCTTATGTACTTTATCAATAACGGCGGTATTGAAATCTGCATAAACAACCTTCTCTATCCCTTAACGAGTCTTATTGACTCCCTCGGTCTCTCGGGTCAGATAAACCTTGACACCGTCAAAAATAAAATCGACACCGAAAAGCTTATGGACGATATGATAAGCAAAATCGACCTTGGCATCATTCTTCCCGAGCTTGACCTTAAGCAGTTCGGTTCAATCGGTTATCTTATCCCTGTACAGACTAAGCGTACACAGCAGGGTCAGCCTATGACAATACAGTACCTTCAGTCCGACAGAACAGCGGTGCTTATCACTCTGCTTCGCTATATGGTTCAGATTATGAAAACTCCCGGAAACGAGAGCATCATAGACTCCTTTATGGCTTCAAACGGTGACAACGAAATGTTCGCCAACTATTCTACAGGAATCACCGAGGAGCTTGCCGAAATGAGCGTTGACGAAACTATCGAGTGGCTCTACAAGCTCTTCTTCCGCGAAAGAGCAACCGTTGAAGAGCCCGAAGAGGAGTACGCTCCCGATATCATCTACGAAGAAAAGAACTCCTTCAGCGGAGCAACCGTAGCTGTCTGCCTTCTTGTTTTACTGGCAGCTGCAGGTGCAATCGCCTGGCTTAACAAAGAAAAAATCAAAGAGCTTCTCGATAAAATTAAAGAGAGAAAGGCAGATGAGGTCTGATTTATGCTTATATTAAGAGATATTGTTAAAGATTACATCACCGGTGATACCACGGTAAGAGCCCTTGACAAGGTAAATATCAACTTCCGCGAAAACGAGTTTGTTTCAATCCTCGGCCCTTCAGGCTGCGGTAAAACAACCCTTCTTAACCTTATCGGCGGTCTTGACGTTTACACAAGCGGCGACCTTTTAATCAACGGCAAAAGCACAAAAACCTTTACCGACGAAAACCGGGATACCTACCGAAACCATTCAATCGGCTTCGTTTTCCAGAGCTACAACCTTATCCCCCACCAGAGTGTGCTTGCCAATGTTGAGCTTGCACTTACTCTTTCCGGCGTAAGCAAAGCAGAAAGAAGAGAAAGAGCCATCCGAGCCCTTGAGCAGGTGGGTCTTGCAGATCAGCTTGACAAAAGACCCAACCAGATGTCCGGCGGTCAGATGCAGAGAGTTGCAATCGCCCGAGCTCTTATCAACAACCCCGATATTCTCCTTGCCGACGAGCCGACAGGCGCTCTCGACACGGAAACAAGCGTTCAGATTATGGAGCTTCTCAAGGAGATAAGCAAGGATAAGCTTATCATTATGGTTACTCATAACCCCGACCTTGCTTATGAATATTCCAACAGAATTATCCGCTGCCTTGACGGTAAGGTTATCGATGACAGTAACCCCTTTGAGCCGGGCGAAATGGACTATGTAAAGGAAACCGTAAAGGCTGAGGATGAAAAGAAAAAGGGTAAGAAGCCCTCAATGAGCCTTAAAACGGCATTCGGTCTTTCCCTTCGCAACCTTTCAACAAAAAAGGCAAGAACCATTCTCACCGCCTTTGCAGGCTCAATAGGTATTATCGGTATCGCCCTTGTTCTTGCCCTTTCAACGGGTATTCAGAACTACGTTGACAAGATGCAGCACGATACCCTCCTCGCCTTCCCGATGTCCATTGAAAAGGAAAGCATGGATATGAACAGCCTGACAAATACCATTATGGGTATGAACCCCGTTGGCTATGTCCGTGACCACGAGCTTGACGCTATTTACGTAAACGGCGTTTTCGGAGAGATGATAAGAAGCTTTATGGCTCAGTCAAACTCAAACAATATCTCCTCCTTCTGCCGTTACATTGAAAATAACCAGGATGCATTTGACAAGGTATGTAACGACGTGCAGTACAAATATGCCGTTCCGCTTAACATATACCTTGAAAAAGACAGCAAAAGACCCATTCAGGTAAACCCCTCTACTATGCTTGACTCTCTCGGTGCAGGCAGTATGATGGAAATGATGGACAGCTTCCTCGGCGCAGGTCTGAGCATGTGGAAGGAGCTTGTGGGTAACAATGAGGTTGTCGCCGAGCAGTACGACCTTGTTTACGGCAGACTCCCTCAGGACAAAAGCGAAATTGTTGTGGTTGTTGACGGCAACAATGAAATCAACGAGATGATGCTTTACGCCCTCGGTCTGCTCGACCAGGCGGAGTTTCAGTCAAACCTTATGTCAAGCCTTTCAGGCAGTGACGTAAAGCACGAGGACCTTAAGGAGACCTACTCCTTCGAGGAAATATGCAATCTCAAATACAAGCTTGTTCTCCCCTGCTCCTATATGGTGAAAAACACAAAGACAGGCCTCTGGGAGGATCAGAAGGCAAACAACTCCTTTGTCAGAAAGCTTGTCAGCGAGGGCTTTGAGCTTTCAGTTGTAGGTATCGTACGCCCCGGTGAGGACAATGTTCTTTCCGTAGGTACCGGCGGTATCGGCTACACACCCGAGCTTATACAGTATGTTCTCAGCGAAACAGCAAAGTCACAGGTAGTAAAGGAACAGCTTGCAAACCCCAAAAAGGACGTTCTTACAGGCCTTGAATTTGTTGACCTTTCCGTCAACGACTTTGACCTTGCCGATATCGACCTTAAGCAGATTGATATGACTTACCTTGACGTAGGCCCCTTTATGAGTATGGCAGGCGATATTGACCTTTCTCAGATTGACATCACCAACCTTACAAGTCTTTTCAACTTCGGCGATATGACCGACTTACAAAAGAAGCTTATGGAGGGCTACCTTTCCGACGAGCAGGTTATAGCTCTTAAGCAGGCTTATATTGATACCGTAAATTCCAGGTGCTCCTATGACAGAACAATGGAAATTCTCGGCTATCAGGCCCCCGAATCCCCCACCTCAATTTACTTCTACCCGAAGTCCTTTGAGGCAAAGGAAGAGCTGAATAAAATGATTGACTACTACAACGAGCAGGTTATAGCCGACGGTCATCCCGAATACAAAATTGCACCCACAGACGCTATCGGCGCACTGCTTACAACGGTTACAAAGGTTATCAACATTGTTACCTATGTGCTTGTTGTTTTCGTTGCAATTTCACTTGTGGTTTCATCAATTATGATAGGCATTATCACCTACATTTCCGTTCTTGAAAGAACCAAGGAAATCGGTATTCTCCGAGCCATCGGCGCATCGAAGTCCGACGTTTCAAGAGTGTTCAACGCAGAAACGATAACCATAGGACTTGCGGCAGGTATAATCGGTATTATATCGACGCTTATACTTGAAATACCCATCAACATTCTGCTTGAATATCTTACTCACAGCGGAGCAAAGGCTGTACTTCCCTTACCTGCGGCGATTATACTTATCTGCATCAGCGTATTCCTTACCTTTGTTGCAGGTCTTGTACCCTCGTCACTTGCGGCTAAGAAGGACCCCGTAGAGGCTTTGAGAACGGAGTAAAAGACTAAACAAGTAAAGTTCTTTGATTCTTTCTTCCAAGAAAGAATGCCTCGCGGCGAGCGACAAAACAGTTACACCGTCAAGGTTTCGAGCCTTGACGGTGTTTTTGCGTGATATTACCTTTCGCGTAGGGTACGCTCCGTGTGGCGTACCGAGGTTAACGGTGCGGTTGAGGGCGACCACATAGGGTCGCCCCTACGCGTTCATTTTCTTCGCGGTTATTACTTCTACATTCTACCCGCTCGCCGCAGGGCGTTACCTTTCTTGAAAGAAAGGTAGTCCTCTTGCGGTTCCCAAAGTTTCTTTGTGCCTTGGAGCGGCACAGAAACTTTGACCGCTGCGCCTCGTCAGCACAAACTCCGCTTATCGTTTTCCTTACGGAAAAGCTCACCGCTTCGTTGTGCTTCCTCTTCCCCAAAAAGTCATCGGACTTTTCGGGGGCCCCGAATAATCGCTTTATCGTCCACAGGACGCGCTTCGGTGACGATGCCAAAGAACTTTCGCTTTTTACTCCATCAGCGTTACCGTCAGCTCCTCACTATCAAGGTCAACCTCATGCATATCTACTGACCTTATGGTACTGTTGTCGTAGGTGGTGTAATAATAAATCCCCTTGCGCGTGTTACAGCAGGAGGTATACACCGTATACTCATAGGCTCCTCCCTTAAGCTGAACGGCTCCTCGAAGCTGACTTACAGAACCGAGAATATGAAAAAACTGACTCACCCTTTTCTGCTCGCTGTTCTGATAAACGCTGTTCATTTTGTTGAAGGCGGCGCGGACGAAGCGTGAAGAAGAGCTTGAATCCCCGGGCAAGCCGATTGCACCCATGCCGTGACTGTACTCCTTAAGGTCAAGGCTTTTGCAAAAGGAGTTGACAGGCGGCTGATTGGTAAGGCACATAAAATTGTTAAGACAGAACATCTGCATCGGGAAGGGCGGATTATTCGTCAGCACTCCGAGGGGGTTATCGTAAATCTGCATACCCTCTTTTGTGCACTCAAGCACAAGGCTTCCCTTTTCGTCGCTTATCATCCAATGAAGCTGTGCAACGGGTAACGCGGAAGAAAAATCAATATGGGCAATGTTGGTTTCAAGAAGAAGAGCCTCAGCCTCTTTCACATCGGCACACCGGGTCAGAATCCACGGGATAAGCTCAAAGGGCGCAATGTTTGTCTTTTCATCGGAAAGCGGATAAAACACGGCGTTACCCACAAAGTTAAGCCCTGCCATGGAGAGCCCCTTTTCGTTGGTGGCGTCATAAAAAAGCGGAACGCCGTCGCGGATAATTGCCGTGCCGATAAGGGCATAGCTTTCTTCAGGACGTTGGGCATAGCGGTAAGTAAAGGGAAAGCTGCGGGGCATAATTACCACATCTTCCCCGAAGGAGCAGTCCATATCAAGGTTTCTGCCGAAGTAATGGTTTCTTGTTTTGTAGCTTATGGCGGTACACATAAAAATCACCTCTATATATTTATAGTATAAGTATACCCACCAAAGAAGCAAAAGAGTGTCGAAGTCAAAGCAAGTAAAGTTTTTTTGGTTACTTTTTTTACAAAAAAAGTAACGCCCGACCGGCGAGGTCATTAAGCAATTATTTTTTTATAATCAAAGGTCACGGAAATAAAAAAATCCGTGACCTTTGATTTAGTTAGCTTATTGTTTAAACCAAGGGGCTTTGCCCCTTAGTCCCTCTTGCGGTTCCCAAAGTTTCTTTGTGCCTTGGAGCGGCACAGAAACTTTGACCGCTGCGCCTCGTCAGCACAAACTCCGCTTATCGTTTTCCTTACGGAAAAACTCACCGCTTCGTTGTGCTTCCTCTTCCCCAAAAAGTCATCGGACTTTTCGGGGGCCCCGAATAATCGCTTTATCGTCCGCAGGACGCGCTTTGGCGACGATGCCCAGAAAGCTTTTGTAAAAGCCTGACCAAAACTTTACTTTCTTAAAAATATCTCATCATTGCAACTACCTTACCGAGAATTATAACCTCATTGACAATAATCGGCTCAAAGGCATCATTCTCCGGCTGAAGTCGGAAATGTCCGTTCTCCTTGTAGAAGGTCTTTACAGTAGCCTCATCCTCAACAAGAGCAACAACAATATCACCGTTACGGGCGGTGGGTGTCTTTTCCGCAAAGAGGATATCACCGTCATAGATACCTGCATCAAGCATACTCTCTCCGCGTACACGCAGGGCAAACATCTCCTTATCCCCGGAAACGGGACCCGTAAAGGGCAGATAACACTCAATCTGCTCCACGGCAAGAATAGGCAGACCTGCCGTTACAACACCGAGCAAAGGCACGTGACGGATATTCTCCGCCTGACCGACAATGCGGATTGACCTTTTAAGCAGAGGATCGCGGACAATATAACCCTTTTCCTCCAAGGCGTTGAGGTTAACCTGAACCGAGGAGGTAGACTTAAGACCTACCGCCTGACAGATTTCCCTGACAGAAGGAACTATGCCTGAGCCTGCACGCTCCTTAAGAAATTCAAGAATACGGAATTGATTTTCACTAAGCTGATTCATTTTCGTACCTCTTTCAATTTTAT
This sequence comes from Clostridia bacterium, assembly GCA_017473435.1. GTDB lineage: Bacteria > Bacillota > Clostridia > Oscillospirales > Acutalibacteraceae > UBA6857. Next base: position 12,339 of record JAFULG010000066.1, on the reverse strand, counting down.
TTTTATAAAGCACGCCCCTGTTTTATCGGCTGTCATACTGAGAATGAAAGGTTTATTTATCTGTAAGTCCCTTCCTTCAGAACAACTCTCCGAGAGGCATACAAATGTTCTCTACGGGGCTATTATAACACAACAAAATCAAAAATGCAAACATTTGTTCGTACTTTTTGAAATATTTTTTCAATTTTTTTCCTACTTTTTGAAAAATATTCCTGAATAGCCAAAAATCGATATGTCAATAATTAAATTGAAACCAAACCGAAAGGATAATCCTTATGAAAAAATACAATTTAAAGCAAGCCTTTTCAAAGCCCAAAACCGTCTACACCATGGCAGGAATCAGCTTCTGTCTTGCCGCCGTTGCTATAGGCATTGTATACTCTCAGACTATGGATACGCTGGAAAAGGCGCTTCCGCCCGTAAACACTACTCAACAGGTAAACGTGGCGCAGAGCGGAGAGGACGACCCCCGAATGGTGACGAGGGTTACAACCTCAAAGGCGGAAGAAACGACCCTCGCCGAGGAAATCACACTCCCCCCTGCTACAACCGCAGCCGTAACCGAGGACGTTGTTGCCACCACAGCCTCACCCGAGGTCACCGAAGCTAAAGCCACAGAAGCAAGCAGCTTCATCCTCCCTCACGACGGTGAAATTATCCGTAACTACTCACCGGATATTCCCCTTTACTGCGAGACTATGAACGACTGGCGCACTCACAACGGCATTGACATTGCCGTGGGCGAGGGAGAAGAGGTGCTTTCCGTAGGTAAGGGCACGGTAAGCAAGGTGCTTGCAAATGCAGTATACGGCTATATAATTGAGGTTGACTACGGTACCTTTACTGCACGTTACTGCGGAATGAAGCAGGGAGAATGTGTCGGCATCGGTCAGATGCTTGAAAAGGGTGACAGCGTAGGTATGGTTGATGTTGTACCCTGTGAGGCACAGTCACCTTTACATCTGCATTTTGAGGTAATGGTTGAGGGAATGTACGAGGATCCGATGAAGGTGTTAGGGTGAGAAATGTAAAGTTCTTTTGGTTACTTTTCTTTCAAGAAAAGTAACGCCCCGCGGCGAGCGATGAAACAATTACAGATAAGACCCCTCCACCGCCTCTTTCAGTGGAAATAAGTTTTATCCTCCCCTGTCTTCTTCCCGATATAAACACAAAACACCGCCTTGTTTTGTACAAAGCGGTGGAATTTTTGTATGATGACCTCGCCGGTCAGGCATTACTTTTTTGTAAAAAAAGTAATCAAAAAAACTTTGCGTTTTTCCTTTTTATGCGCTCTGCTCTGCAGCCTCTCTCTTTTCACGGATGAAAGCATAGATAGGTTCAAGTCTTTCCTTGGTAAGAGGATAACCGAAGCGCATAAGAAGCCATACGCCTGTGTAAACTACAGCAGGAATAATTGTGCAGATGAACATAATCTTCTTACTTGTGTCGTTAGCGGTAATGAAGCCGTTACCTGCAGTCTCGCTGTCATACTTTGCCCACTGGAGAAGGAAAAGACCTGCGCCGTCAGCAAGGGTCTGACCGAACTTACGTGAGAAGGTGTAAACAGCATAAACAGCACTCTCGTTACGGATGCCTGTTTTGTATTCCTGATAGTCAATAACGTCCATAACAACTGCCCAGCAGGTAAGGCTTACGAAGGTATAGCCAAAGCCGATGAGAAGAAGACAAGCCATAAACATCCATGCAGGGAAAATGCCTGTTTCGGGGTTGAGCTTATCAATAATGCTCTGATTGTTTGCACAGATAGCAAGCACAACGGAAGCGATTGCAGAAATGATTGAGAACTTTCCGCAAAGCTCCTTTTTACCATATTTCGCCGAAAGCTTGGGTGTGAAAAGCACAAGGCATACCATAGGAAGATAGTTGCAGACTGTGCCGAGAATGCTCAGGCTTGTATTGGTAAAGTAGTTTTTATAAATATATGCGTTAAAGGAGTTGAACTGAAGCTGACCTGAAATAAGAACACCTGCAAGAGCAACGGTAACAAAGGGACGTGACTTGAGAAGTCCTATGTAGGTTGCCTTGAAATCTGTCTGGGGGTCTGCTTCTGAGGGAACTCTTTCCTTTGTGGTCTTATAGCCCCAAAGGTAGAAAATGATTGAAAACACGCCCATAAGCACGCCGAAGATGCACATTTTTGTACCGTCGGCAATTTCAACAGCCTTGCCCGTTGTCTGATCAATAACCTCAACCATCTGATTTGTGGCAGGATCCATCTGCATCTTGGTTGAGTAAATAACCATAGGTGCGATAAGTGAAACCACGGCACCGCCGATACCTGAGCCGATTGAACGGAAGGTTGAAAGGAGGTTTCTTCCGTTGGGGTCGTCGGTGATAACGGAGGCAAGTGAGCCGAAGGGAATATTCATACCTGTATACATCATTCCGTAGAAGATGTAGGTTATGTAAGAAATGATAAGCAGAATAGTTGTATTGTCCGTCAGCCTGTCATAGGGCATAAAGCACAGCAGCGTTGCCATTCCGAGAGGCACAGAAACCCACTTGAGGTAGGGTCTGAACTTTCCGTCCTTGCTTGGCTTTCTCTTTGCAACCATTGCGCCCCAGATGGGGTCGTTGATGCAGTCCCACAGACGTGTGATGATGAACATAAAGCCTGCCTTTGCAGGTGCAATTTTCAAAACGTCTGTCATGAAAATTTTAAGGTAGCTTGAAATGTAGGTAAGGTTGAACATATTACCTGCCTCGGCAATGGTATAGCCTGCGGCTTCCTTCACGCCGATTTTGTTGGGATGATCATTTACCGGCTTTTCCTTTTTTACTTTTTCTTTTGCCATTTTGAATCTCCTTTAAGATTTTTTAAGTGAAATAATCAACCGAAAAGTCCTGTTTTAACCGTGATTTCGCCGGGTGTAAATCCCTCATTTTCAACGGCTTCAATCAGAAGCTTTTCGTCAATGTCCTTTTTCATTGTAACGGTAACCGTGTTCTTTTCGCGGTCGGCTTTAACCTTTGTAACACCGTCAATAACCTTGATTGCGTCCTCAACTGCCTTTTCACAGTGACCGCAATGCATTCCCGTTACATCTATGATTTTCTTCATTTAATCCCATCCCTTCCGAATAAATTTATACATTATATAGAATACACCGAGAAGCAAAAAAAATCAACAGTTAAGTGAGATTTTTTTTGAGGTTAACCCCTCCGTCTTTGCCTTCGGCAAATCCACCTTTTCCTCCGGAAACCGGAACCCTTTTGTCTGATTTGCAGACATTTCCCCTAGAAGGGGAATCTCCTTTCAGAGGAGAAAAAAATTCGCTCCCCTGAAAGGGGAGCTGTCAAAATCTTTGATTTTGGCTGAGGGGTTTTTATGCCATCACCATTCGTGAATAACCTCGGGATTTGCAAAGACCTCCTCAAACTTGTGAATAAGAGGGATAACATCGCCGAAGCCGCCGAGTCTGTGGTCAAAGGCAAAGGTCATGGGAAGCATCTTCTTTGTTCCGATGTCAACCTCGCCCTTTTCGTTTCTGAAAGGATAGTCAACATCCTTGATGTTACTGATGCCGAAAAGGAACACCTGGGGATAAAGCAGAGGTCCGTAGGAGATATGTCCCGTAAGCTCACGGCTTAAGGTACCCGTATTTGTAAAGCAGACCGTACCCTCATTAAAGGCATACATATCAAGGCTTTCGGGATCTCTTACCTTCTTTTTGAAAATATCCTTGACACTTGTAACGCTGTATTTACCTACAAAGCCTGAAAGAATCTGCTGACTTGTTGAATAAAGCTTACCCTTGAGAATCCAGCCTATCATTCTCTGCTGAATGAGGTCAAACATAAGTCCGTCAACATCGGTCTTTTCGAGCCTTCTCATAATATCGGCAATCTGATCGGAGATTTCCTTAAGGCTCTGACTTTCAATACCGCGCACCTTAACGGGGAAGGTAATTCCGCCGTCCATAAAAATAGGCATTGCAACGTCAATATTCTTTTTAACAATAAGTCTGCCTGCGGATTTGGTGTGATTGTACTGAAGATGAGCGTTAAGTCTCGGAGCGACCTTGAGTCCCTCTGAAAGAAGCTTCATCATAAGGGTGTTGAAGGAAAGAGGATATCCGCATTCCTCCTTGAGCTTTTTGTACTCAGCGTAGAATTTTGTAATATCCGCCTCGTACACATAGGTGGGAGTGGGAATGTTCCTTTGTGCATTGACAAGAACATTTCCCGATACTCTTGCCTTGAGGTTAAAATATTCAATTTTATCCCCATCCTCAGGCAGATCGAGTGCCTTTTGCATGTAGTACTTCAAGTCCATTTTTCTTACTTCCTTTTTCTCATATATCTGTCATCCGAGTGATGACTAAAGCCAATTATGATTATAATACAACATACTGTTGCATTTGTAAACAGCTATTTAAGAATTTTATAAAAAATATCAATTTATTTTTATCATACAGGTCTTTGTATTGATTTTTACACCCTGAATTGTTATAATATAATGAAAAGCAAAGCTCTTCAGGGTGGTTATGCACATGAATAATAAAATACAAATATTTGAAGATAAAAAAATAAGAACAGCTTGGAATGAAGTAGCAGCAGAATGGTATTTTTCTGTCAGTGATGTTGTAGAAATTCTGACTGACAGCAAGGATGTTAAGCAATACATAAAAAAGATGCGCAAGCGTGATGCAGAACTTAATTCCAAGTGGGGTACAATTTGTACCCCTGTTGAAATGATTGCTTCGGATGGCAAAAAAAGAAAAATACAAGCGGCAGATATTTCCGGTATTCTTCGTATAATTCAATCAATACCTTCGCCTAAAGCAGGACCTTTCAAGATGTGGCTTGCCGAAGTCGGAAAAGAGCGAATTGATGAAACAATCGACCCTGAACTTGCATTTGACAGAGCGATAGAAACTTATCAAAAAAAAGGCTATAGTAACGAATGGATACATCAAAGAATTTTATCCATCAGAGTACGTAATGCTTTGACAGATGAATGGGACAAGCATGGAGTACAAAAAGGTATAGAATATGCTATTCTTACAGATGAAATTACGAAGGCTTGGTCAGGAATGACAACGCGAAAATATAAGAATTTAAAAGGATTAACCAAAGAAAATCTGCGTGATAATATGAGTGACCTTGAACTTGTGCTCAATATGCTCGCTTAAGCAACAACCACAGAATTATCAAAAGCCCATAACCCTCAAACTTTTGAAGAAAATCGTGAAATTGCAAAAATGGGCGGAAAGTATGCAGGTAATGCACGAAAAGAAATTGAAGCAGATACAGGTAAGCCTGTAATCACATCAAAAAATGCAACGGAATTAAACCGGGTTGTGGTTAATTTAATTGAAAATATATCAAAAGATGACGAATAACAAAAAGTTATCTGATTATATGAAAAACATAAAGAAAGAGGTAATAAATATGATTAAAATTTCACCGTCAATTCTCTCCTGCGATTATTCAAAAATGGGCGAGGAATTTGAAAATATGAAAAAATGCGGAGCCGACTGGCTTCACATTGACGTTATGGACGGCCACTTTGTGCCCAACATCACCCTCGGCGCACCTCTTGTGAAATGCCTTCGCAAATGCTCCGACCTTGTTTTTGACTGCCACCTTATGATAAGTGACCCCCAAAAATATATCCCCGATTTTATAAAGGCAGGCGCTGACCTTATCTGCTTCCACGTTGAGTGCGACTCCCCTATTGACGATACACTTGACCTTATCCGTGAAAACGGTAAAATTGCCGCCCTTGCCGTAAAGCCCGGCACTCCGATTGAGACCGTTTACCCCTACCTTGAAAAGCTCGGTATGGTGCTTGTTATGACCGTTGAGCCCGGCTTCGGCGGACAGTCCTTTATGGCTGATATGATGGATAAAATTGTTGCCCTTCGTGAGGAATGTGCAAAAAGAGGCATCGATATGGATATTCAGGTTGACGGTGGCATCTCTCTTGACACCGTTGAAGTGGCAGCAAAGGCAGGCGCAAATGTTCTTGTTGCAGGCTCTGCAATTTTCGGTAGCAGCGATCCCAAGGAGACTATTTCTCTTCTTCGCAGCAAGGCGGCAAAATATTTTTAATCAAAGAGGATTCTTATGAATATAAAAAATCCCTTCACAAAAAACAAGAGCCCCTACGGCAACCACAATACCCGTGTCCGTAAGAGCTACTATACCTTCTCAAAGGAATATCCTGCAGGTAACATCCCTCTTGAAAGGCGTTCCTATCAGAGACTTCAGTCGCAAAGCAGAAAGAAAAAGCTTTTTATTTTCGCCTGTATTATCCTACTCGGTCTTTCCTTTTTCTCTGTAAGGCTTCTTCTTGATATTTCTCACAAGACCCCTGCCGAGCCTGACGCAAGCCAGAGTCAGACCTCTCAGCAGGAATCAGAGCCCGTGCTTGTAAGCGAGGGCTTCCGCGCCCTTTATATGCCCTATGAGCATCTCGGCGACACGGCTTATATCAGAAGGTTTATCGGTGAGCTTGAAAAAAAGGACTGTAACGGCGTCGTAATCGACTTCAAAACAGAAAGCGGAAAGCTCTGCTACAGCTCTCTTAACAGCTACGCCATCGGTGCCCGTTGTGCAATTTATGACAACAACACCGTCCGCGAGGCGCTGAACATTTTCAGAAAAGAGAATATCACCGTAGCGGCAAGGGTCTTCTGCTTTCTTGACAACACTCTCCCCGTAGCATATCCCGAGTTTGCCGTAAAATATATGGACACAGACGTTAACTGGATTGATACGGCAGAGGGCGGCGACAGTAAAACCTGGCTCAATCCCTGCAACAAGGAAGCTCTTTTGTACCTTATAAATATTATCGACGAGCTTCAGCAGTTCAATATCGGCGGCTTCATCCTTGAAAAATGCCATTACCCTGACAGCGCAAACACCGGCGGTGCATCCTTTCCCGGAGAAAACGCCTTCAGAAACAAAAATGAAGCCTTGCGGCTTTTTGTAAACAAGATAAGAAAAACCGTTTCTGACGATAAGTTTATAATCTTCTCTGCAGATGCCGACGACGCTCTTAACGGCAACGATAAAATCTACTTCGGAGGAATAAAGAACATTGACTTTGACGGTGTTGCCGCTTATACTCTCAACCGCCCCGAGGATACTGTTCTTGACAAAAAGACTGACTTTGTATCCATGCTTTCGCTTTTTGAAGGTATCGGAAAAAATTTCGAGGAAAAGGCCTTTATTCCCGTAATTGATATGAGTGAATATTCAAGAAAATATATGAGAACCGTAAAAAAGAACTGCCTTAACTTCATCATCATTGATAAAACAGGCGAATATTAACATCGGATACAAACTCAAAGCATTAAGGTGACTGATATGACTAAAACTGCTTTTATTGCCATTGTAGGCAAGCCCAATGTGGGCAAATCATCAATACTCAACAAGGTACTCGGACAGAAAATCGCCATTGTTTCCGATAAGCCCCAGACCACCCGTACACGCATTATGGGTGTACTTACCCGTGGCGAAACTCAGCTTGTTTTTACTGACACTCCCGGCTTTCACAAGCCTAAAACAAAGCTCGGCGAAAAAATGATCAAGGCCGTAGGCGACAGCATTTCGGGCGTTGATGCCTGCCTTTTTGTAGTTGAGCCAACGGGCGAGCTTACTGAAAGCGAGCTTGAGCTTATTGAAAAAATCAAAAAGAGTAAAATCCCCTGCATCCTTGCTATAAACAAAATTGACACGGTGAGTGAAAAAACCGAGCTTATCGGCAGAATTGCAGAGCTTTCACAGCTTCTTTCCTTCGTCGCTCTCATTCCCATTTCCGCCGTTAAAAATGACGGCATTGACATTCTTATAAATGAAATGGAAAAGCTTGCCTTCCCCTCAGAGCACTTTTTCCCCGAGGATACCCTCACCGATCAGCCTGAAAGAGTACTTGCATCGGAGATTATCCGTGAAAAAATGCTCCGCTTACTCGATAAGGAAATCCCTCACGGTGTTGCCGTTTCCATCGAAAAGATGCGTGAACGCCCTGACCGTGACCTTATGGATGTTGAGGCAATCATCTACTGCGAAAAGGAAAGCCACAAGGGTATCATCATCGGTAAAAAAGGTGCTACCCTCAAGCGTATTTCCACCTATGCACGTCAGGATATGGAAAAGTTTTTCTCCTGTCAGGTCAATCTTCAGTGCTGGGTAAAGGTCAAGGAGGACTGGAGAAACCGCGAGGGACTTATACATAATTTCGGATTGGATTGAGGCAATGCCTTTCGGCTTTGCAATGAAATCTGACCTTTGGTCAGATGAAATATTGCTCACGCAATATAAAATATCCTGCGGATATGAAATATTCGCCTGACGGCAAATATTGAGGGTCACTCCGCTCCGGATTATAATCCTATGATGCAGCGCCGCCGCACCGGCGTCCGGTCGCCCATGGGGCTACTTTACAATGAACACACCGCATAATGAATTCCACACAAAGCATCCCTACACAAAAAATACACAAAAAATACGCAAAAATCACAGCCGATTTTTTACAGTATAAAATATTTTTTTCCTGTTTAGTAAGACCTTTTTCTGCAAAGGCTAAAGGTATAATCCTTTTTAAAAAGCAGATGAGGTGACACTATTATGGATAAAAAAGCATTATGGGATAAATTTATTCAGACGGGTAAGGTCTCTGATTATCTCAACTACAGCCGTGCGGTAAAAAACGGCAACATCGATGAGATTGACCTTGAAACTGCCGAAGAGCTTTACCCCGGAGAGGACTACAAATATGACAATCAGGACGGACGGTATAGTAATCCGTGAACAGAATACAGGTGAGCAGGACAGGCTCATTACCGTCCTGACAAAGGAAAAGGGCGTAATAAGAGCCTTTGTCAACGGCGGAAGAAACCCGAAAAACAAAAACGTTTCTTCCACGGGGCTTCTCTGTTACTCGGATTTATCCGTAGAAAAAACAAAAAAAGACGTTTACTTTATAAAGGAAGCTACCTCAAAAAAAATATTTTTTTCCTTAAGGCAGGATATTGTCGATCTTTCTCTTGCGCAGTATCTGTCAGAGCTGGCAAGCGAGCTTGCTCCGCGTGAAGAAGCGGCAGGCGAGTTCCTGCCTCTTCTTTTAAACAGCCTTCACCTTCTGTCCGTAAAGGGTAAGGACATTAACCTTATAAAGGCTGTCTGCGAGCTTCGTATGCTTTGTCTTGCAGGCTATATGCCCCAGCTCGTAGGCTGTAAAAAATGCGGAGCCTTTGAAAGCGAAAGCATGTACTTTGACACCCGTACCGGTGAAATGTTCTGCGAAAAATGTCAGACCGCGGCAAGGCTTAAGCAGATGAACGCAGGCGTTGTCAGAGCAATGAGACATATCTGTCTGAGCGACCCTTCAAAAATTTTCAGCTTCACTCTGCCCCCTGAGGCCCTTTGTGTCCTCTCTCAGATAAGTGAAGCCTACTTACTTAATATAACAAACAGAAATTTTAAAACATTGAGCTTTTATAAGACAATGACGGAGATATAATTAGGGGAGAGCAAATGTAGCGCCGCCCATCGGGCGGCACAGGTTAACAAATCTCTCACATAGCCGCCCAATGGGCGGCGCTACACGGGGTGTTACCCCTACCCGGCCCTCGGCCCTTTGGCCCTTGATCCTAAAAAAAAGAGGTGATCAAATGAACAAACACTACAAATCCCTTGAGCTTGACAAAATCCTTAACCGCCTTGCCGAATTCACAGGCTGTGCTGATGCACGCGATATGGCGGAAAATCTCGAACCCGAGCATAATATTTCCCTTGCAAAGGTGCTATTACAGCAGACCGACGACGCCTATATGCTTATGGCTAAGTTCGGGGCACCCTCCTTCGGTGGGCTTAAAAACGTAAACAACAGCCTTTCCCGTGCCAATGCAGGAAGTGTGCTTAATATGCGTGAGCTTTTAGACATTGCAGAGGTGCTTCGTGTTATACGATCCTTAAGCGAGTGGAAGAGCCGTAACAGCGGTATCACCACCTCAATTGATACATATTTTTACTCCCTCGCACCGAATAAATATCTCGAAGATAAAATCACTACGGCTATTATCAGCGAGGAGGAAATGAGCGACAACGCCTCCCCTGCTCTCTATGATATAAGGCGCAAAATCCGTGCTGCATCGTCAAAGGTGCGTGACCACCTTGACAAAATGACCCGTTCACCCAATATTCAGAAGTATCTTCGCGACAGCATTGTTACAATGCGTAACGGCAGATATGTTGTTCCCGTTAAAATTGAGCACCGCAACGAAATCAGCGGTCTTGTTCACGATACCTCTTCAAGCGGTTCAACGGTTTTTGTTGAGCCTGCTGCCGTTGTTGAGGCAAACAACGAAATCAAGGTGCTTCAGGGCAAAGAAAGGGACGAAATTGAGCGTATCCTTTTTGAGCTTTCCGTTGAGGCAGGCTCCTTTTATCAGGGCATCAAGCACTCCTACGAATGTGCCGTTGAGCTTAATCTCATTTTCGCCAAGGCAAAGCTTGCCTACGAAATGAAGGCTACTATGCCCATACTTAACGACAAGGGTATTATAAATTTAAAAAGTGCGCGTCATCCTCTTATCGACCCTAAAAAGGTGGTGGCAACGGATATATATCTTGGCAAGGACTTTGATACACTTATTATCACAGGTCCCAACACCGGCGGTAAAACCGTTTCAATCAAAACCGTGGGACTTCTCTCCCTTATGGCTATGTGCGGACTTATGCTCCCCGTAAGGGATCAGAGTGAGATTTCCGTTTTTGATAATATTCTTGCCGATATCGGTGACGAGCAGAGCATTGAGCAAAGCCTTTCCACCTTCTCCTCACATATGGTGAACATCATAGACATTATGGATAAGGCTGACGAAAGCAGTCTTATCCTTATCGACGAATTAGGCGCAGGTACAGACCCCGTTGAGGGTGCGGCGCTCGCTATTTCCATACTTGAAAAGCTCCACGAAAAGGGAGCAAAGATTGCCGCCACAACCCACTATGCGGAGCTTAAGGCCTACGCCCTTGAAACTCCCGGTATTGAAAACGGCAGCTGTGAGTTTGACGTTGAATCCTTAAAGCCCACCTACCGTCTTTTAATAGGTACGCCGGGACGCTCCAACGCCTTTGCAATTTCCTTAAGGCTCGGTATGGAGGAAAATGTGATTGACAGAGCAAAGCAGCTTGTTTCCAAGGAAAGCGCTCAGTTTGAAAATGTGCTGCAGAACCTTGAGGTCAGCAGACAGGAATTTGAACGGCAGAAGGAAATTGCCGACACCCTCAAAGCCGAGGCAGAAAGAGAAAAGGCTGAGGCTCAGAAGCTCAAGGACGGTATTGAACAGCTCCGACAGCAGGAGCTTGAAAAGGCGCAGAGTCAGGCACTTAAGATTGTTGAGCAGGCAAAGCGCAGTGCAATGGCACTCACTCAGGAGCTTGAGGAGCTTAAAAAGCAGAGCGACAAGAGCGCTGACAAGGCAGAGATGCTCCGTCGTGCAAAGCAGATGATGAAAAAGGGCTTTGCCAACTTTGACGATATCACAAACCCCGTGGTTTCTGCCGTTATTGAGGACGAAAACTACGTTCTTCCCCGAGAGCTTAAAATCGGTGACGAGGTGCTTGTTGCCGATATGGGTAAGACTGCAACGGTTACAGCCCTTAAGGACAGAAAGGGCAACGTTGAGGTTATGGCAGGCATAATGAAGATGCGCACTCCCGAAAGCAACCTGAGGCTCATTGAAAAGGGCAAGCAGCCGAAGAACAATCAGAAGCCACGTAATGTACCCAACAGAACCGAGCGTGTATTCTCCCCCGGCTCCGAGGCACAGACACGCTGTGACCTTCGCGGCAAGAATGTTGAGGAGGGAGTTATGGAGGTTGACCGCTATATCGACCAGGCGTTACGCCTCGGTCTCGGTGAAATCACCGTTATTCACGGCAAGGGCACGGGTGTACTCAGAAAGGGTATTCACGAGTACCTTCGCAAGAACCGTTACGTAAAGTCCTTCAGGCTTGGTGTTTACGGTGAAGGTGAAACTGGCGTAACTATAGTGACGCTGAAATAAAAAAGAAAAGTTTTGGTCAAGCTTTTACAAAAGCTTGTAGGGGTCAAGGGGACAAAGTCCCCTTGCTCTTTTTTTGTTTTCCGTGGTTGTTACTTTTAGGTTCTACTTTTTTAACTGCTGGGTTGTGCTTTTGTCCTTTTTCCGCGGATATTACTTTAAGTTCTACCGCCTCAAGCCGGCGGGGCTGTTACCCCTCTTGCGGTTCCCAAAATTTCCTTGTGCCTTGGAGCGGCACGGAAATTTTGACCGCTGCGCCATCCTCGCCTCGCTTCATCGTCCGCAGGACGCGCTTCGG
>JAFULG010000065.1 GCA_017473435.1 Clostridia bacterium | reverse complement strand
TTGAAAGGTTATTTTTTTTGAGCTGTCCGTGAGCTGTTGAAATAGGGAAGACGAGTAGTAATGTGAAAGTTTTCCGTCAGTAACAGTTAAATTTTATTAAAGAGGTTTGATGAGATGATGAATTTTAAAATCAAATCCACGGCAGATGCGGAAAATTTCACCGCCACTGCGGACTTGTTCGTAGAACGAAACTGGAACAAAAGCGCGCTTTTGCTTACTTTTGTCGCAACCGACAAAAGTAAGTGCCGCCCGCACAGGGCAGTAGAACATAAAAGCAACAACCACGGAAAAAATAAAAACCACAACGCACAAGCCAAGGCTGTAGAACGTAAAAGTCACCGCCGCGGAACAAAACAAAAACCACAACAGAAAAGCCAAGGCTGTAGAACGTAAAAGCAACCGCCACGGATAAAAAGAACAGATACAATGTTCAAGTCGTAAATCGGTCAGTACTGTAATTGTAAAATTACAATCGGCAGTTGTATTTTACCTCTTGCTTTTTCCTTTTATTTATGCTAGAATATATACTGCATTTTGCATTTAAGTGCCACGGCATTGAGCGCGGTCAGTTCGTAACCATCCTGACCTAAATCAAAACTAAGGAGCATAAAAAATGAATATCAACAGACACAACAGTAACCTAGCAAAGGGTGCGATTATTGCCGCACTCTATGCCACACTTACCTACGGCCAGGAGATGCTTTTTCCCGGCAGTGCATCGGCGGCGGTACAGTTCCGCGCTTCGGAGGCGCTTACCGTACTTGCACTCTTTACTCCTGCTGCAATTCCCGGTCTTACGGTGGGATGTGCAATCTCAAACCTTGTCTTTATGGGGGCTCTTCCTCTTGATGTAGTCCTCGGCTCATTTGCAACCTTCCTTGCGGCGGTGTGTATGAATAAGCTCAGGGATGTTACCTTCAAGGGTATACCCTTTGCGGCACTTGTGATGCCGGCTGTTTTCAACGGCGTAATCATCGGACTTGAAATTGAAATTTTCTTTATTGAGGGTCCTTTTCACTTTGTAAGCTTCCTTACTCAGGGCGGATTTGTTGCTCTCGGAGAGCTCGGAGTGTGCTTCACTCTCGGAGTCTTGCTTTACAGGGTTATAAAAAACAAAAAAATAGAAAAATATATAAAATAGTATTTAAATATTCAAAATGCTCTGCTATAATAGTAGAGCATTAATTTTTTTAAAATAAATTCAAAGGAGAAAGTTAAAAATCATGGAAAACAAGCTTTCAAAAAAGATGTGGTTCGGCATTTGCCTGTTCAGCTTTATGGGCGGTGTTGCATGGAATATTGAAAATATGTATTTCAATACCTTCCTTTACAACTCCGTTTATGCAGGTGCTTCCTCAGCAGCTATGGCAGGTACAATGGCTCCCACAACAGCAATCAGCCGTATGGTTGCCCTTTCGGCAATCGCGGCAGTAGTTTCAACCTTTATTATGGGTACGCTCAGCGACAAGATGAAAAACCGTAAGCTTTTCATCTCTGTGGGTTATCTGTTATGGGGTCTTATAACTGCTTCCTTCGGCTTCATTTCAAGAGACAACGTTTCTGCTCTTCTCGGTCTTTCCGACGAAGCTAAAATCCTCGGTACAACAGTATGGGTTGTTATCCTTATGGATATCGTTATGACCTTTATGGGCTCGGCAAGTAATGACGCCGCCTTCAACGCATGGGTAACCGACGTTACAAACCCCAAAATCCGTCCTACAGTTGAAACAGCACTTACCTTTGTAGGCTTCCTTTCAATGGCTGCCGTTATGGGCGTAGGCTCACTTGCACAGTCAGGTACCGTATCATATCAGAACTTCTTCCTTGTATTGGGTCTTATAGTTTCACTCTGCGGTGTTCTCGGCTTCTTTATCATTGACAATCCCAAGCAGATTTCATCAGAAAACGAGGTTTCTTCAAGCTACTGGGCAGACCTTTTCTATGGCTTCAGACCCTCCGTTATCAAGGAAAATTCAAGACTTTACCTTACACTTTCAGCTCTCGGCTGCTTCAGCGTAGCCTTCCAGGTGTTCTTCCCTTATCTTCTTGTATATCTTCAGTATGTTGTTATCCCCGATAACACAGCCGGCGGTGCAGAGCTTCTTTCAGTAAGCACAATCATCGTAGCGGTAATTGCCGTTGCGGCTCTTGTAGCAGGCATCGTGCTTCTTCTTAAGCTTGCCGGTAAGGATAAGGGCAAGGGTATTGCTGCCGGCGTTGTGCTTATGACAATAGGCCTTCTTGTGCTTTCAACAACAACAAACATCAAGGCAGTTCTCTTCGGCGTTGCCCCCACCGCTATCGGCTATGTTGTATTGGGTATCCTTTTCAACGCTTCCGTAAAGGACTTCATTCCTGTAGGTAAGGCAGGTCTTTTCCAGGGCATCAGAATGATTTTCTTCGTGCTTATTCCCATGGTATTGGGTCCTGCTATCGGCGACATCGCCTGCAGAAGCTCAGCAATTACTTACATCAACGAGTACGGCGTTGAAACAATTGTTCCTGCAAAGAGTATGTTCCTTTATGCGGCTATTGTTTCGGTTATTACACTTGTACCTCTTTATTTCCTTATCAAAAAGGGCTTCAAGGTTGAAGAGGAGTAAGACAAAGAATGTAAAGTTCTTTTGATTACTTTTCTTTCAAGAAAAGTAATGCCACGCGGCGAGCGACAATAGAATAAACGGACACCGCCTTGGTATTAAAGCCTTGGCGGTGACTATTGATTTATAGTAGAATTATTAAAAACAGCAAGTTTCTACCAACGGTAGGGTGACTTTTTGCTTGTTTTATGTTATTGTTGAATTGCAGAAAGGTGATGATACTATGGACAATAAGCTTACGGGCGGATTTATCAGTCAAAGAAGAAAGGAACTCTCTCTTAATCAAAAACAGCTTGCTGAAAAGCTGAATGTTACGGATAAAGCCGTTTCAAAGTGGGAAACGGGCAGAAGCGCACCTGATATTTCAATGCTTGAGCCTTTGGCAGAGGCACTTGAGGTCAGCGTTGTTGAGATACTCAAGGGTGAAAAAATTGAAAGGGAAAGCATAGTTCCCGCATCGGACGAGGTTATTGTGAAAACAATGAAAAAGGGAAAGCACAAGCTGAAGCTTGCGGTTGCCGCACTTATTATAGTTTTAATTCCGGTTTTTGCTTTCTCAATTCTTATGGCACTGTCTTATCCCAGTTATGATTTTCTCAATTCTTTTCCCTCAAACGATGAAGAAAAAATTATAAGCGAGGTTGAAGAAGGCTTTGATCATATTTATGAGGATATAGAAAATCTGCATATTGTAAAAGAACAGCGAAAGGGCGACTACTATTTTTATCTTATGGAGCACGATTACGGTGTAATAATGGCTTGCTTTCATAAGGATAAGCTGTTTGACAGCAGAATTGTTTTTGACGGAGGAACAGGTTCCGTTAAGCCTAATGAGCTTTGCCTTTATAGCTTCGGAGAGTTTCAGCACTCAATAAATGTTTTCTTCGGCTACAGTATGATGGATGATAGCTACAGCTATTATTATCGGGGTGTAAAATCCACAAAGCAGATAGAGGATGAATATGTGCTTGATGTACTTATAGATTATGACCATTCCTACAGTCAAGCGAGCAAAATTTATTCAGATTAATATATTGAACTAAAAATAAACAGCAGGTGTTTCGTATATTGAACGGTGCACCTGCTGTTTTAATTTTTTTCATCGCTCGCCGCGGGGCTTTCTTTTCTTGGAAGAAAAGAAACAAAAGAACTTTGCTTGTTTTATCTCTTTATCAATTTTACTACTGCCGCAATCGCAACACCTGCAACAGCAACTCTCTTAAGATTGGTGAATACCTCATCAACACTTGTGGGAACATTGCAGAAGAAAAATTCCTTGACGGGCTTTGAGGGTTTGTAAGCCCCGAGCTCACCTGCAGTTACAGTGTAGGTTCTGTAATTTTTCAGGTCGCTTTCGTTAAGCTCAAAAATGCGCACACCTCGCTTTTCAGCAGGGCCGTAGGTGTTGAAGCCTGCACCCTGGGTGTAGCCGAGGTCAACGCCCTCAAGGTTGCGTACAAAGGAGTTAACATGGTCGTGACCTACGAAAAGACCGAGAATATCACCGTGCTTTTTAAGTGAGTCAAATTCACCGTTGTTGATTTCGGGCACGGCAGGAGTTTCGCCCATAAAGCCCTCGTCACCCTCAAGAAGCCAGAAGGTGTTTCTGCGGCTCTTGTAGGCTTCAACTGCGCCCCTTGTCCAGAAGGGGACTTTTTTTATTACTTTGTAAAATTCGGGTACGGGAATGTGCTGAAAGGCAAGAGCGGGAAGGTAGCCGTTTTGTTCCCTTACCTTTTCAAGCCACTCAATCTGCTCCTTTTTAACGGGGGCATAGGCTCCGTTTTCGTCCTTTTTGTTTGAGTCGATTATGTAAAGGGAAAAAATATCCTTTTTTCCGTCTGAGTCTTTGAGATTGATAAAATGTGTCGCCGGGTCGTCCTTGCTCCTTGCCTCACCCATAACGAAGCCATTATGCTCACCGTAAAGCTCAAGCTGAGCCGACTTGCTTACGACGCAGTCATCGTCGTGGTTGCCGAAGGTCATTGTAAAGGGAATACCTCTTTTTACAAGAGGCTCAACATAAGCCGCAATAACCTTCTGAACCTTGTTGTAGGTGTCGGTTCTGTAGCAGCCGCTGTAGCCCTGAATCTGGTCGCCGGTGAAAATAACAAGGTCGGGCTTTTCTTTTTCTGCGGCGGCATCAATAAGCCTTACTGTGTCGGGATTAACGGGAAAGTCCTCCTGAACGTCGGCAATCTGCATTATTTTGAATTTACCGTTGTTGAATTTTAAATTAAACATAAATAATTCTCCTGAAATTTTAATACTGTTAGATTATACATTTTTATTGCTTTGGGGTCAAGGGAACAAAAGGAATTTATGAGCATATGATGTTTTTGAGTATTCTTTTTCAGGAGGGTAATTATGCTTTACACATATATAAAATTTGAAAATCAGACTATGGGCGAAAAGGCGAGGAGGCTTCTTTCGTCAAAGGGAATAAACTCAAGCCTCAGAAGAAATCCTAATCCTGACAGAAAGGAAGGGTGCAACTTTGCACTTTATGTTCACGGTGATGTTTATAACGCCTTTGATATTCTTACTAAAAATAATATCAGAAATCTCGGCGTGGAAAGCTTCCGTGATATACTGTGATTTATCTTGATAATGCGGCTACAAGCTTTCCTAAGCCTGTACGGGTGATTAATGCCGTTTACAATACGGCGCGTTGCTTCGGGGCTAATCCCGGCAGAGGCGGCCACCGTCTGTCCGTAAGGGCAGGGGAATATGTTTTTGACTGCCGTGAAAAGCTTGCAGAGCACTTCGGCTGTGAAAGTGAAAGAGTCGCTTTTACCAATAACTGTACGGCGGCTCTTAATACGGCAATAAAGGGTGTGCTTAAACAGGGTGATCACGTTGTGATTTCTTCTCTTGAGCATAACTCTGTTTTAAGACCCGTGCATAAACTGGCTGAGCAGGGAGTAATAACCTACAGCGTTGCAAAGGTGAATCCCCTTGATGACAACGAAACCTTAAAAAGCTTTGCCTTTAACGTAAGGGAAAACACAAGGGCGATGATTGTTACTCACGTGTCCAATGTTTTCGGTACTGTTCTGCCTATTGATAAGCTCTCTGCCTTCTGCAAAGCAAGAGGTATACTTTTTATACTTGACGGAGCGCAGAGCGCGGGAAGTCACGTAATAAACATTGAAAAGCAGGGTATCGGTATTCTGTGTATTCCCGGTCATAAGGGTCTGCTCGGACCTATGGGTACGGGTGCGGTGCTTTTCGGAAACAGCGTTGAAATTGAGGAGCTGACTCAGGGTGGTACAGGCAGCCATTCTCTTTCTGAAAATCAGCCTACGGTTTATCCCGACAGGCTTGAAAGCGGAACGGTAAATATGCCCGGTATTGCAGGACTGTGTGAGGGCATAAAAGCGGTGGAATGCTTCGGCGGTGAAAAAACCGTTTTGCAAAAGGAGAGCGAGCTGATACGGGTGCTTAAGGAGGATCTTTCCGTAATTACCTCGGTTAACGCTTACACCGAAATGCAGGGCGGTAAAACCACAAACGTCCTTGCCTTCAATCTCGCAGACCTGCACAGTGAGATGGTTTCTTCTCTGCTTGACAAAGAGGGCATTGCCGTAAGGGCGGGATATCATTGCTCTTATCTTGCTCATAAAAACTACGGCACAAGTGAAAAGGGTTGTGTAAGGGTCAGTACCGGAATATTCAACAGCAAAAAAGATATAAAAAATTTAGTATTTTCCCTAAATAAAATTGCAAAGAGCAAAAAATTGTGTTAAAATATATCAGGATACAGATATCTTACGGAAAATGTGAAAGAAAATATGAAGAAGGGGACAGCTTAAAGCCATGGCGGATTTTTTTAAAGAGTTTTTTGACGGTATACTTAAACTGATTTTGTCAGTACAGTGGTATGACATTGCAGATATAATTCTGGTTGCCTTTCTCTTGTTTTACTGTATAAAGTTTTTCAGACAGACAAGAGCTTTCAATCTTATCAAGGGCGTTATTTTTGTAGGTGTTGTTTACCTGATTGTTTCCACGCTGAATATGTCGGTAAGTACATTTTTGTTCAACAATATCTTTTCGGATATCGTGCTTGTTATCATTCTTGTTTTTCAGCCTGAAATCCGCAGCACTATCGAAGCCTTCGGACGTGGTGATTTAAGAAAAATCAATCTGTTCTTTACTAAATCGGGCTATAACGACGATGAAAATATCAAGAGTGCTTCCGCTATTGCCAAGGCGGCAGTAAATATGGGCGAAAAGAAGATAGGCGCCCTTATTGTAATTGAGGGTAAAACTCCCCTCGGTGAAATAATTTCCTCGGGCAGCAAGATGGGTGCGTCGATAAGTGTGCCTCTGCTTGAGAATATCTTTTTCCCGAAGGCACCCTTGCATGACGGCGCGGTTGTTATAAGAGAAAATAAAATTGCTGCTGCAGGTTGTATTCTTCCTCTTTCACAAAGTGAAATGAGCTTTGAGCTGGGAACAAGACACAGAGCGGCACTGGGTATGAGTGAAATGAGTGACGCCCTTGTGGTTGTTGTTTCGGAGGAAACGGGTACTGTTTCCATCGCACAGAACGGTGTGCTTCAAAGAGAGCTTAAATTCGGAGAGCTTACGGAGGCTCTTACGGAATATTTGGTTATCGATGAAGAGGAAAAGCCCAAAGTCCTCAGATTTCCACGGAGGAAGAAATAATGAAGAACAAAAAATCAGATAAGAGCTTTTTTAACAGCTTGTTTTATAACGATAAGTTTCTTGCGGTGCTTTGTGTCGTAGTTGCTGTTCTTTTATGGGCTACGGTTAAAATCAATTACAGCGCCGATACTGTACGAGTGCTCAATGACCTTAAGGTTACTGTCGGTGAAACGGCAGAGGAGCTTGACTTTACTGCCTTTGTTGATAACGATGACCTGTTTGTTGATGTAGAGGTAACAGGTAAGGCTTACAATATCAATGCTCACGCTCTTACAAAGGACGATATTATTGTTGAGGCATCGAGCACCTTTATTGACTCGGCAGGTTATAAGGTGGTATCACTTACTGCCAGGGTTGCGGAAACAGCGGCAAGCGATTTTGAGATAACAAAGATAACTCCCTCAACCATTACTGTTTATTATGACAGAAAGGTTACGGATACCTTCAATGTTGTTGCAAGGGTAGGCAATGATCTCAGCAAGGTTGTAAAGGAGGGCTATACCGTAGGTAAGGCTGTTCCTTCCATGAATACCGTTGAGGTTACAGGTCCGGCAACAATCCTTAGCGGACTTGAAAACGTGTATTTCGATGCAACCATCGATGAGAAAAATCTGCCCCTTACATCCTCTGTTGAGCTTCCTGCACAGATTTCCTATCCCGTAGGACGCAGTAATGACAGCAAGTTCCTTGTTTGCAATAGCGTTAACAGCGAAACTAATCCGGCTACGGTTACTCTCCCGGTTTTCACAACAAAGACTGTTCCCGTAACGGTTAAGTTCATTAATATGCCCGAGGGCATGACTGCTCCCGAATATCAGATTACACCGTCCGAGGTTGAGATTATCTACAATCCCAAGGACGAGCAGAAATATGCAGAGCTTTCCGTGGGGGCCGTTGACTTCAAGAAGCTTGATAATAAGGTCAATACCTTTACTGTTGATATTGACAGTGAAAAGCTTGCCGTAAGACTTACGGATAAGGAGCTGACAAGCTTCACCGTCAGCGTTGATATGTCTGACTACACAAAGACATCGGTTTCTTATTCAGCGGCAAATGTTATCTTCCTTAACAAGCAGGAAAATATGGTTTACTCCCTCGGTACGGACGGAAGCCTTGACACGATTACCGTAATCGGACCTAAGAAGAATGTTCAGAAGATAACAAGCGACGATATCAGCGTTGAGATAAATGTTTCCGCTCTTAATATGAGCAGTTCCAACAGTCAGATGCTTCCTGCGAATGTAACTGTTGGTAATACGAAGATAAAGAATTGCTGGGTTTACGGCGATTATAAGGCTTACGTTACGGTTATGACCGAGGCGGAGGCTGAAGCGGTAACGGATAGTTGATAGAAGGGCCAAGGGCCAAAGGGCCGAGGGTCGAGTCGGCTTTACTGTGTGCAACAAAATAAAAATAGCAATCACCGCCAAGGTTGATTCCTTGACGGTGATTTTCTTACAAGAAAAACGGGTGACAGTTTGCCACCCGTTATATTATTTATATGCCTTGTTGAAATTACTAGGCCCTCGGCCCTTTGGCCCTTGACCCTTACTGACTCAGTCAAGTATATAAAGACCTGATTTAAGCCACACAAATTCTCTGCCCATAACATTGATATACTTATATACCTTTTCATTGAAAACTCTGTAATCGCGAACGGAGTTATTCTGAATATTAAGAGTACGGATCTTGCGTGAAGCCTGGTTGCAGATGTAAAGAGTACCGTTGTGAAGTGAAACTGCACAAGGTCCCTCAAAGGCTGTTGCATCTCCGCCGCCTACACGAAGGAGAATTCTGCCTTCACGGGGGGAGTATTTGATTATTGCGTTTTCGCCGGGGACGGCGCACCAGATATACGGTCCGTCAACGGCAATATCGCACACGGGAAGTCCGTGATAGGTAAGCTGGGAGGAAACGTTGAGTGAGCCGTCTGTGTTGAAGATATTATATTCACCGTTGGGGAAAACGGTCATAATTCTGTTATCATTGAGTACGCCTACGTCGCAGGAAACATAGTCGCCGAGCTGTTCGGCAATTTCTTCATATTCGTAGCCGAACTTTACCTTGAGATAAACACTCTTTTTGATGTGGGTGAACTTATCGTTGACTGCATCGTAGCCGAAAAAGTTTGCTTTAAGTCTGCCGTCGGGAGCGGTATCTCTTGTTGCAAAAACAAAACCCTTCTTAAAGGGTGTGATGTTAAGTATTTCGCCTGAAAAAACATTTTCCATGGTTGGTTTTATCCTTTCGTGAAGCTGTATTATTAAAAAAATCAAGTATTATATAATATCACCCCTATATAATACATTATATTAACTCTATCGTCAAGAATAAAAGTGCAATAATTTTAAATTGAGGGGTAAAAGTTCTATATTAATAAGCTTATCATGTTGACAAAAAGAGAGAATTAAAGTACAATGGTATGAGTAAAAAACAAGGAGGAAAAAAGAAGAAAATGGCTGAAAAATTAGTTCTTGCCCTTGACCAGGGCACTACAAGCTCAAGGTCAATTGTTTTTGACAAAAAAGGCAATATCATCGCAAAGGCTCAGAATGAATTTGAACAGATTTATCCCAAGGCAGGATGGGTTGAACACGATCCTCTTAATATTCTTTACAGTCAGTTCAATTCTATTACAACAGTTTTGCGCAACGGCAATTTTTCCGCAAAGGATATTGCAGGTATAGGCATCACCAACCAGAGAGAAACAACTATCCTCTGGGACAGAGCAACAGGTAAGCCTGTATATAACGCAATCGTATGGCAGTGCAGAAGAACTGCTGATATGTGCGAAAAAATCAAAGAGGACAAGGAGCTTTGCAAATATATCACAGAGCACACAGGTCTTATTGTTGATGCATACTTCTCTGCTACTAAAATCAAGTGGATTATTGATAATGTTCCCGGTGTAAAGGCTCTTGCAGATGCAGGTCAGCTTCTTTTCGGTACAGTTGAAACCTGGCTTATCTGGAACCTTACCGGCGGCAGAACTCACGTTACCGACTATTCAAACGCTTCAAGAACAATGCTCTTTGACGTTGATAAGCTCTGCTGGGACGAATACCTCTGCGAAAAGCTCGGTATTCCCATGAGCATTCTTCCTACACCCGTTCCTTCAAGTAAGGTTTACGGTTGGGTTGCAAGCGGCATTATCGGTCTTGAGGAGCTTGAAGGTGTGCCCATCTGCGGCGCTATCGGTGACCAGCCCTCAGCACTTTTCGGTCAGGCTTGCTTTGAGCCGGGTATGTCAAAGAATACCTACGGCACAGGCTGCTTCCTTCTTATGAACACAGGCGAAAATAGAGTTGAGTCAAAGAACAATCTTCTTACCGGTGTTGCATGGAGTGTAGGCGGAAAAACAACATATTCAATCGAAGGTAGTGCCTTTAATGCAGGTTCAGTTATCAAGTGGCTTCGTGATGAGGTTCAGCTTATTGACAGCCCCAAGCGCTGTGACGAGCTTGCAGAAAGTGTGCCTGATGCAAACGGCTGCTATCTTGTTCCTGCCTTTACCGGTCTCGGCGCACCCTATTGGGATATGTATGCAAGAGGCTGTATCGTAGGCCTTACAAGAGGTGTTAACAGAAAACACATTGCAAGAGCGGTTCTTGAATCTATCACTTATCAGATGACCGACCTTCTTGAGGCTATGAAGGACGACTCAGGTATTGATATCTCTGAGCTTCGCGTTGACGGCGGTGCTTCCGTAAGTAACATTATGATGCAGATTCAGGCTGATATGGCTCAGACAAAGGTTAACAGACCCAAGACTGTTGAAACAACAGCTCTCGGTGCGGCTTACCTTGCAGGTCTTGCAGTCGGTGTATGGGAAAACCTTGACGATATCGAAAACAACCGTGAGGTTGACAGAGTGTTCGAGCCCGAAATGGATATGGATACAAGAAACAAGTACTACGCAGGCTGGAAAAAGGCTGTTTCCCGTGCTATGGACTGGGAAGAGAAGGAATAATTTAAGTCATACGACTTTGATTAGATAAATAAATAAAAAAATATATTAAATAAACAGGAGTGATAACAATGGGTAAGGTAATACTCGATTGGAAAACAACACATGACTTTATTAAGGATGCATTCGTAGGCTACGGTGTACCCGCTGATGAGGCAGAAATCGTAACTGACGTTCTTCTTGAATCTGACAGACGCGGTATTGAATCACATGGCTGTAACCGTTTCAAGCCCGTTTATATCGACAGAATCAAGGCAGGCATTCAGTTTGCACAGACAAACTTTGAAATTCTCAAGGAAACCGAAACAACAGCAGTTGTTGACGGTCATCACGGTATGGGTCAGGTTATCGGCCACAAGGCTATGAGCATGGCTATCGAAAAGGCTAAGAAGTACGGTATGGGTATGGTAGTTGTACGTAACTCAACTCACTACGGTATCGCAGGTTACTATACCACAATGGCTACTAAGGCAGGCTGTATCGGTATGACAGGTACAAACGCACGTCCTTCAGTTGCTCCCACCTTCGGCGTTGAAGGTATGTTCGGTACAAACCCCTTCACCCTCGGTGTTCCCACTGATGAAGATTTCGACTTCAACTTCGACTGTGCAACCTCAATCACACAGAACGGTAAGGTTGAGTATTATGAGAGAATCGGTGAAGAAATTCATCCCGGTACTGTAATTGACATCGAAGGTAACCCCGTTGAAGGTGATGCAGGTGTTGCTCTTAAGAAGATCCGTCAGGGTACAGCAGCTCTCACAACTCTCGGCGGTATCGGTGAAGCACTCGGCGGCTACAAAGGCTACGGCTTTGCTATGTTCGTTGAATTCCTTTCATCAATCCTTCAGGACGGTGCTTACGGTAAGGATCTCGACGGTAAGGATGCAGAAGGCAATATCCGTCCCTATCAGCTCGGTCACTTCTTCATTGCTATCGACACAGACCACTTTATGGGTGAAGAGATTGCAAGAAAGAAGGCAGGCGACATCATCCGCGGCGTAAGAGCTTCAAAGAAGGCTCCCGGTGAGAACAGAATTTACACCGCAGGTGAAAAAGAGCACGAAATCTGGCTTCAGAGAAAGGACAGCGGTGTGCCCATCAATGAATCAGTTCAGAAGGAAATGAACCAGGTTCGTGATGACCTCGGTCTTGATTATATCTTCCCCTGGGAGAAATAAAATGTAAAGTTCTTTTGTTTCTTTTCTTTCAAGAAAAGCCCTCTTGCGGTTCCCAAAATCGCTTATCGGCTTGGGGCACCGAGCGATTTTGACCGCTGCGCCATCCTCACCTCGCTGTATCCGCCACAGGCGGCGCTTCGGTGACGATGCCCCGCGGCGAGCGAAAGAATAGTAAAATAACAAAAAATGAGATGTAGAAATTTTTTACATCTCATTTTTTTTAGCCTCTTAACTTCTGAAGGTGATTTGTTTTATGACCTTGCCGGTCGGGCATTCTTTCTTGTAAGAAAGAATCAAAGAATTTTGCCCATATATTCCATTTTTAACACAAAATTTTCTTCTTGCCCTTGAATGATAAAGCAATATATGTTATTATACTATATATATATGGTTTACTATGTAGAATTATTTTTTCACATAGGGAGGTAAGAATATGAAAACAATGTTAAAAAAGGCAACCGCTCTTATCTGCGTGCTTCTCACGCTTATGAGCCTTGCTGTTCTTCCCGCTTCAGCGGCGATTGAAAATGACCTGCCCATTATTTACCTTGTAGGTATGGGTGAGCCTGTTTTTGATAAAAACGGCAAACAGGTATGGCCTGTCAGCGGAGGAGTAGCCAATATTCTTCTTGATAACAGCTCGGAGCTTGTTGCCGCCTTCAGCGCAAGTCTTATCAGCTCTGATTGGACTGTTTACGGTAATTCACTCAGGAGAGCCTTCGATAAATATTATTCAGGTGCCGCTCTTGATAAAAACGGTAACCCCAGAAACGGAACAGATATAAGGCACAGCGTAGCTCCTAAAAAGAAAACATCCAACTACGGTCTTATGGATTACCGCTTCGCTTATGATCCCCGTCTTGATCCTTGGGAGACCGCAGTAGAGCTTTCAGAGTATGTTGATGCCGTGCTTAAGGCAACAGGTAAAAATAAGGTCAGCTTTGTAGGCCGTTGTATGGGTTCGTGCTTTGTTTCTGCTTATCTTTGCAGATACGGCAGCTCAAAGGTTGATACCTGTCTTTTCTACGTGCCTGCCGTTAACGGCGCAACAAACTGCAGTCAGCTTTTTGCCGGCAGAGTGCATATCGACTCTGATACACTCAATAATTATGCCACTAACTATATGGGCGGAAACGATCTTGACGATATGCTCGCTTCAATCATCAACGTAACATACAGCCTTAATATGCTCGGTATGGGTACGGATATGGCTACGCAGATTTTCGATCAGCTTGCTCTTGAATCCTTCCCCGACCTTCTTCTTTCAACTTACGCAACAATGCCTGCTTTCTGGGCAATGGTAAGCGAGGAGTATTACGAAGAAGCTAAAAACTTCATTTTCGGCGGTCGTGAGGCTGAGTATGCCGAGCTCATCAGGAAGATTGACTTCTATCACGAAAACGTAAAGCTCCGCATCGGCAGCAACCTTAAAACCTACGTGAGAAACGGTATGAAGTTCAATATCATTGCAAAGTACAATGTGCCTATGCCGCCTTACCTTGAGGGATATAATCTCAACGGTGACGGTGTTGTGAATATCAGCGACCTTACCTTCGGTGCAACCGGTGCGCCTATAGGAAGAACTCTCAGCGTTGATTATCTCAACGCGGCAAAAAAGAGCGGTACGATTGACTATGTTTCCGATGACCTTATGGTTGACTCTTCAACGGGTCTTTTCCCCAACTACACATGGTATGTAAGAGATATCCATCACGATATATTCCCCACTTGCATTGATACTATGATGCTCAAGATTTTACGTACAAAAAATCAGGTAACGGTTAAAACCTACTCGGAATATCCTCAGTATGTTTCTTACAACAGCTCAGCTAATAAGCTCACCCCCGTAACCGGTACAGTTACCAACGGCTCAACAAGCTCTTCGACAAACGGATTCCAGAAGCTTATCAGCATCTTTCTTTCGATATTTAAAATAATCAAAAATCTCTTTAACATTGTTAACTGAATTATGAGGTGATATTATGTCATATGTTGAAATTTCAAAAGACAGCTTCGATAAAGAAGTATTAAACGAAAAGGTTTGTCCTGTGCTCGTTGACTTCTGGGCAACCTGGTGCGGTCCCTGTCAGATGCTTTCTCCCGTAATTGATGGGCTTGCCGATGAGCTCGACGGTGAGGTTAAGGTATGCAAAATGGACTGTGACGAAAATTCCGATTTCATTATGGAAATGGGTGTGATGACCATTCCTTGTCTCGTGCTTTTTGTCGGTGGCGAGGAGAAGGGCAGACTTATCGGATACAACGAGAAGGAAGCCATTATTGATTTCATAAACGAAAACAAATAAACCCCGGGGCGCGCACTGCGCGTCCTTCGGTATGTAAAACACGGAGGTTATATATTATGGAAAACAAAATTATCAGAGTAACTATGGAAAACGGCACGGAATACAGAATCGAGCTTTATCCCGAATTTGCTCCCGAAACAGCCGAGAACTTCGCTTCCCTTGTTGAAAGCGGTTTTTATAACGGTCTTACCTTCCACAGAATCATCCCCGGCTTTATGTGTCAGGGCGGTGATCCCGACGGCACAGGTATGGGCGGCAGCAGCAAGCAGATCCGCGGTGAGTTTGCTGCAAACGGCTTTGCAAAAAACACCTTGAGCCATAAGAGGGGAGTAATCTCCATGGCAAGAAGCCAGGATATGAACTCAGCCTCAAGTCAGTTCTTTATCTGCTACGATGACTGCTCCTTCCTTGACGGAAACTATGCCGCCTTCGGTAAGGTAATTGAGGGTATGGAGAACGTTGATGCCCTTTGCGACGTACCCAGAACCTTCAGTATGTCAGGCGAAATGGCTTCTCCCGTTGAGCCCGTTGTTATCAAGACAATGATTGTGGAAAAATAATAAAAAAATGTAAAAAAATTGTACAAAAGCCCTTGACGGACGGTGCGTTATGTGTTAAAATGATTGCACCTCGGATTGAGGGCTTTATTTTTGTGCCCTGAAAATGAGGGAGGCCTTGCTGAGTTATCGGAAGAAGCGCCTTCCGGATAACTAAAAATTCCTATAATGGAGGTGCCGTTCATGAGAGTAAAAATTACTTTATCCTGCACAGAGTGCAAACAGCGCAATTACAACACAATGAAAAACAAAAAGAACAATCCCGATAGGTTGGAGATGAACAAGTATTGCAGATTCTGCAAGAAGCACACTCTCCACAAAGAAACCAAATAATAACGGAGGTTTTGAGTAATGGCTGACAAAGAAAAGAAAGTTGCTTCCGAATCCAAGGTTGACAAGGCCATGACCGAGGAGAGCAAAGCAGCCGAGAAAGTTGCTAAAGCAGCAAAGGGCAGCAACAAAAAAGACAAGCCTAACTTCTTCGTCCGTTCAGGCAAGAGCGTCAAGAAATTCTTCAAGGACTTCAAAGGTGAGTGTAAGAAGATCGACTGGCCTAATGCCCAGACAATCCTCAAGAGTACCGGTGTGGTTCTCCTTGTGGTTGCTCTCGTTTCAGTATTTGTTTTCGCCCTTGACTTCGGTCTTAAAGAGGGTATCGAGGAGCTCAAGTACATCGCCAGCGGTGAAGTCAGAGAAGATGACAAGGCAACCGACGGTAATGTTGCAGATGAGCATGACCACGATCACGAAGACGAAACAACAACATCAGCTGATGATAAGGTAACTGATTCAGACGCTGAAAAAGCAGAATAATTAGCGGTCACAGGAGGTGTAACAATGGCAGAAGCCAGATGGTTTGTAGTACACACCTACTCAGGCTACGAAAACAAAGTAGCTTCAAACATCGCAACGGTTGTTGAAAACCGCAATATGCAGGATCAGATTCTTGAAGTAAGAATTCCTACAGAAATTGTTACTGAAATCAAGGATGACAAGGTTCGTGAGATTGAGCGTAAGCTCTTCCCCGGCTATGTTATGATCAAGGTTCAGACAATCTACAAAAAGTGCGGTGAAAACGAAGAAGACGAAGAGCTCGGTATGACTGATGAAGCTTGGTACGTAATCAGAAATACCCGCGGTGTTACGGGCTTTGTAGGCCCTGACAGCAAAAAGCCTGTTCCCCTTTCAGATGAAGAGGTTATCGCACTCGGCATTGAGAAGAGAACAGTAAAGGTCAACTATGCAGTTGGCGACTTCGTAAACATCTTAAGCGGACCCTTCGACGGTTACAGCGGTGTTGTTGACAGCATCGATACAGAAAAGAACATTGTTGTCGTTATGATTTCAATGCTCGGCCGTGAAACACCCGTTGAGCTTGAGCTCAATCAGGTTGAGGTCGCTGAATAATTCTTGCGATAAAACACAAAAACACGATAATTTTCGGCTATACGCCGTTTATTATGGGGGAGAGTAACATCTCCCTGTGGGAGATTTGTAAATTTAATACAAATCGCCATCAACCACTAAATTTGGAGGTATAAAAAAATGGCTCAAAAAGTTGTAGGTTTAATTAAGCTCCAGATTCCTGCAGGTAAAGCAACACCCGCACCCCCGGTTGGTCCGGCTCTCGGTCAGCACGGTGTTAACATCATGGCTTTCACAAAGGAATTCAACGAGCGCACAAAGAATGACATCGGTCTTATCATCCCTGTTGTTATCACAGTTTATGCTGACCGTACATTCTCATTCGTAACAAAGACACCGCCCGCAGCAGTTCTTCTTAAGAAGGCTTGCGGTCTCGAAAGCGGTTCAGGCGTACCCAACAAGACTAAGGTTGCAACAATTACCAAGGAACAGGTAATGAAGATTGCGGAGCAGAAAATGCCCGACCTTAACGCAGCTTCTGTTGAAGCAGCTGCAAGCATGATTGCTGGTACAGCTCGCTCAATGGGCATCGTAGTCGCTGACTAATGCCCGGGTGGGAGGAAAAATCCGATTTAACCACTCTATAGGAGGATAAAAGACAATGAAACATGGTAAAAAATATGTCGAAGGCGCAAAGCTTGTAGACAAGGCAAATCTTTACGAGCCTGCAGAAGCACTTGAGCTTGCTTGCAAGACTGCTACTGCTAAGTTCGACGAAACAATTGAAGCTCACATCCGTCTCGGTGTTGACTCACGTCATGCTGATCAGCAGGTTCGTGGCGCAGTTGTTCTTCCCAACGGTACCGGTAAGAAGGTACGTGTTGCTGTATTCGCAAAGGGCGATGAAGCAAAGGCTGCAGAGGCTGCAGGCGCAGAAGTAGTTGGCGCAGAAGACCTCGTTGCAAAGATTCAGGGCGAAGGCTGGATGGAATTCGACGTTGCTATTGCACATCCCAGCATGATGGGTCTTGTAGGCCGTCTTGGTAAGGTTCTCGGTCCCCGTGGTCTTATGCCCTCACCCAAGGCAGGTACTGTTACTCCTAACGTTGCTCAGGCTGTTACAGAAGCTAAGGCAGGTAAGATTGAGTACCGTCTTGACAAAACAAACATCATTCACTGCCCCATCGGTAAGGCATCCTTCGGTGCAGAGAAGCTTATGGAAAACTTCACAACTCTTCTCGACGCTGTTATCAAGGCAAAGCCTGCTGCTGCAAAGGGTCAGTACATCCGTTCCTGCGTAGTTACTGCTACAATGGGCCCCGGTGTTAAAATCAACCCCTCAAAGGTTGGCTCAGCAGCTGCTGAAGTAAAATAATTTAAAAAATACTTGACAAGGCAAAAGCTTTGTGGTATTATATTTAAGCTGTCCAGCCCTAAGACAGCAGGTGTAAGACTTAAAGGTTAAATTATTAACCGCCTGCCGAGGAACGGAGCATAATTAATTGATTTATTCTATTAACTATGTCACCCTTTCTCTCGGTACGAGGGAAAGGGTTTTTTCTTATCCTACACCCAGGGTACTAAAAATATTACAGGAGGTGAATTCATTTGCCCAGCGCTAACGTTTTAGAACAGAAGAAGGTTGTTGTTGCTAATCTTACTGAAAGACTTAACAACTCAATCGCAGGTGTAATCGTTGACTACAAGGGTATCAACGTTGCTGATGACACAGCTCTTCGTAAGGAGCTTCGTGAAGCAGGTGTTGAATACACTGTTGTTAAGAACACACTCTTAAAGCTTGCTATTGCAAACACTGAACTTAACGGTCTTGATGCAGTTCTCGAAGGTACAACTGCTATCGCTACAAGTGCAGATGATTACGTTGCTGCAGCTCGCATTCTCAGCAAGTTTGCAGACACACACAAGAATTTCGAAATTAAGAACGGTTTCATCGACAAGGAAGTTATCGGTCTTGAAAAGATTTCAGGCCTTGCAAAGCTTCCCTCAAGAGAAATCCTTCTTGCAAATGTTCTTGGTGCTTTCCAGGCTCCCATTTCAGCATTTGCACGTGCTATCCAGGCTATCGTAGACAAGGATGGCGCACCCGCAGAAGCAGAGGCTCCCGCAGAGGAAGCTCCCGCAGAAGCATAATTAAACTTTTAAAATTACATTTATTTGGAGGTAAAATACCATGGCATCAGAAAAAATTACTGCTATCATTGAAGAACTTAAGACTCTCACAGTTCTCGAGCTTTCAGAGCTTGTACACGCTGTTGAAGATGAATTCGGCGTATCAGCTGCTGCTGCAGTTGTAGCTGCTGGCCCCGTTGCTGCTGAAGCATCAGCTGCAGAAGAGAAGACAGAATTCGACCTTGAGCTTACAGAAGTAGGCGCTAACAAGATCGCTGTTATCAAGGTTGTTCGTGAAATCACAGGTCTCGGCCTTAAGGAAGCTAAGGAAGCTGTTGACGGCGCTCCTAAGATCCTCAAGGAAGGCATGTCAAAGGACGATGCTGAAGCTGCTGCTAAGAAGTTCGAAGAAGCAGGCGCAAAGGCAACAGTTAAATAATTTAACTATAAAAACCTTTTGTAATGAAAGAACCTCTCACTTAACGTGGGAGGTTTTTTGTTGTTTTATTTTAATAGTCATAATTCTTTATTGTTTTTGGTTAATGTGCACAAACAAAGAAGAGATTATTTGTTTGTTTTGATTTTGTGAGATTTTTAATTTACAGCGACTATATATATGAGAGCAGGTTGTAAATATATGTTGCGAAAGGATTTAGGTGATACAGATGTGGTAAAAAATTCAAAAAACAGACAACATTATGAAACAAGTTTAAGATAAACTAAAAAAAGAGTATAATATTATGAAAAGAAAACTTTTGTCAATTTTTATGGTTGTTGTAATTTTATTCTCTAACTCAATTCCTGCTTTCGCAAGCGGCAATACCCTAACCGATGAAGAATATGAAGGCATGGTTGCCGAAATTATGAGAACATATTCCGAAGACCCCGAGGCGGCTGTAGAGGCGCTTGATGAAATTGATACGGTTCTTTTGGAGGAGCCGGTTGTTGTTCAGCATTATTCGTCCGGTGCAAATGCGAGAGGTGTAGGAACAGACCCCACAGATTATGTACACAGTGTATACAGCTTCAAAAGAGGCACTGCCAATATTTATTATTTGCAGTGACAGGTTGAAGCAAAGGAAAACGAATGGGCCGAAGGTCCTTATGACCTTTGCAGTTTAGAGTGGGATACGGCATATGCTAGTTATTATGGCTCGTCGGGAGATGGTGCAATATCAACGGTTCGCGGTAGAGATACAGGAATAGTGTTATTTAATATACAGGATAAAGACTTGGGTAAGGGTGACTATACATATGGAACCGTTCAGGTTCAACTTACAAAGTTAGGCACTTTAAATTATGGTTCAAAATTTACTCATACATATACATCATTAACTGCTTCAGGTTCAGTATCTCATGAATTTAAATCTTCTGCTGAGGTTAAAAGTGATGGCAGTGGCAGTCTTGGCTTGACCTACACAAGAGGATATGTCGTAAATTTAGGATCAAAAACAAACTCGTGGGAAATTTGGGCAGATAATACATTGTTTTTATAAAGTGCAACAAACATTTTGTCCTTTATTTCTGCGATACAAGGAGAATGAAAAATGATTTTCGGTGAATATCTTGCTGATTTAAGAAAAGAAAAAAACATTTCACTGTCAGAAGTTGCAGAAAAGCTTGTTATTTCTTCTGAGCTTGTTGCTAAATGGGAAAAGGGCACGGCTTTCCCGGATATAGAACAAATTATCAGGCTATCAGAGTTATACGGCGTATCTGCTGAAAGGCTGTTGAGGACACTTTACGGTAACGGTTCTTCAATACCCCTCAATAGTGAAACGGTTCCCAAAAATAAAAACAACATAGTGATGATAATTGTTTCAGGTTTTATGATAGTAATGTTTGCATTTGGTGTTGATTTTTTAAGCCTTTTTGCAATGTGTGAAGAATATTTAGCATATTATTCGTCAAAATTTGTTATGTTGATAGTTCCGTGTGTATGGTTCATTTTGCTTTTGAAAAAAGACCGAAAGGGTAAACACAAATAAATTAAGAGGATGGCATAACCATCCTCTTTACTCTTTTTATGACCTCGCCGGTCGGGCGTTACTTTTTTTGTAAAAAAAGTAACCAAAAAGACTTTACTTGTTTATTTCACTTCAAAGGTTGTTGTTGCCTTAAGCTTCATTCCAACATCAGCGGTAAGTGAACCTACACCACCCGTTGATGTCGCATTAACCGGCTGTATAACCGTCAGCTTCTTAAGGTTGCCGTCAGAGTCAACCTCCGCCTTAATCTCCGTTGCAGGATATTCAATCTCCGCCTTCACAATCTTTACAGGCCCGAGTGAAAATGTAGCAAAATCAAGCACATCAGTAGCAGAGCCTACATAAAGGGGAAAATCTGTCTTTCCGTCGGCAAAGCTCGAGGAGTCAGGCTTGAACTTAAGGGTGATTGTGCCGCTTGAATCCCTCTCAGCGGAAAGCAAATCGTCTGAAGTTACGCTTGCTTCAAACTCGTTTGCAGGAGGAATAAGAGTGGCGAGAGTTGTCTTGCTGTCCTCAGGACAAACACCGTTTGAAAAGGCGTAGGTCTTGTCAGTCTCAGGGATAAGCTTCATCATGAAGCTGTTGATTGTCTCCGTAGGTACGGGGAGGGAGAAGTGGGTAATTTCAAGGGAAATCTTCTCTGTCTTGTGTACTGAAAAGCTGTCTGTTCTCTTCTTGACATTATGAATAAGGTGGTTATAGTCAGCGCAGATTGAGTCAATGTCGTTCTTGGGTGCTGCGGTTGTGGGAGCCTGTGTTGTGGTAGGTGCCTGAGTGGTTGTCACCGGAGCAGGAGCCGTTGTAGTCGGCGCTGTAGTAGTAACCGCCGTTGTGGTAACGGCGGTTGTTTCAGTATCAATGGGTGTCGTTTGTGCATCAGATGTCGATGGTGAATTGACCGTTTCGTCATTCTTCACCGAGCCCGATTTAAAAATAACCAGAGCAACAACAAGCAGAATAATGCACAGAGCAAAAATAAGCTTGTTTTTAAGGTTGGTTACCTTTTTTCTCTTTTTTTCCTCAAGGTTAACAAATTCGGGCTGACCGACAAAAAGCGCACCGCATTTTTTACAGAATACGGCATTTTCAGGGTTGTCGGTATTACAGTAGGGGCAAATTTTACGAATCATAATGTTTTCCTTTCGTGACAGCAGCTTTTTACTGTCAGCTTATAATTTTATATATAAGAGGGGACTCCTCTTTCTTTTCAATGTTGACGGTGAGCGCTTCAAGGAAAAGCTTTTCGGCAGAAGCGATAGTTTCCCTTCGGTTTGTGTAAAGAGTAGCAAGGGCTTCGCCCTCTTTTACAATATCACCTGTTTTTT
Source organism: Clostridia bacterium (assembly GCA_017473435.1). GTDB lineage: Bacteria > Bacillota > Clostridia > Oscillospirales > Acutalibacteraceae > UBA6857. The sequence goes on along the minus strand of JAFULG010000065.1, from coordinate 76,936 downwards.
TATGAAGTATAATTCCTGCCGAATGATCAATACTATCCTCTTTTTTAACTCTGCCTGCGCCGAGGATTACGCTTGATGAGCCTATCTTTTCGGCGTTCATTTTTGTAATATAGCCGTCTTTTTTACAAAGCACATCGTGTTTGAATTCAGCCTCAGGAAAAAGCTCAGGGTTGTCAATTTCCTTAAGAGAGCCGCCTTGAGCTGATATAAACTCCCTGAACTTTTCGTATGCCGCACCGATTTCAAGCTGACGCTTTGCTTTTTCATAACCCTCGTTATAGCTGATGCTTTCAGCAAGGGAAATTATGTTGCCTGCCAGAACAAGGCAGACCTCTTTAAGGTCGGCGCTTCCCTTGCCCTTAAGCACTTCTACGGCTTCAATCACTTCAAGACTGTTGCCGATGTTTCTGCCAAGGGGAGTATCCATATCGGAAATAACTGCGGCAACACGCCTGCCGGCACGTTTGCCTATATCAACCATTTTCCGCGAAAGCTCTTCGGCTTCTTCGGGAGTTTTCATAAAAGCACCGCTTCCTGTTTTAACATCGAGAACAATGCAGGAAGCACCTGCGGCAAGCTTTTTGCTCATAATACTTGACGCAATAAGCGGCATTGAGCCTACTGTTGCGGTTGCATCACGCAGGGCATAAATCATCTTATCGGCAGGGGCAAGATCTCCGGTCTGACCGACTACGCAGATGTCGTGCTCCTTTACGTTCCTGATAAAATCCTCAGGTGAAAGAGCTGTTTTAAAGCCGGGGATAGACTCAAGCTTGTCAATAGTTCCACCGGTGTGTCCGAGTCCACGTCCGCTCATTTTAGCAGTTTTGAGTCCGAGAGAAGCGACAATGGGAGCAACGATGAGAGTAGTTTTATCACCTACACCGCCTGTTGAATGCTTGTCAACGGTTATGCCGTCAATACCGCTTAAATCAAGCATATCGCCGCTTTTAGCCATTTCGAGGGTGAGGGTTACGGTTTCTCTTTCATTCATACCGTTGAGGTAAATCGCCATAAGCAGGGCGGCGGCGTGGTAGTGTTCAATTTCGCCCTTTACGTAGGAGCTTACAAAAAAGCGGATCTCTTCATCAGTAAGCGCCTTATTATCACGCTTATGAGAAATTATATCATAAATTCGCATTTTATCATATCCTTTTGTAAAAATTTTTTATCTTTTTCCCTTATCATAAGGAAAACCTGCCGCTTTAGGTGCTCTTGAGTTTTTTGAGGTAAATGCAAGAACAAGCAGAGTGATAAGATAGGGGAGCATACGGTAAAAATTCGTGCTGATTCCTGCCTGTGCAAGCAGAAAGTTTCCGTCGCCGTTAAGGTCAAGGGTTGAATACGCGGCGGCAATGCATTTGAATACGCCAAAAAGCAGAGAGGCGGCGGCAATATTAAGTGGTTTCCAGTTTCCGAAAATCATAACTGCAAGGGCAAGAAAGCCGAAGCCTGCAACGTCGCCCGTGCTTGAAGCGTTAGCTGTGGTAAGAGCAAAAACAAATCCGCCCGTTGAGGCGAGAGCGCCTGAAATTCCCGTGCCGAGGTAACGCATTTTTCTTACGTTGATACCGAGAGAGTCAGCGGCGTGGGGGTTTTCTCCGCAGGCGCGAAGCCTTAAGCCGAACCTTGTCTTATAAAGTATAATTGAAAGCAGCACAAAAATCAATATGCATATATAATCTGCGGGATAATTTTTGAAAAAGAAGGTTTCAAGAAAAAAGCCGTAGTCCTTTCCGGTGTCAAAGCCCAGCGCTTTTTTTCTTATCATAAACCAGGTTGAGGCGTCGCCTTCTGCCATAGAAAGCACATTCTGATTTGCAATCAGGTTAATAAGAAAAAGCACAATCGCAGGGGCAAGAAGGTTAAGGGCAGTACCGCTTATGGTCTGATTAGCCTGAAGATTAACCGAGGCGAAGGATAAAAGCAGGGAGAAAAGTATACCTGCAAGGGCGCAAACAAGCATAGTAATGAGCATAAGGGTCATAGCGTTATCCTTTGTAAAAGCTCCGCCATTTTGCATAATATTGATAAAAAGCACACCCGTAAAGGCACCGATAATCATAATACCCTCGAGGGCAAGGTTGACAATACCGCTTCTTTCTGCGAAAACGCCGGCAAGGGCTACAAGCATAAGCGGTACGGCGTAAATTACTGTCTGCTGAATGAGAAAGGTCAAATCATCTTACCTCCTTTCTGTTTTTTGAAGCTATCAGACGGCTTATGAAAAATGAGAAGGCTGATAGATATACAATTACGGCAATCACAATGTCTGTGATGAATTCATTGTAGGAGGTAAGATTTTTAATCTGCTGACCTGCAACAGACAAGGACGACATAAAGCAGCCTGTGAAAATAACTGCAATAGGATTATTCGAGGCAAGCAAAGCAACGGGAATGCCGTTAAAGCCTTCCTTCGGGAGTGACTGATAGGTTGACCAGAAAAATTCTGTTTCTCCCGAAAGGTAATAAAGCGCAGCACCGCCTGCGGCAAGAGCGCCTGAAAAAGCCATTGAAAAAACGGTAAGTCTCTTTTCGCTTATACCTGCGTATCTTGCGGCGTCACGGTTGCTTCCGCAGATACGTATTTCAAAGCCGGGGACGGTTTTGGAAAGAAGGATATAAACCGCAACGGCAAACAGTATCGCAACAAGTATGCCTCCGTTTACCTGAGAGTCGGGGAAAATACGGTCAAGTCCCAGCTTTGCTGTGGAAACACCTGCCATTGAGGTTGGCTTAATATATCCGATTTTACCCGATTGTCCGGCGTTTCGCAGAGGACTGTCCTCGAAAATCCAGGTGACAATATTGGCGGCAATCCAATTTGTCATAATGCATGAAAGCACCTCGTTGATATTAAGGTATGCCTTAAGAATGCCGGGTATTACACCCCAAAGGGCTCCGGCTGTCATTCCTGCAACAAAAGCAAGCAGCCACACAAGCCATCGCGGAATTGACACGGGAAGAGAAAGAGCAGTTATCAGCGTTGCCGACGTTCCCAAAAGGTACTGACCTGCGGCACCGATGTTGAAAAGACCTGACTTAAAGGCGAAAGCAACGGAAAGCCCCGTCATAATCACGGGTGTTGCTCTGAAAAGAAGGTTGCCTGCATTGCTCTCGGAAAGGCTGAAAACAAGATCACCTGAGGCATCTCTGCCCTTTGCGAAGGTGCCGAAAAGTATGAGCTTTACCGCCTCGAAGCCTGATTTTATACTGATTTCAGAATCGCTTACGGCTACGGCGAGAATGATCATACAACCCGTGAAAAGTCCTGCGCATATCGAGATAAGGGCAGGAAGAGCTGATTTCCAACCGTCATTTTTTAAAAGGGGAGAGGGGAAATTTCTTTTATTCACAGTCAGCACCTCCCTTTGTACCTGCCATATAAAGTCCGATTTCACGGGCAGATGTATTTTCAGGGCTGAACTCTCCGACAATTTCGCCCTCATGGATAACAAGTATTCTGTCAGAAAGGTTCATAACCTCGTCAAGCTCAAGGGATACAAGCAGAACTCCGTGACCCTCGTCGCGCTTTCTGACAAGCTGTGAGTGGATATATTCAATCGCACCTACGTCAAGACCGCGGGTAGGCTGAACAGCAATTATCAGCGGTTTTCCGCGGTCAAATTCTCTTGCGATGACAGCCTTTTGCTGATTACCGCCCGACATACTTCGGGTAATTGTACCTGTGCCCTCCGCCGAGCGTACATCAAAGGCGTCAATCAGTCCCTCGGAATAGCTTTTTATTGCATCGGTTTTAATAAAGCCGAGGTGCTGAAAATCACTTTCAAAGTAACGCTGAAGCACAAAGTTATACATCAGGGGAAAGTCGAGCACCAGTCCGTGCTTGTGTCTGTCCTCGGGAATGTGGCTTAAAAAGTCGGAGTTGCGGTTGCGTATAGGCAGGTGAGTGATATCCTGACCGAGGGCGGTAACCTTACCGCCCGTAATTCTGTCAAGTCCCGTAATACCGCCCACAAGCTCCGACTGACCGTTGCCGTCGATGCCTGCGATGCAGAGAATTTCACCGCTGTGTACCGTGAAGCTTGCATTTTTTACGGCAAGCTTACCCTTGTGAAGCCGTGAGGGTACATTTATATTTTCAACCTGCAAAATTGTTTCGCGGGGCTTTGCCTTGTCTTTTTTTACCTTAAGCTCAACGGGTCTGCCTACCATCATCTGCGAAAGGGTGTTTTTATCCGTGTCCTTTGTGTTCACCGTGCCTACGCACTTACCCTTGCGAAGCACCGTCACTCTGTCGGCTACGGCAAAGATTTCGTCAAGCTTATGGGTGATGAAAAGAATTGACTTACCCTCCTCACGGAAGCTTTTCATTGTTTTAAGAAGCTCCTCAATTTCCTTCGGAGTAAGCACCGCTGTAGGCTCGTCAAAAATAAGTATATCATTTTCGCGGTAGAGCATTTTGAGAATTTCCACTCTCTGCTGCATACCTACGGTGAGATTTTCCACCTTAATATCAGGGTCAACGGAAAGACCGTATTTTTCTGAAAGAGCGAGGACCTTTTTTCTTGCATCGTTTTTACTTAAGAAGCCGTATTTTGTAGTCTCTGAGCCGAGAATGATATTTTCAAGCACGGTGAAAACATCAACAAGCTTGAAGTGCTGATGCACCATACCGATGCCGTGATAGGTAGCGGCGTTGGGATTTTTTATGCTTACGGCATCACCGTTTTTTCTGATTTCACCCTTTTCAGGCTTGTACAGACCGAAGAGGATTGACATAAGTGTGCTTTTACCTGCTCCGTTTTCTCCTAAAAGAGCGTGTATTTCACCCTTTTTAAGCTGCAGAGTTATGTTGTCATTGGCAATTATACCGGGAAATACCTTTGTGATGCCCAGCATTTCAATTACATATTCACTCAAAGTTAAATGTCACCCGACCTAAAGTTAAATTTTATTATATTATTGGCGTGGCGAGGGATTTTATGTGAAAATTTTACTTGACAAATCGGTCTATAGATGATAGACTAAAGGTGTAGTCTATAGGTAATAGACCCAAAAGGAGTGATATTATGGAAGAAATCCGTCTCGGTGCTGTTGAAAGTCGCTTTGCTGATATTATATGGGAAAACGAGCCCTTAACATCGGGCGAGCTTGTTAAATTATGCGAAAAGGAGCTTACCTGGAAAAAAAGCACCACCTATACCGTTTTGAAAAAGCTTTGCGAAAGGGGAATATTCCGAAACGAAAAGGGGGTTGTGACCTCTCTCGTTTCAAAGCAGGAGCTTAACTCCCGTCAGAGTGAGCAGTTTGTTGAGGAAAACTTCAAGGGCTCTCTGCCTGCCTTTATTGCCGCCTTTACAAAGCGTAAGGCAATTTCACAAAAGGATCTGAAGGAGATACGTGAGCTTCTTGATAAGTTTGAGGAGGTGTAATGATGGATATTATGTCCCTTTTTCTTCATCTTTTAAACATAAGCATAAGTGCATCGGTTTTCGCCCTTGCAATTATACTTTTCAGATTTATTTTCAAAAAGTCACCCAAGTGGCTTGTTGTTGCACTGTGGGCACTTGTGGCGATAAGATTGATTTGTCCATTCTCAATTGAAAGTGCATTGAGCCTTATACCGAGTAAAGAAGCAATTCCGCAAGAGATTTTTACAATTAACACTGCCACCGATATGATTAACAATACATCCTTCGGACTTGTTGATAATCCTGCATATTCGGAGTATTTCAACAGCACCGTTACCGTTGACAATGTTAAGGCGTTTCAGCGTGACTTTAGGTTTGCCGCCGACATCTGGCTTATCGGCGTCGGGATAATGCTCCTTTACGCTCTTATCAGCTACATAAGGTTAAGGCACACCGTCCGCACGGCAATACCCTTAAGGGAAAATGTGTGGCTTTGCGACAGCGTGAAAAGCCCCTTTATTTTAGGCGTTTTCCGTCCGCGGATCTATCTTCCCTCGGATATGGACGAGGACACGGCAGAGCTTGTTTTGCGGCACGAGAGGGCACACCTTAAGAGAAAAGACCATTTGTGGAAGCCTCTCGGCTTTGTGCTTTTGGCTGTCTATTGGTTCAATCCCGTGCTGTGGCTTTCATATATTCTCCTTTGCCGTGACATAGAGCTTGCCTGTGACGAAAAGGTGATACGCGATATGGAAGGCACCGACAAAAAGGCTTATTCCGAGGCTCTGCTTTCCTGCTCCGTCGGCCACAGAATGATTTCCGCCTGTCCCGTAGCCTTCGGTGAGGTAGGCGTAAAAAAGAGAATCAAAAGCGTACTTAACTATAAAAAGCCCGCCTTCTGGATAATTCTGATTGCGGTTGTTGTCAGCGTTGTTCTTGCCCTTTGCTTTATGACCGACCCGAAGGGTGTGAATGGGGGGAATGATTATATCAACGGCATCGATGAGATTTCCGAATTAACATTCTCTGACCTTGATGATATTGTTTTCTCGGCAAGCAGCTATAAAATTTATCACGGAACAAGCACAGTCGATGACTACTTCGAGGCGAAAATAGAAGATGTCTTTTCTCACAGCGAGGTTTCGTCCTTTCTGAATACGCTTACTCTCGGCCGACTTGCCGACGGTGTGGTTAACCCGATGCATGAGCCGCAGACAAGCGGCAGCATAGATGTTAACTACGGCAGTGAGTGGAAGATAAGAATATTATTCCACGATAATTTTCAGAAAATGTATATGGTGAGATTCAAGGCTAACGGTACATCCGTAAGAAGCAAGGATTACGCCGTGATTGAGGCGGAGCAGGCAAGGGCATTCTTCACCGAAAGACCCTATATGACCAATGCCCTTGTGTGGGAGTTCAATCTTGCAAGCAGTGCCTGGGGCAACTATGCAATCAATATTTATGTCGATGAAAAGTACAAAATCAACGGCGAGGTTACGGGTGAGGGCAATATTACCCGTATTACCGATGAGGAAAAGGGTCTTGAGGGCATTTCCTGGAGTCCGCTTTTTGTAGAAAACCCGGGCGTGTATAATATTGAAATTCCCGTTATCTGCGACGGTGAGGAGAAGGTGTTCAACCTTACAATTTCAATGGTGGGCAAAAAGGCTCTTTCAACCTATTATACCCTTCGTGCCGACGACCTTGTGATTGCAAGCTATCCCAACGGGTATAGCTTTGAGTTGTCTGAGGCGGAAAATGGAAGCAAAGAATTGAGTATAACTGAACTTGACAGCGGGATATCCGATGTTAATAAATTCTTAGATAATTTAGCCCAATTTTTAGTTGTAAAAAACGGAAAAACTGTGTTTGAAAGTACGAACTTTACAGAAAGTGGCTTGTTGTTGAAATTTTTTGAAAATTTGAAGTTTTCCGATGGCTTTTATGCTCACCGTTCGGCAGAAGATTTGAACGATCTTATGGAATATCAGCTTGCAGTTTCTTACCATGATTCGGCAATGGGAAATGTAATCTGCTTTAATGAAAGCTGTAATGAAATGTGGTTCATTGGAGAGAAAGAAGAAAGTATTCCGATATTTGAAGTTAAAAATTCTGAAGAAGTCAAGGCTTTTTTTGAAAATGAAGAGTATAGATCCGATGCACTATGGAGTTATAACCCTTTCGCCGGCGGAACATGGTGGTATATGACAGAGTATCTTCTCCCCGAAGATTACGAAATTGAATCGGCAGAAGCAACAAACGGGGGAATAACGGTTGAAAACAGATTTTACGGTGATGATGACGGAGAGAAAAAGGTTATATGGACACCTGATTTTTATGAGAATGAAACACCACCTGCAGAAACTGATATTGTTATAACTGCCGTTAAAGACGGAAGAGAGGTACAGTTTAAACTGAAAGTAACCCTCGTTTCGGGTGCTGAGGGCTATGCGTTAAATACCTTTAAAATAACTCCCGTTAACTGCAAACTTACGGAAGAAGCCTGGGCAACCTACCTTCTCGAAGAAAAGTAAACACAAAAAAGGCACCGTTGAGGTTAAAACCAAAACGGTGCTTACTTATTTATTATGACCTCGCCGGTCTGGCATTACTTTCTTGTAAGAAAGTAATCAAAGAACTTTACTTGTTACAGTACAACTGCAAAGGTCATTCTTTCCTGGATGCTCTCCTTACCGTGGCCTGTGCCGATACCGCCGTGGTCAGCAGTAATGATAATCAGCCAATCCTCATTTTCATAGGTCGGTCTTGCCTTGATTGCATTGATTGCTTCAAGTGCATAAGCATCCTGGGTCTTGAAGGCTGCCTTGTATTCGGGGTTGTTAAAGGAAAAGCCGTTATCGTGACCTGTGCCGTCGGTGGGCTCATAGATTACGAAAATAAAGTCAGCACAGTCAGCCTTCTTGATTTCCTCAAGAGTATAGGCGTGAGATGCAGCATCATTTTCGCATCTGTTGAAGGATACGGGAAGGTTGTTTTTCTCGCAGTATGCCTTTTCTTCAAGGTAGGTTGCGTTCTTTCTGTCAAAATGACCCTTCCATCTTGTGATGAAGGTTGATGAATCTGCGACTTTATCCTCAACAAGTGAGGTGAGAAGCGTCTTTGTGTCCATTGTCTTGGTAATGTCATTACCCGTGATGCCGTGAACGTCTGCCCATACGCCTGTAAGAATTGAGCACCAACCGGGAGCGGTTGAGGTGTCCTGAGTGTTCTTTTCGGGATAGTTCACACCGCCGCAGTAGGAAAGAAGAAGCTTTGCTCCGTCTTTTGTCAGTGCCTTGATACCGCTGTTTGCCTCGTCAATTTCTGCAAGGATATCTGCACGGCAGCCGTCATAGCCTAAAACGATAGCCTTCTTTTCGGTCTTGCCCTCTTCGAGGGGAGCTTCAAAGTGATACTTGATGGTGTTATAAAGCTCTGTCTGGGGCATTGCGGTATCTATTGCGTTTTCGTAGCCGACTGAGGCAACATTTTGTCTGTAAAGCTCCTCGGTGTCAGCCTTGTCCTTGGCAAAGGGCTTGGCATTAAGGGTGACAGCGGCAGCAATTACTGCCGCGATTACAAGCACAGCCGTAACGGCGATGATAATTTTCTTTTTCATATTTTTTCTCCTATAAAAAGTCAAGTGGTTTACACCAACTTGCTGTATTTTTTTGTATTTTTGATAACCAATTTGGTTATACATTGAGGACATCGCCCTCGTGATTTATACACAGCATAGAATGTTTGAGTTGTCAAGAGCAGAAGTGTAACGACTCTTGACAAGGAAAACAGGCTATGCTATATAGCTTTTTTCATAAGTTCAGGATTAAATGCTTCTTTGTTGTTAAGCATTGCAAACACAATCCTTGCTACCTTTCTTGTTAATGCAATTATTGCTCTGCCTGAACCTTTTGATATTTTCATTGTCTGATAGTCCTTCATAAGCTTCCATTCTGATGTATTCTGCGGTTGTCTGATTATTCCCATTGCTACCTGTACAAATGCTGTTCTGAGTTCCTGCGGACCTCTTTTGGTTATGTGTCCCATCCGAACCGTATCAGCCGAGTTGTGTACACTAGGAATAATCCCAAGATATGATGAAAACTTTTTGAAGTCACCGTCAAACCGTTCTATGTTATCTATATACGAAGCTATCGTTGTTGCTCCTACAAATCCTATACCCGGCATTGTCATTAAAAGCTCGACAGTTTCATTTTCCTTTGTCATTTCTTTAATTTGTTCCTCAATCTTCTTGACTTGTGCATAAATATCGTCTAAAATATTTAATGTCACTTCAAGTGACGAGGCAGTGAATTGTGAGAAGTAGTGTTCCGCGAGAACGTTTATCAGTTCCTGCCTTTTCTTTTTGCTTTGAAATTGGGCTGATGTTGTTTCTATTCCATAGCCTAACAACATTCCATGAATCTGATTTTTTATCTTCACGGTGCTGGAAACCAGGATGCTTCTGGTTTTCAGCATTCTTCTTATCTCTTCACTTGTCTGGTCACAAAGATGTGATTGCGGCAGCATATCCTTTGAAAGATAAAATGCAAGGGTTGCTGCATCATTAGCATCAGTTTTCTTTGTGCTCATTGTTATTACTTTGAACTTGCTTGTATTGACAACAAGAACACCGAAGCCTTCCGCTTCCATTTTGTTCTTAAAATATCTTGCATTACCTGTTGCTTCTACTGCAAGCTCTATTGTGCATTCTTCTTCGGCTTCTATGGTATGAAGCTTTTTACAGAAATCATAATAACCCTGATTATCTGTTTTGAAAGCTCCCGTTAAAGCCACTTCGCCTGTTTCTTCATTTACTGCGTGTACTGTAAACTGCATTTTATGCAAATCTACTCCTACACAAATTCGTGGTAATTCTGTCTTTCTCATTTTTCTGCCTTCCTTTCATCTTTTCAGCAAGACAGCTTCTGTTTGACAATCCGAGCCAATCTCCTATCCGACCTGACATTTCTGCCGACCATTGCATGATTCGATACTAACCCTTCATTCTCCTTTTCGATCTCAAAGACCAGTAAATATGACGAATTAGTTTCTACTCTGTCTTCCTGTTATCTTTATCATAACACATAAACAGAGTTCTCGGATTTTTCTACCACTTACTTTTTATCATGCCTCCTTTGCTTTAAGCTTACTAAAAATATACACCCCCCGACGGAATAAGTCAAGGGGTGAGGCAGAACTGTTGACAAAATATGACAACGGTGATAATATAATTAACGGGCTATCCTTAAACGGTAGGCGGCAGTCTTTTTTCAAGGAGACTGGACTCTTTGTTTACATAGAGAAAATATGTGACAAAAGAGGTGATTGCTATGAACGAAACAATCGTAATATTAGCACTCATTTTCTTTACAGTGCTGTTACTTAAAAAGTAATAACATAAAAAGAAAACAACCGCCTAAAATTGCTGGATAAGGCGGTTGTTTTCAAATAACCAAACTATTCAGACTGTCCGTCTATCGGATAGCTCTTTTTACATTGTTATTATACACCCCTCGACTTTTCTTGTCAAGGGGTGATTTTTTGTTTAATTAAGGGAGTGCTTTCATACGGTCACGGTACGCCGTGACCCTACTCGGCCCTCGGCTCTCAGCCCTTGGCCCTCTATCAATACATTCCGCCGCCCTGAGCCATAGCCGCTGCTGCAGCTGCATCTGCGGCAGGGTCGGGAATATCGGAGATGAGTGACTCTGTTGTGAGCACCATTGCGGCAACGGAGGAAGCGTTCTGAAGAGCTGAACGGGTTACCTTTGTGGGGTCGAGGATACCGGCCTCAGCCATGTTCACATACTGCTCCTTTGCAAAGTCAAAGCCGTAGCCTGTCTTACCGCTTGAAATGATTTCGTTAACGATAACTGAGCCCTCAAGACCTGCGTTCTTTGCAATCTGACGAACGGGCTCTTCAAGGGCCTTAAGAACGATGCGGACACCTGTCTTTTCGTCTGCGTCCTCGGTTGCTTCAAGAAGAGCGACAACTGCGGGAACAGCGTTGAGAAGTGCAACACCGCCGCCTGCGACTGAGCCTTCCTCAACGGCTGCCTTAGTTGCGGCAAGAGCATCGTCAATTCTGAGCTTCTTTTCCTTCATTTCGGTTTCTGTTGCGGCGCCGACCTTGATAACTGCAACACCGCCTGCAAGCTTTGCAAGTCTTTCCTGAAGCTTCTCTGTATCAAATTCTGATGTTGAAGCCTCAATCTGAGCCTTGATCTGACCTACACGTGCCTTAATCTGATCCTTGTCGCCTGCACCGTCAACGATGGTGGTGTTTTCCTTTGTAATCTTAACCTGACGAGCTGAACCGAGCATATCAATTGTAGCTGTCTGAAGCTCGAGGCCGAGGTCTGCTGTGATAACCTGACCGCCGGTGAGAATAGCGATATCCTGAAGCATATCCTTTCTTCTGTCGCCGAAGCCGGGAGCCTTTACTGCAACGCAGGTGAAGGTACCGCGAAGCTTGTTAACAAGGAGGGTTGCAAGAGCTTCGCCCTCAACGTCCTCTGCGATGATAACGAGCTTTCTGCCCATCTTAAGCACCTGCTCAAGAAGGGGGAGTACCTCCTGAATGTTGGAGATTTTCTTATCTGTGATAAGGATAGCCGCATCGTCAATAACAGCCTCCATCTTGTCAACGTCTGTTGCCATATAGGGTGAAATGTAGCCGCGGTCAAACTGCATACCTTCAACAACTTCCTTCATTGTTTCTGCGGTCTTTGACTCCTCAACGGTGATAACGCCGTCGGTGGTTACGATTTCCATTGCTTCTGCAATAAGTGTGCCGATTGCTTCGTCAGCAGAAGAGATAGTAGCGATTCTTGCAATATCGTCAAAGGTTGTAACGGGGCTTGAGTTTGCCTTAACAATATTAACAGCGGCGTCAACTGCCTTTTTGATACCCTTCTTTACAACCATGGGGTTTGCGCCGGCTGCAACGTTCTTCATGCCCTCACGTACAAGAGCCTGAGCGAGAAGGGTAGCGGTTGTTGTACCGTCACCTGCAACGTCGTTTGTCTTTGTTGCTACTTCTTTGATGAGCTGTGCGCCCATATTTTCAAAAGCGTCGTCAAGCTCAATTTCCTTTGCGATTGTAACACCGTCGTTTGTGATGAGGGGAGCGCCGTATTTCTTGTCAATTACAACGTTTCTGCCCTTGGGACCGAGGGTGATTTTAACTGTATCGGCAAGCTTGTCAATGCCGCCCTGAAGTGCTTTTCTGGCGTCTTCGCCGAAAATAATCTGTTTAGCCATAGTATGTTACCTCCAAATTTAAAGATGGTCGATTGTTTACTCTACAATTGCGAGAATGTCGTTCTGACGTACGATGGTGTATTCCTCGCCGTCAATTTTAACTTCTGTGCCTGAGTACTTTCCTGTGATAACCTTGTCGCCGACCTTAACGAACATTGTTACCTCCTTGCCGTCAACAAGTCCGCCGGGACCTACTGCAACAACCTCGGAAAACTGGGGCTTCTCCTGTGAAGCGGAAGTGAGAATGAAGCCGCTCTTTGTGGTTTCTTCAATCTCTGTTGCTTTAAGAACAACTCTGTCTGAAAGCGGTCTGATAGTCATAATGTGTTCCTCCTATATAAATTGTTATGTATTTACTTGTTTTAGCACTCTCTGTCTTGGAGTGCTAATTCTATTTTAGACCATTTTTTCTGTGAGGTCAAGTCTTTTTACGAAATTAGTATAAAATAATTGGAAAAAATTTGCTGTCGATATATGTAAGGGGGGTGGGAAATAATAGAAAAGATGGCCGAGGGCCAAGGGCCAAAGGGCCGGGAACCAACGAAAGGATGATTTACTTGCCGCACCTTCCTAAACGCATACTTTCATTATATATGCTCTTTGCTCTGTGTTTTATGGCAATAATGGTTAGAATTGTTTATATTAACCGTTCAGCCTATTCTGAGGCAGGCAGGAGTAATACTAGCCGTACAGTTACGGTCGGTACAACAAGGGGCAAGATTTACGACCGTAACGGTGAGCTGCTTGTTGACAGTCAGAGTAAGCTTACAGCGGCGGTTACTCCTGTTGCAGGCGCGAAGAAATATCTTCCCGGTGATACGGATTTTGATGCTGTTGCTTCTTATATAAAAAACGGCTCACCTTTTGTTGTAAAGGTGCAAAGTGAAATCAGCAACGAGCTTGTACGAAGCTTTGAGGTGCCCTTGAGATATAGCGATAGTGACCCCGCCTGCCATATTGTCGGCTATGTTAACTCCGAGGGAAAGGGCGTGACGGGCGTTGAAAAGGCATATGATGAGCTTCTTTCGGGCTACGGGGGACGGCTTACTGTCAGCTTTGAGGCAGATGCCCTTGGCAGAGTGCTTGCGGGTATGGATAAAATTGTGAGGGATGTCAATTTTAACTCCCAAGGCGGAGTGGTGCTGACCCTGGATAAACGCATACAACAGCTTACCGAGAAAGCTCTTGGAGAAAGCAGAGTTGAAAGCGGCTGTGCAGTGGTGATGGAGGCTCACTCGGGAGACATTGTTGCTTTGGCGAGTGTGCCCGTTTTTGACCGAAACAGGGTTGAGCAGAGCCTTGACGGTGAAAATTCACCTTTAGTAAACAAGGCTCTTGCAAGCTACAGCGCAGGGTCTGTGTTCAAGAGTGTTGTTGCCGCTTTTGCCCTTGAAAGCGGTGTTAGTGAGGCTTTTACCGTCAGCTGTGAGGGAAAAGTAACTGTGGGGGATAAGGTGTTCACCTGCTACGGTGAAACGGCTCACGGTGAGGTTAATATGGAAAAGGCGTTGCAGAAGTCCTGTAACATTTATTTTATAAGGCTTATGGAGAAGCTTGATGCGGAGAAGTTTTTGTCTTTTTGCAGTAAAATCGGCTTTGGTGAAGGGGTGAGCCTTTGTGACGGGATAGAAGGTGAAAAGGGACTTTTGCCGAGCGCAGAAGCACTTTCCCTTGAAGGTAACAGAGCAAATTTTGCCTTCGGTCAGGGTGACTTGCTTGTTACGCCTTTGCATATGGTGAAGGCGTATCACGTTCTTGCAACGGGAACTCTTGCCGAGCCGAGGCTGATTTACGGCTTTTGTGACGGAGAGGGGAACATCACGGCTGAGAATGTAAAAACGCCCGAAAGGGTGCTTGATGAAAAAACTGTGGATAAAATGAGAGAGATGCTTTATTCGGTGACTGAAAAGGGGATTGCCACCAATGCAAAAAGTGAGTTTCTGAAGCTTGCGGGCAAGACGGGCACTGCGGAGAGCGGGATATATGATGAGAGCGGTGAAGAGGTTTACCGTACATGGTTTACCGGGTTTTATCCTGCGGATGAGCCGGAGTATATTGTTGCGGTGATGAATGAGGACGGAGTGGGCGGTAACGCTGACTGTGCACCGGTGTTCAGGGAGATATGTGAGGGGATGGAGTGAGAAACGGAAAAAAGTAAGAAAGAGAAAAGTTCTTTGGTTCTTTCTTACAAGAAAGAACGCCCCGCGGCGAGCGATGAATAATTCAAAAACAAAAGACAAAAGGTCACGGAGATGTAAATTTCCGTGACCTTGCTTTATATACTTGTTCAGATAAATTGTGAGTTGTCTAACATCAACTCACATCTTTTGCGCCCAGATGGTGTAGATATTAAACAAGTCATTATCTTTTGATTTTTTGCTCAATATCTTGGATGCTTGGACACGTGCCATGTGAATTGGCTCAAACTCAGCATTGAAAGGAACACCTGTTGTCATATCAATAAAGCCTTTCAGCAAAGGGTGGTTTGCAAAGAAGCTTCTTTGCGGCTTTGTGTAGTATGTCCAGTAAATTTGAGGATGATTTTTCCGAAAAGTTTCACCTAAATACATGCCAATATCACGAAGGATATACTCAGTTTCAAGTGTTAGTTGACGTTTGTTTCTAAACATCCCATTAGCATATCCGGGTTGCTTTTTCTCTTCCTTCGTAAGTATTAAAGATTCTGTTTTTGCTCTTTTGCGAAACCATTTCCAAAGTAATAACAAGGATTCCGGAGAACAATCCATCCTCTCCACAGAGATATGAAGTTCCTTTGCACAAACCTTCGAAACATACGCCACACGCGAGGGTACTTGCTCCATAAACCACTCAAAATATGCTGCAGTTTCTTCTTCTGTGAGTTTAAAGATATTTTTATCTAATTTCGGGACAAGAATATCATATTTCAGTTTTCTGAAATGCCAATGCATAAGTTACCACCCTCCCCCGTCAAATTCCTATTTATCTGTTTTCATCGCTCGCCGCGGGGCGTTACTTTTTTTGTAAAAAAAGTAACCAAAAAAACTTTGCTTGTTTTATTTCTCCACTATCTTCCTTGCCACATGTACGCCACTCGCAGAAGCATGTGAAAGCGAATGCGTGATACCGCTGCCGTCACCAATGATGTAAAGCCCCTTATGTACGGATTCAAGGTTTTCGTCCACCTCAACCTCCATATTATAGAACTTAACCTCAACACCGTAAAGCAGAGTATCCTCATTAGCGGTACCGGGAGCAACCTTGTCAAGGGCATAAATCATTTCGATGATGCCGTCAAGGATACGCTTGGGAAGAACAAGGCTCAGGTCACCGGGAGTAGCATTGAGTGTAGGTGTGATGAAAGCCTCCTGAATGCGGCTCGGAGTGGAGCGTCTGCCTCTGATAAGGTCGCCGAAGCGCTGAACAATTACACCGCCGCCGAGCATATTGCTTAAGCGTGCAATAGATTCACCGTAGCCGTTGGAGTCCTTGAAGGGCTCCGAAAAATGCTTTGCAACAAGCAGGGCAAAGTTGGTGTTGTCCGTCTGCTTTGCAGGGTCCTCATAGCTGTGACCGTTTACGGTTATGATTCCGTTTGTGTTCTCGTTTACGACGGAGCCCTTGGGGTTCATACAGAAGGTGCGCACCTTGTCGCCGTATTTCTCCGTGCGGTAAACAATCTTGCTTTCGTAAAGCTCGTCGGTAAGGTGAGCAAAAACTGCCGCCGGAAGCTCAACTCTTACGCCGATGTCAACACGGTTGGAGTTAGTCTTTACGTCAAGGTCACGGCATACGGATTCCATCCATTTGCTTCCGCTTCTGCCGACGGAAATGATGCACTTGTCACAGCTGTAGGTTTTATCCTTTGTGATTACGTTGTAGGTGCCGTTTTCTCTTGAAACGGTGACAACGGGTGTGTCAAAGTAAAACTCAACCTTATCCTTAAGGTAAGCGTAAATGTTTTCAAGCACAATGTAGTTGATGTCTGTGCCGAGGTGTCTTACGGAAGCGTCAAGCAGGTGAAGGTCATTACGGATGCACTCTGTCTTGAAGCGTGAGCCTGCTGTTGAGTAAAGCCTTGTTCCCTCACCGCCGTATTTGAGGTTGATTTCGTCAACATAGCGCATAAGGTCGAGTGCCGGCTTTTTGCCTATGTATTCGTAAAGCGTGCCGCCGAAATCGTTGGTTATGTTGTACTTGCCGTCGGAAAAAGCTCCTGCACCGCCGAAGCCGCTCATAATACTGCAGGTTTTACAGCCTATGCAGGTTTTTATTTTATCTCCGTCAATGGGACATTTGCGCTTGCTTAATTCGTGACCTGCCTCAAACACCGCAACCTTAAGTCCGGGGTTAAGTTTTATAAGCTCGTAAGCGGCGAAAATACCGCCGGGGCCGGCGCCGATGATAATAATGTCGTGATTCATATCTGTTCTCCTTGTGTCTGTAAAAGTTTAAAGACCCTTATCGGAATAGATAAGGGTCTTCCTCAAAAATATTCCTCTTCATTCTAACATTAAAAGCAGAATATTGTCAATGATTATATCAGTTTTATTTCAAATTTTGTGTAATCTCCCTCGAGGTACTCACCGCTGATGAACTTACGGGCGGTGAATACAACCCTGTCGTCGTAAACCTCGGCGTAGTAGCCTGTACCGCAATCCTTGATACCGAAGTTGTTTTCCTTTCTGTAGCCGGGAACGGAGAGGGAGTAAACGTTGTTTTCTTCTTTAAGCACCTCAAGGGTCTTTTCAAAAATACCGCCGTGAAGATGTCCGTTGATGAAGAAAACGTTCTTGTATTTTTCCATAACGGCTCTTACCTCGTCAGACTCCTCACCCATATCACCTGTCTTCCATACCTCGGGCAGACCGTGGGTGTTTTTGAACGCCTGATGGCACATTACAAATACGGGCTTACCGTCTTTTGTTGCCCTTGCAAGCTCCTTGTCAAGGAAATCAATCTGCTCCTTTGTAAGGGATGCCTTTTCAAGAAGGCGTCTTTCTGTACAAATAACGATGAAGGTATAGCCCTTTATATCGTAGGAATAGTAGGTTTTGCCCTTTGTCTCAATTCCGAGGTAGCGGTCAACCCTTTCCATAACACGATTACGGCTGTTTTTGAAGAACACGCGCACATCGTGGTTACCCATTGTAAGGAAAATTTTCGGCACAGCGGTCTGCTTATCCATAACGTCGAAAACTCGGTCATATTCGCTGTTGAAGCCCCAGTCGGCAATATCGCCTGCCATGAGCATTGCGTCGTACTCTGCACCTGATTTTTCAGCGTCAAGGAAAAAGTTGTTGAGGTTGGCGGATGCACTTTCACGGTTGGGCAGATGGGTATCGGCAATCATCGCAAAGGAAAGGCGGAGGTTTTCTCTGTCCTGATAAATAACGGGATTTTCCTCGCTGTGAAGCTCAAATATTGTGTCGTACTTGGGGTTAAGTGCCTTTAACTGGGCAATGTACTTCTGTATAAAAAATTTAGCTGACATATCTTTACCTCTCCTTTGTGAAACATCTTATACGATTATACAGTCAAAAGGGGAGGTTGTCAATGTTTATATGAATATGTGTGTATTTGTGTGATGGCATATGCATAGCATTAACATTAACACAAACATTAGTATTAGAATTAACATCAGAAATAGAATTAGTATTAGTATTAGTATTACCTACACGAGCATGCTTGAGCATAAGACTTATATTTAACATTAACATAAGATTTAACATTAGAATAAGTATTAGTATTACCTGCAAATGCATGCAATTGCATAAGCTCATTTTTACTTTTACATATATTTTTACTTTAGTTTTATATTTTCTTTTTACTTTTCTTTATATGCAAATGCATGCAAATGCATGCAAATGCATTTTACTTTTACATTAACTTATATTTTACTTTTTATATCTCTTTTAATTTTTACTTTTCTTTTTCTTTATATACAAATGTATAAAGGTCAGTTAAAGTCAGAAATAATTGCGAATTGCGCATTACGAATTGCGAATTAAAAGCCGCTGCTTTTTTAGCAACGGCTCAATTTATTATAAGATGTCTTTTTATTATTTAGTTATACTATTAAATTGTCCTTGTATCTCTTTTATTCACCTTTTAACCTTTATTAAACCTTTAGTTTCGGCATTTGCTTCGGGGGAGTGTATATGCTTCTCAAACCCGTAAGTCTTTTTGCCCTTTTGTTTTTTTGTGAATGCCCTGATTCGCTGACTTATTTCTCCTTAAGCCGTGGAATACACTTCTTCCGTATCCCTTTTTCTTTTCTCCTACGAACCTTTTCTCCTTCGGCTACGAGATACCTTTTGTTTTCTCCATCTTTCCCTTTCCTCTGCAAGGGAAAGTCACATAACTGTGTTTTCTCATATATATAATTAGGTCGGTTCGTCCGATCTGATAAATTCACTTTTATTTACCGTTACAAAACACTGCAACGTCTGACATTTTAATTTGTAATGTTATCAAATCGTACGGTTTACATTAAACAGTACATCGGTAACACCCCTTTCTTTATTGTGTCTTAATTATATACTTTTTTAATTCAACCGTCAAGAGTTTTCAACATAATAATATAATTATGTGAATAATGCACAACAAAAGCGCTTTTTAAGCATAAGAAAACGCCCCGTTTTCCGTTTCTCTTACTGCGGAAAACAGGGCAATTTTTGTTTAATTTTTACAGTCTTGTAATTTCAACTATGATTGTCCAGAGAAGTGAGCTCTTGAAGAAATAGACAATGTTCTTGATGATAGCGTCAAAGCCCTTTGCACCCTCATATGTGGGAGTTGCGCTTCCGTCCTCAATAACGAGAGCCTGGGTAAGGCAGATGCCGCCCTTGCCGAAAAGCTCGGCTCTTACATAGGTGAAGTCCTCTGCACCGTCAACGGTATCAAGGTCCAGACAGTCATAGCCGTCGGAGATGCTTCCGGATGCGATAACCTTACCGTCAGCAATCCACTGAATTGTGTCAGCGTTTTCAGCTTTTACGCTGATCTCGTGACCCTCTACCTCAACCTTTGTGAAAATGGGATAGGGGATGTCTGTATTGCGTGCGTCAATCTCCTTTGCAGGACCGATAACATCGTTAGCCTTAAGTCGTCTTGTAACAGCAAAGAAAGCACCTGACTGCATAGTTTCCTTAACCTTTTCTGATGTGTTCTCCTCCATCATAAACACGCTGAAGGAGGTGTCGATATCCTCTGTTCTGTGAGCGTCGGTGTTGCTGAAGCCGATAACATTCTTGCCGTAAGGGAGACAGTACATAAGCAGGTTGTCCCAGAGAATACGGTCGTAGGGAGTGACGCTGTTGTTTTCGTTGAAAACCTCAATACCGAGGCAGGAGTCATACTTAAGGAGAATGTCACCGAACAAGGCAACATTTTCTTTATCGCTTACAGCATCAATGTTTCTACTTGATTCAAGGAAGTCGCCGGGATGGTTGATGTGAGAAAGTCCGCCGGCCTTGTCAACAAAGGCAACTGCCAATTCAAAGCCGTTTTCTCTTCCACCGAAGCCGTCACCGACACCCTCGGGAAGGAAATAGCCGTTTACGTGGCTTTTTGTAAGGGTGAGGTTGTTAAGCTCGTTTGCACCAACAACGCAGGTCATACCGTTGCCTCTTACCGTGCCGTCAGCTGTGGGATATGTGCCCGATGTGATGCCTTCAAATTCCTCGTCGGTGAGGTGCTGAACCTTGTTGCCGAGAAGGGTCTGATAAGCGTAAAGGGGAAGGAAGGTCTGATGCCTGTTCCACTCCTTGCCGGTAATGCCGTGGTCAGCGTTTGCAAGGAAGTCATAGCCCTGATTGTAGTATTCCTTGACCATTGTTGCAAGGTCAACATCAGCATCGCTGTAGGTTGTGTGTGAGTGGAGGTTGCCTTTGTATGCACCCCAGGCGTTTTCGCCCTCCCAGATTACGTCAGCGTAGGGTGAATTGATTGTGTAGTCACCGTCTGCGGCAAAAGCTACGGCTGAAAAGGGGAGAAGCATAAGCGCAGAAAGAAGGATGCTCAAAAGTTTTTTGGCTGTTTTCTTCATAATATTACCGCCTTTCGTCTGATAAGAACATTTAATCATAACAGAGAAAATATGTCAAGATTTTTTATTGACAATGTCTGCCCGGAGTGATAAAATCAAATAGTAATTTATTTATAAGGACGGAGAAATTATGAGCTTTTACAAAATGACAATCGCAGGTCTTGAAAGAGATCTTCCTATATGTAAGGTTAACGATAAGCTTGATATTGCAGGCTTTGTAATTTTCGGAGACGTTGAAATGACTGTTGCCGCTGCAGGTGAGCTTATTAAAAAATGCCCCGAGTTTGATGCTATTGTAGCTCCCGAGGCAAAGGCAATTCCTCTTGCTCACGAAATGGCAAGACAGAGCGGTAAGCCTTACTATATCTGCCGTAAGGGTGCAAAGCTTTATATGCAGAATCCCGTGAGCGTAAATGTGCGCTCAATCACAACCGATAAGGAGCAGACACTTTTCCTTGATTCCCTTGAGGGCGAAAAGCTTACAGGCAAAAAAGTTGTTATCCTTGACGACGTTATCAGCACCGGTGAATCACTCCTTGCCGTTGAAAAGCTTCTCGAAAAGTTCGATACAAACGTGGTTGCCAAGGCGGCTATCCTCGCTGAGGGCGATGCCGCAAAGCGTGACGATATTATCTTCCTTGAGGAGCTTCCTCTTTTCTTTCATGACTGATTAAAATGAAAAGACCATTTGCCGTAGTCGGCTTCACAGGCTTTGGTTTTATGCTTGCTTCGGCTTTTATCAACAGGTCGGACGTTGCTATGTGCGTTTGTGCGGCTTCGTTGACATTGGGGTTCTTTTCGTTACTCAACAAAAATTTAAGGCAGACAGATACCGTGCCCGTATGCTTGTTTACGGCGGCAGCTGTCTGCTTTCTGTTTGTCCATTATAATAATGAAAGACTGCACACCCAAAGCCTTACGGGTAACAGCGTTGAGGTCAGGGCTACGGTAAGCGAAGCACCTTATATGAAAAAGGATAAGGGTCGCCATTACTGTGTGCTTGAGCTTGAAAGTGTCGGCGGCGAAAAAGCAAAGGGAAAGCTTCGCCTTTCCTTTTCTCCGATGAAGGACGGAATTGACCTTGATTTGCTTGAGATAGGCGACTGTGTCAGCTTCACGGGTAAGGTCTATATTCCCGGTGAAGGAGAAAAGAGCATCAGCCGTTATTTTATGGGAGAGAATATTCTGCTGGGTGCTTATTCGGTTACGGATTTTACCTGCACTAAGCCTTGCTTCAGGGGCGTAAATTATTATTTTCATAAAATACGTTCCTTTGTGGCAGAAAGGTTGCGTTACGGCTTCGGTGACAGAATTGCAGGCTTGCTTGTAGGTATACTTACGGGTGACAAAAGCGTGCTTGACGACAGACTTTACGATGCCTTCCGTGAAACGGGAATCGCCCATTTGCTGGCTGTGTCGGGGCTTCACCTTTCGGTATGGGTTTATTCTCTCGGTGAGCTTATTCCCGAAAAGGGTAAGGGAGCTAAACTGAAATATATGCTTTTGCTTTTTACTGTGTTTTTCATTATGTTTCTTGCAGGTATGAGTGAATCGGTTAAGCGTGCCGGGTTTATGAGTGCGGTTTATCTTATCGGTAAGCTTTCCCGTTACAGAAGCGACAGCCTCAACAGCCTCGGCTTTGCAGTATTTGTTATGATACTTTTTAATCCGATGTGTGTATTGAGCGTTTCCTTACAGCTTTCCTTTCTGTCTACTCTCGGCATACTTACCCTCGGTCAGCTTTATATGAAAAGATGCGGTGAATTTTTAGGCGGAAAAAGCATTAACACTCCTTTTAAAAAGCTTGTTATATATTGCAGTGATCTGTTTTTTATAAGCATAAGCGTTCTTGTATTTACCTTCCCTGTGCTGATTTATAATTTCGGAGGAATTTCTACGGTGTCCGCCTGGGTCAATATACTCATAAGCTTTGCGGTTACTCCTTTGCTAATGCTTTCAGGTGCTTATGTTTTGTTGTCGGGTGTCAGCTTTATTGCTTTGCCCGTAGGTATAATTGTAAAGCTTGTTTCAGAATATGTTATTTTTACAGCCTCGGAGTTTTCTGAGCTGAGAAATGCCTTTCTTGTTTTTAACGCGGAAAATCTTCCTTTGTACATTGAGGCGGCGGTGCTTATCCTTTTACTGAGTCTTGCTTTTTTCAAAAGGAGTAACGCGCCTGTCAGAAGAGGGCTTGTAATATCAGCGGTTGTGATTTCCCTCGGCCTTACGGTATTTTATGAGAATAACTCTGATAAGGGTGTGAAAATTCATCTTGCCGATTATGAGGGCAGAATTGCCGTGGCGGTTGAAAGTGACGGTAAAGCCGTGCTTGTTACTGATATACCAAGCTATGAAGCCGGACTTTTTGAGTCCTGTCTCGATTCAAGGGGCGCAGAGCTTTTTGCTGTTAAAAAGGGAGAAAGATATCAGAGCAGACTTGACGGAAAATATATTTGTGATTTTTCCTGTGAGGCTTTGCAATATGCGGATGATTGTGATATAATAATTGAAAATTATGATGACGGAGCTGTTATTAGTATTAACGGCGAGGAATTTTTCCTCGGCAAAGGGGAAAGCATTACAGTTAAGAGGTGAGTTCTTATGGCAGAATTTGATGAAAAGCAGTTGAAGGCGCATATAAAAAGCGGCGATTTTCTGCCCGTATATCTTTTCTGCGGCAATGAGGCTTATCTCAAAAAATATTACAGCGATACCTTGGCCGAAAAGGCAGTCAGCAAGGATTTTTTTGATTTCAACCTTCAGACCTTTGACGGAAAGGGCATTGATATTCAGGAGATAATCGATGCTGCGATTATGATGCCTCTTATGAGTGACCGTCGTGCGGTGGTTGTACGCGACCTTAAGCTTGAAGCGATGAATGACAGCGATTTTACTCTGCTTAAGGATTACCTGGAAAATCCTTCGGAAAGCACGGTGCTGATTTTCTTGCAGACGGCTGACGATTTTTCACTTTTGAAGGCGAAAAAAATTGCCGATATTATCAAAAAGAAGGGTGCTGTCTGTCAGCTCAACAAAAGGAGCGGCAACGACCTTATAAAGCCTCTTATTTCCTCGGCTTCAAAGCAGGGCTGTGTGCTTACTGCCGACGGTGCGCACTACCTTGTAAGCGTTGTGGGCGATGATTTCAATGTGCTTATAAATGAGCTTTCAAAGGTCTGCCACTATGCCGCAGGGGGAGAAATTACCAAAAAGCATATTGACGAGGTTGCCGTTAAAACTGACGAGGCAAGGATTTATGACCTTACAAAGTTCCTTCTTATGAAAAACTTTGATAAGGCCTACGAGGTTCTCGGAATCCTTTTAAGACAGAAGACACAGCCGGAATTTATTCTCGGAACAATCGTAGGAGCTTATGTAGATATGTACAGAGCCAAGGTTTCCCTTGCCTGCGGTAAGGGTGCAGAGGAGCTGAGTGAGGCCTACGGCTACGGCAAAACAGCTTTCCGCCTGAAAAACGGTGCCAGGGATTCATCGAGAATTGATATTGATACTTTACGTAAGTGTATTGATGTGCTTACGGAGGCTGACCTTAAGCTTAAAAGCGGCAGGGACAACCCCGCTGTTATACTTGAACAGCTTATGGTGAGGCTTTTCCTTGTTTCAAACGGTGACAAGGTATGATAAAGCTTGACAGGCCCGTTATAGTTGAGGGCAAATACGATATAATAAAGCTGTCGAATATAATCGATGGGCTTTTAATAAAAACCGACGGCTTCGGTATTTTCAAGGATAAAGAAAAGCAACAGCTTATCCGCCGCCTTGCAGGCGAGAAAGGTATAATCGTCCTTACCGATAGCGACTCGGCAGGCTTTATGATAAGAAATTTTATTTCTTCTGTTGTGCCCACGGAAAAGATAACCAATGTCTACATACCTGATATTTACGGTAAGGAAAAGCGTAAAACCGAAGGCGGTAAGGAAGGCAAGCTCGGCGTTGAGGGTATGAAGGAGGAGGTTCTCCTGGAGGCATTTAGCAAGGCCGGGGTGCTTTGCGGTAAAAGCGAAAACAGCGAAAGACGGCTGATTACCAACATTGACCTTTATGAGTGGGGCTTTTCGGGAAGACCCGACAGCAAAATTAAAAAGCAGAAGCTTTTAAAAAGCCTTGCCCTGCCCGAAAGAATGTCAACCTCGAATCTTGTTAAAATATTAAATTCGTTTGTAACCTATGAGGAATTTATCGAAAAAGCAAAGGAGATAAGCTTATGAGAATAGGACACGGATACGATGTACATAAACTTGTTGAGGGCAGAGCTCTTATTATAGGCGGAGTGAATATACCTCACGAAAAGGGACTTCTCGGTCATTCCGATGCCGATGTATTGCTCCACGCGATTTCCGATGCGCTTTTAGGTGCGGCGGCTCTCGGTGATATCGGTAAGCTTTTCCCCGACAGCGACCCTGCCTATAAAGGTGCAGACAGCCTTAAGTTGCTTTCTGTTGTTTGTGAAAGAGTAAGAGAAGCAGGCTTTGAAATTGAAAATATTGACTCAACAATACTTGCACAGGCACCGAAGCTTCGCCCTTATATTGACACGATGCGTGAAAAAATTGCGGAGTGTATGGGTGTTGATGCTTCTTGTGTCAGCGTAAAGGCGACCACCGAGGAGGGACTTGGCTTTACGGGCGCGAAGGAAGGCATTGCAGCACACGCAGTGTGTCTTTTGAGGTGAAACAAGTAAAGTTTTTTTGGTTACTTTTTTTACAAAAAAAGTAACGCCCGACCGGCGAGGTCATCAAATGATTAAAAAAGCAGGGTCACGGAGATGAAAAGTCCGTGACCCTTGTTGGTATGGTTTATTGTATACATTGCTCGCCGCAAGGCATTCTTTCTTGTAAGAAAGAATCAAAGAACTTTGCTTGTTTGCTGTTATTTTCGCTTTTACATTTCCCCCATAGTAATAACCTTGCTGTTCTTTACAATGTAATCAATAAGGGAAATAACCGTAAGTGCAACAGCAGCATACATCACAATAAGTGAAAATGCGTCAAGGGTAAGATTTGTAAAAGCTTTTCCTGTAAGCATAATGATAATCATAGCCATTTGTGCCACGGTTTTTGCCTTGCCCCATTTTGAAGCGGCTATTGCAACACCGTTGTCAGCGGCAATCTGCCTTATACCGCTTATTGCAAACTCTCTTCCGATTATTATAAGCACTACCCAGGCAGGAATTTCACCCTTGGCACAAAGGCAGATGAGTGCTGAGCAGACAAGAAGCTTATCTGCCATAGGATCCATAAATTTACCGAAGTTTGT
Source organism: Clostridia bacterium (assembly GCA_017473435.1). Classification (GTDB taxonomy): domain Bacteria; phylum Bacillota; class Clostridia; order Oscillospirales; family Acutalibacteraceae; genus UBA6857. Next base: position 50,986 of record JAFULG010000065.1, on the reverse strand, counting down.
CACCGTGCCCTGTCTTTTTGCAATAGTGCCGTCAAGCTTGTCGGTGATTGTTGCCACAACAAAAATGATAAGAGCTATAAGCTCGTTAAAGGCTGTAAAATCTGTCAGGTTGAACACCACGAAAAAGGGGACAAGTATCATCCTGAAAACTGTTAATTTGTTAGCTAAGTTCATAAATTACCTCACTTAAACCATTCATCTGAAATCTTTCTGTCCTTGAAATAAAACTCTCTGTCCTTTTCTCCGATTTCACGAAGCACTCTGCAAGGATTACCTACGGCAATTACATTTGCAGGGATATCCTTTGTAACAACACTGCCGGCACCGATTACACTATTGTCGCCGATTGTGACACCGGGGAGGACGATTACACCTGCGCCAAGCCAGCAGTTTCTGCCGATGTGAACAGGCATATTGAACTGCAGAGCTTTTTCACGAAGCTCGGGAAGGATAGGATGACCTGCCGTAGCAATAACAACGTTAGGCCCGAACATTGTGCAGTCACCGACATAAATGTGGGTATCGTCAACAAGGGTCAGACCGAAGTTTGCATAAACGTTATTGCCGAAGTGAACGTGGTAGCCTGCATGGTTGGCGTGAAGGGGAGGCTCTATATAGCAGTTTTCGCCGATTTCGGCAAACATGCTTTTAAGCATTTCCTCTCTTTTGTCAAGCTCTGTGGGACGTGTCATATTGAAGTCGTAAAGCTTGTTGAGTCTTTTGAGCTGCTCACTCATTATCTCTTCGTCATCGGGAATGTAGATTTCTCCCGTGTGCATTCTTTCTTTCATTGAACTCATAATAATACTCCTAAAATTTGTTCTTTAGGGAATTATCTCATAAATGCTTAATAAAAACAATACAAAAGACAAAAAAGAAAGAAAAAATTAACATAACAGTAGAAAATTATTTTCACTTATGCTAAAATATTGCCTGTAAAAAAGGGAGGTAGGAACAATGAGTTACGTTAAAATACACGAAAGGGACAATGTTCACGTTGACCTTGAAAGCGGTCACAAGTATGCTCTTTGTGATATTCCCAAGGGGGAGAGCGTTATAAAATACGGCTACCCCATAGGCGTTGCAAGTGAGTGTATAAAAAAGGGGGAGCACGTGCATTCCCACAATCTTAAAACGGCTCTTTCCGGTACCCTTGATTATACTTATTCTCCCTGCTTTGAAAACTCAAAGGCAAAAGAGCCTTTTACTGTTATGGCTTACAGACGTGAAAACGGACAGGTAGGTATACGTAACGATGTGTGGATTGTTAACACCGTCGGATGTGTCAACGGAATTTCGCAGAAGCTTTCCGCGCTTACAGGTGTGTTCTGCTTCACCCATCCCTACGGCTGCAGTCAGCTTGGCGGAGATCATAAAAGGACTCAGCTTATACTCAAGGGTCTTATAAATCATCCTAACGCTTCGGGTGTTCTTGTGCTCGGTCTTGGCTGTGAAAACAATAATATAGCCGAAATGAAAAAAATCCTCGGTGAGGTTGACGGGGAAAGGGTACGCTTTCTCAACGTTCAGGACTGCGAGGATGAAATAGCCGAGGGTGTAAAAATTATCCGTGAGCTTCAGGTAAAAGCAGAGCTCGAAAAGCGCGAGCCTGTTCCTGTCAGCGAAATCGTAATAGGAATGAAGTGTGGCGGAAGCGACGGATTTTCAGGAATCACAGCCAATCCTCTGTGCGGAAAAATCACCGACAGCCTCGTTGCTATGGGCGGTAGTGCCGTGCTGACAGAGGTGCCCGAGATGTTCGGCGCTGAACAGCTTTTGATGAACAGATGCGTAAATAAAAATGTTTTCTTCAAAACCGTTGATATGATTAACGGCTTCAAGGAATACTTCACCTCTCACGGTCAGCCTGTTTCGGAAAACCCCTCACCGGGCAATAAGGCAGGAGGTATCACCACTCTCGAGGATAAATCTCTTGGCTGTGTGCAGAAGGGCGGTACTGCTCCTGTTACGGCTGTGCTTACCTATGGCGACACCGTAAAGGAAAAGGGGCTTAATCTCCTCAACGGACCGGGTAATGATATTGTGGCCTGCACCAATCTTACCGCGGCTGGCTGTCATATAATTCTTTTCACAACGGGCAGAGGTACACCTCTCGGTGCTCCAGTGCCGACGGTGAAGATTGCCACCAACACCGCAATTTACGAAAAGAAGCCTCATTGGATGGACTTTGATGCAATGACAGGCAACGAGGAGGAGCTGTGGCAGTTTATCAAAGAGGTTTGCGAGGGCAGAGAAACCTGCAACGAAAAAAACTCCTACCGAGAAATTGCAATTTTCAAGGACGGTGTTACGCTGTAAAGATATAATCCGCTTTCAGCACCGTGTGTCGGTGCGTGAAGGCGGATGGTTTTTTGTGTGAGTTGAGGGTTGTGTTTACATAATAAAAATCAAGGCGCAAGCCTTGCATATCATCAACACGAAGTGTTGTATCATATCAGAACGAAGTTCTGTATATCATCATTGCGAAAGGAATACAGCCTGCGGCTGATGATATGCACCCTGTCGGGTGATGATATACGAATGTATACCTCGCCACGGGCGGGATATACATTTAATGATATACCATTGTTTTCGCAATGGATAAAAAACAGGCAAGCCTTAAGAGCCGTACAATTAAGGATAGTACAACAAGATGCGAAAACACCCATAGTTTTTAAAACTGTGGGTGTTTTTAATATTCTCTTTATTTGTTAGTCAAGTTATGCTATAATACAACTGACCGATAAATAAGAATTTATCAAACTGAATAATGTATATAAAGGGTGTTACTTCGGTAGCGCCCTCTTTTGTTTGAAACTCCGCCAATAAAACTTTGCAAAAAAGTTATTGACAAGTTCACTTGGCAATGTTATAATAATGACAAGAAAACTTGTCAAAGGAGATTTGTTATGAACAAAGATGAAATTTTGAAGATAAGCCAGCAGGAAAACAAAGGAAAACTTGATGAGCGAGAGTTAGCAGTATTTGGTAAAGCATCGCGAGTCGGTATGCTTGTCGGTGGATTGCTTTGTGTTGCTTTAATCCTTGTTAGCGAATTTGTTTTGAATATGCCAGAACTCGCATTGGTTGGGTGGATGGTGTATTTTGCTATGCAAGGTAGTAGCAATATTGTTTTATTTAAGTATTTAAAAACTCCCTCTAAGCTAATCTATGGCATTATCGAAATTGCTTTTGCTGTTGTATTCGCTGTTGCGATTGTATTTAAGGCGGTAGCATAAATATGGATGATAAATTGATATTAAAAAACAGTCTGAAAGATGCTCGCAGTGAAAAAGGATTATCTCAACAACAATTAGCAGAAATGGTAGGTGTTTCACGAAACACAATCAGTTCAATTGAAACTGGACAGTTTAATCCGACCGCAAAGCTTGCATTAGTTTTGTGCATAGCATTGGATAAAAAATTTGAAGATTTATTTTTCTTTTAATTAAATTCCAATTTATCGAATAGATGATATTTATAAAAGGGTATTAGGTTCTCCTAACAAGTGGAAAATGTGCCGTACATTTTCCCTGCTTGTTACGGTGTGAGACAAAACTAAAAGGATGTGTAGAAATTTCTACACATCCTTTTTTACTGTCCTTAAGAGTACAACGCCTAAGCTTGCCTGTTTTTTGTGTGAGAGACGGGACATGCCTTTGCTTCGCAAATGCTGCATCCTCGTCGACCCAATGCTGTGCATTCGGTACCCGACTTCGGACTTCGAAGCTAAAAACAGTCCGCCGGACTGTTTTCTTAACGCTTCTCACCCTCTTAGGCTTCAAGTCCCTTTGTGTTTTCCTTAAACAGGATAAAAAAGAACTCAGCAGGTTTTAACTGCTGAGTCATGGTGCGGGTGCTCATAAGGGATTAGATTTATTTAAACAATGATTCCATAAAATTGAAGAACATATGAATAAACCTAATAATCATATCAAAAAATGAATCTCCGTGTACTTTGCCGCAATATTTACAAGTATTATTGTCTTTTTCGGATTCATCAGGCACGTTTTCATCAATGAAATCTGTTTCAACTTTATTATTGGTATCGTCAACTGTTATAGTTACTTCTCTACCATCCTTAACAGAAGCCGTAGTTTTTGCAATTTCGGTATCATTTTCTAAATATGTTATAGTAATATCATTAAGTCCGGTTACAATAACACCCGTATCTGTTTTAGATGTTGTTACTGTGTCAGATAAAGCTGTTCCCTGAATTGATATGCAAGAACTGTCATAATCAGACACTGTCTCTAATGAAATTTCCAACTCGCTTCCTTCACTTGTATTAAATTTTGTTTCAGAATTTGTTACTACAATATTATCTTCTGAATTAACATTTGCGGCAAGTAATGAATTGTCCTTTGCGATTTGGATTGTATTTTTTGAATTTGATGTATTTGATACAAGTATTTCATTTGAATCTTGAACCCAATAAGCTACGATGTCATTATTTAAGATTGAACTGTCGATAGATGCGAAATCAGTTGATGTTATGCTTGATACTATTTCAGTACCATCTATTTTAACATCATCAGTAAATGTAATCAATGTGTTGTTTGCATCTAATCGCTCCATATCGTCCACAAAGGTATCTGTAAAAGTTGAATTGTTATTAAGTATACCATCACCAACTGTTGTCTTGTTGCCCGTAAGAATTATTTGATAAGGTCTATATATGTCTGTAGCAAAAAACAAGTCTGAATTATTACTATTAATACCGTCAGATTCCCAAGGTCTACTGTAAGACCAAGATAAGTCATTGTTTATAGTTAAACGTTCTAATCCATCGGAGTTGTTGGGGTCATCTATCAGAATATCCTTTCCATCAACTCCAACTGCAAGAATAGCGTGCCCTGATGTTGATATGAAATCTCCGTTTTCATCCAATTTACGATTTCCGTATTCATCCATTTCGTAATGTTGTATACAAACAACAACCCCTATTCTATTGTTGTTTGCATAATTTTTAACAAGTTCTTTTAATCCTGATACGTCGTTGAAATTGCTATTAAATTGAGCTCTAGCTTCGCTGCTCCATTGATAAATAAACGCGTATTTAATATAACTATCATTTAATAGTGTGCCTTGATCATCAAAAAGGCTTACAGAAGAAGATACTCTTACTCCATAAGAATCGTTTTCATTGTGAATGTCACGAATTTTAGTTGCAGACTCTTTTCCTATCAACTTGCTCCAAGTCCATCTTTCAACTGATGGTAAACCATTGTAAATTGCAGCTGTTGTATATGCCATTCCAAAACACAATCCACCTGAACTTGCACTTTTCTTTATATTGTACAATGCTTTTCCTGAAGATGGCTCATATATGGTTGTAAAATATGAACGCGAAATCGAACTGGATGTATAATTTCTAAAATTATAGCTGTCTTCAAAAAAATCATAATCTTTTGGAGTTTTTTTATTTACACTGTCAGCTATATTAGAAAACATAAATGTAAGTTCACTGGCATTCTGTGCATCATAATAACCTTTATTGTTTATATCGTTAAGAAGGCTATGAGCTAATGTTGATGTAGATTTATGAAAGAAACCTACAGTATAAACATCATATACTTGTTTATAATCTTCCATAAGATTATAAACGGCGTTAGCGTATTTATGATAACCAAACAAACCTAAAATACCTGTTCCTTTTTCGTAAGGACCAGTTTCTGACATTGTACCTGTAGAAGGCTCACCATCTGATAAAACAACTATGTTTCTTGTTGCAGTTGACGATACATTTGATAATAACGAATTAGCAGTTAATAAAGCATCATATAAATTTGTGTTGCCGTTAGCTGTAAGAGATTCAATTTTTGATTTCAATGTTGAATAATCACTTGTAAAACCAATAGATGAGCAAGTTGTATTAAATTCAACAATAGCTATTTCATTTATACTATCCGCTCCTAGTAAAGAGGCACAAAATCGTTTAGCGACATCCTTTAATGCAATAAGAGGTTCATCGCTCATACTGCCGGATGTATCCAAAACAAGTACTGTATAACTATCTACCATTTTTGCTGCTGAGGTTGTCAAAGATGTAAAACACATTACAGATGATAACATTGCAATGCAAATTATTATTGTTAATGTTTTTTGATTTTTTGCATAATAATCACCTTTACTTTCTTGTTCGTTTTAAGTGGAAAAATCAATAACTTATTTCCCTCCTTTTTATAAAGTTCACTTTATTATCTCCACAAAATAAAAAAGTGCGCCAACCGAAGCCAACGCACCGAAAACGCAAACCCCGATTGTCGCCAAACAAATTTAAATAGAATTAGAGTATCTCTACCATAACCATTTAATGGAATTTGCGATTTTACCAAATTCTAAAAATAGTTATGATAAGAAAAGGGTATAATATTCCCATAAAAAAGAAAACGATACCGCTAATTCTATTTATTAAATTTGTTTGGCATTATCAGTATATCACAATTATTTGCATTGTTGCAATAGTTTAATAAAAAAATCCCACTTGACATCTTTGCAGTTAGAAAAACTGAAAGTGTCATAGTGGGTTATATACTTTTATATAAAGATAAAAAAATTGAGTATTCACAGGTCAAATCCCTTATGAATACTCAATATGGTGCGAGAGACGGGACTTGAACCCGTACGAGCTGCCCCACACGCCCCTCAAACGTGCGCGTCTGCCGATTCCGCCACTCTCGCATATTCTGTTTCGCTCTCTCAAGCGCTTGCATATGATACCACCTTAAAATGAAAATGTCAATACCTTTTGCAAAGATTTTTTTAAAAAAAATTTGTAAAAATAAAGACAAAAACATATTTTTTTGTTATACTGTATATCCTGTCTTATTATAATTCAGAGGTGGAAAAATGAAAGAAAAAATCATTCAGTTCGGTACGGGTAACTTTTTGCGTGGCTTCTTTGCCGATTTTGTGCAGACTCTCCGCGAAAAAGAATTATTCGACGGCGATATTGTAATCGTTCAGCCTACAAAGGGTGGTAAATCAAAGCTTATAAATGAGGCCGACGGAAACTATAACCTTTACCTTCGCGGTGTTGATAAAGGTGAACAGGTGTGTACAAGACGTGAGATTACCTGCGTAAGCCGTTGCGTTGATCCCTATAATAATTATGACGAGTATCTTGCCCTTGCAAAAAATCCCGATTTACGCTTCATCGTTTCAAATACTACGGAGGCAGGTATTGAATTTAACAAAAAATGCAATTTTGAGGACAGACCTGCACTTTCTTTTCCCGGTAAGCTTACTCAGCTTTTATATCAGCGTTATCTTCGTCATCTTCCCGGTTTTGTGATTTTACCCTGTGAGCTTATTTCCGATAACGGTAAGGCGCTTAAAAAATGCGTTCTTAAATATGCCGCTGTCTGGGAGCTGGGTGAGGATTTCTCTGAGTGGATTGAAAACGAGAACACCTTCTGCAATACCCTTGTTGACCGTATTGTAACGGGCTTTCCCGAGGATGCCCGTGAGCTTTACAAGGAAATCGGCAGAGAAGATAAGCTTCTTAATACCGCCGAGCCCTATCACCTTTGGGTAATTGAGGGCGACTTTGAAAATGAGCTTCCTCTTAAAAAAGCCGGACTCAATGTTATCTGGAGTGACGATGTTGCACCCTACAAAAAAATGAAGGTGCGTATTCTCAACGGCTCACATACAAGCCTTGTTTTCCCCAGCCTTATCTGCGGCGTCGAAACCGTTAAGCAGAGCCTTGATGATGAACAGCTTTCAGCTTATCTCAACCGTTGCCTTTTTGACACAATCCTTCCTCTTTTAGAGGATAAGGACGAAATAAAGGACTTTGCCGCCGCCGTGCTTGAGCGCTTTGCAAACCCATACATAAAGCACCGCTGGCAGGCGATTTCACTCAACTCCGTAAGCAAGTTCAAGGAAAGAGTGCTTCCCTCAATCGAGGATTACATTCTCAAAAACGATGCACTTCCCAAACCTCTTGTGTTTGCGCTTTCCTGCCTTATATACTATTATAAGAACAATCCCGTTCAGGATAACCCGGATGCTGTTATCAGCATTATGACAGGTGACCTTGAACAGATTCTTGCTGATTCCTCCCTTTGGGGTATCGACCTCAGCGCAATGAAGAACCTTGTTGAAAAAGGCATTACGCTTATCGAAACCGAAGGAGTAAGAAAAGCGATTGACTGGGCAATGGCGTGAGGGCTAGGGCCAAAGGCCAAAGGGCCGAGTTATATAGTAGTCAGTAGTCAGTAAACCCCTCAGACAAAATCAAAGATTTTGTCAGCTCCCCTTTCAGGGGAGCAAATTTTTATCTCCCCTAAAAGGAGATTCCCCTGCTAGGGGAAATGTCTGCAGAGCAGACAAAAGGGTTTCGGTTTCCGGAGGAAAAGGGGGACCGCGTTAGCGGTGGAGGGGTCTGACCGCGGATGATTTGTTTATAACATAGGGGCCCTCGACCCTTTTTGTTCTATTTATAATCAAAATTCACAGTATTTTTTTATAAATTTGTGCAAAGGGTAAAAAACACAAAATCTTGTGTTTTTTGCTTGACTTAACACAAAATAAGATATATTATATTCGAGGTCGCGATTTTAGAGCACCGCGAAATTCATCTTGTGCAAAAAAATAAATATTTTCACTTAAAGCCACAATATTTTGTGGTTTTTTATATTGACATAACACAATATATGCTATATAATAAGAGCCGTACCATAAAAATGAAAAACAGAAAGGAGAATAGTAAAATGACAGTAATCAAAAGAGACGGCACAACTGTGGAATTTGACCGCAGTAAAATTATAATCGCGCTTTCAAAGGCTAACGATGCCGTTGAGGAAAATGAGAGAATCACAGCAGAGCAGATGGAAGAAATTGCAGATTTTATCAACGAAAAGAGAAAGTCTAGAATCCTCGTTGAGGATATTCAGGATATGGTTGAGCAGAAGCTTATGGAGCTTGACAGATACGCTCTAGCAAAGGCATATATCATCTACCGCTACAACAGAGCCCTTGTAAGAAAGGCTAACACCACCGACGATTCAATCTTAAGCCTTATCAAAAACTCAAATAAGGATGTTATGGAGGAAAACTCCAACAAGGACGCCGTTATGGCGGCTACACAGCGTGACCTTATTGCAGGTGAGGTAAGTAAGGACCTTACTCGCAGAATGCTCCTTCCCGAGCATATTTCAAAGGCACACGATGAGGGTGCAATCCATTTCCACGACGCCGACTACTTCCTTCAGCCTATTTTCAACTGCTGCCTTATCAATATCGGAGATATGCTCGATAACGGCACAGTTATGAATGCAAAGCTTATCGAAAGTCCCAAGAGCTTCCAGGTTGCATGTAATGTTATGACGCAGATTATCGCTTCTGTTGCTTCAAGTCAGTACGGTGGACAGTCTGTTGACATCAGTCACCTCGGCAAGTATCTTCGTAAGAGCCGTGACAAGTTTACAAAGCACCTTACAGAGGAATTCAGCAGTCAGTTTACGGCTGAAGAAATTGAGAAAATTGTTGCTGACCGTCTTCAGGATGAGCTTCGTTCAGGCGTTCAGACAATTCAGTATCAGATTAATACTCTTATGACCACCAACGGTCAGTCACCCTTCGTTACAATTTTCCTTAACCTTAAGGAGGGCGACGAATATATCGAAGAAAATGCAATGATTATCGAGGAGATTCTCCGTCAGAGATATCAGGGCATCAAGAATGAAAAGGGCGTTTATGTAACTCCCGCATTCCCAAAGCTTGTTTATGTTCTTGACGAGCATAACTGCCTTAAGGGTGGCAAATATGACTATATCACAAAGCTTGCAGTAAAGTGCTCCGCAAAGAGACTTTATCCCGACTATATTTCCGCAAAGAAGATGCGTGAAAACTACGAGGGCAATGTATTTTCACCCATGGGATGTCGTAGCTTCCTTTCACCCTGGAAGGATGAAAACGGTAACTACAAGTTCGAGGGTCGTTTCAATCAGGGCGTTGTTTCCCTTAATCTTCCTCAGCTCGGTATTCTCGCAAAGGGCGACGAGGAGAAGTTCTGGGAGCTTCTTGAGGACAGACTTGAGCTTTGCTTCGAGGCTCTTATGTGCCGTCACGAAGCCCTTCACAAGGTTATTTCCGATACAAGCCCCGTCCATTGGCGCTACGGTGCAATCGCAAGACTCGAAAAGGGCGAGAGCATTGAAAAGTTCCTTCACGACGGTTACAGCACAATTTCACTCGGTTACATCGGTCTTTATGAGCTTACAAAGCTTGTTAAGGGTGTAAGCCATACAGAGCCTGAGGGTACGGAATTTGCTCTTAAGGTTATGAAGAGCCTTCGTGAGCACTGCGAAAAGTGGAAGAAGGAAACAGGCCTCGGCTTCGGTCTTTACGGTACTCCTGCCGAAAGCCTTTGCTACCGCTTTGCACGTGTTGACAAAAAGCGCTTCGGTACAATTGAGGATGTTACGGATAAGGGTTATTACACCAACTCCTACCATGTTGACGTCCGTGAGAATATTGACGCCTTCAAAAAGTTCACCTTTGAAAGCCAGTTCCAGACAATTTCCTCGGGCGGTGCAATTTCCTACGTTGAAATTCCCAATATGCGCCACAACCTTGAGGCCCTCGAGGAGCTTGTAAAGTTTATCTACGATAATATTCAGTATGCCGAGTTTAACACAAAGAGTGACTACTGTCACTGCTGCGGCTATGACGGCGAAATCAAAATCAACGACGACCTTGAGTGGGAGTGCCCCTCCTGCGGTAACAAGGATCAGAAAAAGATGAATGTTACAAGAAGAACCTGCGGCTACCTTGGTGAAAATTTCTGGAACGTAGGTAAGACAAAAGAAATTAAGGCAAGAGTGCTTCATCTGTAATTCGCAGAAAGCGTAAAGTTCTTTTGATTACTTTTCTTTCAAGAAAAGTAATGCCCGACCGGCGAGGTCAAATGAAAACATTACAATTTACGAAAAAAGAATCAACAGTCTGTCTGTTGGTTCTTTATTCGCATTTTAAACAAGCGGAGGAAAAGCTATGAACTACGCAACTATAAAACCCTTCGACGTGGCAAACGGCCCGGGAGTGAGAGTCTCCCTTTTTGTTTCCGGCTGCACCCACCGCTGCAAGGGCTGCTTCAACGAGGAGGCATGGGACTTCAACTACGGTGAGGAGTTCACCGAAAGGGAAGAAAACAGAATACTTGAGGCGCTTTCACCTGACTATATCAAGGGCTTTTCACTTTTGGGCGGTGAGCCCTTTGAGCCGAGAAATCAGGCGGTGCTTTGTGAATTCCTTCCTAAAATAAAAGAGAGATACCCCGAAAAGACAATCTGGTGCTATACGGGCTACGATTTTGAAAAGGATTTGCTTTCGGGCAGACTTTGTGATAAAATGATTACGGATAAAATGCTTTCCTGCATTGATATACTTGTTGACGGTAAGTTCGTCGAGGAAAAAAAGAATCTTAAGCTCCGCTTCAAGGGCTCTGAAAATCAGCGCATAATCGATGTTAAGAAATCCTTGCAGGAAAACCGAATAATACTCTGGGAGGGTGACACAAATGCAGTATGATGTAAAAATCAAAAAGTTAAGAGAAAACGCAGTTGTTCCGACCTACGGCAGTGAGTTTGCCGCCGGAGCGGACCTTTACGCTTGTCTTGATGAGGCTGTTGTAATAGAAGCCGGTGAATCAAAGCTTATTCCTACGGGGCTTGCCTTTGAAATTCCCGTTGGCTTTGCAGGCTTCATTTATGCAAGAAGCGGACTTGCAAGTAAAAGAGGACTTGCGCCGGCAAATAAGGTCGGCGTAGTTGACGCTGACTATCGCGGTGAGGTTATGGTCGCCCTTCACAATCACGGTAAAGAGGATCAGATAGTTGAAAGCGGTGAAAGGGTGGCACAGATGGTAATTGCTCCCTTTGTTACTGCAAACTTTGTTCTTGCTGATGAGCTAGACGATACAGTAAGAGGGGAAGGCGGCTTCGGCTCCACAGGTAGAAAATAATGAATTTCACAGAAAAAAGAAGACTTAAAAAAACAGAATACGATGCACATAAGTGCCGTATGCGTGACTGGTTTACACACCATTGCAAAACTGTGGCAAAGGAAGGTCAGGTTGTTTTCTTCGGCGACTCAATTACAGAGTTTCTTAACATCAGCGACTGGTACGGTGAATATTCCGTTAAAAGCGGTCTTGAGCTTTATAACAGAGGTATTGGCGGAGATACGACAATCGGTCTTTACAAAAGAGCAAAGGAAAACGTGCTTTGCATAAAGCCGAAGGCAGTTGTAATCCTTATCGGAACGAATGACCTTGGGATGGGTTTTGATCCTGCCTTTGTTGAAAAAAATATGGAAAACACTCTTAAGCTTTTCAAACAGGAGTGTCCCGACTGTAAGGTTATCCTTGAGGCTATTTATCCCGTTATCAATGGTCGTGCAGGTAAGAGAAGAAACAGCGACATCCTTGAGGCTAACAGAAGGTACAAGGCTCTCGCTGAAAAATACGGTGCAGCATTTATTGATCTTACGGAGGCTCTTGCCGACGAAAAGGGCAACCTTAAGGCAGAGTGTACTTATGACGGACTTCACCTTTCGGCGAAGGGTTATGAGGTTACGACAAGAGAGATTGTGAAGCTGCTGCCGTAAAAACAAGAAAAGTTTTTTGGTTACTTTTTTTCAAAAAAGTAACGCCACGCGGCGAGCGATAAAACAAAAATATTAAATTGTTCGTTTATAACAATACAGTAGGGACACGGCTTGCCGTGTCCGCTTTTTATGCATAACAAAAGCACCGCCTTTAAAACGGTGCTTAATTTTTTTATCGCTCGCCGCGGGGCATTCTTTCTTGTAAGAAAGAATCAAAGAACTTTTCTTGTTTTGTTAATTCGACGCACTCGACCTTCTCTGCATCTCAATCACACAGTCAATCGCAAGCACAACGGAAAGTGCATTTACCGGATCAACATTGTCCGCAATGTCAAGCATATAGGAGTCACCCCATGTAAACCATTCCTTTGAAATTGCAACAATGGGTCTGCCCATATGAGTAATTTCATAATCGTGGTCCATAAAGTCGCCGTCAACATCCCAACCAAGTCCCTCAATGCGGTACTTGTTCCTGAAAAAGGTAAACTCCTTTACAATTTCAGCCACCTGAATGCCGCCGATAAATACAAAAAATCTCGGCAGAAATGACAGCACCTTCTGATGAATAAAGGCAATCTCGTTGCTGTTCATATCGTAGATGTGAAGCTTCTTTCCGAGGGAGAAAAACTCACCCTCAACATAGTAGCGGTCGTTGCCGTTTTCGTCCTTTACGTAGAATTTGTCCTTCCAGGAAAATACCTTCTGCTTGATGTAAAGCTTCATATTTTTCTCCTCCTTTTTTACAGGGTTATACTGTCAAGAAACGCTCTGATATCTTCTTCAGCTCCCGTAAGGCTGCCCTGAAGCATTTCACCTCTGCCGCCGCCCTTGCCGTTAAAGGCGATATTAAGCGCCCTCGCAAGAGGGTGCAGGTCAACTGTTCTGCTTGCAATACAGTAGCGGTAAGAGCCGTTTTCACCGCAAAAACAAGCAACAAAATCGGTAGCCTTATTTTTTATAGCCTCGGTGAATTCTGTAAGAAGCTTGCCCTGAAGCTTCCTGTCAAAAACAATTATCCTTTTGTCGTCTGATATAGTCTCCGCCTTTGAAAAAAGAATCTCACGGTTAGCACCCACAAGGTCAAATTCAAGTCTGTCCTTTTCCTTCATCAGCCTTTCAACGGCCTCGGCGGTTTCACTCTGCTTTGCCTTGGTGATTACGGAAACCTTACGGTTTTCATTAAGCTTATGGCGGATGTCCTTTAACGCTCTTTCTCCGCAGAGAATGGAAACCCTCGTTCCGCCCTTGTATTTTTCAAAATTGACTACTTCAATCAAGCCGATTTCACCCGTTCTTTTCACGTGGGGAGCACAGCAGGCACAGGTGTCAACACCGTCTATTTCTACAATTCTCACCTGACCTTCAATTTCAATTTTACTGCGGTAGGTGATTGCCTTAAGCTCCTCGTCGGAGGGGTACAAAATCCTGATTTCAAGGTTTCTCCATATAGCCTCGTTGACAAGGCTTTCTACTTTACAGATATCCTCTTCATTCAGCACACCGTCAAAATCAAGGGTGACAACCTCACTTCCGAGGTGGAATCCCACATTGTTGTAGCCGTAAAGCTTATGAACAATGCCGGAGAAAATATGCTCGCCCGAGTGCTGCTGCATATCGGAAAAACGCTTTTTCATGTCGATTTTCCCTTTGAGAATTGTGGAATTTTGCAGCTTTTTAACGTTTTCCTCATTGTTTTCAACAAAGTGCAAAATCTTTCCGTCAACAATTTGTACGTTTTCCACATAGGCTTCACCGAGAAAACCGCGGTCAGAGGTCTGCCCTCCGCCCTCGGGAAAAAAGGCGGTGCGGTCAGTTTCAACGTAAATATACTTATCATCTGTGTAAAGGTTCATAACTTTACACTCGAATTCATCACGGTAAGCGTCAGTATAATATAATTTTTCTGTCATAGGATAAATCCCTTTTAAATTTATTTGAGTTTATGGATGAAAAGTCCGCTCAAAAGCTTAGGCTCAAACCAGGTTGACTTGGGAGGCATAACCTCGCCTGCGTCAGCTATCGCCATAAGCTCGTCAAGGGAGGTAGGGAACATTGAAAATGCAATAACCATATCCTCACGGCAACGCTTTTCAAGCTCTCCGAGACCTCTTATACCGCCGATAAAATCAATGCGCTTGTCGGTTCTCGGGTCTGTGATTCCGAAAACGGGAGTGATGCAGTTGTTCTGCAGAATTGAAACGTCGAGTGAGCCGACGGGGTCACTTTCAGGGTAGGTGCCTTCCTTTGCGGTAAGCTTGTACCACATTTTGTCAAGGTACATACCGAAGGTGTGACGGGCGACGGGCTTGTAGGCCTCTGTGCCGATTTCTTCGATAATAAACTTCTCGCTCATAGCGGTGAGAAACTCTTCCTTTGTTTTACCGCCGAGATCCTTCATAACGCGGTTGTAGTCCATAATTTCGAGCTCGTCGGCAGGGAAAGCGACTGCAAGGAAAAAGTTGAATTCCTCGGTGCCGTCAAAATCGGGGAACTGCTCACGGCGCTTAAGACCTACCTTAACGGCAGATGCGCAACGGTGGTGACCGTCGGCAATATAGAGGTAATCGGTATCTGCGAAGGCCTCGGCAAGGGCGGCGTTTGTTTTTTCGTCGTCAATTACCCATACGGTATTGCCGATACCGTCCTCGGTAACGAAATCATAAACAGGCTTACGGGTTGTCTTCCATGTGCTTACGATGTTTGAAACGGTATCGTTACTGCGGTAGGTAAGGAAGATAGGACCTGTGTTAGCGTTGCAGTAATCAACGTGGCGGATGCGGTCTGCTTCCTTGTCAGCTCGGGTGAACTCGTGCTTTTTGATGATGTTGTTGATATAATCGTCAATGGAGGCACAGCCTACGATACCTGTCTGACTTCTGCCGTTCATAATCTGGCGGTAGATGTAGAAGCAGGGAACGGGCTCTTTTTTGCAGATACCGTTCTTTTCAAGATTTTTGAGGTTTTCCTTTGCTTTGAGGTAAACCTTTTCGTCGTATATATCCGTACCCTCGGGAAGGTCGATTTCAGCCTTATCAACGTGAAGGAAGGAAAGGGGATTACCCTTTGCCATTTCTGCTGCTTCCTTGCTGTTCATAACGTCATAGGGGAGGGCGGCTACTCTGTCAGCGTATTCGGGTAAGGGGCGTACAGCCTTAAAGGGTTTAAAAACTGCCATAATATTTTCTCCTTGCAAAATGAATTTTACTTTTTTATTTTAACTTTTTTATTGCTCTTTGTCAACAAGGACAGGTATATTTCGTGAGCATTAAGCAATGCTATAATTAATAAAAAAACAAGGGGTTGATTACAATTTCGGTTTCAAAAAAAGAATATGCCGAAATGACAAAAAAGGCTTCACCGGATTCACCTGCATTATCCGACTGCATAAAGGCTTTTCTCTTCGGCGGAGCTATCTGTGCCTTTGCCGAGGGAATGTTCATTGTTTTTCAGAATATGGGACTTAAGGAGCAGGAAAGCCGCAGTGCGGCGATGATAATACTGATTGTTATTACGGCTCTGCTGACAGCTGTGGGTGTGTTTGATATAATTGCGAAGCACGCGGGTGCCGGAACGGCTGTACCTATTTCGGGCTTTGCGAATTCGATTGTTGCGACGGCTCTTGAGTTTCAGGCTGAGGGACGTATACTCGGCACTGCGGCACAGATGTTTTCCATTGCGGGGCCTGTTATAGTTTTCGGGTGCTCGAGTGCGGCGGTGTACGGAGTAGTGTATTGGTTGATGAAATAAAAAAACGGAAAGTTCTTTTGTTTCTTTTCTTCCAAGAAAAGAAAGCCCGACCGGCGAGGTCAAAAAAGTGACTGTAAAACGAAAGTTTACAGCCACTTGATTTTTATTCAATTAACTTAAATACATTATTATCAGATTTGAATTTTTGTCGTATAAGGGTGGAAATGGGTGTTTCGGCATTGATTTTACCTCTTATTCGTCAAGCATAAGCTGTCCGTTTTTCGCTTTTTGCTTTAATCTTTCCATTTGTTCTTTTTCTATCTGTGCTATACTCTTTTCGGGTGTCGGCAAGTTCTCAGGCATTGTGCCGCCGATTTCTTCAATGGCCTTTCTGACCTCTTTGCCGACGGTGTGGTGTACGGCTGTTGCTGTATTTGCATCGCTCACATTATCCTTACGAAGCTTTTCCTCTGTTTGTGAAATTCTGAAAAGGTTTGCAATAAGCTCCGTACTGCCCATATAGTCAAGAATTTTCTGACCTACCTCAAGACCTTTTTTCTTGTGAATATCATCAACGGTAAGTCCGCCGTAAAGTCCTATATAGCCTGCGTTCTGAAAAATCGCAAATTCTTCATTGGTGATAACTCCGGCTTGTCTTGCCGTTTCAGCGAGAAGCTGATTCCACTGCTTTATATCACCGCGAACAACCAGTCTTCGGCTGTCCTCGTCAAGCTGATTGAATCTGTCGGCAACCTCCTGTCTGTAGGTCTGAATAGCAAAATATGTCTGACCGAGAGCTATTACCTCTTTTCTCGGGTCGCCGTTCTGTACGATAAGATAGCAGGCATAACGGGTAAGCTCATAATCAAGCATAGGCTTACTTGTTGCACCGGCTGATACGATTTTGCTGACCTCGGCAAAATCGAGAGAAACGTCGTGTCCGCTGTTCTCGCAGGCTATCATAGCTCTCTTGATAACCTTATGAAAATTTCTCCACTGTGTATAATCAAGAGCCAAAGCTAGCTCTCTTGCGTACCAGAATTCACTTCCGTCAGCACGGATATTTTTTATGTCTTCGAAGCACTTATACTCTTTTGCGATTAGCTTACTCATATTTCCACCTCGTAAATTGTGTTAAGGATATAATATCATTTTTTGCCGGTTTGTTCAACAGTTGAATCCATTCAAGAATTCTTTAGCCTGGCGTTTTGTTTTCAGAACAACGGTTTTATCTGACTACTCTTACCCCAGCTCCGGCACATCCGTGAACTCAACCACAGCCTCACCCTTGATGCCGTCACTTTCAAACACAATCAGCTCATTCTCTCCCTCTTTAAGCACGCTTGCAGGTACATAAAGGGTCTTCTGCGGTCCGATTTCCCAATATCTGCCAAGGTTGAAGCCGTTGAGCACAACAAAGCCCTTGGTGAAATTATCGAGCTTAAGGAAGGTATCCTTCGGTGTGCCCTCAATGTTAACCGCACCCTTATAGAACACCGATTTTTCCTCGGTTGCTTTATCGCCAAAGCTGATAAGGTCAAGGTTGTCCATAGGCAGGGGATAAACCTCCCAGTCAAAGTGAATCTTGCCGCCGAGCAGGCATCTGCCTGAAATACCCTTCTTGCGCATCATCTTCGGTCCAAAGTTGGCTCTGCCCATATTTTCGCAAAGCACGGTGAGGTAGTCACCCTCTTTTGCACTTATCTCAATTTCAAGGCTTTCGTTGATGTAAACAATGCCCTTGAGCTCACGGTTTATGTAAATCTGTGCTCTGTCGCCAAGCTCCGCAAAGGTAAGCTTTACATTTTCATAGTCACGGTTGAGCCTTGTTCTGTAGGCTATAAAGCCGTAGCCTATACCGTAATGCTCCATACACTTGGGCACATCGGAGTGAATGGGCTTTGAAAGGTTGGGAAGTGCCTCAAAAAATCCGCACTTTTCGGTGAGAGAAAATTTACCGTATGCCTTTTTCTCACGGTTGGCGGGCACCTCGGGAAGCTCTTCACCTGTGTGCTTTTTAATCACATCACGCACAGCGTAATATTTCTTTGTCACATCACCGCACTCGGTAAGCATTGCATCGTAGTCATAGCTTGTAACATCGGGAGCAAATCTTTCATAATGGTTTGCGCCACTTGTAAAGCCGAAGTTTGTTCCGCCGATGAACATATACATATTAAGGTTGCCCTTATTAAGCATATCGTCAACAACCTTGGCGTAATCCTCGGCAGAGGTGGTATGGTGATATTCGTCACCCCATGCGTCAAACCAACCGTTCCACATTTCCATGCACATCTTCGGGCTGTCGGGGTAAAGCTCATCGTGAGCCTTGAAGTTTTCCTCAACACGGCTACCGAAGTTAAGTGTTGCAAGGCAACCGTCAATGCTTCCGTCGAGGATATTATCTCTGCTTGTGCCGTCAGAGGTGAAGAGGGGAACATCGATGCCTCTTCTCACATAGCCATCCTTAAGATAAGCAAGGTACTTTCTGTCGTCGCCGTAGTAGCCGTACTCGTTTTCACATTGGAGCATAATCACATTACCGCCATTTGTTGTGAGGTAGGGCCTTATTTGCTCGCACATTTTGTCAAGGTAGCGGTCAAAGTGCTTGATGTATATCTCGTTACTGCAGCGGATTTCCATATCCTCGTCGCACTGAATCCACCAGGGAAGTCCGCCGAACTCCCACTCTGCGCAGATATAGGGGCCGGGGCGCACGATAACCATAAGGTCGCACTTCTGCGCTGTTTCGATAAATTTTGCAATGTTGAGGTTGCCCGTGAAGTCATATTCACCGGGCTTTTTTTCGTGCATATTCCAGGCACAGTAGGTTTCAACGCAGTTACAGCCCATAGCCTTCATCTTAAGGAAAATATCCTCCCAGGTGTCGGGCATATTGCGGAAATAGTGCACTGCACCCGAAATCAGCTTAACCGGATTGCCGTCCTTGACAAATTGATTTTTTACTATTGAAAACTTCATAATAAAACTCCTTTTTTTGCTTCTGGTCGAATTATATCACGCGAAAAGAAGAAAAATCAATATGGCAAGGAATATTTGTAAAAACTTTGCAAAATATAATTTTAGACTGATTTTTGAGGTGAAGCCATGGCAACAAGAAAAGGAAAAACCTTTACTTTTGAAAAGGAAATCCGTGTGATTGCAAGTGCGGGTGTAGCGGGCAGGCTTGAGGGGGAAGGTCCGCTTGGAAAATGCTTTGATAAGGTGTTTGAGGACACCACAATGGGCGAAAAGGCTTGGGAGAAGGCGGAAAGCGATTTGCTTACTGCTGCAATGCAGACAGCCTTAAAAAAGGGAAATATGAAGGAAAAGGACATCGATGCGGTTTTTGCAGGCGATCTTCTTAATCAATGTATAAGTGCAAGCTTTTCCTTAAGAGATATGAGTGTGCCCTTTGGCGGAGTGTTCGGAGCCTGCTCAACAATGGCACTTTCTTCTCTTGTTGCCTGCCTTTCTGTTGAAAGCGGTGCGATGAATATATGCATGGCAGCAACAAGCTCTCACTTCTGCTCTGCAGAAAAGCAATTCCGTTTTCCGCTTGAGTACGGCGGTCAGCGGACGCCTACGGCACAGCGTACGGTCACGGGGGCAGGTGCGCTTATTTTAAGCGAGAGTGACTCGGGAAATCTGCCGAAAATCACGGCGGCTCATCTCGGCACGGTAGTGGATTTAGGTATAGTGGACAGCACAAATATGGGCGCGGCAATGGCACCTGTAGATGTTAAAATAGAACCATAAATTAAGCGAAAAGCAACGCAAAATCTTACACAAATTTCGACACGAAAGGTGGTGAAAAAGCCCTATTTTACTGGGGTTACGGGTATTTTAGGGCTTTCAAGTTTAGTGATGGTAGAACTGACCGAAAATGCTCGTTTACAATTTATTTACAATTATCTCGTTCATAATTTATTAACTACTGCAGACCTAAAAAATGGACTCAAACTTAGGAGGGATACAATGTCAAACTTTATCGAAGAATTTTATTATGGTAACATTGAGCCGCAGTCACTCTCTACAGAAATCACACCTAAACTGAAAAAGAAGCTCAGCGCTCTTGTTAAGAAGGAAGAAGAATTGACCGAAATGCTACCCGAAAAGGAAAAAGAGTTGTTTGTAAATTACGTTCTTGCTTATAATGAATTTTCAAGCATCGGTAATTCTGACAGCTTCATATCAGGCTTCCGGCTCGGTGCAAGATTTACATATGATGCTTTTGTAAAATAATAACATTATAAAACAAAGAGACTTGCATGTTTTAACCGGCAAGTCTCTTTGTTATTTTACTTTATGCATACAATCCCTAATATTAGGTAATGTATAATAATTTGCTTTTTTACATTATACTATCATATTTTTATCTTGTCAAGAAAAGCTTATGTTGAATAACTTCTTTTGAGTGAGTTTCATTTTACAACTGAATATAAAATACTATAAACATTGACATGAACACACCAGGCTGGTATAATATATTTGAAATTAAATTTAATTTTACCTAATGTTAGGGATTGATACACTGGTATACACCATATTTTACAAAATAACTACATTACCAAATATCAGGGATTGACATTCATCATTGTAAAACTCGTGTTCGTATTTTTTAGTTAAATCTACCTTACCTAATATTAGGGATTGATACAGTTTAATCCAACGCCTTGGAGTAACTCCATTCGTTTTCCTACATTACCTAATGTTAGGGATTGATAATTTTGAACTTTATTCCGGTCAATCTCATAATCTCGTTTGCTACATTACCTAATATTAGCGATTACTTTTAACAGTAAAAGAAAAAAGCATCTTGAAGCATAAGCTTGCAAGACGCTTTTTCTTTTTGTTTGTTGAAAATATGAGCTTTATGAGTATCGGATTTTTGATATACATATCAATGTTAGATATCTGCTTTAATAATAAAAGCCCTTTATATTTTTTACTTGTTGTGATTTTTGTGTTTTGGGATATGAATATTAAATTATAAATCAATTCAATCAGATTATATATAAACGAAAAAAATTGACAAAGAAGACCGATATAAGATATAATCAAAGTGACTTTTGGCACTGTCAATATATGCTATAAACATAGAATGGAGAAAAAGCATGAAAAAATTTATAACAACAATTTCACTTCAAGGTAACGATTTAAACCCTATGTATTACAATGCTATGGATAATGAAAGTCTGATTTGCAACAAGAAAATTGCATTTCCGATACTTGCTACAATAAATAATTTTGTCAGCAAAAATGAGAAAATTATAATTGTACCTGTAATAATTAAGGGTAAAATCGATGGTGAAGTAAGCAACAAAAATTATGAATTATTTTTAGAAGAATTGGAAGAAATGAAAAATGATATAGGATTTGAATATGATTTACTTCCAGTTTATAAAAACGGTGATGAAACAGTAGATACGCAGATAAAATTATTTTCAAAGCTTATTGGCGTTGTCGAAAAAGATGATGAGCTTTTTGCTTGTCTCACCTACGGAACAAAGCCGATCCCCATTATAATTAATATGGCACTTAATTATGCTTATAAGGTTAAGGAAAATGTTGAAATAAAAAAAGTTGTTTATGGTGCCAGACCATGGAATGCGCCTCCGGGCTCTGATATTGGCGAAATATACGATGTTACTCCTTTATTTTATATAGATTCTGCTATAAACAGTCTTGCTAAGCTTAAGTTAACAAATCCGGAGGACGCTTTACGTGCAATGTTGGGAGTGGAGGGATAAAATTCATGAAGGCTTTCAAAATTTCTTTTGACAGATTAAATGAAATTGCCGACAGACATTTTTCTGAAAACCGCCAACCAGAAGACAGAGCGAGACTATGGGAAATGCTCTACAATGCGTATACACCTGAAACAGAAGAGCAAAGAAAGAATAAAATCAAAGAATTTCCCTCTTACGATCATACAGATGATTGGGGTTATGTTTTCGGTGTTAATTGTACAATCGGTGTATTCTATGATGTTATCGAAGAGGCAATAGGCGAAAAGAAACTTCAATCCGGAGAGAACTCTTCCTCCGGATACAAGCCTGGAAAAGGTATGAAATTCTCTACTTATTTTATAAGTCTGCTGAAAGACAGAATGAAAACGAAATTCAGTTGGCTGTCGCTGAAAGAAACAACGGAAACCGGTGGAGGCATTTATAAGCCAACCGGAATAAAAGCTGTTATAGTCGGAGACGAAAATCCTGATAACGACGAAAAAGAAATAGAGATAGTGGATAGTGAAACTACACATGTTGGTGAAAATAACATTGTTATAATAGCAAGGTTTGTCTCTGATTTAATTAAATCAGGCAAAGCGATTGAATTGACACCATATATTTATAGTAAGATTTTGATTAATTACACCCGGAAGTTTTCTGAATACTTCAATAATTTGAATACTTATAGTAAGATACTACTTGAACCTTTGGCCGCAGATTTCACAAGCAAAATGACCACATTAATTGATGGTATGCCTGAAGATTTTCTTGAGCTTTGTTATGCTGAATTGTCTCAGTTTGTTTTTGAAAACGATTTGGCGGAAAATTTGTACAAAAACAATTCTGACATTAAGATTCTCAAAGACAAAGCGGTATACGTATTTTGTGGGGTGTTACAAAATACATTTCATTATCGACAAAAAAAGTTTTATGAAATAATACGAGACAGTATCGGCGAAGCATTGAGAGATTAAACAGTACAATTACCTTTCTACATAAAAAGCACATCTTCATTTTGAAGGTGTGCTTTTTTATACTATTTAATACTTTGCCTCAATTTAAAACCAAGTTTTTTCAATAAGTATGCATGTTATTAAAAAATTTTGATTTATTTGATTTCAAGAATGAATATAAAAGTGTAAAAAAGAATGCGAAGGTAACTGTGTATTAATGTTACACAAAAATTTTTATGTTGTTTTGATATTTTTAATTTACAAATTGAATATTTAAGTGTAACCAAACAAAAGGAGGAAAAGTGATGGTGTATTCAAGAGATCGACCTATATAGCTAACTGTTCAAATACTATAAAGGAGTGATTTTTGCAAGAATGCTGTTGCAGGGCTTTTTTACAAAACTTCTATCAAAATAAAAAGGAGACGTTAAAATGAAAAATCTCAAAAAGATTATATCTTTGGCTCTTGTGGTTGTAACAATATTCGGTTCAATTGCAATCGTAGCAAATGCGGCATCAAATACTACAGGTACATATACTGTAAGTGCCCCCAGTGGTGTTAATGTAAGAAAGGGAGCCGGTACAGGTTACTCGAGAGTAGGTGCAGCCTCTAAAGGTGTTACCTTTAATGTAAGTAAGGTTAACGGTGAGTGGGGTTATACATCATCTATCAAATGTACCAATGGTACGAAATCAGGATGGGTTTCACTTGCGTATTGCAACAAAAAAAGCTCATCATCAAGTTCAGAAAAATATTCTACCGGTACATATATGGTAAATGCATCTAACGGTTCAAATGTGAGAAAAGGAGCCGGTACTAATTATTCCAAAGTCGGTGCTGCTTCAAAGGGTGTTACATTTAACGTGAGTAAGGTTAGCGGTGAGTGGGGTTATACCTCATCTATCAAATGTACTAATGGTACCAAATCAGGTTGGATTTCGCTTGCATACTGTGTGAAGAAATCAACCTCATCATCAAATACTTCCAGCTCCAAACCCACTACTTCGACAACAACCAGTCTTTCATCAAAATGCAATATTCAAAGCACTTATTACATTGGCAATACCAAATTCTTTAAGGCATCCCTCAAATCTGCCCATAACGGTATTTCCAAGGGAACAGTCGTATATTTAAAATCTAACTATACTCCGGTGACTGATAAAGAAACATTAAAAAAGCTTATGTTTACAGATTATGTAAATATATTAAGTAACAACCTTATTGATATAGTTAAAAACTATTATAGTGTTGCTAAGCTTAACGATGTATGCCAGGAGATTCTTTCAGTACAGAACAAGCAAAAGATTTTAGGTTCTATTTCCGGTTCTTTCGCAAGTATCATGCTTACCAAAAATCCTAAATCGCTTATTTCATCCTGCACATATTTAACCGAGGAAGGATATATAGACCTCTTAACAGCGATTTTGTTAGAAGAAGTTTCAGCAATGGCGGTTTCAAATGCCGATGCAGTTAAAAGCTATTGTTCAAACGGTGTATCTTCTTACGAAGAAGCTGTAAAGGTTAAAAACTGTCTTGTCAATGCAAGAACAGCATTCCTCTTTTCCGGGACCGATTGTATGCTTGGTTTAGTAGATGACTATACCAATATGAGCAAAGCTACAAAAAGCTCCTTAAAAACTCATTTTTCCGCGATGTTTAATACCCTCGTTGGAACATACGGTAAGGCCTTAGGTGATATTGTTGATATTTATTCAAACGGATCAACAGCCTTGGCACAGTTGAAGAATGTATACAATTACGGCAAATACTCCATTCAGGCTAAAAATACTTTCGATAATCTGTTTGACAGTAAAGTAAGCAGCAATATAAATGCCGTGTATAATAATCAGGTTAAACTTAGCAAACAATAATTATTTGTTTAAAAGCGAATAACCATTATAGAAATTTTAAGAAGGAGGTTGAAAAAAGTTATACGCCTGAAATTGATGGTTTCAGGCGTATAGCGACTAGCATAAAAACAGTATAAACATTACCGACCATACCCGCCTAACATTTTTGTAAAGAGAGTATGTTTTTTTATAAATTGAGTTAGATAAAATTCTGATATTAGGTAATGTAGAGGCTCATATAGAAGGCGGTAATCCTTGTTCAATTATAAAGTATCAATCCCTAATATTAGGTAATGTAGATGTGAAGATTTCAAATATAAGCCTGACTTGGAAAAGTATCAATCCCTAATATTAGGTAATGTAGATAAAACCTATAGGAGGTGAAATTCTGTGGACGTTATGTATCAATCCCTAATATTAGGTAATGTAGAACATTTATTATTAAATATTTTTAGAAGGACTAAAAAAAGCATCAATCCCTTTATTAGGTAGCATAGAACAACTATTTATACGCTGATTATATAATGAAACTGTGTAAGTGTCAATATTAGATTTTAAATATATTACTATGTATTTGTTAAAAACTAAGTCGTTTTTACATTAAGTAAATTACAACATATTAGAAACTGTTGGTTCATCTAACCAATAGTTTTTTGATTTTTTTAAAACAGGTAATGAATATTAAAGTGTAACACAATTAAATTGTAAGTGTTTTTGATCTATAAAGAATTATCTGATGTGAAATTTAAGGAGGTGAAAAAATGAAAAAGTTTGTTGCATATGATAAGCTGTCAAAAAAGGATCAAAAGAATATAAACAGCTTAAAAAGAAACAGATGGGAAGATTTTGGATGCTTAAATCCAAGTCCTAAAGTGATACCCGATAAGAAAAAAGATGCGAACCGAAAAATATGCAGAGCGAAAGTAGATTACTAAAGGAGAGTAAAATGAAAATTATAATTGGTACTTACGAGAAAGTCAAAGACAGATGTTTAAAAATATTTCCTGACGGATATTATGATTTTAATTTCCTTTATGTTTCTGAGAATGAGCGTTTTCGTGAAATTGACAGATTCTTATATGAATCCAGACATCTGTTAAGGTTTAAAAATGAATATACAGGGAATGTTGTTATTGATATTTCTGAATGGAACAATAAAATTTTAAACCGATACTTTGATGCTTTTATGTTTTTCGTTAAAGATAACCTAAATCGTATTAACTGCGTGTTTGTAATCAATGAAAAATGTAATGATGAGCTCATAGCAAAACTCAAATCATTTTTTAACATTGAGCAAGTACTGCTGCAGCTTCCAAAAGAGCAGCCAAAGGTAAAAATAGGTTTTGCCATCAATGAAGAAAAAGAGGAGAAAAGAAGCAATGTACGAAGCTAAATATATCCAATATGTTACCAAAAATAAATCTAGATTTGCTACCGCTGATGAGATAAAAGAGATTTGTGTTCCTATCACTAGAAAAGCAAATAAAAGTAAAGGTTGTGGCGTACCATTATTTTACGAGAATAATATTTTATATGTTGATTCAACGGATGCACATTATTATATTCAAGGAGCAACTGGCAGCAAAAAATCAAGAGTTATTGAAATAAACATCATAAATTCCATAATTTTTGCAGGAGAAAATGCTATAATAAACGACCCGAAGGGAGAGGCATACAGAAGAACGGCATCTTATGCAAAAGCCAAAGGTTACAATGTTCTGGTTTTAAACCTGAGAGACATAACTAAATCTAATGGTTGGAATCCTTTAAGTTTGGTTTTTGATTTATATATAAACGGTAATATGCCTGAGGCAGAACAAGCAATTAATGATTTTGTTTGTGCGGTAATGGGACCCGCAAAGCACTCGGCAAACGATATATACTGGCCAGAAAACGCAGAAATGCTTTTAACATATTGTACAGAGAACTTGATGGATTTAGAAAGTTTTAATCTGTCAAATGTTATACAGATGACTCACGAAAGCAATGCTAATGTGCTCAGAGAAATGCTGTTTGATATGGACCAAATGTCGAGCGCGGCTATTTCTATGCATGCCATTTTAGATCTTGTTGCCGAAAAAACATCAAGCTGTATTTATTCAACCTTAAAACAAGGACTTAAACCGTTTATACAGAATAAATCATTACTTGAATTGCTTTGCAGAAATGATATAGATTTCAAAGATCTTGCAGAAAATAAGACTATAATTTATATTATTTATCCTGATGAAAAAACTTCGTTAGGGTTTCTTATTACTCTGTTTTTTACTCAATGTTATCAATATTTGATTACATATTCCGCGCAGTTCTCGGACTCAAAGCTTCCCAGAAGGGTAAATTTTGTTTTAGACGAATTCAGTAATTTACCTGCAGTTGATAATTTTGAAAATCGCATCTCAGAGGCTAGAGGACATAATATCAGATATTTTCTCTTTGGTCAGTCTTTCGGTCAACTTAAGAATAAATATAAAGAAAATGCTGATACAATTATATCAAATTGTGATTAGATAGTTTTTCCTTCTAAGGAATTTGTTTTTCTTGATACTATATCAAAACTATGTGGGAAGGAATATGATTATTATGGCGTAGAACATGATTTGATAAATATCAGCGAAATGTAACATTTGAAAAAGTTTGATGACGGAGCTGAAGTGTTAATATTAAAAAGCGGTCAATACCCTTTTGTTACAAAACTTCCTGATTATCAATATATAAACGTATTCGCTTCATATCCTGAAGCTGATTTGACTGATGTGAAAAGCGATTTCGAACCTGTGTTTTTAACTTTTTCTGAATGGGTATCAGGTATAGATAATATATACAATTTTCCGTTTCCGAAAAAGAAAAGGTCATTCGATAGGCGTTACGAAAAGCCACTGGAAAACGAAAAGGTTAAGCCTGATTCAAATAAAAAAGCAAGTAAGACGGCTAAAGAGTTGTTTGATGAGCTATTTGGAGAATCGGAATAACAATTCATAAATTAGTATTTCAAAACAAACAATCAATAAAAGCAAAGGAATGAAACAATATGAATTATCCTAAGCTTGCTAACTGGTTAAGATTCAAAAAAACAAATGAGAACGAGTATATAATTAAAAATGATCTGTTAAACAAACAACATAAACTGGATTCATATACATTTTGGTTTGCAAGACAACTTGACGGAAAAACCAATCCTTATAAAATTGATAAAACACTCAAACAGAAAGATGTTGATCTAATATTAGCTCGTTTAAGAAATAAAGACATAATTCGTGATAATAGTTTTCTCTGCAAATCAGTGTTTGCGTTACTGGTTACTGTATGGAGACCAAAAGTTTCTATAAAAACTCGATTAATAGCGTTTATATTAAACACTATGTTGGTTATTACTTGGTTTCCAACTATATTATTTTCAGCCTTTAATTTTTTTAATAGTTATTCCGACATTAATATCGATTATTTAATTATCGGTGGGTTTATTGGAGTGATTGTAGGGTTGATTTTTCACGAATTAGGCCATATGATTGCTTGTTTATCTTACGGCGGTAAAGTTTACGAACTAGGGATTATGTTAAGGTGTTTTTTACCGGGTGCATATGTATTAATAAATGAAAAAAACATAAAAAGTACAATTAAAAAAATTCAAATCAACGCAGCTGGTGTGGAAATGAATTTTTTACTTGCAGGATTGTTTCTGTTTTTATCCAGTAAAATATATTTGCTAAGTGGATTCTTTCTCGGAGCAGCAATAAATAACATTTTTTTAGGAGTGCTCAATCTCACTTTTATTAATGGATTTGATGGCGTTAAAATTTTAAGTGAAATTTTTGGAGTTGATGATTTAGTACAAAGGTCAAAAGATATTTTAAGTAGTTCTTTTAGAATAAAGAGGCTTTATCATAATGGAATAATTGGTAAAGCAACATTAAGTTTTTGTTGTATTGTTGTAGTTTTACAAATTGCTTTGCCTTTTACAATCTTAATAAATATTTTCGAGGTAATATTATGGTTTGTTTAAATAAAAAAAGTTTTCTACAATTGTTATTTATGCTTATTCCGACATACTTTTCATTCGTATCAGTTTTAAATGAATCTGTTTTATATTTGATAATATCGGTTTTGTCGGCATTCGGTATAATAGCAGTATTACCCATCTGTAGAAAAAGAGAAAGTTTATGGATGTTCTTAATTGTTGCCATATGTAGTTTGCCGATCAATCTTTATTTGATTTCACAACTTATGTTCGAAATATTTGATTATGTTGAGTTTTTTATTGTTAAATTATCTTGGTACGGATTTATTTATTGCATGCTTCTGAGTTGCGAAGAAATTATCTTCGGTGTAATAACAAGGAAGGTTTGGAGGAAACAATACAAACTAAAACTTTAAGTTTTTCCTTGAAATGACGTAATTTACGCATAAAAGATGCACACAATATTGACACTTTAAACATTTGTTGTTAAAATATAATAAGCAAAGGTTATTTTTTACTTACCGAAAATAGGGATTGATACTCTAGTGTCTCTAAGTTAAGTCGAGTACCTTCTACATTACCTAATATAGGAATTTATACTTGTGAGACTAAACTCCTGGCTGGTCAAAAGGATTATATATTACCTAACATTAGGGATTAAAAAACACAGTGAATTCCATGTTAGGTTCACTGTGTTTAATTTTATTTATAGGAGTAATTATAATGCAAATTCAGATTATATTTAAGCTTACCCGACCATTCTGCGTACCTTTTAATTATAATTATCAGCTTCAGAGCGCTGTATACTCAAAGCTTGCGGAAATAAACGCCTCTGATTTCTGGCACGATAACGGCTATGGCGACAAAAATAAATTTAAATCCTTTGTTCTTAGTTCATTAAAAGGCAATTATAATATAATTGATAAGCATCTGTGCTTTACCGATACTGTTTCATTTGAACTGAGAAGTCCGGTTTTTGAATTCTGCGATGCTTTTCAGAGAAGCCTTGAGTTGAACCCTCATATCAAACTTTTTGATACCGTGCTTGATGTTTATGGGGCAAACATCATAAATAAGCACATAAACAGCAACAGTATTGTTTTTGAAACTGTTACTCCTGTTGTTATAAGAAGTACTTTGCCTGACGGTTATACCTTGTATCATTCTCCTGCAGATGAAGAGTTCATTAAGGGTATAAAACAGAATTTTATTAAAAAATATAGTGCTGTTTATGGTGAGTGTCCTGCTGAAATTGAAGTAAATCCTTTAGGTATACATAAAAAGGTTGTTACCAATTATAAGGGCACATGGATAAACGCCTACAACGGAAGATATGAGCTGAAAGGTGACAGTAAAAGTTTGGAATTTATTTATAATTCAGGCTTGGGCATAAAAAATGCCCAGGGCTTCGGAATGGTCAAAATTATTAGCGAATAAATATAATGCTTATAAGATAATTAGTAGATATAAAGAAAACTCCTCTGATGACAGAATTTTTTCTGTTACCGGAGGAGTTTTACACTTCGATCCCTAATATTAGGTAATGTAGAACAACAAATTGTGTTCCTTCGTATTATAACACCTACTTCTTGTGTTGTCAAGAGCTTGCATAGAGTAACGATTTTTAGTTGATTCTGTTTTTCGACTGAGCATTAAAATAAGAATATTGACAAGTAAATATCCAAGTGTTATAATTCATGTAGATTCAAAGTTTATCTTAACTTATATAGGAATTGATATAGCCATTCATGTACTGCAGTTGCAAGTAGGTCTTCACACATTATCTAATATTAGGGATTGAAACATCATATTAAGGGAAAACGCGTTGCTTAAGTACTTACTACCTTACAAAATATTAGAGATTGATACTTACACTCAGTCTTTCGTTAAATAGTTTGTTTTACATCTCTACATTACCTGTTGTTTGGGATTGAAACCTGCAACAGCTTATACAACCTTCTCTAAGTGTTTATACTACATTACCTAATATAATATTAGGGATTGAACTGAAAACGCATTTGTTATATAAGTCATAAAACTTCTCCGTTCTACATTACCTAGTATTAGGGATGATATAAAAAGCACATCTTCTTTTGCTGAAGATGTGCTTTTTTGCATATTAAACACTTTGACTTTATTCGATTTAGTCAAAGTGTTATTTTTTTGTTTTATTTGTTGAATCTTTCACTTCTGTTTTGATTTTTTTGATTTAGGGAATGAATATTCAAGTGTGATAACAATCATATGATGTTCACAGAAAAATGTTTTTAAAAAAATTCTAATTTAATTTGATTTTTTCAAGATAGCACATGAATATTTAAATATAAAAAAATAAAGGAGGAAAAAACAATGTTTTATTCAAGAGATCGGCCTTAGATATTTGGACTTGCCAAAACCATGCAAAGGATGATTGTTGCAAATATGCTCTTGCTAAGCAAAAAAGATTATATGATTATTAAAAACTAAAAAAGGAGATATCAATATGAAAAAGTTTAAAAGAACCATATCTATTGTACTTGTGCTGATTACAATTTTCAGTACGGTAGCTATAACTGCAAATGCAGCTTCATATTCTCTCGGAAACTATTCTGTTGCCGGTAATTCGGGGTCTTATGTGAGATACGGAGCCGGAACAAACTATTCAAAAGTTGGTGCGGCGTCAAAAGGAACTACGTTTTATGTATCCAAGGTGAATGGTAATTGGGGTTACACATCCTCAATCAAGTGTACGAACGGAACACGTTCCGGTTGGATATGTTTGGATTATTGTTCTTATAAAGGTTCAGGCAACAGTTCGCGAGCAACATATAATGATGTTTTTGCATCACTGAAAGGTTCAGGCTATTCCTTGTCTCAGGCAAGAAATTCTGAATCAACAAGCTTCAAAAAAGGTGATTTTGTTTATGTGTGGGCTTTTCTCCACGATGCAAATAACAACCTTTACAAAACTTATGGATCAGGCACCTGCAATATGACACTTTCAATTTATCGTCCCGACGGCTCATGTGCATATACATATACTTATAAGAACAGTGATAACAATTGGATAGGTCAAAGATTAGACAAGGCAGGCACATGGAAGATTCAGTCTAAAATTACCGGTTCTCTTTCCGGCACCAATACAAGAACAATTACTGTAAAGGAAACTTCAACAACTAAGTATTATACACTTTCATATAACGGTAACGGAGGATATAACCAGCCCTCATCGCAGACTGTAAAAGCTGACACGGCATTCAATATCAGTTCTTCTAAACCAACTCGTTCAGGATACACCTTCCTGGGTTGGAGCACAAATAAAAATGCAACTACTGCTTCTTATGTTGCAGGTACAAGAGTCAAAATTAATAGTAATATCACCTTATATGCTGTTTGGAAAAAGAATTCAACTGTTAAAAATGTATCATACTATGTGGAAATAACAGCAAACAGCGGACTCGTTCTCAGAAGTGGCGCAGGTACATCGTATTCATATCTTACTGCAATTCCAAAGGGTACTACAGTTAAGATTACGCAGGAAAATAACGGTTGGGGGAAAACAACATATAACGGAAAGACAGGTTGGATATCTTTAAGTTACACCAAAAAAACATCTAATAATTCATCTGCAAAAGTTAGTCTTAACGTACCACTTTTTAAACAAGGAGACAGCAGATGGAAAAATGTTTACATTGGCACTAAAACAATTGGGAATGTAGGTTGTCTTACAACTTCTATAGCTATGGTTTATTCTTATAAAACCGGAAAAACCGTATATCCCAACACGATGAGAAATATGTTAAGCTACTCTAATAATGATTTGTATTGGAGTTCTTTAACAAAAGTAGGACTTACAAGCAAAGTGTATAATTCAAGTGTAACAAACAATATGTTATCTACGATTTATTCAAAACTGAAAGAAGGTAAACCTGTCATTATCGGAGCCAATACAAGTTCAGGCTCATACCAGCACTGGGTGGTGATCACAGGTTACATTGGCTCAAGTACAACAAGTTTTTCAACTGCTGATTTTACTGTAAATGATCCTGGCGTTCAGGGAAGCACAACACTTAAAGCTTTTCTAGCAAACGGTAGCAATGCCGACCGAAACCGCGTCATAAGAATCAGTTATTAAAAACTAATCAGGATTTATAAACAAATAGTCAAGATTCAAAAAAACTTTAGGAGGTGATTAAATTAGGAGCTGTTGTACTCGGATGCAACAGCTCCTAATGTTGACAAGCTTCAGCAGAATGTGACTTTTATTTGCATTTTGCTTGACTGCGATTAATGTGTGTTGTATAATACAAATTATAAGGCGGTTTAAGGAAGTGATTGTTTGAACGAAATGAAAAATATCTTAATGGAACGCATGGCTGATAATCTACCGGTATTGAGAAAGAAAGCCGAATTGACTCAGACTGCTTTAGCAGAGTTAATAGGAGTAAGCAAGTTTACTATACTTTCTATTGAAAAAAAGCAACGAAAAATGACTTGGAATACCTTTTTGTCATTAGTTTTAGTTTTTACAAAAAATAAAGAGACCGATAAAATGCTCACATTATTTGAAATATACACTGATGAATTTAATGAATTCATTAAAAACAGAGATGAGAGGTAATGAATTACAATGATTATTAATTTGACAAATCATCCTTGTAAAGCCTGGAGTGAAAAGCAAATTAAAGCAGCAAAAACCTATGGTGAAATAGAGGATTATCCATTTCCTAATGTGAATCCTTTTGCTGATAAAGATGAAATTGTTGAATTAGGAAAGGAAATAGCTACAGATATAATAAAAAAATCCCCTGATGCAGTTGTATGTCAAGGTGAATTCAGTTTATGCTATGTAATTGTGTCTGAGTTGCTAAATAAAAAAATCAAAACATTAGTAGCTTGCAGTAACAGAATTACAGAAGAATATGTCGACGAACATGGATATACGCAAAAAAAATCAAGGTTTGAATTTGAAAAATTCAGAGAATATAGGAGAAGTTAAAATGAATTGTTTTATCGAAACATTGTCGTTCTTAAGGACAAATCTTGATGTGAATAAGTTTTCTGAAAAAAGCTTTTCTACTCCAAAGGAGAATTTAATCATCAGAGGCAAACAAACCAATGAAGCACCGAGTAAGTATTTAATGTGGTGTCTTGCAAATGAAGGAAAGTTGTTTGATAAAACAACTATTCTTGTGACAGAAGAGTGTATTGGAGAAAAGTACAGAATTCCTGGACTTAATAACCGCACAACATACGAATACTATCTTGATGAAATGAAAAGATATTTGTGCGATCTGGCAGAAGAATTCAGCGAAATCAAAGATATTCTGCGGCAAAGATATAACGGCAGTGTTGATTATTATATTAAAAATACTTTTGATTGCGTTCTTGTTCCATCGAATCCCTCTGAAAAAGAGTCTAAAAGCATAGTGGAATCTGTTGTTTTTGATAACGAAAGCAACGGAGAGAGAATTAGATTATCACTTGATTTTACAGGCGGATCAAGAGTGGCAAGCCTTATCGCTCTGTTACTAGTACGAATTCTTGAAATAACAAATGCCGAGCTTGATAAGGTGGTATATGCAAATATCCTTACTGAACCATTTGAAATTGTAGATCTAAGCGATAGCTATAATTTGTTAAAACGCGTTGAAAATATAGCGAAAGCCAAGTCTGTAGGATCTAATCAAGAGCTTATTAAAGAACTTAAGAAGATGCAATTGGTAACTGAAAAAGATGTTGACACGGCAGAAGAACTTGATATCAAAAGCGAAAAGGCAGCCCGTAATTTAAAAAAGATGTCTGAAGAAAAACAAAAGGAACAAAAAAACGAGCTTGATGACATTACAAAAAAAGCTCAAGGAATTGCTAAGATGGTTTTCAAAGACGGTACGGGGCGGATAATATCAAGCAATAAAACTTCACCATTCAAAAAGCTTTTACAAAAGAATGGTAAGGATAAAACAGATAGAGAAATTATAATAGATTTCCACGAGGAGATTATCAGCATTTTATGGGACCTTGATATTATTTCTTATTTTGACGATAAAGGAAATAAAAAGCCTTGGCAACTTCAGGAAATCAAAAATGCAATAAAAGCTAACGATTTATACTATTCAAAGTATATAAAATATAAAGATCGATATACTAAAAAATTTATAACTGAAGAGTGTGGTGTGACTACAGTTGTAAAAAAGTGGCTAAAAAAACTTGAGAGTAATGATAAATATGAACCAATAAACAATCTGAATCACCATCTGCGTATAATCAATAAAGAAGAATATGGTCAGGAGTATCGTTATAAGAAAGAAAAATATTTGAGAGGCGGTATAAGTGCTGAACGAACAAATGACTTTTTTAGATACCTTGATGAAAATAATGTTATATTAAAAGGCACTACAGAAAAAGAACGTTTTATAGAACTTATAAGGATACAAAGAGTATATTATAACTGTGGCTTTCCTTTTATGTGTATGTCTGCAAATTTAACTAATGATAAAAGTTATCCTGAAATTATGAATTACTACCTGGAAAAAACCGAATCTCTTATGAATTTTTTACAGTCACTTTATGTGACTGATAAGAAGGCTTATAAAGAACTTTTATCTGAACTAATAAATAACGATTCTGTTTTAGAAGAGCACATTCCTTATATGGTGGAGATGCCAGTTTGGACGATAAATGTTGAAAAATTTCTTTCTAAAGAAGCTGGTGCTGAGTTTATAAGAGAACTATGCATCAGAATTGAAAAAGTAAGACCTTACAGAAATGCGATTGCACATAATTTGGAGAATAATTTCGCTGATATAAGGAAAATAAAAACAATAGCAAAAGAGATCAAAGAATGGGTAACAGAATACGACAAAATGTTTACACAAAAGGAGGAAGAAAAATGATTCTTGCAATTTATGACTTGTCGGGGATACAGAAGTTTATATTTTCTACAAATAAGCTTAAAGAAATAATAGGTGCATCTGCAGTTGTAAATAATGCTCTTTTTAAAAAAGTTCCCGAAATGTGTGGAGATACAAATAATACTTGGAGAGAGAAAAAATTCTTTTTTTCATCGGATGATAAAAAGAAGATAGTATACATTGGTGGCGGTAATGCATTGCTGATGTTTGACACAGAAAGTACATACTCAGCCTTTACCCGCGAACTTACAGAAAAAGTCTTTCTTCAATCCGGTGGCGCAATTCGAATCTTTTCCGCTTGCGTTGAATTGGATGAAACAAAAAACTTATCTGAAAATCAGAAAAAACTTATGGATAAACTTGATTTGGCTAAAAAATCAGGGGGAAGCACCTTGCCGTCTTTATGTCTTCCTATAACAGCTTATGATAATAACAATTTTGAGCCTCTTGTCATAAGAGAAGTAAATGGTAAAGAACGGTATGCTTCTGCCAGCAAGTTCGCAAAACTTATAGGTGTGTCGGCAAGTAATGATATTTTTAAGGATATTATTTTCAGTGATAAAATATCCTTTGCAACAAAGTTTGATAAATCGAGGAAGACAGAAACCAAGAATTATGTTTCGATAATCCATATTGACGGAAATACTATGGGAATTATGATAAGAAACTTTGTTCAGAGTCTTGATGGTGTGAATATTTTCACTGCTCTTGATGAAATGAGAAAGTTATCTGTGAAAATTGGTGAACTTTATAAAAATGTTCTGAAACTAACTGTCAAGGATATATACGATGGAACTGAAGGAGAAATACTTTTCCGCCCTGTTGTTGCTGATGGAGATGATATTACCGTTATCCTTGAAAGCACAAAAGCCTTTGAATTTACCGAAAAATTCATGGGTTATTTAAAAGAATCAAAGCTCAATTTGAATTCTGATAAAGTTTTTTCTCCTACTGCAGCTGCTGGAATAGCTTTTGTAGGCTTAAAATTCCCCTTTTCCACAGCGTATGACATTGCTGAACAGTGCTGTAAAAATGCAAAAAAAGAAACCTTAAAAAGAACAGACGGCAACGCAAAAAGTAGCATGGATTTTCAGGTATGTTATTCTAATATTGCAGGAACAGTATCGGAATACAGAAAAGACAATTACACAGTAAATAATGCAACTCTTATCAGACGTCCTTATATTTTTGATGATATCATTCCCTATTCCTATGCTGAGTTCAAAGAAATGTGTGATGAGATTAATCTTGGAATAAAGAATAGGATGATTGCAAGAAGCAAGCTTAAAGGATTAAGAAACGAGTATGGGGTAAGCGTGTTGAATGCTAATAATTACGGTAAGTATATACATGCGCATGCCGACAAAGAAGAACGGATTATTTCGAAAAAATTAAGTGTTCCCTTCAATAGCAAAAATGAAGCGATTTTCTTTGATTATCTTGATGTAATGGATATCGCTTGGAAAGGAGAAGAAGGATGAATAAAACTGTAACTTTTACCATTAGACTTCTTTCGGATACCTGTTGTGGAAACGGCACAGGTAACGGAAGTGATGTTGATGTCAGCGCCTGCTTTGATGAATACGGTCTTCCTGTAATTCCTGCCAGACGCTTAAAAGGACTTTTGCGAGAAAATGCTCTTCTGCTTGCAGAAAACGGATATTGTACAAAAGAAAAGCATACAGTTACCATTCAGGACATTTACAGTCTATTCGGTGCCGATGGAGGCAAAACCGCTAGGATTAAGATTGAAAATGCATACATAAAAGATGCACAGGTAATTGCAGATGAAATAAAAGGTAGATTTACAGCAAAGGAGGTCTCCGAAACATTCAGTCAAAAACGACATCAGACAGCTATAGATGATTTGGGAGTGGCAAAAAAAACTTCGTTGAGACTAATTGAAACCGTTGTTAAAGGAACCGAATTCAAAGGGATAATAAATATAATCGATGCAACTGAATATGATGCAGAAATAATTGAAAAATCGTTAATACTATTGCGCCACATCGGCCTCGATAAAAGCAGAGGTCTTGGCGAAGTAATATGCGAAAATATTGTTACAGAAAATGTACATGTTTCAACTGCAAAATACAATAAAACTGATGACAAAATTGAGCGTGTATATACTGTTACTCTTTTGCAGGATGTATCTCTGATGCAAAATTCACCTATGAAAAATCCAGATTATCTTTCAGGTTCCTGCATCCAGGGGGCATTTGCAAAGCATCTTATAGATGTGAACAGTTTTGATGAATTGTTCTTTAATGATGCTCTTTTCACTAATGCTTACATATCTTCTAACGGAGAAATGTATATGCCGGCGCCTCTTTCTCTAATAGCTGTTAAAAATTCGGACGACAAGGTGTACAGCGTTGCAGACGGATATATAAAGGACGATAAAAATCAATATGTTCCGGTTAACGGATATGTAAATATCAACAAAGATAAAATCAGCATAATATCGCCTAAATGCAGCACTGAGCAACATATTAACAGAAAGTTGGATTTGTTATATCCTGTTACTAAGTTAAGAAAAGGTCAGGTTTTTAAAGGCTCTGTTTTTGCAAGTAGTGGAGCCATATCTACTTTCGAACAGATGCTTAAGGATTGCGGAGGAATTATAACTGTAGGTGCTTCGGGAACAGCTCAGTATGGTAAGTGCAGAATTGAACTTTCTCCAGCAGAAGAAAAACAAAGCATTATTGGAGATACTTTGATTGTATACATCAATTCAAACACAATTATTCTTGACGAATACGCAAACAATTCTGTACGTGTCTGCGACCTTATTAATGAACTTAAAAAAATCATACAGTTCAGTGATTACGATATTTACGCAAAAACAGAAACGGTAGGAGGTTTTAACTCTAAATGGGGTACACCTAAATGTCAGTATGAATCTTTTTCAAAAGGAAGCGTTGTTGTTCTAAAAAATTGTGAGCTTAAAACAGTTCCCGAATGTACTTTTGTAGGTATTGGCAACGAAGAAGGCTTTGGACAGATTTTTATAAGAACTTTAGCTACTGAAGCTGTTTACGAAGTATCCGAGAATAAAGAAACTCCTAAACCAAATAATTTAGCTGTTAAAGCTGCTGAAAGTATAATAAGTAAAATTTTGAAAAAACGTTTGCATGATGCAGTTGTTCTTGAGGCTTTGAACGATTCAAAAAAATCTTATGATAAGTTTTCAAAAGATTTGTCAAATTCATCAGCCATGAGGATTCTCAGTTTGTATCAGGCTCTGAAGTATGCAGATAAAATGGAAGAACATTTTAAAGCTACTTATACAAATAGCTTTGAAAAGAACAGAACCTTGCTATCTGTATCAGAAGAGATTTGCAAAAATTTTGATGCTTTGAAAATTAACCATTCACTTGTTGATGAAGATGAAAACGAATGGTTCGGATTGTATCTGCGAACCTTTATCGGTCGTTATAAAGAATTATATCAGAACGAAAAAAGAAGGGAGGTCAGTGTCGGTGAAAAAATTTTATATTAAAGGAACATTGGAATGTGTTTCTCCAATAGCTGTCGGCTCCGGTGAGAGTGATTATACAGATAGAGATGTTTTATGCGACTGTTTCGGAAAGCCATATATTCCTGGTACTACTCTTGCAGGCGTGTGCAGACATTACCTTGAACAGTGCGGTTATGATACTGAATCTCTTTTCGGTTGCATTGGTGAAAAAACTTTAATCGAAGATGAAGAGTTTATTTATAATAAAAGTGAAAGCCGAATAATATTTTACGAGGGTTTCTCGGAGAGTAATTTTGTTAAATCCTTCCGTGACGGAGTTCGCATAAAAGACGGTGTTGCAGATGATGGTAGTAAATACGATTACGAAATAATAGAGTCGGGTTGTGAATTCAGCTTCAGAATAGAGATTGATAGTTTTAATGACAGTGATAGAAAGATGCTCTGCTCAATGATAAACGGATTTAACAATGGCTTTATAAGAATAGGTCATAAGACTAACAGAGGGCTTGGTAAGGTAAAGATTAAAGTTCTTAAATATAAGTCTGTTAAATCTATTGGCGATCTTATTGAATTTAATTGGGAAAAGGTACAGGACGATTTTATCTGTTATAATACAGAAGACAGTCTCCATAATGCATTCAGTCAAAGATTTACTGTCAGATCATTTGTTATGATTGCAAATAACGCTACTTTTAAGAAAAAAGAGGACAAACTCATAAATGCAGAACAGCTTAAAAATGCAAAAGAAAAAGCTGTTATCCCCGGAAGCTCATGGGCAGGCGTATTTCGTCATCATTTCATAAAAATCCTCACACAGGTTTCTTACAATAATATTGATGCTTTTATGGACAAGTTGTTTGGATGTACTGAGCAAACAGCATTGATATTATTTGATGAAAGTGTGATTGAAAAGCCTGTATTTATGATGCAGACAAGAAATGCAATTGATCGTTTTACTGCAGGTGCTAGCGAAAAAAAACTCTTCACTAACGAGCTATCCTTTGGTGGTGAGGTTCAGTTAAATATTTATCTGAAAAAATCTGCAATAGGTGCAAGAATTTTGACTGATGTGGAGTTCGAATTGGCAAAGAATCTTATTGAACTTACAATAAAGGATATTGACGACGGATTTGTTAATATTGGTGGTTTGGGCTCTGTCGGCGGCGGACTTCTGAAATCAGTGAAAGTTGGTGATTTGTAATGAAAAAGATAAACACTATTATTGAAAAGGTAGAATATACAATCAGTGAATTACCTTTATTAAAAGATGATTTTAAGACTTATAAGTATTTGCTTCTTATAAAAACTGATAAGGTAGAGTTTGTCAGTACGTTATATGATTTCGATCTTGATAATCTTAAAGATTTACGCGCTTTTAATGAAAAACAAGAACTTCATCTTGCAAAAATATCGGATAAATTTATTGGAAGAATAAGAAAAGATACAGAAGGTGAAATCTGTGAAGTCTACGATGAACAGCATCTGCTTTGGGGTAAGGCTGTTAAAACAGATAATGGTGTGACTGAATTTTTCGAAGATAGAGGAATTATTCTCAGTTTACCAATTGTCGCTAATGAAGGGGAAAGAGCTGTACTGAAAGTAAGAAGCTATTTATCAGACGAAAAATTTGAATTTACAGATTTCAGATTAGTGGATATTATGGCAAAGGAGGTATGTGAATATGGCACAAAATAACGGTGGTTATAGAAAACCTTATAAAAAATTTGACTCTTCTAAAAAGGGTAAGACCTCATATTCCTTCAGTACTGCTGATAAATTTGTAAACCCGTACTCTTTTATTCCCATAAAAGATAAAGAACCTCCTCGTGAAGAAGTGAAAAAAGGGAATCTTTCAGGAAAAATAAGTTGTACTATAGAAATAGTTTCACCTACATTTATCCCAAATACAACAAAATCTTTTGCTCATCCTCAAAATGCCGACCACAAAAGAAAGGTGTTTTATTCATACGAGGATTTATCCGGAGCTATAGATATAGATGATGTAAGAAGACCGCAAAATCCTGTTATTCCCGGCAGTGAAATCAGGGGTATGATAAGAAATGTTTATGAACAGTTGACCAATTCCTGCTTTTCGGAGGTTGATGAATTCAATCTGCCTTACAAACGCACTAATGAGCCTAAAGAACTTTGCATAATGTGTTGGGATGAGGAAAAAGAAAAGTGGGTGCTCTATAATGACTTAAAAAAGGGTGAAGATTATTTTACAGGTGCCTTAATAAGCAAAGATCGCGGATTTCATCTAGATAGAGCAGGCTGGAAAAAATATTCAAGGCAGATTAAAGATTTATATAAGGCTTCTTGTGAAAAATTTCTCAGAGAGAATAGTATAAAAGTGGATTACAATCCCCAAAATAGCGATATGGTATTTCCAGGCAATCCCAACAGTGACTATCATCTTCATGTAGCACCTATGATGTATAACTTTATGCAATCCACTGCTAACAGAATGATAGTTTACAAAAAGCCTTCAGGCAATGGTATAGCCTTAGATAAAAATACCATAGAACGATTTGAATATGTTCTTGGTGTGAACGAAAATGTAAAAGGAGGATATACCGATGCCGTAACTAACAAGGATAAAACGGTCAGAGATATATTTAAAAAATACATAAATAATTATAAGAGTAAAAAAACACCTCTTGTTGTATATGTGGATAAGCACAGCAAACAAAAAGGCTTTAAGGATGCAACGATTTATATTTCTCCGTCAAGTATGACTAAGGAGTACTTTTTAAATAAAATACCTGATGTATTACACCGCAATAGGAAACACGATAAATGTACCGATATTAAAAAGGTTTGCCCCGCATGTCGTCTTTTTGGAACGATACTGAAAGAAGGTGGAGCCATTAAGGGTCGTGTACGTTTTTCTGATGCAGTTAGAGATAAAGAAACTCAGGTAGAATACTTGCGAGAAATTACTTTGCCCATTTTATCATCTCCCCGAATATCTTCTACAGAGTTCTATTTGAAACCGCCTAAAGAACTCAGACATAATGAATTTGGATATGACGGTATATGGAATTACGACTATTATACTACATATCGAAAAATTTATAATAGACAAAATAATAAGTCTGAGATTGAGTTTTTAAGACACTCATATGATGTTGAGTTGGCAGGCCGAAAAGTTTACTGGAACAGCAAATTCAAAATTGAAGAGCTTGATAAGAGTAAAATGAATTCATCAGTAACTCCGATAAACAAAGGTAAATTCAATTTTGATGTTTATTTTGAAGATCTTACTCAAGCTGAGCTTGAAGAACTGTTGTTCTGCCTTGAACTTAAGGACGGCTTAGAGGGAAACAATACAGTTCATAAAATAGGCGCCGGTAAACCTATCGGTATGGGACAGATAAAAATAACTGTTAAAAAACCTATTGAATGCATAAACTATAAGCTTGAAAATTCTTTGATAAAGAGAGTTGATTCTCCCTATGAAAGAAACAACGAAATGAAGTCTGAGATAGAAAACAAAGAAGAGGCGCAAATGATTATTGCTTATTCAAGCGATTTGAAGTTGGACAACGATTCAATGATTGAATATCCCAACGCCAAGAACAAAAAAGGCGACAGTACTGTTTTCAATTGGTTTACTCAGAATCGTGGAGTTGTAACTTCACCAAAAATAAAGCAGATTTTACCAAATATCTTAGACGATAAGAAGATTTTATGTAAATATTCAAAAAAATAAAAGGATGTTAACTGAAGTCAGATTTGAATTATCATAAAAATGAACAAAAAAGCTCCTCGTAACGATTGTTAATCGAAACGAGGAGTTTTTTGTGTGGTAATCCCTAATATTAGGTAATGTAGGTAAATCGCAACAAAACTACATGTATTATGTGGGAAGTGTATCAATTCCTGATATTAGGTACTATAGAATAGCAAATTATTTTCAGTGTTATTATAACACCTACTTGTTGTGTTGTCAATAAAAGGTTGCCGTGAATAGCCTTTTTAGCTGATTCTGTTTTTTGACTTAGTATTAAAATAAGAATATTGACAAGAAAATATCCAAGTGTTATAATTCACTTAAAGTTAAACTTTACATTACCTAATATTAGGGATTAATACTTTTTCTTCTTGGGCTTTTTAGTGGTTACCTACATTACCTAATATTAGGGATTGATACGAGAGGTACCAGGCACAAATTTGATCCCTGTTTGATACATTACCTAATATTAGGGATTGATACTTTTGTAATTATTTGTTTTCAGTTGATTTTTTTACAACAATTCTACATTACCTAATATTAGGGATTGATACATGAGAAGTCCGAGCCATAAGACTGCCTGTTCTTTGCTACATTACCTAATATTAGGGATTGATACTTATCCCAATGATTTGTGAACTCACTAGTCATTTTTTAACTACATTACCTAATATTAGGGATTGATACTTATGCGATTTTCTGAGTACCGGAATAGTACTCTGCCTACATTACCTAATATTAGGGATTGATCGAAAAATAGTAACCTTGGTTGGGATGGATTAACAAAACAAAAACTGCCTTCGTTTACGCAAGGCAGTTTTTGACTAGAATACGATATCTATAAAGATTTCACTTGTGCCAATTAAGTTGCTTTTATTTCGGAAAAAGATATTGTCATTTCAATGGCGTGCTGTTATGTTCAGCCGCCTGGGCATTAACAGAATTATTTGATTTTACCAACGTTTATATATTTTTTCGACACCATTCTCCCATTTTCTCACTTAACTTCAAATATAATATCCTAAAAATCAAGGATGTAATAATTCAGAGGTACACAGAATGAAAAAATCTTCCCTATTCGAAAAAGAAGGTCCCATTACCATTGAAGACCTGAAAGTTAACTTTAAGAAAAACGATTTCACTACTATGAAATCAAAGTTCAACCCGAAAAAAGCAAGTGAAGG
Source organism: Clostridia bacterium (assembly GCA_017473435.1). Taxonomy (GTDB): domain Bacteria; phylum Bacillota; class Clostridia; order Oscillospirales; family Acutalibacteraceae; genus UBA6857. The sequence goes on along the minus strand of JAFULG010000065.1, from coordinate 6,893 downwards.
TGAGCTGTTTTCATACGGCAGAGCCCAAACTATTTTTCAGCAGAGTTGGAATGAGAAAATGGGCGAGCTTACCGGGCTTTCATCACTTCTAAACTTTTCAGATGATTCACCGTTAGTAAGCCTTGAAAAAAATGATGAAACCCTTGTGTCAGGAATTGTAATGGAGATTCGTGAAAATGAGGAAGCACTTGACAGAATCTTCGATAGTTATTGCAAAATAACGGAAGAACGTTACTTTGAAGAAATAATAAAATATGCCGAAGAAACAGGCAAAGATCCTGATGACTTGACGGAAGAAGAATTTGAAACAATATTCAACCGTGTTGTTGATGAATTTCTTGGTAAAATGATGAGCTTGTTTCTTCAAACACAAAGTGTACCAGAATTGGTTGAGTTGCAAAAATCAATGGCAGCTCATGAAGATTTCAGTGAAACCGTAGTACAGAATTTTTCTAAGATAGATTTTGACAGAAAGTGGACTCATTCAAGAAGTGAGGCAGGTGCAGCTCTTTCTCTTGACGGCTTGATTGAAGCTTTTCAGGATGCCATTCCCGTTGAGCCTTTGGATAATGCAACTGAAGAAGTAGAAGTCATTGACATTGAGAGAAAGGTTCTTGAAAATATCAATGAAACTGACAAAGAAATATATCTATTGAAAAAGCAGGGCTATTCTCAAAATGAGATTGCTGAGAAGCTTGGCTTCAAAAGTGCAAGTGCTGTGTCAAAGCGCCTGGCAAATATCAAACAAATTTTCATTGAACAAATATTATAAAACTTAATGCTCAGATGACCTTCGAAGGTAAAACTTCGAGGGTCTTTTTTTATATCCAAAAATTTTTTTGAAATTTTTTCAAAAATCAGGAACATTTTTGCTTTCTTATGTCGGGGTATCTATGAGGAGAAAAAACTTTCTTCTCACAGACAAGTAAATGACCGTCCGAACGGAATAAACCGCCACGACCTTTTTAAGAAAGCGAGCGCAATTTATTGAAATATGAGTTGACTGCACAGCGCCATAGAGATATGTAGTAATGCCTGTAGGAACTGTTTCGGGTAAAGCGGCAAAGAAAAACTGCCCTCACGAGAGAGCAGTCGAAATATTGAGCTAGAAATCAAAGATTTATTTCAAGTTCTAAACATTTCCATTCTTCGCCAAGAACGGTATAGGTTTCCGTCTTTTCCAAAACAACATCTTTAAAACCAATAGCTTTGTAACAGTAATAAGCAGGTTCGTTGTTTTCAAAAACACCTAAAGAAACATTTTTGGCGCCATAGATTTCTTTCGCAAATTTCAAACCTAACTGAAGCATTGTTTTGCCGTAGCCTCTGCCACGCTTTGCAGGGTCAACAACTACAAAACCAAATCTCAGTTCGTCAAAGCTGTCTGAAGGTCTTCTCATTGTAAAAAATCCGATTACCTCATCATCTTCAATAGCAGTAAAAGCCATAAGATTTTCAACGAAGCTGAATTTCTTTTTGCTTATGGGATACTTGCCCATAACACCTGCTGACCACTTGTAAAATGATGTTTTATCATTGCTCCAAGAAAGTATTATATCTGCATCGTTTTTGTTATAAGGTCTTAATCTTAACATTTGGTTTTCCTCCTAAATCAGATTAGCGTTCTGGCTTTAACAAAGCATAATAACAAGCATCACAGACTCCTTGATTATTCCAATCAGAACTACGTAAAATTCCTTCGTACTTCATGCCGCATTTTTTCATTACCCCGCCGGAGTTTGGATTTCTCGGATCGTGTCTTGACTCAATTCGATTTACATTTACTATATCAAAAAGAAAATCCATAACTGCTTTAAGTGCTTCTGATGTAATTCCCTGATGCCACCAAGTTCTACCGATACAATAGCCGATATGCATCATAGAAACTTCTTCGTTCATATTCACCACAGCAATATCGCCAATAGGCTCGTCACCGTTTTCTTTTAATACGATAGCCCAATGATAATAATTATCGTTAGAATATTCTTTTAACCATTCATTTATAATGCTTTGGCTTACTGTCTCACTAGAATGTGTTTGCCACATTAAGTGCTTAGTGACTTCTGAATCGGATGCCCAATTCTTATACATCGCGGCAGCATCTTCATTTACATATCTTCTTAAAATCAATCTGCTTGTTTCTAACATTTGTGTTCCGCAATGTTTCATTTGAAATTGCACCTCCGATATTTTTTAATAGGGGTATTATATCACATCCACACCACAAATTTCAATCCGTTTACATAACACTTGTTATTTCACAGTAGCAGGTGTTTTTTTATAACCAAAAACCTGAATTCCGGTATATGAATACTGCATTAGATTTTTGTGGTTACATAGCACTCGACAGATTTTGCCGGGTGTATTTTTATATCAAAAATTTTCAAGAAAGGAGGAACCTTAATGCAAAAACTCAAGCTTAATCTTCAGTTGTTTGATGAAAATCTTAAGGTGATTAATGTTTCGTGCGACAGTTAAACTCACAACCATTACCCTTAGAACAACGATGCATTAGTCTGAAACGGTAAAGAAAAGCGAGCCTGAACAGCTCGCCTTTTCTTATGCGGCAGGTAATTAAACGAGGACAAATCAAAGCTTGCTATTGCTTTTTGGATTTTGGTCCGAAGTTTAGCAAGCATTGGATTTGTATCCGCAAATCCGTAAAAAAACAGAGCGTTTTTAGCAACACCCCAACACAAAAATCAAAGAAAGGAGAATTCCTATGTCAAAACGTAAACGTGAAATTGATTTTCATGTGTATCTTAATGAAGAAGAAAATGAAGTCTTAAACAAATTTTGTAAGGTTATGAAAACTGACCGAAGCAAAATTATCAGAGCTATGATTTTAGGTACAAGGCTTGTTGAAGCTCCGCCTGTTGATTACAAACATTTTATCATTGGGCTTCGCAGAGTTGGTACTAATCTTAATCAGCTTACTGCTAAAGCTAACTCAATCGGTTTTATTGACCGTGCTGAATGCAGAGAAGTTTTATCAGATATCCGTTCACTTGAATCTGATATCGCAAAATATTTTAAACCGGGAAAAGGAAGATTTGTTTAATGGCAGTTACAAGAATATGGCCGATAAAAAATAAAATTCATCAGGTTGTGTCTTATGCTGCTAATAAAAGTAAAACTGACTTATCAAAATATTCTGATCTCGTTTCTTCGCTTCACTATGCCGCCGATAAGGATAAAACAAATCTTGAAAGCGAACAAAGACTTCTTGTTGACGGTATTAACTGTGACCCGGATATTGCTGCACAGCAGATGATTGATACAAAAGAAATGTATGGAAAGACGGGAGGCATTGTTGCCTACCACGCATATATTTCTTTCAAGTCTGGTGAAGTTTCACCCGAAGAAGCACAGCAGGTTGCAATGGAAGTTGCAAGTAAGATGTGGGCGAAAGATTATGAGATGGTTGTTGCTACTCACCTAAATGCAAATTGTGTTCATAATCACTTTTGTCAAGGGGTAAATGAGTAATTTTTTATTTTCCCGAGTATTATTAAATTATTACATTATTCCTTACGCAAAAACCGCCGAGGTTTTTTCCTCGGCGGCTCTTAGCTGTGTTTTGCTGATTATTAAACCTGTATCGGTTACACGCCAACCCGGTCATCCGGATAAAAAAGAGACGCTTCTTTGAAGATATACACAGTAGCAACACAAGACGCTGCACATTCAGCTATTGCAGTGATACGATGGGCAAGGTAGTAAAACTCAGGTCTGTTAATTGCCATTATAAGCATTGAGCCTATGCAATAAATCGCATTGTTTATTGCTTCACCGAAAAGCACACCTATAAAAGATGCAACCAGAAAAACTTTTCTTTCTTTTGAAACGGCAAAAGCAAATATTAACATTATTAATGCAGAAATAAGCCAACATCCTATTTCAATAACATACGAAAAAACCTTTAAATTTTATTCAGCTTATTCTGCAAAATGCATTGTAGCATTATTAAAATATTTCTGAGCTTCTTCGTCAAGCAAGGCTACCGCAGACCACTGTTGACGTGTACCTTTGTAATAAATATTTTTAAGATTGTAACAATTGGAAAAAGCGCCAAAATTTATAAGATTATCTGAAGAACCGATAGTCAGCTCCTCGAGAGCCGTACAATTTCCAAAACTGTTAAGAGTTAATTCAGTTATGCTATCCGGAATAGATAAAATTTTTATAGCATTTCTACTACCGATATCAAGATAATTCATATATCTGTCAATCAGTTTCTCTCTGTGTTTGATTTTTGAAAAGTCAGGTATTCTGTTGTTGTTAATATCATCTTGATACAAGTCAACAGACATATCCAGAAAAAGCGGAACGCCTCTCGAATGAAAAACAATTTTCGAAATAATATCTTCATCTTCGATGGGAACTTGTTCAAGAAACCATCTGCTGTCTTCGTCGGATAAATTGTTCAAAAGATGCTGATTTAGAACATCATCCCAACCCTCGTCCTCTGCCCCCATCTAAGCTTATATCTAGATGCAATACAAGCTCTAAGGAGTTCACACGATGCAAGGAATTCCATAAACCAATCAACCGATTGATTTGTTTTTTTGATACACTCATATCCGTCAAAAAAGAAAACATGCATATCCACTTTTTTAGCGGCCGCCGAAAAGCAAAGGCCCAAATAATAAGGCAGTCTGACAAATATCTCCTCTGCAGTTAGTGAGCTTATCTCTTCGATTTCATCCTTATTTTCACTTTGAATCCTACCATCCTTAATTAAATCTCTTGATTCGTTTACCACATACATGGGGATTGTCATAGAGCCGTTGCCGAGTGCTATAGCATCATCAATAATCTTGTGAACAGCACGCGAAAGCGTAGAGTTTTTATATTTTATTTCGTCAAGTGTAAATTTTGCTTTTGCCCAGTAGTTTATGACGGCATAATCAAAAAGCCCACCATCACCACAAAGCTTATTTCTGAGCGCCATCATAATATCAATTTCATTATTGATTTCACGCGCATTAAAGCTCAAAAACACATTATGGAACAAGTATTCTTTAACAGATGAATATATTTTATCCGAGTCATTGTAAAGTTGCTGTAAAAGGCGACTCTTTCCAATACCACCCTTTCCGTAATAAACAACAATTTCCTGTGGTTTACATGACAGTGCGGTGATACTGTCTAAAAAACTTTGGTTGGATTAACTCTATCTGTAAAAATTCTATTCGCAGCGAATTTTTTTCTTTTTGCAAACTTACTATTCACAGCTTTCCCTCCTCAATCTATTTTGATGTAAATCATGGGAACAATACCGATATTTTTGTTATCAAAATCATCATCAAACCCAATCTTGCCATTGCTGTAAATGCGGTAAACATAGCTTGATGTAGCCTTGTCAGTTGATGACAACCACCACCAACCGCAGCCTGATGAATTGGTTGTAAGCCCAACATTTTTTGCATGTGGGGTTCCATATTTTATTCTGTCTTTATCTGATTCAAAAAATGTCATCGCCTGATGTTTATCCAAAAGTGAAACTTTGTCTTGCTCATCAATAGCAATTGAGCAAAGCAAACTCTTTTCTTCATCATCAAATGCAGAATTAATAAAGTCATTATTTAGCCATAATCTTATTTTGCTATCCTCATACACTCCCGTTCCGCTATTGAACGCCAAAACCTCTATGATTTCTTTAGAAATAAGATAGGCACGATTTTTTTGAATTTTTTTGATATCCCAAGCAATTGGAACACCTTGGTACTTTCCAAACTCAACAGTAGAATCAGCTGTCCTAAAATTGACAAAAAAATCCGCATTGTTGTCATTAAGGTTTAAAGACTGCTCTTCAGTACTAGACATCATCGTTGTTGTGCGAGCGATAAGGTCTTTTAGAATATCATGTTTATGGCGCAATGGGTCAAAGTTCTCGCTCTTTAAAAGTTGCCTAACGGCCTGACTCACATCATCGTGTTCAAATAGATTAAAATACTGATATCGACCGTATCTTAACTGCATTCCACCCTCAAAATTGACAGCATCCATTCTTATGTTAATAGACGGTTTGCCGTTGTCTCGTGCCATAGCGAGCTCATCCTTACAATTGTCACTGGCCAGTGAATGGGATGAAACAAAGAAAAGAAACAATGAACAATTGACAAGCTTATAAGCAATTTTATCTGACTACTCGTTCCCAGCATTTATGCCTGCATCACACCAAACATTGCAATATTTTTGCAACTCTGCGACAAACTTCAATACTGACTCTCTGTCTCGATGTGAATAACTGACAAATATATATGCGTCTTTTCTTTCATAAGGTTCCATAATCTCACCCTTTAGTCAATGCTTTGAAATAAAGCATCTATAACCTTGTTCATATCATAGCACAAAACAACTATTTTTTCAATATTAAAAGCCATAACATCTTATAGATTTTCATATATACTAATGGTTTGGAGTAGAGATTTTATAATAATTTGTCTTTTATGAAGACCAACCTATTGATTTAGGTGAATTAGGTAAACACTAAAATGGTGATTTTATTTGGAATGGGTAAGTATAAATCTCCTCAAATTACAGATAATAACAACACAATTTGTAATTTAAGGAGAAATGTATATATGAAAGCAACAGGTATTGTGAGAAGAATAGAGGAATGCGTTATTTTAGGGCAAACCGCCTGAAACCCGCATAAACACTAGGGTTTTCGCTGGATTGCCCCATTGAACGCATTGGTGTCAAAAACGGTTTTTTGGGCGGTTTTAGAAAGGAGCGGAATAACATTCTAAATATGCCTCAGAAATCCATGCTCTGTTGCAGCCAAAATTGAATATTCAAACTGTCACAAGTAAAAGCCGAATGGGTATAAAAACTCGTTCGGTTTTCTTTTCTTTATGCAATCTTAATGCGAAAAAAAATCCTCT
>JAFULG010000064.1 GCA_017473435.1 Clostridia bacterium | reverse complement strand
AGCTTTCTGTCTGCCCTTAAAACTGAACTTCCTGACCTTGTTATTCTTGATGTAATGCTTCCCGGAACTGACGGTATTGAAGCGTTGAAAATAATGAAAAGCACAGCGGAATATGTTGATATTCCTGTTATTATGGCGACAGCAAAGGGTGCGGAGTTTGATAAGGTGCAGGGACTTGATATGGGCGCTGACGATTATCTTGTAAAGCCTTTCGGAATGATGGAAATGATTTCGAGAGTAAAGGCGGTCATGCGTCGCTGTAAGCCCAAGACGGTTACCCGTGTTCTGCAAATCCGTGGATTACAACTAAACCTGGATGAAAGAACAGTAAGTATTAACAGAGAACGTATATCTCTCACTTATAAGGAATTTGAGCTTTTGAAGATGTTTATGAAAAATCCAGGTATGGTTTTTTCAAGAGACACTCTTTATAATGAAATATGGGGAGCTGATTTTGTAGGTGAAACAAGAACAGTTGATGCTCATATAAGGACTCTCCGTCAAAAGCTCGAGGAATACGGTGAAATGATTAAAACTGTCCGTCACGTCGGATATCGTATGGAGGTTGAAAATGACAAGTAAGATTTTTCGTTCCATATTTGTTACCTCGCTTGCCGTTCTCGCGGCAACTCTTGCAATTATAACAAGCTTTCTTTATGATTATTTTACAGATATTCAAGTAAACCAGCTTAAAGACGAGCTTTTAATTGCTTCTGTGGGAACAGAGCAATCGGGAGAAGAATATCTTGAAAATCTAAAATCGGATAGTTTCCGTCTGACTTGGATAGCTTCTGACGGAACAGTTCTTTTCGATTCTAAGGCTGATGAAGCTGTTATGGATAATCACCTTGACCGTGAGGAAATAACAGAAGCTTTTGAAACAGGCAAAGGCAGCAGTTCACGCTATTCGGCAACCATTACCGAGAAAACACTTTATGAGGCGGTACTTCTTTCTGACGGAACAGTACTTCGTATTTCCGTAAACCGTGCAAGCGGACTTACACTCCTTTTAGGCTTACTCTACCCTGTTATTATCGTTATTATAATTGCGATTGCAATTTCAGCTGTACTTGCATATAGGATGTCAAAAAAGATAATTGAGCCGCTCAATAAGCTTGACCTTGACAATCCCACCGAGAATGACGCTTACGAGGAAATTGCACCGTTACTCAGCCGTATTCACAAACAGAATATGAAGATTGAACGCAAGGCAGCAGAGCTAAACCGAAGAAAAGATGAGTTTGAGCTTATCACCCAAAATATGCGTGAAGGGCTTCTGCTGATTGATAAAAGCAGATGTATTCTCACCATAAATTCAGCGGGAATGATGATTTTCGGTACAGATGAAAAGTGTGTGGGAAAAGATTTTCTGACAATAAACCGCAGACACGAAATAACCTCTGCAATAGAAAAGGCACTCACAGATGGACACGCTGAAATCCATGTAAGGCTGGGCGAAAAGGAATATCAGTTTGACATAAGCCGTATCGAAACTGATGGTGAAACTGTCGGTGCTGTTATCCTTGCATTTGATATAACGGAGCAGGCTGACGTCGAAAGACTTCGCCGAGAGTTTACGGCGAATGTTTCGCACGAGCTTAAAACTCCGCTTCAGACTATCACGGGCAGTGCGGAGCTTATAGAAAACGGACTTGTGAAACAGGAGGATATGCCACGATTTGTAGGTCATATCCGTGAGGAAGCAACACGGCTTGTAACGCTTGTAGAGGACATCATAAGGCTTTCACAGCTTGACGAACAGACAGAGCTTCCGAAGGAAAATGTTTCGCTTTTTGAAGTTGCAAGCGAAGCCTGCGGAGTTCTCCGTGACAGTGCAGATAAAAAGGATATTACGCTTTCCGTATCAGGCGACAGCGGAAATGTTTACGGCGTAAAGCATCTGCTTTTTGAAGTTATCTACAACCTTTGCGACAACGGTATCAAGTATACCCCCGACGGAGGTAAGGTTGAGGTTGATATTCTCGAAACAGAAAAAGAGGTAACGCTTACTGTTTCCGATAACGGAATAGGTATTGCTCCTGAACACCACGCAAGAATTTTTGAACGCTTTTATCGTGTGGATAAGAGTCACTCCAAAAAATCAGGAGGAACTGGCTTGGGACTTTCTATTGTAAAGCACGCTGTGCAGTACCACGGAGGTAAAATTTCAATTCAGAGCGAGGAAAATAAGGGTACGTCTGTTACGGTGGTTTTGCCGAAAAGTGAATAAATTAAAGCGACCGAAGTGTTTTCGGTCGCTTTTTGTGATATAAGGAGGACATATCTCCACCCGTACAGGCAGCTATTAGTAATAGGGATTAATCAGAAAATCGCTATACAATGGGATTTTCCGATAACCTATGAAATGGCAAGAGCCTATCAGAAGGCTAACGGCAAGTATTTAAGGTAAAATCAGTGGGAAGATATAACTCTCGTGATGAGCCTTGAACTTGGTAAATAAAAAGATTACCCCGGATCCGACGGTCAAACCGTTAGATACGTGGTTTTTCTATTCCCTGAATATATGATAAGCTCAAACCAACATTAAGAAAGGCGGAATTATTATGAAGAACAGTAAAGCAATCGGAAGTCCCATATCACCGAACAACAGATTTGTCAACCCCTTCTCTGAAAATTTTTTTGAGGGGTTCATAGCACAAAAGCTGTCAGATGTCAAGTCTTTTCTGAAATATTTT
>JAFULG010000009.1 GCA_017473435.1 Clostridia bacterium | reverse complement strand
CGTCTTCGCCCTGAGCATTGGTCAGGAATTCACCGAACAGCTTCTTTTCGCCGGTTGCCGGGTTACGGGTAAATGCAACACCGGTGCCGCAGTCGTCGCCCATATTGCCAAAGGCCATGGACTGGACATTGACGGCAGTACCCCAGGAGTAAGGAATATCGTTGTCACGGCGGTAGACGTTAGCTCTTGGGTTATCCCAGGAACGGAAAACAGCCTTAACAGCGCCCATAAGCTGCTCTTTGGGATCTGAGGGGAAGTCTTCGCCGATCTTTGCCTTGTATTCAGCCTTGAACTGCTCTGCAAGTTCCTTGAGGTCAGCAGCGGTAAGCTCTGTATCCTGAGTTACGCCTCTGTCTTCCTTCATCTTGTCGATGAGCTCTTCAAAGTACTTCTTACCAACTTCCATAACAACGTCGGAATACATCTGGATGAATCTTCTGTAGCAGTCATATGCCCATCTTTCGTTGCCTGACTTTTCAGCCATAACCTTAACAACATCTTCGTTAAGACCGAGGTTGAGGATTGTGTCCATCATACCGGGCATTGATGCACGAGCGCCGGAACGAACTGAAACGAGAAGGGGTCTTTCGAGATCGCCGAACTTCTTGCCTGTGATCTCTTCCATTTTTTCGATGTTAGCCATAATCTCAGCAACGATTTCGTCGTTGATCTTGCGACCGTCCTCATAATACTGTGTACATGCTTCTGTTGTGATTGTGAAGCCCTGGGGAACGGGGAGGCCGAGGTTTGTCATTTCAGCGAGGTTTGCACCCTTACCGCCGAGAAGCTCTCTCATGCTGCCGTTGCCTTCTTTGAAAAGGTATACCCATTTCTTAGCCATTGGAATCTCCTCCTAAAAAAATAATTTACATAGATTTACGGCGCGAAAAATACACGCAAAAATACGCATACTTTCACTCCTGAAAATTTTAACAAATAAATGCGGAAAAGTCTATTGTTTTTTTACATATAGATTGACAAATTTTTCTGTCATTTTTGTCAAAATTCACACAAGTTAAGCCAAGATAAAAAAATGTGTTAAATTTTGAGGTTTTATATGGAAAAAAAGACAGGGTTGTGATACAATAGTATACTGTGAAAATGGGTCAGTATAGATTGTTATGCTGCAGCCCGCCTGAAAGGTGTGATTGTTATATGAAAAAGCTTCTTATTCTTGCTATATGCGTGCTTGTAATTCTGCTGGGTATTATTGCTTTTGACAAGTACAGCGATAATAAACAGCAGCAGGAGGATCCCACGGAAATTACCAGGGTCAGCACTTATATTGACGACGGCGTTGAAAAGACTACTGTTGTCCGTATTTCAAAAAAAGACCCGGATGAGCTTGTAAGGTTTACAATGCCGGTCTCTCATCTTCCCGAGGAGGCGCGTAAGGATCTTAAAAAATACTGCGCGGAGAAAAACTATGAAAACTGTGTAATAAACGAGGATAACACCTTTACCGTTACAATGAAGGCTATGACTCACGATTTTATGCTCACAAAAATAGGTATGCAGGTTATCACAAATGTTGCAAAGGTTCTCGATATGAAGGCTTACTCCTACGTAAAGGATATAGACAGTTACAACGATAACTTTTCTGAAATCACTCTGCTTGTTGACGGTGAAAATTACATTGCCGCCGGCAACAGAGAAAACCTTCTTGTTCATGTCGGAAGCTGCGGAATTTATTATCAGCTTTATACCGTAGAGAATACATACACCTGCCGCGTTATAATCAAGGACGCATCAAGCGGTGAAATCATTGATGCAAAGAGCTTTGAGCAGGATAACTACGGACTTAAATCATAAAGAGTTTGTAACTTTAAGGATAAGGTGAAAAAATGAGTTTTATTGAATTTGACGGTGTAAGCAGAAGATATCAGACAGGCGAAATCACAATACCTGCTGTTGACGATGTAAGCTTTTCCATTGAAAAGGGAGAGTTCTGTCTTATTGTAGGTACAAGCGGCGCGGGTAAGAGTACAGTGCTTAATATTCTCGGCGGCATGGACAGCTGCGATGACGGCAAGGTAAAGGTCGGAGGCAGACTTATAAATGAGCTTGACAAGAATGCTCTTGTCGATTACCGCAGATATGATGTAGGCTTTATTTTTCAGTTCTACAATCTTGTACCCAATCTTACAGCTCTTGAAAATGTTGAGCTCGCAACACAGATGTGTAAAAAATCCGTAGATCCTGCGAGAATTCTTAAGAGCGTGGGACTTCAGGACAGAATGGATAACTTCCCTTCACAGCTTTCCGGCGGTGAACAGCAGAGAGTTTCCATTGCAAGAGCTCTTGCAAAAAATCCGAAGATTCTTCTTTGTGACGAGCCTACGGGTGCTCTTGACTACAAAACAAGTAAGCAGATTCTTTCACTTTTACATCAGACCTGCCGTCAGACAGGAACGACAGTTGTTGTAATTACCCATAACGGTGCCCTTGCCGCTATGGCGGACAGAATTATTACCATGCGTTCAGGCAGAGTGGTACAGATTGCGGTCAATGACAGACCTGTACCTGTTGAGAGATTAGAGTGGTAATCAGGTTAAGGGATTTTCAACGGATAAAAATTTCCTGAAAGATTGAGGAAAAAAGAAGACTATGAAAATAAACAAGGTTTTAATAACCGACGCTATCAGAACAATTGAACGAAGCCAGTCAAGGTTTCTTTCGGTAATAGCAATCGTGGCCTTGGGCGTAAGCTTTTTCGTGGGCACCAATGCTACGGCTCCCGATATGATGGATACGGTTAAAAAGTATCTTACAGATACAAACAGTATGGATATCCAGATTATTTCAACAGCGGGTATAACCGATGATGAAATTGCTACCGTTCAGTCAATTAACGGTGTTGAGAGTGTTGTCGGACAGAAATTTATTGACGGTGTTGTAAAAATAGACGGAGAAACCGTCAGCGATATTGACGGCTCGGAGCTTGCAATAAGAGCTCTTGCTCTTGATATGGAAAAAGCGTACGCTTATCTTGGCGGTACAGAGGACAGAAGCTATATGAACAGACCGCAGCTTATTGAAGGCAGTTGGCCGACAGCTTCAAATCAGTGCCTTGTTGACGCCAGTATGCTTTCAACTCCGGAGGAGTTCAAAATCGGTGCAAGGCTTTCTGTTGTAGGTGACGGTGTTGATATCAGCTCCTCGCTTAAAAATACGGAATTTACAATCGTCGGAATTATAAGAAGTCCGCTGTTTATTTCCTATGACCGCGGCTCATCCACGGTTGGTACAGGTAAACTCGGTGCTTTCTGTTACGTTCCTTCGGATAACTTCCTTCAGGATTATTATTCGGCTATGTGCGTAAAGGTAAAGGACAGCGAAAAGCTTGATCCCTATTCGGATGAATACAAGGATTATATCGGTCGATATGCAGATTATATATCTCAGATTTCGGGTGAAATTCTTTCAAAAAGAACAGCTTCTCTGAAGGCGGAGTATACCGTAAAGGTAGCTGATGCGGAGCTTGAATACGCTACAACAAAGGCTGATGTTGAGCTTCAGATCGAAAACGGCAGACAGCAGGTTGAGCAGATTCTCGATATGGCGGAAAACGGCGACAAAAACCTTATTGAGTATAAAAAGCAGTACAATGAGAAGGCTACTCTTGCGGCACAGACTATTGATGCAAATAAGCTTGAACATTCCACACAGTATGCGGCGTGGGAAGCAAAGCGAAACGAATACAACGAGGCAATGAAAAAGGTGCAGGAGCACTCCAATGCTGAGGTTGAGCTTGAAACAGCCAAAACCGAGTACAATGTTGCCAATCTGCAGGTTAATACATTGCTTACAACTGTTTCCTATTTTGAGGATCTTATAGCAACAACACGTTCGGCAATGGATCAGTTCAACAGCAGTCAGGACAATACTGTGGGCGATATTATAAACCGTTTCGAACAGTCGGGTCTTGTAGGTGCTGAGGTTGATGCGATTATGAGCACTATCAATTCTCTTACTGCTGTAGGTACTGCAGAGGAAATGATGGCTTATATGGAGCCGCAGCTTCAGAGCTTTGAGATTAAGCTTGCAAATTCAAAGGCAGAGCTTGCAGCGGCAAAAACGGAGCTTGCAGCAAAAAAAGCAGAGCTTGATAAGGCTGAGCAGCTTGTAAGTGAGCTTAAACAGCTCGAAGCAAAGCTTGCGGTTGCTAAGGTTCAGCTTGATGAAGCAGAAAAGCAGCTTACAGATGCAGGCTATGATATTCAGTTCGGTGAGCTTGAGGTTCTCTCTCAGCTTTCCGATATGAAAAATCAGATAAACACCTATGAGACCAATGTTCTCATGGCAAAGGAAAAGGCTCCTACCATACAGGCTGAATTTGAAAAAGCTAAGAACGAAGCCACAACAAAGCTTGAGCAGGCTCGAAATCAGCTTGATGAGGCAAAGGAATTTTTACTCAACCTTGACAACGCAAAGTGGTATGTCAGCGAAAGAGACGAGGCTCTTCTGGGCTTTGAGGCTTACGGTCAGATGGCAGACAGAATGAAGGCGATCGCCCTCATCTTCCCTTGGTTCTTCTTTATTGTGGCAACTCTTGTGTGTCTCAATACCATGACGAGAATGATTGAAGAGGAAAGAACGAGAATAGGCACATTCAAGGCCCTCGGCTTTACCGATAACGAAATAATAACAAAGTATGTGCTTTTTGCCTTGCTTGCTTCTGTAATCGGATCGGTATCCGGTTCCTTCCTTGGCTTTGCGCTGTTCCCGTTTATGTTCTCAACGGCCTTCGGCATTCTGTTTGCCGTGCCGCAGATAATCATAAGCTATCGCTTTGTTTATGCTCTTCTTGGTATCGTGATTTCAATTGCAACAACGGTGTTTGCAACGTGGTACACTTGCCATAAGAGTCTTGAGGTTGTGCCCTCATCTCTTATGCGTACAAAAGCGCCGAAGTCAGGCAAAAAGGTTTTCCTTGAGAATATACCGTTTATATGGACAAGGCTCAGCTTTACCTGGAAGGTAACCTTCCGTAACGTTTTCCGTAATATAAAGCGTTTCTTTATGGCTACAATGGGCGTTGCAGGCTGTACGGCTCTTCTTCTTGCCGCTTTTGGTCTTGACAGCTCTATTGACAGAACTCTTCAGTATCAGTTTACGGATGAGGACAGCGTATGGCAGTATGATATGCAGGTTGTGCTCAACGGCGGATATGATACAACGGTAACGGATTGTGATGCCTTTTCGGTAGTGAGCGGGGATCCGGCAATTTCCGACGCAATGCTCAGCTATATGACGGTTTACAATACCGTAAGTGCCTATAGCGATGAGGAAATGGAAACTTATATTATAGTTCCGCAGAATGCCGCTGAGCTGAACAATTATATAAAGCTTCGTGACAGAGCAAGTAAAACACCTTACACACTTTCTTCGTCAGGCGCGATAATTACGGAAAAGCTTGCAAAATCACTTAAGATAGGTCCCGGTGATGTGATTCGCATTATGGTTAACGATGAACAGGGGGTTAATGTTCCCGTTGCGGCTGTTACGGAAAACTATGCTCTTCACTATGTTTATATGTCGAAGGATGTTTATGCTTCTGTTTTCGGCTCAAATCCTGCATACAACTATATAACCGCAAACCTTGCGGACAGTAATATGACAGGTCAGGCTAAAACCGACCTTGCAAAAAAGCTGATGAATGAATATGAAATCAGCGCTGTTGCATATACAAGTCAGATTGAGAATTCGTTCCAGAATACTCTTGATTCAATAAGTATAGTTGTGCTGATTCTGATTGTCTGCGCAGGACTGCTTGCTTTTATCGTTCTTTATAATCTTTCGATTATTAATATAACTGAAAGACTTCGCGAGATTGCGACAATCAAGGTGCTCGGCTTTGATGACCTTGAGGTTTCGGCTTATATATTCAGAGAAAATATTATTCTTACCTTAATAGGTATCGTTGAAGGTCTGCTTTGCGGTGTAGTGCTTCATCAGGTTGTTATCAGCATGGCGGAGGTTGACATTATTATGTACGGCAGAGGGCTTCCCGTCGCAAGCTTCCTTTATGCCGCTGCCCTTGCGTTTGTTTTCTCAATGACTGTCAACATTGTGCTTCATAAAAAGCTTCAGAAGGTTGATATGGTTGAATCACTTAAATCTGTGGAATAACCCTCTCGTGAAAGGAGAAAAGAAATATGCCCCTTTGTAATATGAAGGACTTACTGAAGAAGGCGGAAGAAGGTAATTATGCCGTCGGATCCTTCAGTGTAGCCAATATGGAAATGATACTCGGAGTTATAAAGGCTGCCGAGGAAACCCGCTCTCCGATTATATTACAGATTGCTGAGGTTAGACTCAATCATTCGCCGCTTCACATCATCGGCCCTGCAATGCTTGCAGCAGCAAAAAGTGCAACTGTTCCGGTAGCGGTTCACCTTGATCACGGCACAAGCCTTGAATGTATCGGACAGGCTCTTCGTTTGGGCTTTACCTCCGTTATGTTTGACGGCTCACATCTGCCTTTTGAAAAGAATGTTGAAATGACAAAGACCGTTGTTGAAATGGCAAAGAGCACGGGAGCTGCAGTTGAGGCTGAAATCGGATGTGTAGGCGGAAGTGAGGACGGCAGCGTTGATATCGCTATGCGTTGCACCTCTCCTGAGCAGGCAAGACTTTTCAGCGAAAGAACAGGTGTTGACTGTCTTGCAATCGCTATCGGTAATGCTCACGGCTTTTATAAGGATGAGCCTGAGCTTCGCTTTGATATTCTTTCAGAGGTTGACCGACTCGTTGATGTGCCTCTTGTGCTTCACGGCGGTACAGGAATAAGTGATGAAGATTTCATCCGTTGCCATCAGAACGGAATCAAGAAAATCAACATAGCCACCGCAACCTTCGCTGCAAGCGAACGCAAGGTAAGAGAAGGCTATGAAAAGGGCGAAATCAAGGGCTATTATGATGTACACACAAGAGAAATCGAAGGCGCCTATGAGAACGCTAAAAAGCATATGGGAATTTTTTACTCCGTAGGTAAAGCGGAATAAAATAAAATAGAAAATATCGAAAGGAAGAAAACAGAAATGAAATATGTAGAATTTGACCAAAGCAAGCCTCTTGACGTAATCCCTATCGGCAGAGTCGCTATCGACTTCAATCCTACAGATATGAACAAGCCTCTTTCCGAAAGTTGTAACTTTAACAAGTACGTAGGCGGTTCACCTGCTAACATTGCCGTGGGTCTTGCACGTCTCGGTAAAAAGGTAGGCTTTATCGGTAAGGTTTCAGACGATCAGCACGGTGACTTTGTTGTAAACTACTTTAAGAATGACGGCATCGACACCTCTCACATCTTCAGAGCAAAGAACGGTGAGAAGATAGGTCTTACCTTCACTGAAATCAAAAGCCCCACAGAGTCTTCAATTCTTATGTACCGTGACTCAATAGCTGATCTTATGCTTGAGCCGGAAGAGGTTGATGAAGAATACATAGCATCTGCAAAGGCAATAGTTATTTCAGGTACAGCTCTTTCAAAGAGCCCGTCAAGAGATGCTGCGCTTAAGGCTATGATGCTTGCCAAAAAGAATAACGTTGTTGTTATTTTCGATATTGACTACCGTGCGTACACCTGGAAGAACAAGGATGAAATTTCCGTTTACTATCAGATGGTAGCACGCAATGCAGATATCATCCTCGGCTCACGTGAGGAATACGACCTTACCGAAGCAATTACAGGCGTTTGTAAAACCGACGAGGAAAGCGCAAAGCTCTGGCATTCCTACGGTGCAAAAATTGTTATCATCAAGCACGGTAAGGACGGCTCAACCGCTTACACCAACGACGGCATGAGCTATTCAATCAAGCCCTTCCCCGTTAAGGCTATGAAAGGCTTCGGCGGCGGTGACGGCTACGCAAGTGCCTTCATCCGTTGTCTCCTTGAGGGCTGGGAAATGATTGACGCTCTCGAATTCGGCACAGCTTCCGCATCAATGCTTATTTCTGCTCACAGCTGCTCAGCCGCGATGCCTTCCGTTGAAGCTATTGAAAAATTCATCAAGGAAGAAAAAGAACTTTATGGCGAAATGGTTGCAAGAGCATAAATTTTATTAAAATGTATTGATAAATACAAAAAAAAGATGTATAATGCATGTACTAAATAATTAAAAAGGAGTAAAAAATATGAGCGATTTTCTTATGAAGATACTCGGCTTTGTAATGAGTATCATCTCAACAATTTCACTTACATTCACACCCATTACAGAAACAATTATCAAGGGTAACTATGATTATGCTAAGTCATTTAATCAGGTTCAGTATGAGGAACAGCTTGTTCCTCAGAAGGATACAGACGGTTATTGGACCTTCACAACTGACCGTGAATTCAAGGTAGTTCAGCTTACAGACGTACATATCGGCGGCGGTGCTTTCTCTCTCGGTAAGGATAAGAAGGCATTGAACGCTGTTGCAGCAATGCTCACAGCAGAAAAGCCCGACCTTGTTATTATCACAGGCGATATGGCTTATCCTGTACCTTTCCAGGCAGGTACCTTCAACAACAGCCTTTCAAGCCAGATGCTTATCGACCTTCTTGAACAGCTCGGTGTTTACTATGCGGTTGTTTTCGGTAATCACGATTCAGAGTTCTATGGCACACATGACAGAGAAGCTGTTGCAGAGATCTGGGGCAACCCCGAACTTAAGTATTCTCTCTTCCAGAAGGGTCCCGAAGACATCGATGGCGTTGGTAACTACGTTATCAAGGTAAAGAATTCAGCAGGTATTGTTAAGAATGCATTCTTCCTTCTTGACTCAAATGCATATACCGACGGTGACGTTCTCGGTATTCAGTGGAAGTACGATAACATCCATGACAATCAGATTGCATTGTACAAGGCAAACGTTGAGGCAATTGATGCAGCTAACAAGGCTATCGATTCTTCATATCCTATGTTCAATTCATTAGCTTTCTTCCACATTCCTCTTGAAGAGTTTGGTATGGCTTGGAACGAGTACAGAGAAAACGGATATAAGCCTACAGAGAATGTTACATACGTTGAAGGCTATCTCCATGAGGATGGCGAAAAGTCCTACTGCGGTATTTATCCCGAGCAGATGTTTGAAACAATGCTTGAGCTTGGCTCAACAAAGGGCGTTTTCTGCGGTCACGACCATATCAACAATGCGATCATCAGATACAAGGGTATTAACCTTGTTTACGGTATGAGCATTGACTACCTCGCTTACACCGACCTTAACTCAAAGGGCGCACAGCGCGGCTGTACCGTTATCGAACTTGGTGCAGACGGCAGTCTTGACGGTATCACTCTTGAAAATTATTATCAGGATAAGTATCCCAGCCAGTACGAAAAGGAAAGCGTAACAATGCAGTGGTAACAAAACGGGGTGACGGGCAAAAATCAGCCTGTCACCCCTGATTTTTATTTTTATGCAATTTAAAGGAGAGATGTGTTATGACAGGATTTATTACAAAATTTGTTTCGGCTTGTCTTAGTATAATCACGACGGTTGCTCTGCTTTTTGCACCGGTAACAGAGGGCTTCAATCTGACAAGCAATGCTTTTGCAAAATCCTTTGATCAGGTTGAATACGGCGACGACAGGCTTGTTCCTGCCGAGGATGCAGACGGCTGGGTGTTCAACACCGACAGACCTCTTAAGATTGTTCAGCTTACGGATGTCCATATCGGCGGAGGAATTCTCAGTAAATCCTTTGACCGTAAGGCAATGAATGCGGTTGCCGCAATGCTTTCCTATGAAAAGCCTGACCTTGTCGTTCTTACCGGTGATATGGTTTACCCTGTACCCTTCCAGGGCGGTACTCTCAATAACGAGGCTTCTACAAAGCTTCTTATCACCTTGCTTGAAAATCTCGGCGTTTATTATGCACCTCTTTTCGGCAATCACGACACCGAGGCATACAGCACTCACACAAGAGATCAGATTGGTGATGTCTGGGCTGATGAAGCGCTCGAATATTCACTTTTCAAAAAAGGTCCCGAGGATATTGACGGTGTAGGTAACTACATCATTAAGGTTAAGAGCAGCGACGGCATAATTAAAAATGCTCTTTTCTGCATAGATTCAAACGATTACAAAAAGGATGATCTTCTCGGTATTACCGGAAGCTATGATAACATTCACGACAATCAGATTGAGTGGTACAAGGCAAAGATTAACGAAATTGATGCTTACAACAAGGCGCTCAATCCGGCAGAGCCTATGTTCACCTCGCTTGCCTTTTTCCATATTCCTCTTGAGGAGTTCGGAATTGCCTGGGAAGAGTACAAGGCAAACGGCAACACCGAAAATGTGAAATACATTGAAGGTGAGCATCGCGAAAAGACCTGTTCGAGTCCCGTTTCCGACAATTTCTTTGAAACAGTTCAGGAACTCGGCTCAACAAAGGCAATTTTCTGCGGCCATGACCATGTAAATAACGGTACTATCGAATACAAGGGTGTTAAGCTTGTTTACGGCATGAGCATTGACTACATTGCTTATGTTACTCCCGTGACCAACCTTGTCGGCTATCAGCGCGGCTGTACCGTAATCACTGTTGACGGCGATGAAATTGAGGTTTCACACGAAAACTATTATCAGGATAAGTACGAAAGCAAGTACTGCAAGGAATTAGTATCCATGAGCTGATAAGGCGAACACATAAAAAAGAGGCATCAACTGATGCCTCTTTTTTATGCAATGAATAGTGAATGATTGCGGTTGCGGATTTTTGTTCGAGACTGTTTTTGCGGAAGCTGCAAAGGCGATGAGGTTATAAAGGCAACTCCCGTAAGATTTTAATTTTATATTTGTATCCTTGTTGCTGTGCGGCAACAAAGTGAAAGGGTCGCGGTGTTTTATCCCGCGACCGTAATTATTTAGCGATCATTATCCATTCTCAACAAGCGCAACTTCAGATTTGTTCATCAGCTTCCCTGCTGAAAATAGGTCTCTGCAAGGCCGCCCTTTGAGGTTTCACGGTAGATGGCCTTCAGGTCCTTGCCGGTTTTGTACATGGTTTCAACAACGGTATCAAAGCTGATTTTACGGGTTGTTGAAAGAAAATTTGCAAGGGAAAGTGCATTGATTGCTCGCATTGCGGCAACGGCGTTTCTTTCAATACAGGGGATTTGCACAAGGCCGCACACCGGGTCACAGGTAAGTCCGAGCATATGCTCCATTGCAACCTCGGCGGCATATTCAATCTGACCTATGCCCATATGGAAAAGCTCGCAGAGTGCCGCAGCAGCCATTGAACAGGCTGTGCCGATTTCTGCCTGACAGCCGCATTCCGCACCGCTTATGGATGCGTTAGTTTTTACAAGGTTGCCCACAAGTCCGCCGACTGCAAGAGCTCGGCAGATATCGTCATCAGAGAAGTGCTTTTTATCCTGCATATATTTAAGAACGCTGGGAAGCACGGCACAGGCTCCGCAGGTAGGCGCGGTTACAATTACACCGCCGCCTGCGTTGTGCTCACTTGCGGCAAAGGCGTAGGCGCAGACAAGGCGGTTTTCCTTTGTTATGTCACTTTCGTCAATGTGTGACTGATTATACAAAAACTGAGCCTTTCTTTCAACGCCGAGACCGCCGTCAAGAACACCCCTTGTGGAAAGACCTGCATTTATAGCGTTTTTCATTGCCTTCCATATTTCGTGGAGATATTTCCAGATTTCCTCGCCTTCGTATTTTTCAATGTATTCGTAAAGGCGGATGTTATGAGTGTTACAGTATTCGGCAATCTGACCGAAGGTGTTTACGGGGTAGATGTCCTCTTCTTCAATTTCGGCGTCACCCTCAACAACAATCTGTCCTCCGCCTACAGACATAATACGCTTGAAGTCAATTTCCTTGCCGTTCTTGTAGGCGTAAAAGTCCATTGTGTTTTCGTGGGGGAGATCGTCGGTTTCGTGAGGACCGAAAACAAGGTTGATTTCCGTTCCCTCAAAGACGTCGAGGATTGCCTCGTCGGTTTTGTGTCCCTTGCCCGTTGAGGAAAGGGAGCCGTAGAGGATCACCTTATAGCTGTCGGCGTCGGCGTTGCGCTCTTTAAAAAAGCGTGCCGCTTTTTCGGGACCCATTGTATGAGAGGATGAGGGTCCTCTTCCGATTTTGTAGAGATATTTTAACGATTTCATATTTTCACCTTAGTTCTGTTTTCTTACTATTTTATACTCATCGTAGGGAGAGTAGTAACGGCAGGAGTCATAGGAGCCGGACATAAATTTTTCAATTTCATCCTCGTCCATATTGACCGTGCAGTAATATTCGTCATACTCCTCGTCATAGTCATAGTATGCACAGCTTTCACATTGGTTTGACATAAGGGTTTCACCTCGGTTGTAATAACTCGGCCCTCGGCTCTTTGGCTCTTGGCCCTTATATCTACGATTATACTAAACTTTTCCGTCGTAATCAAGGCAGTTGAATTATTTTTTAAAAAACTATTGACTTCTGCGCTTTGTTGTGCTAATATGTTAACACGCTAAAGCGAAAAAACATTTCGCAATATTATTTCAATTTCTGAAAGGAAGAATTTATCATGAAGAAAAAACTTATTGCACTCATTCTCGCAGCACTTGCAGTTGTAATGTGCTTTGCATTTGCAGCCTGCGGCGACAAGGCAACAGACGGTAACGCAACAGACGGCAACGCAACAGACGGTAACGCAGTATCCGACCTTGCATACATCAAGGAAAAGGGCAAGCTTATTGTTGGTATGACAGACTACGCTCCTATGAACTACAAGGACGAAAACGGCGCTTGGACCGGCTTTGATACAGAGTTTGCTCAGGCGGTAGCAGCTAAGCTCGGCGTTGATGTTGAATTCATCGAAATCAACTGGGATAACAAGTTCATCGAGCTTGCAGCAAAGGACATCGACTGCATCTGGAACGGTATGACAATTACAGACGAAGCTCTTGCTAACGCAAACGTATCAGACGCATACGTTAAGAATGCACAGGTTGTTGTAATGAAGAAGGACGCTCTCTCCAATTATGCAGATGCTGCTTCACTTGCAGATCTTAAGTTCACAGCAGAAGCAGGTTCAGCAGGTGAAAAGGAAATCAAGGCTCTCAACGTTGAAAATTACATCGCTTGCGAAACACAGTCAGCAGCTCTCCTTGAGGTTGCAAGCGGCAAGGCTGATGCTTGTGTAATTGACATCACAATGGCAAACGCAATGACAGGCGAAGGCACATCATATGCTGACTACGGCTATGCAATCGAGCTTTCAACAGAAGAATACGGCATCGCTTTCCGTAAGGATTCAGACGCTACTGCAGAGGTTAACAAGATCATGGCTGACCTTATCGCAGACGGCACTCTTAAGGATCTTGCAGCAAAGTACGAGCTTACACTTGCATAATTTTATTTAACAATCATAACCATCCGGAAGACAGAAGGCGTTTGCCCTCTGTCTTTCCGTCGGTTAGTTGTCATATGTAAGATGAAACAGGTAAAGGATATAACGGAAACTTCCTTTCGTTTTACATATGCTAATTAACGGCTGTTTATTAATAAAATAAAAGAAAAGGAACATCAATATGGATTTTGCAACATTATGGAAAGTTACTTTGAGCCTGCTTGAAGGCTTCGGGGTAACACTTGAGATATTTGCTCTCACTCTGCTTTTTGCACTTCCCCTGGGTCTTGTTATAGCCTTCGGCTCAATGAGCAGATTCAGTCCGGTTAAATACGCTTCAAAGTTTTTGGTGTGGGTGATAAGAGGTACACCGCTTATGCTTCAGGTAATCGTTATTTTCTACGGTCCCGGACTTCTTGCCTCCTGGGCAGAGGGTCTTGATTCAACAAATGCAATTATCGGCTGGCTTGCTTCACTTGAGGGCTTTGACCGCTTCCCTGCAGTTATCATTTCATTTGTAATCAACTATGCTTGCTACTTCTCAGAAATTTACCGCGGTGGTATTGAAAGCATCCCCAAGGGACAGTATGAGGCAGGTCAGGTGCTCGGTATGACAAAGAGCCAGACCTTTTTCAAGGTTGTACTTCTGCAGGTTATAAAGAGAATTATTCCGCCTATGAGTAACGAAATTATCACCCTTGTAAAGGATACTTCCCTTGCACGAGTAATTTCGGTTTATGAGATTATCTGGGCAGGTCAGGCATTTATCAAGAGCGACGGACTTCTGTGGCCCTTGTTCTACACAGGTTTATTCTATCTTCTTTTCAACGGACTTCTTACCGTTGTTTTCGGCAGAATCGAAAAGAAGCTTGATTATTTCAAAGGTTAAGGAGGGGGAAAGATGTCTATACTTGAAGTTACAAATCTCAAAAAGATCTTCGGCAAAAATGAGGTTATCAAGGTCATTTCTCTTTCCCGTGAGGAAGTACAGGTTATGTCCGTTATCGGATCAT
>JAFULG010000063.1 GCA_017473435.1 Clostridia bacterium | reverse complement strand
GCCGCACGGAAACACCAAACTTTTTAAATTCTTTTACATATACCTCTTTTAAATCTTTCGTCAGCTTTTCAAAATCTGACACACTGTTAGAACCTGATATCTTCGAAATTATGTTCCTCGCCTGCTCGTCTGTCAAGCGTATACCTCATTTTCTTCAATTTCTAAACACTCGTCGTACATATCTCCGCTACAACAAAAAAGCACCCCTGAAAAATCAGAGATGCTTTCAAAAAATCTTATTTACTTTCCTTCTTCATAGGTCTTACAAAAACAAAGCTGAGAACAAGGGAAACGATGTAAAGTGCAACAGTTACATAAAGAACAGCCTGATAACCCTCGGCAACGTTTGTTGCACCGAACTTTTCAACGATAAGGTTTGCAAGGTTGTTACCTGTGAGGCCTGCAAACGCCCATGCTGAAAGTGTAATACCGTGAATTGCGGAAATGTTTGACATACCGTAGTGGTCGGAAAGAAGAGTAGGAACGTTGGAGAAGCCTCCGCCGTAGCCTGCGTTTACTACCATGATAAGCACAACAACAAGGGCTGTAAGGAGCATATTTCCGTTACCGTTAACAATACCCTTTGTAAGGATAACTGCGGCTGTACAAACAATTGAAAGGATGAAAATAACCTTGTAGATTGTGTTTCTGTCCTTGCACTTGTCACCTGCGGCAGAGAAGCCAAGACGACCGCCTGCATTAAATACAGCGGAGATTACAGGGAACACTACAACGGAAAGACCGAGACATTTGAGTATGTACTTTTCCTGGGAAATAAGCATAAGACCGCAGGTGATGTTGAGGTAGAACATCATCCAGATACCTACATAGTTGAGCACGGGTCTTGTTTTGATAACAGACATAATGCTCTTTTTCTCTGCGGAATTTGTGGGCTCGTGCCAGTCACCGGGCTTTTTAAGGAGAAGGTGACCGATGAACATAAGCACAAAGTAAACAGCAGCAAGGATGTAGAACATCTTGTAAATTGCACCGTTACCGAGGCTACCGAGCATCCATTCCATAATAGGTGTAGCAATAGCCTTTGCCGCACCGAAGCCTGCAACAGCAAGACCTGTTGCAAGTCCCTTGTTATCCTTGAACCAGAGCATAAGAGTCTTTACGGGTGAAAGGTACCCTGTACCGAGACCGACACCCATAATGAAGCCGTAGCAAAGATAAATACCGATAAGAGCGAGCATACTGCCGGGATGATTACCGCCGTACCAGATAAAGAAGCCTGAGCCTGCCATACCTGATGCAAAGCAAATTGCGGCAATGAGTGATGACTTGTGAATATCCTTTTCTACAATATTACCGAGGAAAGCGGCTGACATACCGAGGAAAAAGATTGCAAAGCTGAATGCCCATTCAACGTTACCCTTGGGGAAGCCGATGTATTCGCCGATTTTTTCACTGAAGGTTGACCAACAGTAAACTGTACCGATACTGCAATGAAGTAAAAGTGCGGGAATTGCGGCACGTATCCACTTGTTGGTACGCCAACCCCCAATTTTCTTTTCAGAAGTTTTCATAATTCAACATTCCTTTATATTATTATATTTTTTTGCAACCCGTGTATCTTACACCCAAAAACCGAAAATTTCAATCTTTTTTGCAAAAAAAGTAAAATATATTGCAATTCTTTTTTATATATCACTATTCAATTATATTATCACACGCAATTACATAATTAAACAGCACCTTAACCGCCTCAAAAAATCCTTCAATGTCAATGCACTCATCGCACTGATGTGCACCGCCGTGACCCTCGGGCATTTTGAAAACGGTCGATTTTCTGTCTTTCTTTATTATATAAGTGCCAACCGAAAAAGCGTTTTTAAGTTTACGGGCATAAGTGCCGCCTGACATTGTAACTCTGTTTAATCTCTCTCCCGTAAGCTCGGCATAAATATTCTCAAAAATTGCAGGATAAGGACTGTTCTCATCAATGGAAAAACCGGGACGGTTATCTTTTTCTACAGGGATAAATCCGTATTTTTCAAGGCTGTTATCCCCTGCTTTTTCAAGTTCCGCGGAATCCTGTGTACTGCCGTAACGGATATCAAAGCTAAGACGGAGCCTTCCGTCGACAGTTTTGCAAAGGCCGTTTACACAGGTTGTTTTACCGAAAACAAGGTCATTATACTCAACACCCATGCCCTTGCCGTAATGGCAGGAAAGCATCTCCTTTGCTCCTCGTAAAATCGCCTTGTCGTTATCGGAAATAAACGTGCAATCAAGCAACAGCTCTATAGCAACAAGTGCCGCATTAACTGAGCCGTCAGGAATACTCGCATGCTTAGCAATGCCCTTAACCTGAATATTAATATAATCGCTATCAGCAGTTACTGTTACATCTGATCTATCCCTGACTTTTCCGTTAAGTTCGTCGAGTGCGCTTATACTATAAGGAAGGCTCACATTAACCTTATCAAGAACAATGTTATATGCCTCTCCGCCGTTAATTGAAATAATACTGTCGAATGTATTTTTGCTTTCGCTCATAAGGTGATAAATACCCTTTTCACCTATACTGCAAGGGAAATCAGCATCGGGAACAAGGGAAACCTCAGGCATTTTCTCATCGGCAAGGTAATCCTTCATATCGCCCATACCGCATTCCTCATCCGAGCCGATAAAAAGCTCAAGCTTGCTGTTAAGCTTTATGCCGTTATCCTTAAGAAAACGGAAAATACAAAGCGCCGCCATAATACCCGACTTATTATCCTCAACACCTCTTCCGATAAGAGTTCCGTCAATTATAACAGGATTAAAGGGCTCTGTGTAAATCCAATCATCGCCTACAGGAACAACATCGCTATGGCTGAAAAGACCGATTTTCCTTTCACCATCACCGTAAGAGCACAAAGCATAAGTGTTTCTGTCATTGATTTTAGTTTTAAAGCCATTCTTTTCAAAATAAAAAGCAGCTTTGTAAAGTGCATCCTTACAGTTTATACCGAAGGGAGCGTCATCCTCGGGTGCGGATTTGATTGACGGAATTTTTTCAAGCTCAATCCACTTGTGAAGGATATCCTCTTTGTTTTCGTATATCCATTTTTCAAGTAATTCGTTATATTTTTTGTTTATCATTGCGACACCTCGTTTATTTTTGCTGTGTTGATTATATCACTAAAAATAAGCTATATCAAGCACAAAGTAAAAGCTGTCGGAAAAATCCCGACAGCCTATACTGAAATAATGTTATTTCATGTTCTTTTCGTAGGATTCAATCATTTTCTTAACCATCTGGCCGCCGACTGAACCTGCTTCACGTGAGGTAAGGTGACCGTTGTAGCCCTGCTTGAGGTTTACGCCAACCTCAGAAGCAGCTTCCATCTTGAACTTGTTGAGTGCTTCACGTGCTTCGGGTACCATACCGCCCTTTGAACTGTTAGCCATGTTTTTCTCTCCTTAAAATATTTTTTTGCGTTTGCAGTAATTATTTTTTGCTGATATGTGAAATATATTTATGTTATTATATTCCAATATGTAATGTTTTTTATAAAAGTGAAAAAAACATTGCAAATATATTGCATATTTTTACATATTGATGTATAATTGTAGAAATTTATGCAAATTTAACTCTCAATATGCAATAAAGGAGGGTGTTTTATGTATAAGCAAAGAATGATGGACATGCATATTCACTCTGATAATTCACCGGACGGTATTCACTCACCGATGTATATGTGTGAACAGGCGGTCGACAAAGGGCTCAGAGCGATAGCTTTTACAGATCACTGTGAGATTGACAAATTCTTTTCACATAAATATAATAGCATGGTTTTCCATTCATATTTTGAGTGCCTGAAAGCAAAAACCTCTTTTGCAGGCGAACTGCTTGTTCTGCTTGGCATTGAAATCGCTCAACCTCTTTTTGATAAAGCGTTAAGCGAAAGAATTATAAACAATCATAATTACGATATAATTCTCGGTTCAATACATACACCGAAGGGCTTTAATTGTGATGTAAAGGAAATACCCTATAACGAAATCAACGTATATGATTTTATGAAAGATTATTTCCGCGAGCTTACCGAACTTGCCTATTGGGACGGATGCGACGTGCTTGCACACATAACCTGCCCCATGAGACGTATTCAAGGAAAATACAATCTTGAATTTGACTATTCGAAAATATCAAAAGAAACGGACGAGCTGTTAAAGGCAATAATCGAAAACAACAAATCTCTTGAAATTAACTCATCAGGACTTCGTCAACTGATGGCCAGACCTATGCCCGACGAATCAATTATCCGAAGATACAAGGAGCTCGGCGGAAAGAATATCACTATAGGCTCCGACGCTCACTGTGCACAGGATGTAGGTGCAGGCGTTTACGAATGTATGAGACTGATAAAAAAACTCGGATTTGAGAAAATTAACTTCTACACAGGAAGAGAAATACTTGAAATCAATAACAACATTTAAGGAGATACCCAAAAATGCAAAATCAAAACGAAACCAAATCTTTTATCAAAATTGATAAAAAGACACTGATAGGAGTTACGCTTCTGCTTATAGCTATAATGATGCTGGTCGGAGCGCTTACTCAGATTGTTACCCCCGGCGCCTACGATACAACACCCGACGGTTCAATTATTAACGGTACATACCACGAACTTACCCATGAAGAAGTCGGTTACAGCTTCTGGCGTATTTTCATTTCTCCTATTGAAATGTTTATCAACGCTCCCGGCGATGCAATGACCGGTGTTATAATAATTCTAGTTATAACTCTTATCGGTGGCTCATTTCTTATACTCGACAAAAGCGGTGTATTAAAATATATGATGTCCGTTATTGTAAAAAAATTCGGACACAAAAAATATGCTTTACTTGCAATAATGATTCTCGGATGTATGCTTCTTTCTTCCTTTGCAGGTATACTTGAGGAATCCGTAACCCTCGTTCCTCTTGCCGTAGCTATTTCAATTTCACTCGGCTGGGACTCTTTTGTAGGTCTGGGCATCAGCCTTATGTCGGTTACATTCGGTTATTCCGCTGCTACCTTTAATCCTTTTAACGTAGGTATCACTCAGTCAATGGCAGGACTTCCGATGTTCTCAGGCGTTCTCTTCAGAATTTTTGTTTTTGCGGTAATCTATGCCGTAGTTGTCGGCTTCTTTATATCCTATGCCAAGAAGATAGAAAAGGACCCCAAAAAATCCCTTTGCTATGAAGCAGACCTTGAGCTTAAGGAACGTTTTTTTGATGAAGATGAAATGAAAAAGGTTGAAAACAACCCGAATCTTCCCCGTGCTTCAAAAGCTTTTGTATACGCACTTATTGCAGTTTTATGCATAACAATTATCTGTCTTATTACAAATATCGTTGTACAGGATCAGACAATAGCAGGCATTATCGGCTACCTCCCTCTTGCTTCTATGGCTATACTCTTCACCGTGGGCGGCATCAGAGCAGGTAAAATCAGCGGCTTCAGCAATCAGAAATTACGTTCAGTTTTCGGCGAAGGCATCAAAACTATCCTCCCCTGCGCTCCGATGATTCTCTCGATTATCGCAATTACATACATACTTAAAAAAGGTATGATAATTGATACAATCCTTTATCATGTTTATAATCTTATAAGCAACATCAACCCCTATGTGGCAATTATCATTATCTTCCTTGTAATATGCGTTTTTGAATTTTTTATCGGCAGCGGCTCGGCAAAAGCCTTCCTGCTTATGCCTATTCTTCTTCCTCTTGTTAATATGATGGGTATTGGTGAGCAGAACCTTATAGTTGCCTTCTGTTTAAGTGACGGTATATGCAATGTTCTTTTCCCGACAAACGCCCTTTTGATGATTGCGATCGGTATGATAAATATGTCCTATATCAAATATATAAAATGCTCCTGGAAGCTTTTTGCCGGAGTTTTTGCAGCTACGTTCGGTATTATCCTTTTGGGTACTGCAATAGGTTATTAACAGACGAAGGTAAAATTCAACCCCACAGTTTATTAACTGTGGGGTTTGTTATATTATTTGATAAGATAAACTCTGGTCTCGTAAGGTCTTGTGAAGAAGCCGTTATGTATAACCGGATTGCTTTCGTAATTTGAAAGCACAAGCTCTGCTTCGCTGATGCAGAAATCCGACGGAGCACGGAAAGCCATTTCCTTTTCACTGAAAGAGCAAAGAACAAGCATCTTCTGTCCTTCATATTTTCTTATGTAAGCAAAGATATTCTTCTCTGTTTTAAGCATTTCGAAATCGCCGTACTTTACAATATCATTTTCCTTACGGAAGCGAAGAAGCTTTTTGTAATAGTTGAGAATAGAATTCTCGTTTTTCTGCTCTGCCTCAGCATTGATAAATATGTAGTTAGGATTAATCTCGAACCAAGGCTCTTCAGCGGTAGTGAAGCCTGCATTTTTACCGTCATTCCACTGCATAGGCGTTCTTGCGTTATCACGGGAAGCATACATACAGAACTTCATGGTAAGCTTATCACTGAAGCCAAGCTTTCTGAACAAAGCATAGGTGTTTATCGAAGAAACATCCTTGTACCTGTCAATAGAATCAATTCTGGGATTGGTCATACCGATTTCCTGACCCTGATAAATAAAGGGCGTACCAGACTGACAAATATACATTGTAGCAAGCATTTTGCCGCTCTGCTCACGGTATTTTTCGCTGCCGTAGCGCGAAATAATACGAGGCTGGTCATGATTTTCGATATAGTTTGCATTCCATGCAATACCGTGAAGCTTAGTTTGCCAGTTGTTATACACCTTTTTAAGCTTTCCGGGACGGAAGGGTGTAACAATCCAGTTTGTAATAATATTGTCACAGTTCATATGCTCAAAGTGGAACATCATATTGAGAAGCTGACCTTCCCCTTCTCTTATAAATTCAAGAGCACTTTTCGGTGTCATCATGGGAGCTTCACCAACAGTAAAGCAATCATAATCGTTATATACCTCTTTGAATTCCTGAAGGTACTTTTTCAGATTGGGACCGTTTTTATAATGCTCAATACCTGTAGCTGTAGGAAGCGGGAAGCCGTTGGGAAGTCCCGGCTCTTTTGAAATGAATGTGATAACATCCTCGCGGAAACCGTCAACACCCATATCAAGCCAGAAGCGGATAATATCCTTGATTTCCTTACGGACTTTCGGATTATCCATATTGAGGTCAGGCTGACCCTTTGCGAAAACGTGAAGGTAATATTTATCTATTTCCTTGCAGTACTCCCATGCTTTACCCTGGAAGGTTGAAAGCCAGTTATTTGGTTCCTTACCGGGCTTTCTGCCTTTGCGCCAGATGTAGTAATCGTGATAGGGATTATCTTCGCCCTTTTTACTTTCCTTGAACCAACTGTGCTCATCGGAGGTATGATTGATAACAAGGTCCATAATTATTTTAAGATCACGCTTATGTGCTTCATCAAGCAGAACCTTGAACTGATCAAGCGTGCCGTAATCCTTTGAGATGTCACGATAATCTGCAATATCATAGCCGTAGTCAGCATTAGGTGAAGGGAAAAGCGGTGAAAACCATATTGCGTCAACACCAAGCTCCTTAATGTAGTCGAGCTTTGATATTATACCCTCAAGGTCACCTATGCCGTCTCCGTTACCGTCACAGAAGCTGCGAGGCCATATCTGATAAACAGACATTTCTTTGTACCATTTTTTCTCCATAGTTTTTCTCCTTTTTAGTAATAAAAGGCTGCCTATTGAGAAATAAACAGCCTTTTGTGATAGCGATTTTATTTTGCAGCTTTTCTCGCTTCGATTTCCTCAACAAGCTCTCTCTGACGCTTTTCTGTAAGCGAGTAGAAGAACATAGGTACTGCGCAAGCAAACATACTGATAACACCTGAAAGGATAAGAACGTTCCAGAGTGTGTCAGGTGACTTAACGAAGCCAGTTTCAGCATCGATACCTGCAATGCTCATTGACATAACACCAATGAAAGCACCTACAGCCATACCGATCTTGTTGATAAGAGTCTGCATTGCGAAGCAGATACCCTCACCTCTTTCGCCTGTTTTCCATTCGAGATAATCAACAGTGTCACCGATCATAGCGTAGCTCATAATGTTGTTAACACCCTGAGGAATACCGAGAAGCACGAGACCGATTGCGCCTACAACAAGCTTCCAGGGAGCATCATAGCCTACGAAGTACATAACAGCCATTACAACACCACCGAAGAGGTGAACAAGTACATATGTCCACTTCTTTGTGAACTTCTTTGTGAGCCAGGGAACAAGCACCGAAGCAACAAGACCACCGGGAATAACAAGAAGCGTGATAATACCGTAAAGGCCCTCGTTCTTAAGAACATACTTTGCAAAGTAGAGACCACCGGTGTAGGAGTAAACCATTCTTGCACCGCCGAGAACACCTGAAAGAACGATAAGGAGAAGCTCCTTATTCTTGAAGAGAAGCTTGATATTATGCATAAATGAAGGTACATTATCGTAGTCAGCAGTAATGTGCTCTTTAGTATTCTTAAATCCGTAGAAGAACATAGGCATAGCAGCAACAACAAATACAACTGCACAAATGAAGTAAACCCACTTAAGTGTGTCAGCGTTAGCCTGAACACTGCTGTTCATAACTGTACCAATGAAGGAGTTCGCTGCTTCCTCAACGGTCTTACCCTGATTTTCAACAATACTTGCAATCTGCTCAGCCTTATCAACAAGAATAGCATCCATATCAGCAGCAGTATACTTGAACTTCTTTGTAACAGCATCTGTGATAATGGGAACACCAACAGTTACAATACCTGCACCTACAGTACAAACAAGACGAACAACTGTAAGGATGTTACCTCTGACGGTTGTGTCATTGGTAAGACAGGTTGCAAGACCCCAATAAGGAACGTCAGCAACTGTATAAAGAACCGACCAGATAACATAAAGAACAGCAATAGTAGCAAAGGTCCACATTGTCTTTGCCTGATAAACAGGAAGGAAGCAAAGAATTGTGCTGATACCGATAGGAATAGCCATCCACTTGAGGAAGGGGCGGCATTTGCCCCACTTTGTTCTTGTTTTATCAACGATTGAACCCATAATAGGATCGTTGAATGCATCAAATACACGTGTAGCAAGCATAAGGAAAGCAACAGCTACAGCACCCTCCATAGCACCAACCTTTACGCCCTCTGCACCGAAAAGAAGTGCGTCGGTCATAAATACTGTAAGATAAGAGCCGATGATGGTACAAATAAAGTTCTGACCAAAGCCTGCTATACCGTAAGCGATAGCTTCTTTAGGCTGAACACCCTTACCTGGAGTTGTACCAAAGAGTTTGTGAAAAAATCCGTTTGATTTCATGGTTTTCCCATATCCTTTCTTATGTAAATCATAACAAAATGCACAAAATCTTGTGCATTTAACTTTGAAATTATAGCACAATCAAAAAACAAAGGCAAGGGAATTCGAATCAAAAACCTATGCCTTTGTTTATGTTTACAATTTATTAAAATATTTAGCGAGATATTGCCCTGTATAGGATTTTTTAACCTTGATTATTTCTTCCGGTGTACCTTCAGCGATAAGCGTACCGCCTCCGTCACCGCCTTCGGGACCGAGATCGATTATATGGTCGGCACACTTGATAACGTCAAGGTTATGCTCAATTACAATAACGCTGTTGCCGCTGTCTACAAGTGAATGAAGAACATTTATCAATCTGTGAACGTCGGCAGTGTGTAGACCTGTCGTAGGCTCATCAAGAATGTAAATCGTTCTGCCCGTAGCGGTTTTTGAAAGCTCTGTAGAAAGCTTAACCCTTTGAGCTTCACCACCGGAGAGCGTAGTTGCAGATTGCCCTATCTTAATGTATCCGAGTCCCACATCGTAAAGGGTTTTGAGCTTTTTATAAATTTTCTTATGGTTTTCAAAAAAGTTCATACCCTCTTCAACGGTCATTTCAAGAACATCATTGATTGATTTACCTTTATATTTAACTGAAAGGGTTTCGCTGTTATATCTCTTTCCCTTACAGACATCGCAGGGAACAAAGATATCAGCCAGAAAATGCATTTCAATTTTAACGATACCGTCACCCTGACAAGCTTCACAGCGTCCGCCCTTTACATTGAAGGAAAATCTGCTTGCTGTAAACCCCTTGGCCTTAGAATCGGTGGTTGAAGCGAACAGCTCACGGATGTCAGTAAACACACCTGTGTATGTTGCAGGGTTCGAACGTGGAGTTCTTCCGATCGGTGACTGATCAATACTGATTATTTTATCAAGATGCTCAATGCCATCCATTTTTCTGAATTTGCCAGGGATTTTTTTAGAGCCGTTCAATTCATTACTCAAATGCTTATAAAGTATTTCATTTACAAGAGATGATTTGCCTGATCCGGAAACACCTGTGACGCACACAAGTTTCCCGAGAGGAATCTCAACATCTACATTTTTAAGGTTGTTTTGTGCCGCGCCATATATTTTAAGCTTTTTACCATTTCCTTCACGGCATTTTTCGGGTATAGGTATAACCTTTCTGCCACTAAGGTACTGACCGGTAACAGAAGACTCACAGTTTTTAATTTCATCAACTGTACCCTGACACACAATGTGACCACCATGAACACCTGCACCGGGTCCGACATCTACTATATGGTCAGCTTCATACATAGTATCCTCATCGTGCTCAACAACAATAAGGGTATTGCCGATATCTCGCAAATGCTTAAGCGTGTTAATCAGCTTTGCATTATCCCTTTGATGCAGACCGATACTTGGTTCATCGAGAATATAAAGAACACCCATAAGGGACGAACCGATTTGTGTGGCAAGGCGGATTCTCTGACTCTCACCACCGGAAAGTGAACCTGATGACCTTGTAAGAGTGAGATAATTGAGTCCGACGCTTTCAAGGAAAGTGAGCCTTTCTGTAATTTCTTTGACGATAAGTTTGGCTATCGTTTTTTCACGTTCTGTAAGCTTTTCGTCAAGTTTCCTGATAAAATCAATACACTCTGTTATAGAAAGTGAGCAAACCTCATGAATGTTTTTGCCTGCAACCGTTACAGAAAGAGCTTCTTTGCTAAGTCTTGCTCCGTTACACTCCTTGCACTCAGTAGTTGTCATAACGCTTTCTATTTCACGACGTGAAATTTCAGAGGTAGATTCGTTGTATCTTCGCTGAAGATTGTTAATAAGACCTTCAAAATCAGTGTAATACACACCTCCGCCGTAAGACGTGGTACGTTCCATTTTCATTTTTTCGCCGTTTGTGCCATAAAGCAAAGCATTATAAGCTTCGTCGGAAAAATCCTCAATAGGTGTATCAAGATCAAATCCGTATTTTTTACCCAAAGCATCATAATACATACCTGCAATGGTGGTGTTATCCTTGACATTTCCCCAGCCCATTGCTTTAATTGCAC
Source organism: Clostridia bacterium (assembly GCA_017473435.1). Taxonomy (GTDB): domain Bacteria; phylum Bacillota; class Clostridia; order Oscillospirales; family Acutalibacteraceae; genus UBA6857. The sequence continues at coordinate 230 of JAFULG010000063.1, read as the reverse complement.
CCTGACGGATTGAGAGCTTTCTGTCAGGAATAACCATTGACGGTGAAATTTCCATAAAGACACCAAGACCCGAGCATTTTTTACAAGACCCGAAAGGACTGTTGAACGAAAACATTCTTGGTGTAATTTCACCAAAGCTGACACCGTGCTCGGGACAAGCGTAATTAAGTGAAAAAGTTAATTCTTCTTTGCCGACAACATCAACAAGAAGTATACCGTCAGTAAGCTTT
>JAFULG010000062.1 GCA_017473435.1 Clostridia bacterium | reverse complement strand
TTCTTTTGTCCCCGAAAGAACAATCCGAGATTTAAGAGAGTTTTCAAGAACCTACAAAAATGCTGTAAATGAGAAAAGCCGCTGTTTGAACAGACTGGAAAAGTTTCTTCAAACACACGGCTTTAAACTTTCAAGCGTCTTAAGCGACATCAACTCTGTCTCGGGCATAAATCTTCTCACGGGTTTAAGTCAAAGAGGCAGCTTGTCGATAGACGACGTTCAAAACGCTATCAGCCGTAACACCAAAAAGACACCCCAAGATCAATCAGGGGACGGTTCTATGATTGATAATTTCTGACCTTAAACTCAATCAACGTCACCCTTTAGTTAAATATTATCACAATAGGTTTTCCTTGTCAATCAATTCTTTGAACAGTATAATATGACATTCCTGTAAGTCTGCATATCTGCCGCACGGAAACACCAAACTTTTTAAATTCTTTTACATATACCTCTTTTAAATCTTTCGTCAGCTTTTCAAAATCTGACACACTGTTAGAACCTGATACGATTCCGATCCGCAGGTATCAATACCTACAAGGACCTGCCAATGACCTGCCCAGTCAACCCAATCAATCATAATCGGAGTACCGCTGTCTATGGTATCAACAAAAAATCTCTCAACCTCTTCTATAGTCTCAAATTTCCTGTCGGTATCCGCATGAAAATCAACATTCCAGCCGATAAGGTCAAAGAAATCTGCAATATTTTCAACAGAAGAACCTCTGGTCGCATGACTTTCAACAAGTTGACTTACCGCAATTTCATGATACTTTTTCCTTCCGTACCAATTAAGCACCATAAGTGCACAGACGGCACCGCAGGTATATTCCGTTGTTTGCTGATATGTCTCAAAATGCTCTAAAATATGAAGTGAGCCTTCGCTTTTCATACTGTAAAAATCATTTGCAACATAATATCTTGACCTGTTATGGTCGTTTTTTCCTGCGAAGGAAGAAGCACCGGCTTTGTCAGGTATGTCACCGTACTTTTCGGGATACGGTATGGTGTGCGAGTCATTATCGTCAACACAAATATTATCTTTCGCCCGCTTCATTATCTGAGCAACATCAGCAGTGTCGATATCAAGCCCCTCGGCCGAGAAAAATTTTACGTTTTCAATTCCGAACAATGACGTGGCAAGTGCCTTTACATAATCAAAGCCGAAATTGTTTTCACCGATGAAGCCGCCTGAAGCAGTAACATAATAGAGATTTTTTGCCTTGCAAAGAGCCTGCGGTATTCCTTTGTCCGAATAGCAAAATGTAATCCCGCATACAGTAATATTTTCAAGATAAATACGAAAAACGGCAGGAAAAAGAAGATCCCAATAGGGTGCGGCAATTACAATTGTATCTGCCGAGGCAAACTGCCTTGCAAGTCTGAAGAAATCATCATCTGTTTTTCCTGATTTCAGCAGTTTATCTCTTTTGAAAAGCAACTCGGCATCCAGAGGCTTGATTTTTTCTTCATACAAATTAACGCACTCTGTATGTCCGTCAAGACTTCCGAGAAGATGCTGTGCCAACTCATTTGTGCGTGAGTTTTCTCTGCAACAAGCATTTATGTAAAGAATATTGTTCATATCAGAACTCCAGGCTATCAACCTTATCAAGAGCTTCTGTAAGTTTTTTTCTGTAATGCTTAATTGTTACCTCGTCAGCGTCTCTGCGAAGACAGCGGCGAAGAAGTCTCATATAGCCGATAACCTTTGCCTTGTTTTCTGCCTCAATGATAGCAGCTTCATCATCTGTGCCGAGGTATCTTGCAAGTGAAAGACGCCAGAAGCTGTGAGCAACTTCAATCGGGAAGCCGAAGAAGTCTTCAACACCTGACTTGTTAAGCTCACCGAAGCCTACAAAGGCATTGAACATTGAGCCAAGCTCAAGAATGGGATGACCTACAGCAAGAGTATCCATATCAATGAGGATAGGCTCACCGTTCTGCACCATAACATTGTTTGTGTGGTAGTCACCGTGGATGATATTGTTGCTGTCGGGGATGCCCTCAATAAGAGCACGCATTTTATCGGCATGTGCTTCGTCGAGGTAGGAAGCAAGAAAGTCTACCCATTCAAGCACCCATTTTTTGAAATCAGGTAGGTCGCCTTCCTCTGCTTCTAATGCGTGCACCTCCTTGATTGTGTCGATGTAATAAGCGACACTCTGTGATAAATCCTCTGTATTTGCTCTTATGAGCTTTGTTACCGATGTTGCGTTGAGAAGCTCTGTAAGGCTTCCGTAGCCCTCGCCGATACGTACAATGCCGTAAGGAATAGCGGTATTAACGCCGAGAACAAAGGCTCTTCTTGAATTTTCACGCTCCTGCATAATCTCAGGAAGCGCATCTCTGTTAAAGTACTGCTTTACGATAGTTTCATCATCATAGCGGTAAACGGCACCGTTAGCACCCTTCGCAATAAATTCGCAGTTATCAACATTGATTCGGGGATAGGTTTTTTCAACAGTCATCATTTCCGTAAAGCCTGTCATTTCAAAAACTCCGTAAACCTCGGGAGAAACGTTGATTATTGCAAGACCCTTTTCTTCCTTACGAAGGCGGAGCATAATGCGAAGTCCCGCACTTGAAATATATTCGAGGTTATCCGCATCAAGCACGGTGTGAAGACCCTCATTAGCCTTTCTTATTTCGTTTATATCTTTTTCAACATCAGCCGCATTTGAAGCGTCAATTCTGCCCTCAAGACTTATGTATAAAATATCCTTATCTGTTCTGAATTCAATCTTGCTCATTTTAATTATCCTTTCCGAAAACAATTTTTAAAAGCTCGTTATATTCCTGCCAGGCAGTAAACTCCCAAAGCGGTGAGGTAAGCTCGGCTATTCGTGTGTAGTACCATTCCTGCTGAGAAATGTCCTTTTGATTAAAGGACTGCCACATACTGTCACCCTCGGTTTTCCAGATACGGTAAAATGACCTCATATTGGCAAGCTTGTCACCAAGCCACAGAATAAGCACATCTCTGTCGCCGCAGGAAGCAAGCTCCTCAAGAGACTCCTCTTTCCTTATCCGCCACGTGCTTTCCGGCGGAAGCTCGGCACGCTTGTCCTCGGTTTCCGAGTCAACCAATTCTCTTACACGGCTACCGAAAAGCTCTTCGATTTCCTCAATAGTGATATCCGTATCCTCAACCACATCGTGAAGCACCGCCGCACAGATAACATCTCTGTCCTCGGTCATTGAGCCTACAATGACTGCCGCCTCAAGGGGATGCAGAATGTACGGGACCTTATCCTTTTTTCTTTCCATGCCGTCGTGGGCATCAGCGGCAAATTTTATTGCTTTTGTTACCTTATCCATTACCTGATCACCAAAATGTCTGCAAAGCCTGTCATTTCGAAAATGTCCATAACTGCTTCGCTTACGTTTGCAAGCTCCATACTGCCCTGAACGTTCATCTTCTTCTGTGCGGTAAGAAGAACACGAAGTCCTGCACTGGAAATGTAGTCAACTCCCCCGAAATCAAGCACAAGGCTTTTAAGTGACTCACCCTCGTCATTTATTGCCTTTTCAAGCTCGGGTGCTGTTGTTGTGTCGAGTCTGCCCTCAAGGGTCATAAGAACTGCGCCGTTTGTTTTTTCAATGTTGATGTTCATAAAAAATCTCCTTTATATCTTTTTCGTCATAGTGAGAATGTTTTTGCCGTTTTCGTTTTTGTAGGAAACCGTATCCATGGTTTTCTTTGTTATGAAAATGCCGAGACCGCCGATGTCTCTTTCTGCTGCCGAAAGAGTAATGTCGGGCTCTTCTCTTTCGAGAGGATTGAAGGGTGCACCCTCATCGGACACAACAAGTGTCATAAGCCTTTCGCCTTCGTCAAAGCCGAAGCAAAGGGAAGCATTACCTGTACCGTCACCGTAGGCATAGCTTGCGATGTTGACGAAAATTTCCTCAACGGCAACGCAGATAGCCATGGAGCTTTTCATCGGACAGCCAAAAGAATCAAGACACTCCTCCGTAAATGCCATAACATCGGACAATGCGTCCTTTGTTGCGGAAAAGACCTTTTCTTTCATAGCAGCACCTTCTTTCTTTTTGTAGTCAAAAACAAGCATTGTAATATCATCAAACTGGGGAGCATCGCCTGCAAAAAGGTCAATATCCTCCTTAAGTCCCGAAAGCAATGCTTCAGCCTTCAGGTCTTTGTTTTTATCAATATATGTGAGAAGTCTTTCTTCACCGTAAAGGCCCTCGTTTACATCCGTAGCCTCGGTAACACCGTCGGTGTAAATTAAAATTCTGTCGCCCTTATTTAGGGTCATTTCATTTGCGCGGTATTTCATACCCTCCATACCTGCAAGAACAAAGCCTGTACGGCTCTTGAGGTATTCGCATTTACCGTCAGCGTGAACAATAAGCGGAGGATTATGCCCTGCATTTGCAAAGCTCAACGCACCCGTTGAAAGGTTGATTTTACCCATCCAGGCCGTTACGAACATACCCGACTCGTTATTTTCACAAAGCTTTTCGTTTGCGAGGGTGAATATTTCATCAACGGGAAGACCTCTTTCGGCAAGCTCTCTGATAATCGTTTTTGCCGTCATCATAAACATTGCGGCGGGAATCCCCTTACCCGATACGTCAGCGGCAAGGAAAAGCACCGTGTTACCGTCAAAGGTATAAAAATCGTAAAAATCTCCGCCTACCTCTTTAGCGGCTATCATCTGCGCATAAATGCCGTAGTCCTCGGTGTCGGGGAAATTTGAAGGCAGAGCCGAAAGCTGAATCTGCTTTGCGTATTCAAGCTCCTTGTCAATTCTTGCTGCAGCTTCACCGATATATCTTTTGAGAGTTGCAACGGTTGAGTTAATGTCATCGGAAAGTGAGGAGAACTCTGCATTTGAACGGACATCAACCTTTACATTGAGGTTACCGCCCGTAATTTCGGAAAGTGTTCCGTTAATTTTCTGCAGATTGTTGATGATAACCTTTTTGATAAGGAAATAGATAAAGATAAACAAAGCCGCAAAAATCAGAATCAGCGTAAAGATGCTGGTGTAAAGAGATGCATCTCTCAGAAGCATAGCCTCAGCAAGCGGCATTGCAGCTATTATGCAGTAGCCCTCAACAAAGGAGAAAACATAGATATATTCTTCGCTGAAATCCGTTTCCTCGTTAATCACATTTGTTTTATAAAGCTTACTTGCCGTTTCACCCTGAAGCATCACCTCATCAGGAACTATACCTATAGTTGAAATGTGCTTTCCGCTTCTCTTTGTATGAGTTACAAGGTTCAGGTTTTCATCACAGACGGCAACAAAACCTGAGCTTCCCACATGGCGGTTTTTGGTAACATCAATAACAAAATCGTCAAGAACATCGTGGAAGCGATCTGCATCATAGCCAACCTGAACAAAGCCGCCGTCGGCAAGACTTACACCTGCATATTTTCTCATTATCCCGTCTGCACCACGGGGACTATAGACCTGCACAAATTCAGTTTTCTCACCTGTCAGCACCATAAATTCCTTTGACTGCTCAGTGATGTTCAAATTGAAGCCGCCTATGTTACTCTTTTCTGTAGAGTCAATAATCGAGCCGTCAGAAGAGACTATATTAATTTCAATAACGTTATATTTTTCCGCAAGAGCCTTAAGAGAAACTGACTTGTCCTTCTCATATTCGGAGCGTATGTTTTCGGTTATGCTCAGAAGGTTTTCATTTGATTTACCTCTTACATCGGTTATTACGTCGGTCATTGCCGATGTGAAAACCTCTCTTGTTTCAATTTCAGCCATTCCGTTCTGAAGAACATAAGTAAAGGTGCTTGTTACCACGCAGGCAATAACAATAAGTACAAGGAGCTTTCGCTGAAAGGTCTGGGAAATCCTTTCTGCTCTTTCACCCGATTTTCTTTTTTCGTGATTCAGAAGCGATACAACAAAAAGTGAAATTCCCACAGCGCCTGAGTTGCCGATAACCATAGGAAGAGTTGCACCCTTGACGAACTCAAAGGCATATGTTGAGTCATCCATATTGGTAAAGAAAATCATCATCATATGAATTACCTCACATACAACGGTTATGAACACACCGTAGCTCCATGTGGGCTTTTTATTGTCAAACATATAGCGTCTTAAAACTGCAGCTATGAAGCCGACAAGCATTGTTGAAAGGGTGCAGGCTATTCTTGTATACATACCGGCTCCCCAATAAACGGAGAAGAAGCGGTACAAGCCACCGATCACACCTGAAATAATGCCCGCAGGCCCACCGAAAATTAGACCTGCACAAAGAGGTGCGGCATCACGTACATTTGCAACGGTACCCAAAATTTCAACACCGTAGCTTGAAGCAAGGGCAGATAAGCCGCCGAACACAAGACCGATAAGTGTTTGTTTCGGAATAAATTTAAGATTTTTAAAGGCTGTTTTCTTGTCAATCAGATAAAAAAGTGCAACAAAAATACAGTTAAGTAAAATCGGTACTAAAAGCTTCATATCCTTCCTCCTTTAATTAAAAATCAGCTTATACAGATACTGTATAAGATCCCAGGTCATGCCGCCTGCAACATCAAGGTAGACAATGATAATTAAATATAAAATCAGGCTGCCCTTGCTGATTGCATTACGGGATATATTGAGATAAAAATTGTAGTGTCCCTTTAAATCAGGCTCACTTATCTGCTGCCACTGATATGTAACTGCATCCTCACAGTCAAAGCCCTCGGGAAGAAAATTATTGTAAAGCTCCTCCTCGAGTCTTCTTATTCTGTAGCAGGATATATCACTGATTTCGTAATCATCGGCAATTGTAATTGTAACAACTGCCTTTTTCAGCTTTTGTCGGTGAAAGGCGCCTACACTGTTTATTTCCTTAGGCAGGAGTCTGCCCTCATTGATTCTTACAGAGTAGCCGTAGCTTTCAGAAATAATCGGTGACATAAGCAAATCGTGCAGCTTATTTGAGAAGTTGCCGACCCTGTTACGCTGTGCGAAAACCTCTGTTATAGATTTGTGAGGGACACGGAACATAAAATAAGCCTCATCATTGTCAAGACAGCCTGAAAGCTGCGCAAAGGGCACCTTCATCAGCGTTCCCTTTGAAACAGGCTCCATCGTATAATCAAGGGCAGATAAGTGAACTATATCTACCGTCTTGCCGTTATATGCAATTTCCGATGTTGCCTTATTCTTTTTAAAATCAATCAGACACATACTGCTGAAAATTGCTCTTGAAAAATTTTCATCCTCAAATTTAAGAGAAACGTCCTCTATTTCATCCTTGTTTACCGAAAAAGGAAAATACATATTAAGGGATGCTGTGCTTTTTATTCCCTTTGTGTGTATTGCAATATCTGTATAGCTTTTGCCCTTGGGGTTAAGCCAGTTGTTAAGATATATAGTGCTGACATCATCACCGTCAAGCCACAATGCCCAGCCGTCATCGGCGAAAAATTTATTCTTTTTACTCACTATTATTACTTCTTTCACAATGAAATTTGAGTTCAGTACACCCATTTTAAGATTATAATTTTACCACAGCACCTCTTACAAACCTCTTACAAATCCCGATGCAAAACATAAAAAAGACCGGAAAAATCCGGTCTTTTTATATTTTTTGTATTTAATTAGTTTTTACCGAAAAGCTTTGCAAAGAAATCCTTGATAGCCTTGATAATTCTCTGGAACCAGTTAAGTGATTCCTCAACATCGGGCACCTCAAAATCAATTTCAGGCACAACGCTTATAGCACCGATGAGCATATAACCGTTAACGGTTATAACAAGCTGACCGTTTTCATCGGGATAATACTTTTCACCGTTTACATAGAATGTAAAGGTATCGCCCATAATGTCGCCGACCTTTACGATAATCTCTGTGCCGTGCTCAACCTCATATGTTGAGTTGCCAAATACGATATTCCAAGTCTGTCCGCCGTCCTTTGAAACATTGTACCAACCGATACCGTCTGTTTTACCAAAGAGGATGTGATGTGAACCGCCGTTAAGTGAGCCATTGCCTTCACCTTCGCCCTCACCTTCGCCTTCACCACCGGGAACATCGGGTGTATCGGGATTTACAGGGTTATCGGGATTGTCAGGGTTGTCGGGTGTATCAGGTGTGTCTCCGCCGCCTGCATTGTCAATATCATAATAAAGCTTAAGTGTGAGAATATCGTCTGCGCTACTGATTGCCTTGAGAACACCGCTTGCAGTTGCTTCCGACTGAGCTTCGTTGAAGCAATAGCCTTCGTAAGTCTTTGCTGTTGCGATAACTGTAGCACCGATTTTGCCTGAAAGAATTTCTGTATCTTCTTCTGCGATGCTATATGTGCCGTCTGCATTTTCTTTATAGTGCTCAACAATATAGCTTACACTGTCAAGAGGCTCAACGGGTGTTGTAAGTCTTTTCCATTTTGCATAAAGCTCTGTGTCTTCAGCAACTGTTTCAGCAATTGCTGTAACCTTTTCGCCTGTGCATTCAGGGTTACTGTACCAGCCCTCAAATGCATATCCGTCACGAGCGGGTACATAATCAACAGCTGTTTCATAGCTCCAAGTGTGGGCTCCGTAAGAAGCTACGCTTACATCTTCGCTTTCATAAATTTCATTGAAAATAATGCTGTAGGTGTTAGGAATAATCTTAACCTTAAGAACACCTGTAGGAGCATTGTGAAGAGGACTGTAACGTGAGGGAGCACCGTAAACTACTGATACAGGCCATTCTGATGCTTTGTCATTTTCAACCTTTGAAAGGTAAGCCTGATAATCGTAAAGGTTACCGTCATAAACGCTGTTCCATACAGTATAGCCGTAATCACCGTCATCCATACCGTCAGCACCCATACCGATTTCAATACCGTAGGGAACAACTGTATGCTGGCTGATTACCTGATATGCGTTATTTGTACCTGTTGCCTTGTACCAGATTTCAACAAGTGTATCATCAGGTCTTAAATTCTCGCCGATGAGAGTTGCATCAACCTCAACGGGCTGGAAATATGAAGCAGGTTCAAATGAAAGATACGCGTTTACAAAGGTTTCCCACTTACTGTCTTCGGGATAAACCGCTTTAAAGTCATTTACGTTGTAATCCTCAGCATAATTATCGTCCTCAACAAAAACTGTAGTTGAGTTCTGATAGGTTGTGCTGTAGTTGAGGATAAGCACCTCTGTTCTGTACTGCTTAGCAGGGTCAAGACCTGTAAACTTGTATTCATCTGAAAGTCCATAAATCATATCAGCCATAGGCCATACGATTTCTACAGTCTGACTGTCAACGATATATTCACCGTCTGCTGTGATTTCCTCAAGAACAATAACTGCACTGTTTGCACGGTCAATTTCCCAGACATTAACAAGATGACCGTCCTGCATATATGAGCCTGCAACTCTTACATAACCTGTGAGTATCTGATCCCACTTTGCATAGAGAGTTATATTTTCCTTGAGGATTTTGCCTGTAACTGCAGGTTCCTTAAATTCAGGATCCTTGTACCATCCCTCGAATTCGTGACCGTCAAAGGTGGGAACATAAAGGTCTGTATCGGGTACATAATATTCTTCTGTTTCTGAGTATGTGTTTCCACCATTGATTATACCGCCGTTTGCGTCGAAGGTTACATCGTACTTTTCAACAGAAATCACACCGTGCAGTATACCCTTCTGTCCGTCAGTATCCTTGTCATAATATGCGCCGTAGAGCTGTTCGCCGTATTTCTTACCGTCAGTAACGTCAGTCATTGCAGCAGTGTAATAACCGTCGGAATATGTTGCAATTAAACCGTCGATGCTCTCTACAGGAGCGGTGATAACTGAATCACCGTAAATAAAGCCTGTAGCTACTATACGGTTGCCGTAAGGTTCGTCATCATCTGCAAACTTCCATACGGGATATGAGCCGGAGCCTTTACCTGTAACGGGGTCAATATTAACTCTTGTGCCGGGTCTGTCTGCTCCTGCCTGCTGAGTGATGATTTCCCATGCACTTCCGTTCCAGAAAGCTACCTTTACAATTGCAGCATCAGGATAAGCCTCAACAGGAACGTCCTCTGCCATTTCAAGGCTGAACTTAAGGTCAAAGTTGCCGGGGTTATATTCAAGAAAAACATTGATTGTACAGTCACCGTTTTCATCAATTACCTTTTCAACCTTTGTCACGTCATAGTCTGTCTTACTTACAGCTACATCAAAGCTTGAGGTGTCAAGAAGACCTGTGTAGGTATCAGCAGTAGCGGTATATGTTGAAACATTATTTTCAATTGAGTAATCATAAGACTTTTCATTACCGTTTATATCAGTAACGCCGTCCTTGGTAAAATAAAGCTTGTCGCCTATTTCAACAAATCCGGGTGAGCCTGCCTTCTTTTCAAGAAGCTTGACAAAAACCTCTGCCTTTGAATCAACCTGGTCGAAACCGGTGTCAACCTTACTGTTATGATCAATGGTAACATTGATTGTTACATTAACAGCCTTTTCCCATTTTGCCTTAAGGGTAATGGGTGCTGAAATTGCAGATGTAACCTGCTTGCCGGAAGCGATAACCTTACCGTTATATTCCCAACCTGCAAAGATATATCCCTCACGAACAGGAATATTTGAGGTTGCATTTACTGCATCGCCTGATGCGTAAATCTCTGTGCCTACCTCTTCACCCTCTTTGAATGTGCCGCCGTTTGTGTCATATTTAACACTGTAGTTGTGAAGATGAAGTTCAGCATTGGCGTGCTCAATAACGAGCTGATAGTTGCCTATTTTGTTATATTCGCCGTTAATCTTGATATAGGGATTGAAAACAGCGTTGTAAAGAGGAGCTTCATAAAGACCTGTTGAAGTTTTTATGAGTGAAATATATTCGGTATAAGGATTGTCTTCACGGATAAGAAGCTCAGATCCGTTACCATAGATGTTTTCAAATTCTGTAAGAACTGAATCAAGATAAGTATAAATCTTAGCTGAATATACGGGCTTTGTTGTGTCTTCTACATAACTGTAAACATACTTTGTTTCATCGTCGTCTTTATATTCTGCGCGTGCTTCTACTGTGTAATCTGTATTTGGGGTAAGACCTGTAAAGATAACTGTGCCATCAGGCTGCTTTTCACCCTTGTTACCGTCGATAAAATATTCACAACGATCGTCAACACTTTCTTTATTAATTATAAGGGTTGTAGTAGTTGTTGTGGTGGTAGGCTTTTTGAACACGTAAACTATAGGATTTGCGTCACCACTCGTGCTATAATGGAACTTACAGGATGTCTTTTTTATATTGATCTCAAGCTGAGCATCACCGTTGGTGCTGTTGTCTCCGGCTTTTACACCTTTGATAAAGTAGTTATAAGTATTCTTATCCTTTTTTTCAGTTTCAATTGCTATATGTTCATAACCATCAAGAATATCAGCACTTGAAACGCTACTTGCGCTACAGGTAATATGAACAATACCGCTTTCACCGAGAAGGTCAAGAACATTTTTTCTGTCACCTTCAAAAAGACCGATTACAACGTTATCCAGGTCTAAATCAAGATTGTGCGCCTTGAAGCTTGAGAAGGAGTCCGAGCCGAGGCTCTTGCCGTTCTTATCAAAAACCTCAACAGTTACAGTACCCTTAAGTGCGGTGGAAGCACTAATCTTTGAATATTCATATGCACCGTAAACAGAAGCCCACATAAAGCCTTCTAATGTTAAGGTCTGATCACCTGATCTATCTTCTTCGACATTACTGTTACGCTTAACATTTTTATTGGTGTTGTAAATTTCATACTCACCGTAGGTGTTGTTGATACCGTACATATTGTGAGAGTTGTAAATGTACAGGTATGTACCGAGTGAGCTGGTCCATTTATATGTGAGCTCTCTCGGGTTTCCGTCATAGCCCTCTACCTGAACCTCTAAAAGCTCACTTGAACGAAGATCAGTAACATCTCCGCGCATAAAGCTTACAAGCTTTACCGAAGTTGATTCAGCCGCAAAAACACTTGCGGGAACCATAGAAAAGAGCATTATTACTGCTAATAAAATACTTAATACTTTTTTCATAGGTGTACCTCCTTTTTTAATGACAAGTCATTCTATCATACCGCATATTACAAACCGCTTACAAAATCAGATAAAAAGAAAAAAAAGACCGACAAAAAATCGATCTTTTTTATACTGTTATTTGTTATTTTTGCTCCAGAGCAAGCCACAGGTTTCATCAGCCCAGCTGTACTGCGTCATATATTCACCCTGAAATTCCGGCTGACCGGTTTTAAGATAAGAATAGTAGTCGCAGGAAATCTTTTCCGTATCAACCGAGTAAAGATACCCGTTCTTTTTTAATACATCTCTTGCACCGACCTTTTCCAGAGCCTGACGCACATCAAGTAAAAGCTGATGAAAGTAGTTTCTGTTGTTTTCCTTTGTACCGTCCTCCCAAAGAGCAGCGGCTATCTCCTTTGAGGAAACATCAGCACCGTTACGGTCAATAAGAAAGGCAAGCATCTCTTTACTTTTAGTTCTTCTGAAGGTAAGCTTTTCACCGCCGCAGGAAACATCGAAGTGACCGAAGCATTTTGCTTTAAGAACACCTCTTTCCGTTTTTCTGCCCTTGATAACATCAATTTCCTTTTGCACATCCTCGGCTGAAATCGGCTTGAGCAAATAACCCGAGGCGTGAATTTTAAAGGCTGAAACGGCATACTCCTCATAACCGGTACAGAAAACAATCTTACAGTCAGGATGAAGGGCAGTGATTTTTTCCGCTAGGCCCAGACCGTTAACACCTCGCATATTAATATCAAGAAAGGCTACATCGGGAGAATTTATTTCAATCCAGTCGAGTGCCTCATCACAGTTTGAAAAGCCCACAACCTCATCTATATCCTCCGACGCCTTCACTGCCTTCACAAGGGCATACAGCATAAGCTGTTCATCATCTATTGCTATAGCAATCATCTGTCTGCCTCCTTCGGAATTTCAACGGTAATCTTTGTACCCACACCTAAAATGCTTTCAATGTGAAGAATACCGCTGCACATTGCTTCGAGTCTGCTTCTGATGTTTCTTAATCCGATGTGGTTATCATTATTAAGCTCTGATACATCAAAGCCCACACCGTTATCCTTTACGGTGATAAAATAGCTGCTGTCGGTTTCATAAATTCTTACCCTTACAGTACCGCCTGCTTCTCTTTTAAGAATGCCGTGCTTTACTGCATTTTCAACTATTGGCTGAACGGTAAGTGCAGGTACGCTGAAATCACAGCAAGACTTTTCCGTAATAAATTCAATATCAGGGAAACGCACCTTTTCGATACCGATATAATACTCTGTATGCTCAAGCTCCTTGGAAACACGGATAAGCCTTGTATTGTCTATCTCACCGAAATTACCGCGAAGATATTTTGAAAAGTCATTTACAAGCTTTGCCGCCTTGGGAGGATCAAGCTCACAGAGCTGTTCAATACTGCCGAGAGTGTTATAAATAAAGTGAGGATGAATCTGACTCATCAGAGTAGAAATACGGCTTCTGGCAAGCTCGGCATCAAGGGTGATTTTTTCTTTTTCAAGCTGCTCTGCCTTTTCTGCAGCCTTGATATTTTTAGGCACAATGCGAAGAAAAACAACAACAGAAATTATAAACCCTATAAGGAAATAGATTTTTGAAGCAAAGCCTATTCTCCACAAACCGAAATATATTGCCGAAATATCAAGCCATAAAACCGCTATACCTATAATACTGAAAAGCATTTCTATTTTTTCTTTTTTCACAGCCCCCTTCAGCGAAAGGAGTAATAAAACCATAAACATTACAGAGAATGTAACAGCACCAACAACCCACACACCGAGCAGATTATAGAAATAAATTCCGCTGAAAAGAGAAACGGCAATAAGTGAGCTTATAAACACACCGTATAACAGCGTAGCAATACCCGCCGCCTTTTCTGCCTTTCCCGAAAACAGCTCCTTGATAAGCACAAAGGCAAACAAGAGATATGCCATTGCAGAAAGCCCTTCAAGCATTGTGTTTACAATAGTAAAATCAAACCACAGGTATATAGCCTTTGAGGTGAAAAGAAAGAAAATTCCTGCTGAAAGTATAAGAAGACCGCCGAAAAGATAGCTTTTAAAGGTGCTTTTATCAAGCAAATAAGAAAAGATTGCAAGGCCTAAAACAAGAAGACCTGAAATGAGTATCATTATTGCAATGAGTCTTTCACTCTTACCTGAACGAAGAGCCGTTTTTTCGGAATAATCACTTGCATAAAGCTTCATTGAAGAAAGAAACTCATCAACTGCGCCCTCATTACCGAAGCTGTGATAGTTACGGATAACTCCTTCAAAATAACCGTCCTTACCGTTATATTCTATTACCATACTGTTATATCCGCAGGCATCCTCACCGATGACGGGATTTTCTATATCGTACACTACGGTTATTTCTTCGTTTTCCGTCAGGGCAAGATTTATGTGATTGAAGGTAAAATACATCAGTGAGCCTTTTGTGAGCTTACCGTAAAAATCATTTGTTTCCGGGTCACAGATTTCAAGCACACCCCTGAGCATAACATCGCCCTTTGTGGCAGGGATATGCTCTCCCTCAACAATATCCTTCCATTCACCGTCTGCGATTTTGTATTCACCGATAAGTCTGATGTCAGGCACAATTGCCCATTCCGCCTGAGAATTGTTCCGTGCTGCGTCGATAACCAAAGAACAGGAAAGCACTAAAAACAGTATAACCGATATGATAATAAAGCTGTGCTTTTCATTTTTAATCCTCACCTTTTCAGACATTCTTTTTTCTCCTTTTATATTCCTGATTTTTTTATAACACTTAAAATAATGCAAAAACACATTTACTGTAAGCTTGCATTTTTACTTCAGTATAATCATATCACAAAACCTCTTACAAAGTTCTTACAAACCAAATCCAAACCCTCTGTTTTTTACTAATAATACAACAAAACCTTGAATTTTCATAGGAATATCTATTTACTTTTTATGATCTGTTGTGCTAAACTGAAAAAAAGGAGGAGTAAATATGAATAAGAAAACATTACTTAAAAACGCTAAAATTTATAACGGCACCACAGATGCCGCTTTTGTGGGAGATGTACTTATTGAAGGCGACCGCATTGCAGAGGTTGCCCCCTCAATAGCCGCTTGTGATGAATGTGAGGTAACAGACCTTCAGGGGCTTTCTCTCGCTCCCGGCTTTATTGATGCACATTCTCACAATGACTGGTTTGCCTTAAGAAAGAATTCAGATAAGTTTTTTGCTCCTTTTATCAGACAAGGTATCACCACCTTTGTTACAGGTAACTGCGGACTTTCGGCAACGGGCTTTTCCGACGATACACCTCACAAGGATATAATCGGCGGCGGTCTGTTCTTCTTCAAAGACGGTTCACCAAAGGGGCAGGTTAAGGATTTTTTTGAGGCTGCTGACAAAAATATGCCCTGTAACCTTGCAGTGTTGGCAGGTCATTGTACAGCCCGTGCAAGTGCTTCCGGCAGCACAAGCGGTAAGCTTTCAGCCGAAGAAGAAAAGGAAATGCTTGATTCTCTTGAGCTTGCTCTTCAGCAGGGTGCGGCAGGTATATCACTCGGTCTTATGTATGACCCCGGCCTGTATGCAGACACAGAGGAGCTTAAAAAGGTAGCAAAGCTCTGTGAAAAATATGACCGTCCTCTTACGGTTCACCCAAGAGCAAACTCTGCCGTATCTATGTCCTACCCCGAGCTTCTCGGACGCTCACATCTGCTTCGTGCAGTTGATGAGTTAGCAGAGGTCGTAAGCGGAACTAAAACAAAACTTCACTATTCTCATGCCATTTTCGTAGGCAGACGCTCCTTCAAGGATAAGGACGAATTCCTTAAGATAGTAAACGACCTTCGTTCCAAGGGCGTTGATATGATGTTTGACATCTATAACGAAACTCTCGGTGTATCTGTTATTACAGTTATTCTTCCGGCATGGTATCAGGCAATGAGCCTTGAAGAAAGAAAAAAGCCATTGGTACGAGCAAAGCTCAGTATACTTGTTTATGCTTCAAGCCTGCTCCTCGGCTTCGGCTTTAAGGATATTGAAATAGCCTACATCGGTGAGGGCTATGAAAAATACGAGGGCAAGAGTGTTCATCAGATTGCAAAGGAAGAAGGCATGAGTGACCTTGACGCTTATCTTATGCTTTGCGAAAAGAGTGATTTCAAGGGTCGTGTAAACATGGGACCATACACCACTCCCGAAATCATAAGCGATTTTGAAAAAAATCCCCTTTGCCTTTATATGACAGATGCATGGGTTGAGGATTACGGTGTGCAGAACCCCGCTATTTATGACTGCTTTCCCAAATTCCTTCGTGATTCTCTGCTTGGCACAGGTGACACTATGGAAAACACCATTAACCGCATGACAGGTGCCACAGCAGAACGCTTTGCACTTAAAGAAAGAGGATATATCCGTCCCGGCTGCTTTGCTGACCTTACAGCCTTCAGCGAGGAAGAGCTTAAGAAAGCAACACCCGACCAGAAGAAATCCTTCGGCATCCGCAAGGTATGGATTAACGGTACACCCGTCCTTGACGGTGAAGCACTCGACAGCGAGGCTTTAAAGACAAGCGGAAGGTCAATCACAGTTTAAAATACATAGCTAATAAAAAAGAGACTGTTTTCAGAAATCTGATTACAGTCTCTCTTATTTTTTATGTTGATTACTGCCCTATATTAAACAGCTCACGGATTTTTGCAAGTATTGCCTGTGCTGAATGTCGCAAGCCTGTTTCTTCGGGCTGAGGTACCGTCAGCAAGTCATTTGCATTAACCTTCCAGATAACGTCCGTGCAGTCCTAAGAACACAGGGGACGGTTCTATGATTGATTTTTCAACCTTAAACCAATCATCGCCACCCTTTGATTTGATAATAGCACAGCCGACTTCCCTGTCAATAAAATTCCTTCCACACCCTCATACAACAACACACCCCGTACAGCGTTAAAACTGTACGGGGTATTTGCAATATTCTATTTATGACCTCGCCGGTCGGGCATTCTTTCTTGTAAGAAAGAATCAAAGAACTTTACTTTTTCTTTTTATTCAGCGAAGCTGTAAAGGGCACTTGTGTCTGTCTGCGCAGAGTCAACATACCACGATCTTCCGATCTGTACTGCAACAACAGTAACCTCTGCTTCCTTTTCACCGCAGGAGGTCTTTACAACAAACTCCTTGACTGCGCTGATATCATCCTTACTGATTCTGTAGCTTTCAAGAGCCTTTTCGTCAACATTAGCAAGGTATATTTCAAGGTCAAGGTCGTTTTCATCCTTAACCTCGGTAACGATTCTGTAGCCCTCACCGAAAGCCTTTTCGTAAGCACCCTCGGACTTGGCAGAGATCTGCATACCTGTGTTCTCGTCGAACTCATCCTCTGTACCTGTGAGCTTTTCGCCGTAGGTTCTTACATTTGCCTCAAGGGCGGTGAACATAATCTCGTCGGTCATATAATCGTCACCGAAAAGAGCCTTACGCTCCTCAACGAGCTTATCAAAGTAGCTTGTGAAAACAAGGTCGTAGTTATCCCAGCCGTTTTCAGCTATAAGCTCCTCATAGTAGGGATACATTGTATCAATAAGCTGCCCCTGAAGTGAGCCGTCATCACCAAGGGTCTTTTCGCCTTTATAAAAATCATTGTTGTAGCCCTTGGGAATGTCGCTGTCCGTCACAGCGTCAAGCTCTGCATTTACGTCCCTGTCAATTACAGGATACATATAATACTCGCGGATAAAGTCGCCGTACTTACGGCTCTTGCTCAGAAGTGAATTCTTGTAAGCATTGTAGCCGTCACCTGTCTGCACAATTGTATCAACATAGGTCTTTGCAACCTCTTCGGGGTGGAATGCTGTGTATCTTGAGGTAAAGGTAGTGTAAACAATCGCTATAAGTGCAGCAAGCACTCCGAAGAATACGATTACAGCGTATAATTTAAAATTGAATTCTTTTTCTGTCTTGTTCTTTGCCATTGCTTACGCCTCCTCTCTCTTAAGTGTGCCGTTTGCTTCACGGCGGGCAATGAGCTCTTTGGTGATTTTCTCCTTCTTCTCCCCTACCATATCATAGAAGAAAATGGGTACTGCCTGGAACACAACGAAAACTGCAGGAATAATCGTGTAAATCATAAGCAGCTTATCGAGGGTTGCATCAGTCTGTGTCGCATAAGCAACGTTTGCATCCGTTGAAACCGCATAGCCTGACCATGTGTATAGAAGCCAGGGGCCAAGTGCCTTTGTAAAAGCAGAAGCAATCTTTGAGAAAAGTCCGTAGCCTGCATAGGCAAGACCCTCCTGACGCTTACCGGTCTTATACTCGATTTCATCAACGCAGTCAGCAATCATAATATTGGGTGTAACATTGGTGTTACCGTGCTGAAGTCCGCAGAAGAAGTTGAGAATAAGGAAGGGAATGATAAGTCCCTTATTAAAGCCGATTCCCTTTGAAACAAGGAAAAGAATTGAAAGTGAAGACGCACCGTAAAGACAGAAGATGATAAATGTCTTTTTGGTGGAGAACTTCTTAAGCACAATGTTCACAAGAAGAGTACCTACCGCAGTACCGATACCCATGGGAAGAAGAAGTCCGAGCTTAAGATCCTTTGAGCCGAGAAGATAAATTGCTATGTAAAGTGAAACTGTACCGTAAACACCTCTGCCGAAGCCTGCAAGCTTAGTGAGTGAAACCATAAGGAGGTTCTTGTTTGTGAAAACAACCTTAACGGCATCCTTAAGGCTTACCTTTTCCTGTGTGAAGGGAACACGCTCCTTGTTATTCACGAAGAAAATCATTGTGAAAAGGATAATACCGAGAGCGCATACAGCTGTTGAGATAAGAAGGTCAAGACCCTGACCCTCTGCGTTTTTGAACTGCTGCTGACCCATTGCGGCTTTCATAATAAGACCCACAACAAGGATAACAACCATACCGCCTGACTGACCTACCGAACGCAGGAAGGAAGCGATAGAAATTGCACTTGAACGCTCCGCAGGATTAGGTGAGCAAAGAGAGCCGAAGCAGTTGGCAGGGCTTTCAACTGCACAGCAGAAAGCCGTGTAAAGCGAATAGATTACAAACATCCACACAATTGCAACAGTCTGGTTATTTGTATTGGGTGCAACGAAAACGAGCATTGAGATAAGAGCAAGGGGCACAACGCCGAAGCCTACCCAAGGCTTAACCTTACCGAATTTGGTTCTTGTGTTATCGACAAGATAGCCGATTACAAGCTCGCAAACCGCGCCGACGATACCTGCAACGAGGAACACCATTGAAATTGTGTTAGACATCACATTGGGGTCGAAGCCCTTACCCTTAAAGGCGAAGTCGGCAAAATAGGTTGCCGTGTAGTCGGGCATCCAGCCCGTCAGGAGTGCCACACCGAAAAGACCTATACCGAAGGTGGCAATCTCTGATTTTTTCATGTACTTTTTGACTTTGTTATCAGACATATTTTTTCTCCGTTCCTCTGCCCCGGCAAGCCAAAGGGCAGAATTTAATTTCTGCGGTATTATAACACAAAACCACTGCCACTTCAAGGAAAAAATAATATAAAATAAAAAAGGCGAATTATTCTTGACTAATGGCAACTATTGTGATATCATATCTGTCGTTAGTTAAATATGCGGATGTGGCGGAATTGGCAGCATCATCGCCGAAGTGCTCCCGGTGGGAGTGCAAACGAGGCGAGGATGGCGTAGCGGTCAAAATTTCTGTGCCGCCCCAAGGCACAGAGAAATTTTGGGAACCGCAAGAGTCACGCGGTGCGCGTCTGCATTACTTAAAATTCAATATGTTGTTTATAGCAACGAAAGTTGTTATATATATATGCGGATGTGGCGGAATTGGCAGACGCGCTAGATTCAGGTTCTAGTGAAAGCAATTTCATGTGGGTTCAAGTCCCGTCATCCGCACCATGATGCGTGTTCATAAGGGATTTGAACACGCATCCTTTTTTGTTTAAAAACAGATTGATATATTTTTTTTGTGTTTGTCGCAGTTAATCTGCGGCTCTTTTCTTTTATGCCGTTTCAGGTAAAGCACCTGATATATAATTCACTGCTACTCCCTGTCGGGTATCGTTTACGATTGGTATTTTGTCAGGTAATTCAAGATAACCTACAAAGCGGTAGTAAATCACAATCCTCTGTGTTTTGTTTTTACCTTTACCTTCACTCTCATAAACATCGATGTGGTCAATAAGCTCCTTTGCAAGAGGTGCAGTAAGATTTTCCATTTTCATAAAGCTTCTTACCGCATTAAGAAACATATCCTTACCTTTAGATGTTTCCTGAGCATTTGACAGTCTGTGCCGCAAATCAGATATCTTTCCTTTTAGCTCCGTTCTTTCAAGCTCATATTTGTGTGACATGTGGGTAAACCATTCGTCCGTTACTTTACCCTCGGCATTATCTTCATATAGCTTTTCATAAAGATTTGCCACCTTCTGCTGCCTTGCAAGAGCTTTCTGAAGCTCGCCTTCAAGATACCTTGTCTCTTCATATAAGTCCTTGTTTTGACTTCCTTTCAAGTATTTCCGAAAGTCTTTCTTCATCGTGTTTAATAAAGTTTGCGAGATGCTTCAATTCAAGCAAAACTATCTGCTCAAGAGCATCTGAACGAATGTAGTGTCTTGTAGGACAGTCTCCTCGGGTATCTTTGACATAGTTACCGCAACTGAAATAGTGTATCTCTTTGTTAGTGGTATTTGTATGATATCTCATGTTACTTCCGCAATCACCGCAACGGATAAGTCCGCTGAAGATATGCTTCTTTGCATTTTCGGGTTTGGGCGCTCTTCTCTTGACCTTTAACAAGTTTTCCTGTACAAGCTCAAATACTTCTCTTTCAATGATTGGCTCATGAACGTCCTTGAAGATTCTCCAATTCTCTTCAGCGTTCATCA
>JAFULG010000061.1 GCA_017473435.1 Clostridia bacterium | reverse complement strand
GGACTTGTTCGTAGAACGAAACTGGAATAAAAGCGCGCTTTTGCTTACTTTTGTCGCAACCGACAAAAGTAAGTGCCGCCCGCACAGGGCAGTAGAGCCAAAAAGAAACAACCGCGGAAAAACAAAACCACAACAGAAAAGTCAAGGCAGTAGAACATAAAAGCAACGACCACGGAACAAAAGAAAAACCACAACGTACAAGTCAAGGCAGTAGAACATAAAAGTAACAACCGCGGAATAAAACAAAACCACAACAGAAAATCCAAGGCGGAACGGAGTTAAAAGAAACATCCACGGAATAAAAACAAAACCACAACCTAAAAGCTCAAGGTCGTACGGTTTGACGTGGATGTTTCATCTTCATCCGTCCTTTGGAGTTCTGTGATTTGGCGCGGACGGCGCCTTCTCACCACCCTTAAGCCCACCGCATATACTGAAAGCGACTGACTAAATTACAGGGGTGAATCCGTTGGTTACTACAGTTATAACAGGTGTGGCACTTCCTTTTATAGGAACTTCTCTCGGAAGTGCAGCCGTGTTTTTTATGAAAAAGCACCGCAGTCTGGCTCTTACCGACTGTCTGTCCGGATTTGCAGGCGGTGTGATGCTTGCCGCTTCGGTATGGAGTCTGCTCATACCTTCTCTTGAGGAAGGAGAGGCTTTGGGCAGATTTTCCTTTCTGCCGTCGGCGACAGGTTTTTTTATAGGTATAATATTTATGCTTTTTTGCGAAAGTGTTGCAGACAGACTTTACAAAGAAAAGATAGGTTCGGAGTTTAAAAGCAGGGTGATTACTGCCTTTGCCGTAACGGTGCATAATTTTCCCGAGGGACTTGCGGTGGGCTTGATCTATGCATCGCTTTTAAGTGACAGCAGTCCCGTTGCGGTGGCAGGAGCACTTTCTCTGAGTCTTGGAATTGCGATACAGAATATTCCTGAGGGAGCGGTTGTTTCATTGCCGCTTTACAGCAACCGTTGGGGCAAGATGAAAGCTTTTTTGTACGGAGTTTTATCGGGCGCTGTTGAACCGGTGGCGGCGGTAACGGCTGTTTTGTTTGCACGATTCTTTTCTCCGCTGATGGCATATTTGCTTTCTTTTGCGGCGGGCTCGATGATTTTTGTTGTTATGGAGGAGCTGTCGGAGGATATGCGAGGGAGAAATGGGAGAGGTATTTTATTTTTTGCTCTCGGATTTACGGTAATGATGAGCCTTGATGTGGCATTGGGATAAAAAAGCGAAAGTTCTTTTGGTCACTTTTCTTTCAAGAAAAGTGACGCCTGCCCGGCGAGGGCGAAAAGCTTACACCGTCTTGGAAACAAGGCGGTGTTTATATATTGAAATCTTCGTGCAGGGGATGTCCCGTGTGGCTTCACGGTTTCGCCGCAACATTGAGCGAACGTTGTAGCGCCGCCCAATGGGCGGCTTTTTTTGTTGTACTTTTATTTTTCTGAGTTGTTGCTTTTACGTTCTACAGCCTTGACTTTTAGGTTGTGCTTTTCTTTTATTCCGTGGTTATTGTTTTTTCATTCTACTGCCCTGTGCGGGCGGCACTTACTTTTGTCGGTTGCGACAAAAGTAAGCAAAAGCGCGCTTTTGTTCCAGTTTTGTTCTCCGAACAAGTCCGCAGTGGCGGTGAATTTTTCTGCTATTACCTTTGTCTGAAATTATCCTTCGTTCAGTTCTGTTTGATTGTTATTGAAACAACCTTGTGCTCTACAGAAAAATTCACATTACTACTCGTCTTCCCTACTGTAACAGCTCACGAACCGCTTTAATAAAAACAACCTTTCAACGTTATCAGACCGCTACCGTCCGTGGTGTACCCCAACCTCCGTAATGGTCCAATTTTCTCGTCAGCCTTTTAACTGCCGTGTATTCCGACATTCGATAGCCGCTAGGTGGGAGAATGGCTTTAGCCCAACCTTGATATAAATAGCGACCTTACTGCTTAAATCGTACAACCTTGGAGGACGGATGAAGATGAAACAACCACGGGAGCGGTCTGCGAGAGTCGGGTTGACTGTACCGGAAGGGAAGACGAGAAAACTTGACAATAACGGAGTTTGGTGAAATGACGGACGGAGCGGACTCATTGGTGGAAGTTTTACTTAAACTGAGTTGTACGTGAACTGCCGTGGTAAATTGAGCTGTAGTAATGTAAATTTTTCCGTAAGGTAGAAGGTAGTTTAAGCAACACTCTGACAGAACGGAACGAAGGCAGTTTTCAATTAAGAGGTGTGGCGGAAAAATTTACCGCCACTGCGGACCGCCTTGACGGACCAAAGAGCGCTTTGCATCCTTTGCCGCTCCGGGCAAAGGATGTGCCTCCGCGGCATGAGCGGAACGGAGTTAAAATAAACAACCACGGAAAAATAAAAACCACAACGTAAAAGTCAAGGTGGTAGAACGTAAAAGTAACCACCACGGAACAAAAACAAAATCACAACACACAAGCCAAAACGGTAGATCGTAAAAGCAACCTGTAACCTTCAAAAAAAGAAGTGAAACCGCGCCGCCTGTGGGGCGGCGCTACTATTTCTCCACCCGTCCGCATATACTTTCCCGAGGTGGTATAATTGTTTGCAACTGTTGAAGTAAAGGATGCTCCCGGGGGAGCAAAAACCTTTTTCCGTGACCTTTTTCTTATGCCGGAAATTGAGCTTACCCGGGTGAAGGTGCCCTTCGGCGATACCTTTTACCGCGTAACCGTAACGGAATACCGCGGTCAGGTGCCCGTGGAAGAAGCCTGCGAAAGGCTGAAACGGCTTAAGGGGAGCGTGCTTTTCAATCTTGATTTTCCTACAGATGAACGAACGAAGGAGCTTGAATTTGAATCAAAGGAGTTTTATTCTCTTTTGCTGTTCAATTCAGCTCTCGAATACATAAAAAGCCTCAGCCTTCCGCCGTCTAAAAGCTCTCTTGCGGTTTTTGACCCTGCCGGGATTTATCACGGACACATCTTCAAGGCAGTGTCTCTTTTCTCGAAAATTCAGATTTATACAGGTAAGCCGAATCTTTACAGACAGACTCAGAGGGAGCTTATGGAAAGCTTCGGTATGAGCCTTACCGTAAGCGACAGGTTCACCTCGGATGTACCTTCCTGTACAGCGGTGATAAGCCCCTGTGTGGTACCTTTCAGTTCTTTTTACTGCGGTCTGCTTTTTACTAATGCACCCGAACAGCCTCTTTGCAGCCATTGTATACGTGGTGACGGTATAGTTCTGCCGGGAGAGTATGAGCTTCTGCGCCCGAAGGGGATAGCCTCCCTGCATTTTGCCGCCGCCCTTTATGAAAAGGCAGGGGTAAAGACTCTGGGGGAAATGACGTTTAAAAAAATGAGGTTGACATGATTGGTGGGGGAAGGGTATAATTCGTAGGGGCGCAAATTGCGCGTGGAAGAGGGACGGCACTCAGGTCGTCAACCTATAAAGAAAAGAGAGATGTTTATGACTTATGATGAGGCGTTGGAATTTATATATTCGCGCAGAAAATTTCAGAAAAGCTCAGGTCACGAGAGAATAAGAAGGCTTCTTGAGCTTTGCAATAACCCACAGAAAAGACTCCGCTTTATCCATGTTGTCGGCACAAACGGCAAAGGCTCGGTCTGTACCGCCGTTGCATCGGTGCTTCAGCAGGCAGGCTACATTACGGGCCTTTTCACCTCGCCCTTTGTGGTCGAGTTTGGTGAAAGAATAAGGGTAAACGGTGAGTATATACCGAAAAGTGCCGTAGCTTCAATTACAAAGCACTTAAAAGAAAAAACACTCCTTATGGAAAAGGAGGGGCTTTTTCCCACGGTGTTTGAGGTTATCACCGCTATGGCAATGATATATTTTGATGAGATGAACTGCGATGCCGTTGTGCTTGAGGCAGGTATAGGCGGAGGCAAGGACAGTACAAGCGTCATTGATGCCCCCGTGCTTGCGGTAATCACCTCCGTTTCCCTTGACCATACCGATGTGCTCGGTGACACCGTTGAGGAAATCACCCGTGAAAAATGCGGAATCATAAAGGGAAGCTGTCCCGTTGTATCCTACCCCTTTGAAAGCGGTGACTTCGCCTTTACTTCGCAGAATAAAGATGCGGCAGAGGTTATTGAAAGTACCTGCCGTGAAAGGGGTAACAGACTTGTTGTGCCTGATATGAGCAAGGCAAAGCTCGTTAAAAGCGACCTTGAGGGCAATGAGCTTTACTATGACGGACTGCACCTTAAAACAGGTATGTGCGGATTTTTTCAGAGTGCGAACCTTCTTACCGCCGCTGTGGCCTGCAGAGCACTTTATGAAGAAGGTTACCTGATAACCGACAGGGATATTGAAAAAGGTATATCAGAATTTTTCATTCCGGGCAGACTCGAATGTATCAGCACCGAGCCGACGGTTATTCTTGATGCAGGCCACAACGAGGGAGCAATGAGGGAGCTTTCCAAGGTGCTTGAAGGCTGTAAAAACGGCAGAAGAGTGGTAGCGCTGTGTGCTTTTATGAAGGATAAAAACCACAGTAAGGCCCTTGAGCTTCTTGCACCGCAGTGCGATGAAATGATTTTCACAAATGTTGACCCTGTAAGAGGCGAAAGCCCCGAGGAGCTTTGCCGTGAGGCGGAGCGGTTCTGCAAGTTCTGTACTGCCGAGGCTGACTCTGAAAAGGCATACGAAACTGCACTTTCACGCACGGGCAAGGGTGATATACTTCTTGTCAGCGGTTCCTTTTATCTTGTAAGTGAGGTAAGGCAGGTTAGGTAGGGTAGGGGAAGACAGAGAGAGTTAACCCCGAGCCGCCCATTGGGCGGCGCTACTTTGTAGGACATAAACGGCAACGCCCTCGGGCGACCACACGGGGTCGCCTCTACGGTGTCTCATCTCATTTTCCGTCGCTCGGCCCTCGGCCCTTTGGCCCTTGGCCCTCTCCCATCAAAAAAATAAAATATCACGCCACCTTTCGGCAAAATATTCTCCCGTAATCATTTATGATGTCACAGTCATAACGATTACGGGAGGTTTTATTTTTGGCGGCAAAA
This sequence comes from Clostridia bacterium, assembly GCA_017473435.1. Lineage (GTDB taxonomy): Bacteria > Bacillota > Clostridia > Oscillospirales > Acutalibacteraceae > UBA6857. Next base: position 4,509 of record JAFULG010000061.1, on the reverse strand, counting down.
ATTGTATATAAGCAAAGGGAAATCTGTGTTTATCTTGACGGTGAAATCGACCACCACAGCGCATCGCTTATAAGAGTGAGCATCGATGAGGCGGTGAGCCGTAAGCGACCGCAGCTGCTTGTTCTTGACTTTGACAGAGTGACCTTTATGGACAGCTCGGGTATCGGGCTTGTTATGGGAAGATATAAGCTGATGAAAACCATAGGCGGAAAAATCCGCGTACAGAATCTTTCACCGGGTGCATATAAGGTGATGTGCCTTGCAGGAATTGAACGGCTCGGTGAAGTAAAACAAAAGGAGGTTGTTTAAATTGAAATGTGTAAATGAACTGAAAATGACCCTCGACTCAAAAAGCGTCAATGAGGGCTTTGCCCGTGTGGCGGTGTCGGCATTTGTGGCGAGCCTTGACCCTAATATTGAGGAGCTGACGGACATCAAAACCGCTGTCAGCGAGGCGGTGACAAACTGCGTAGTTCACGGCTACGCAGAAAAAGAGGGCAAAATTTACATAACGGTGAGCATTTTTGAAAAGGATATTGTCCGTATAAAAATCCGTGACAGAGGAGTCGGCATCGAAAACGTGGAAAAGGCGATGGAGCCTCTTTTTACCACGGCAGGCGGTGAAAGGGCAGGTCTCGGCTTTGCGGTTATGGAAAGCTTTATGGATAAGGTGCGGGTTAAATCCGCCCCCGACAAGGGCACAACGGTAGTGCTTGAGAAAAGGATAAGAGGCAAGAAATGAACGCAGGGCCAAGGGCCAAAGGGCCGAGGGCCGAGGATGTAGGGGCGACCCCGTGTGGTCGCCCTGCTTCGGCGACGATGCCTTGACTATTGACCACGACGCATTGCGCCCTCTCCGTCAATGCTTCGCATTGCCACCTCTCCCGCAGGGAGAGGCAAGATTTATTGAAACAAACCCGTAACGCTTGGCTCTCCCTCCGGGAGAGCTGTCACGAAGTGACTGAGAGGGTAAAAAGGTGGTGATTTTTCTGTCAAGAGAAAGCTTAATTAATGAAAACTACGGTCTTGTTCACGCCTGTGCAAACAAATTCCGCGGCAGAGGTGTTGAATATGATGACCTTTTTCAGGCAGGCTGTGTGGGACTTGTCAAGGCGGCAGACAACTTTGATGCCTCAAGAGGCTTTGCCTTTTCAACCTATGCCGTGCCGGTAATCCTCGGTGAAATAAGACGGATTTTCCGTGACGGCGGCGCGGTGAAAATCGGCAGAAGCTTAAAGGAAAAGTCGCGCCACGCAATGAAAATCCGTGAGGAGCTTTCCACGGAGCTGGGCAGAGAGCCTACGGTGAGCGAGCTTGCCGAAAAACTCGGCATTGACGTTTCCTCAGCGGCGGAGCTTATCACCGTCTCAATGCCTACAATTTCCCTTACAAGCGGAGAAGAGAATAACGAGGTTCAGCTTGATATACCTACCTTGCCTCCCGAGGAGGAGATAAGTGAGCGGCTGTCACTTAAAAGCGTACTTGACAGCCTTGACGAAAGGGACAGACAGCTTATAGAGCTGAGGTACTTCAGGGGCTTGACCCAGGTGAATACCGCAAAGGAGCTGGGTATGAGTCAGGTTCAGGTGTCACGACGGGAAAAGGTGATACTGATTAAGATGAGGGAAAGCCTTTTGTGAATACGGAAGAAGAAAGGGGTGGCAATCTGCCGCTCTTTTTTTGTTTGGGGTTTATGCTGTAGCGCCGCCCAATGGGCGGCTATGTAAGGGACTCATTTAACCGAGCCGACCATTGGTCGGCGCTACAAATTCCGCCCCGATCGTTGCGGCAATCACCTTGCCGTCACTCGTCCCTCGGACCTTTTTGCTTTTCCCCCTTGACAAACCACCCTCACGGTGATAAAATATTTGTCAACAAGAAAACTTAACATCCCTTTTTAAAGCGTTGATAAAGAGGATTTTTCCCTTTACGGATTTTACAGAGAGCCTTGCCGTGGCTGTAAGCGGGGCAGATTCAGCGGAAAAATCTACCACTTTTGAGCGTGTGCCGAAACAAGGCACGCCGTAAGACTGCGTTAAAGTCAATTGAGTGCCGCTTTTTTTAGCGGAATACGGGTGGAACCGTGGAGCATTTAACCGCTTCATCCCAAGTTTTTGGGGTGGAGCGTTTTCTTTGCGGATAACCCCTCAGCCTTTTTGCTTTGCAAAAAGCCAGCTCCCCTTTCAGGGGAGCGAAGAATTACCTCCCCTGCTAGGGGAAATGTCCCGAAGGGACAAAAGGGTTCCCGTTTCCGGAGGAAAAGGGGGACCGCGAAGCGGTAGAGGGGTCCCCAACCAACGAAAGGAGCAAAAACAAAATGATTAACGTAACATTAAAGGACGGCGTTGTCCGCGAATACGAGGACGGCTCAAGCGTAATCACCGTTGCAAAAAGCCTCGGCGCAGGACTTTACAAGGCTGCCTGCCTTGCAAGAGTAAACGGTGAAATCTGCGACCTTCGCACAGTTCTTACAGGTGACTGTGAGGTTGAAATTCTCACCTTTGACGATGAGGAAGCAAAAAAGACCTTCTGGCACACCTGCTCACACATTCTTGCACAGGCTGTGAAAAGACTTTACCCCGAGGTAAAGCTCGCTATCGGTCCTGCGGTTGATAACGGCTTTTACTATGACTTCGACAGCGAGGTAAGCTTCACTCCCGAAATCCTTGAGAAAATCGAAGCTGAAATGAAGAAGATTGTCAAGGAAGGCCTTTTCCTTGAAAAGTTTGAGATGTCACCCGAGGACGCTATCGCAATGATGGAGGAAAAGGGCGAAACCTATAAGGTTGAGCTTATTAAGGAGCACGCTGAAAACGGTGAGCCTATCTCCTTCTACCGTCAGGGTGAATTTACCGAGCTTTGCGCAGGCCCTCATATTCCCGATACTTCAAGAGTAAAAGCATTCAAGCTCACCTCCTGCACAGGTGCTTACTGGAGAGGTGACAGCAAGAACAAGATGCTTCAGAGAATCTACGGTACTGCCTTTACAAAGGCGGCTGACCTTGAGGCTCACCTTGCCCAGCTTGAAGAAGCAAAGAAGCGCGACCACAATAAGCTTGGTCGTGAGCTTGAAATCTTCACCACCGTTGACTATATCGGTCAGGGTCTTCCCATTATGCTCCCCAAGGGCACACACATTGTTCAGACCCTTCAGCGCTTTGTTGAGGACGAGGAGAAGAAGAGGGGATGGCTCAGAACAAAAACTCCCCTTATGGCAAAGAGTGACCTTTACAAAATCTCAGGACACTGGGATCACTATAAAGACGGTATGTTCGTAATGGGCGAGGAGGAAAAGGACGACGAGGTGTTTGCCCTTCGTCCCATGACCTGCCCCTTCCAGTATCAGGCATATCTTAACAGAGCACGCTCCTACCGTGACCTGCCTATGAGATTGGGCGAAACCTCAACCCTTTTCAGAAACGAGTCATCAGGTGAAATGCACGGCCTTATCCGTGTACGTCAGTTCACAATTTCCGAGGGTCACCTTATGTGTACCCCCGAACAGCTTGAGGACGAGTTCAAGAGCTGTCTTGAGCTTGCAATCTATATGCTTAAGACTCTCGGTCTTTACGAGGATGTTTCCTACCGCTTCTCACAGTGGAATCCTGCCGACACAGAAAAGTACATCGGCACGGCAGAGCAGTGGGATGAGGCTCAGGGCATGATGGGCAGAATTCTTGACCATCTCGGCATTGATTACAAAATCGGTATCGGTGAAGCTGCCTTCTACGGCCCCAAGCTTGACATTCAGATCAAGAACGTTCACGGCAAGGAGGACACTCTTATCACAATCCAGATTGACCAGATGCTTGCAGAGAAGTTCGGTATGGAATATGTTGCTCCCGACGGCACAAAGAAGAATCCCTATATCATCCACCGTACATCAATCGGCTGCTATGAGAGAACACTTGCTCTTCTTATTGAAAAGTACGCAGGTGCCTTCCCCGTATGGCTTGCTCCCGAAAAGGTACGTATTCTTCCTATTGCTGACCGTCATCAGGATGCGGCTTATGCTGTAAAGGAAGCACTTATGGCAGCAGGTGTTGATGATGTTGACGTTGATATCCGTAGCGAGAAGCTCGGCTACAAGCTTCGTGAGGCTCAGCTTGAGAAGATTCCTTATATGCTTGTTATCGGTGATAAGGAAGCCGAGGAGGGTACTGTTTCCGTAAGAAAGCGCGGTCACGGTGACCAGGGCTCAATGGCTGTGGCTGACTTTGTTGAGCTTGTGAAAGAGGATATCGCAACACGCGTTATCTGGTAAAAAAATTAAAGTTTTGGTCAAGCTTTTACAAAAGCTTGCAGGGTGAGGGGCAGCGCCCCTCATCTTTTTTTCTTTTTAACCGCGGTGGTTGATTTTATGTTCTACAACCTTGGCTTTTATGTTGTTCTTTTTCTTTTGTTCCGTGGTTGTTTCTTTCACCTCCGTCCCGCTTATGCCGCGGAGGCACATCCTTTGCCCGGAGCGGCAAAGGATGCAAAGCGCTCTTTGGTCCGTCAAGGCGGTCC
>JAFULG010000060.1 GCA_017473435.1 Clostridia bacterium | reverse complement strand
TCTGCGAGCTTTATTCCGATTTCGTGAGCGAGCTCAGGTGTAACTTCACCGGGCTTGAAGGATTGATAACCGTGAAAGGCAAGGATGCCGTCTTCCTTTTTGAAAAGTCTTTTAGTGTTTACCATTTGTTCTCTTGCAAAGTCTGCTGTGCAGTTAACTCCCGTAACATAAAACTGCTTTTCGCTTTTGTCGCTTTCCATTGCGTAGTCAATAACATCCTTGAGTGCTTGCAGATCTTCAAAAGTGTAGTTCGGATTAAAAGTTTTTTCAGGGTTAACGGTGTAATCAATTACATTTCGAAGCCTTCCCTTTATCGGCCATATACGTGTTACTGCCATGGCACTTCATCCTTCTCTGAAGTAAACTCACTGACGATTTTGTTTTCCGTTTCAAGCACGGAAGAGAGAACAGAAGAAATTTCTTTCTGATTATTCCAACCTCTTGCACGGGCAACAACCAAAAGCTGATTAAGATTGTTACCCACAGCACGAAGCTCACGGATAAGCTTCGGGTAATCGGCAGGCGGAGCTTCCTTGAGCCTGCACATAGTAATCAGAAGCCGGATGACCTTTGATTTTGAAACTCCCGTTGCTCTGCTTAAGTCGCAGAGCTTTTCATATTCATCCTTGTTAAGATAAGCTTTGACAATCACATCGTGATTTTTCTTTGTCATTGGATTTTCACCTCCTCAAATTTTTTTGAATTTACTTTCCACTTATACGGACTGGGAAAGGGCAAGTGGAAACCCATTTTCCCGAAAGTTAACAGAATATTTAAAGTTAATAATTCATTTGTCTGCTGTTAACTTGATTCTTTTTTCTTCTTTTCATCTCCATTCATTCTGTTTTGCAAAACGGCTTTTTGCCCGTTTGGGGATTTCCGGGCCCGAAATCCAATGCTCGATAAGACAAGGACACAAAAACATTGATTCCGTTCAGAGGTAGTAATTTTAAATACCCCTCTACTTTCCTACGGACAAATTTTCTGCTTTTGGCAGGTGTGCATCCTGAAAATTTTCAAAATGTTTAAATACCCTTCTACTTTCCTACGGACATTTTTTGAGTGAAAGCGAACCATCGAACCCGAAAATATTTAAACTGTTTACAAGTGACTCGAAAAACAATTCTCACTTATTCCCACTGGGAGAGGCCAAATGGACACCCTAAAACCGAAATGTTTTTAAATTATTTACAAGTAGATTGAAAAACTTCTCTCACTTATTCCCACTGAGAAACATCAAATGCACACCCAACTTGCAAAGTATTTTCAAAACATTTACAACCCGCCGCAAGAAAAATTGCAAAACAAAAAAGCCGTTACATAGGCAACAGAAATAAGCGTGGGGAGAAAATCTCACCTCGCTCATATTCTGTTGGGTCACTATGTAACAGCTTTTAAATAAAGCTAAATATAAATCGATGTGTGTGGCTGTTTGAGCAAAGCGTAATTAAAGTAGTCGTTGTTTCACCAAGCTCAACAAAAACATCGTGACGGTGGTATGATATATTATTTTGAAAATTTTGACAACTGGAAATTTGTCGAATGGTTTAAAAAATTTTTTCACGGTCAATAATATTAGGTTCAGGCTTTTGAAAAAACTTTTTTATCTCCCCATATATACCACGACATAAGCAGGGGTAAAATGTTCCGATAATTTAAAAAAAGTTGAAAAAATTTTTTTGAGTGAGAAAAATGTGACGCAGTATTCATATAACCAAAATTTGATTTTAAACCTGCCGCATAACACTGGCGTGTTTGAATTTTTTCTGTGTATTATTGAATTATTACATCCTTCCTTGAAGAATTTTTTTGATAACCTTAACGCTTATATGGTGAGGGTATCACCCTCGTGATTCCCAAAGAGCACAGAATGTTTTTGTTGTCAAGAGAAGGAGTGTAACGGCTCTTGATAATGAAAACAGGCTGTGCTACAAAACAGGTATCGCCATAAGAACGGAACTCAATACTAAAAACAACCGCCAAGGAAATTTCTACCCTTGACGGTTGTGCTTTTAATATATCTCAACTCAACAAAAGATATATCACGAAAGTAAAATTCTGTCATTGTTAAGCTCTTCACCTGCAGAAATCTTGAACTTCTCAAGAAGGTCTGCCACGGTGAGCTTTTTCTTTTCTTCACCGGAAACGTCAAAAATAATTTTGCCGTTGTTCATCATAATAAGACGGTTGCCGACTCTTATGGCATCAGCCATATTATGAGTTATCATAATTGTTGTAAGGTTGTTCTTCTGAACGATTTCTTCTGTGATGTCGAGCACCTTTTTAGCAGTCTTGGGGTCAAGAGCCGCCGTGTGCTCATCAAGAAGAAGCACCTTCGGCTTTTTGAGAGTAGCCATAAGAAGTGTAAGAGCCTGACGTTGACCGCCCGAAAGAAGACCGACCTTTGCAGTAAGTCTTTCCTCAAGGCCGAGGTCAAGAATTTTAAGAAGCTCTTTATACTCTTTTCTCTCCTTTGCAGTAATACCCACGCGGAGAAGTCTTGTTTTGCCTCGTCTTGCGGCAAGAGCAAGGTTTTCTTCAATCTGCATATCTGCAGCAGTACCCGTCATAGGGTCCTGGAAAACTCTGCCGAGATATTTTGCACGCTTGTATTCAGGTAGCCTTGTAACATCAAAGCCGTCAATAACTATATTTCCGCAGTCAACGGGATAAACGCCTGCAACCATATTAAGCATTGTGGATTTACCTGCACCGTTACCGCCGATAACTGTTACAAAATCGCCCTCATCAAGATGAAGATTTATTCCGTTAAGCGCCTTTTTTTCGTTTATGGTACCGGGGTTAAAGGTCTTTTCAACATTCTTTATATCAAGCATTTACCTTACCCCCTTTGTTTTTTGTCATATGCTTTGCTTTGTACTCTCTTTTCCAGTAAGGAATTGCAAGAAAGATTGCAACAATAACAGCCGAAAGAAGCTTGAGAAGATTTGCATCAAGACCAAGCGTAATAACTGTCTGAACAACTATGTAATAAACGATAGAGCCGAGAACAACGGAAAGAAGTCGGAGAGCAAAATTCTTGAATATCTTGCCGAAAATAGCTTCACCGATAATTACAGCGGCAAGACCGATAACGATTGCACCCTGACCTTGCTTAACATCTGCAAAGCCCTGATACTGTGCGAGAAATGCACCTGCAAATGCAACAAGGCCGTTTGAAAGCATAATGCCGAGAACCTTGTTGAAGCTTGTGTTGATGCCCTGTGCACGGCTCATATTAAGGTTTGCTCCCGTTGCACGAAGACCGCAACCCATTTCCGTACCGAAGAACCAATAAAGAATGCCGATAAGAATAACTACAACAATACCTACTGTTATAAGCGGATTATGGAAGGCGAGCTCTCTGACCCAGCGAAGAGAAACCAAAAGATCGGTTTGGTTAACATTTACTGACTGGTTGGCTTTACCTAAAATCTTAAGATTTATTGAGTAAAGAGACAGTTGGGTAAGAATACCTGCAAGAATCGGAGGAATTCCCATAAGAGTATGCAAAAGACCGGTAATTGCTCCTGTTAAAAGTCCTGCAATAAAAGCCATAAGCATACTGAGCCATAAATTCCAACCGTTAAGAATAAGTATAACCGCAACTACACCTCCCGTTGCAAAGGAGCCGTCAACGGTAAGGTCGGCAACATCAAGTACACGGTATGTAATATAGACACCTATTGCCATAATGCCCCAGATAAGTCCTTGCGAGATTGAGCCGGGCAGGGCGTTTAAAAGCTGTTGTAAAATTTCCATTGTTTTCACCTTGAATATTTAATAATAAGTCAAGGGAGAATCATCAATTCTCCCTTGAAAAAGAAGTTTTATGTAATAATTATTCAGCTTCGATAGCTACATAGCCTTCAAGAGGTGTAATGCCGAGAGCTTCACAGTTTTGCTTGTTATATTTGGGAGTCTGGGTTTCAGCATAGCCGATTGCCATTGTAGAAATGTCTTCACCGTCTCTGAGAATTCTTACAGCCATTTTACCTGTTGCATAACCGAGGTCATAGTAGCTGATTGAAAGAGTTGCGATACCGCAGCCTGAGCAGATGCCTTCTTCGCCGGCGATAACGGGTACCTTCTTGGGTTCGCAGATATTGTCGATGATACCTGTATTTTCAGCAACGGTGTTATCGGTAGGAACATAGATAACATCACTGTTGTCAGTAGCTGTTGTGCAAATCTGAGCAAGGTCATTTGAGTCTGAGAAAGGATAAAGTGTTACTGTGAGACCTGCTTTTTCAAGCTCAGCCTTAACAACATCTACCTGATACTGGCTGTTTGCTTCCTTTGAGCAGTAGAGAAGACCGGCTGTCTTTGCATCAGGGCACCATTCAGTAATCATTGCAGCCTGCTTGTCAAGAGGAGCAAGGTCTGATGTACCTGAAATATTGCCGCCTACAGTACCGTCAAAGCCTTCGATGTTGAGAGCTACACCGTATTCTGTAACAGATGTGCCGAGAATGGGGATTTCTGCTGTTGCAGCAGCTGCTGACTGAAGAGCAGGAGTTGCATTAGCCATAATAAGGTCAACATTGTTTGAAACGAACTGGTTAGCGATTGTTGAACAGGTCTGAGGGTCGTTCTGACCGTTCTGAATATCAATCTCTACATTTTCTTCACCGAGTTCGTCAATAACAGCCTGCTTGAAGCCTTCTGTTGCTGCATCAAGAGCAACATGCTCTACCAACTGTACGACACCGATTTTATACTTTTGAGCCGGTGCGTCAGTTGTGCCGTCATCTGCAGGGTCTTTTTTGCCACCGCATGCAGCGAGTGTACCGCAGATAAGTACAAGTGCAAGCACGATAGTGATTAATTTTACTGATGTTTTTTTCATAATAAGTCATCTCCGTTGTTTTAATGATTTAAAGTAACATCACTTTAAAATTTTTATGTGCTAAAGTGTTATTTGTATTATATTCCCTAAAAAAAGCTGTTGTCAAGATTTTTCCGCAAAAAAATTCAATTTTTTTCATATTCCCTTTTTCCTTAAAAAAGCTGAACCTTTCCGTGACGGCAACAACCGCCGAAGGTAACCCTCCGACGGCTGTCACTTTTAATATATCTCAACTCAACAAAAGATATATCACACAAATAAAACGTCCTGATTGTCCAGTTCTTCAACATAAGAAACATCATAAAGTTTTTCTAATCTGTTAACAAGTAAGGTCTTTTTGTTCTCATCGCAATTAAAACCGAAGTTCATCTTTGCCACTTCACCGCAGTCTGCTCCTGTCAGTGTCAGGGAGCTGATGTTGATTTGCAGTCTTGAGAACATTGCAGTTATTCGGTTCAGCACCCCGACTCTGTTATGCACCGTAACATCAATATAATATCTGTTCATAATCACTACTGTTTACTTTTCAAGATAACTTACGATAAGCTCTCCGCACTTTTTACAGCCTACCTGTGTCATTCCTTCGCTCATAATGTCACTTGTACGGTATCCTGCATCAAGGTAAGCGGAAACTGCTTTTTCGATTGCATCAGCTTCTTCCGCCATATCAAAGCTGAAACGAAGCATCATTGCCGCTGAAAGAATTGTACCAATGGGGTTTGCAATATCCTTACCTGCAATATCGGGAGCAGAGCCGTGAATAGGCTCATAAAGTCCGCAGGAAGAAGCACCGAGACTCGACGAGGGAATCATGCCGATTGAGCCCGTAATCATTGATGCTTCGTCGGAAAGAATGTCGCCAAACATATTCTCCGTTACAATTACATCAAACTGAGAGGGATTTTTTACAATCTGCATTGCGCAGTTGTCAACAAGCATATCTGAAAATTCAACATCGGGATAATCCTCTTTGAGTTTGTGCATAACCTTTTTCCAAAGACGACTCGAGTCAAGCACATTGCTTTTTTCAACGCTGCAGAGCTTCTTATTTCGTTTCTGTGCCGTTTCAAAGCCAATTCTGCCTATACGCTCGATTTCGCTTTCACTATACTTAAGAATATCAATAGCAGTGTCTCCCTCGGTTTTATGTTCGCCGAAGTAAATGCCACCGATAAGCTCTCTTACAATGATGAAGTCAATGCACTCATCAACAATGCTTTTCTTTAATGGCGAAGCATCAGAAAGCTGTTTCCAGATTTTTGCAGGACGGTTGTTGGAGTAAACTCCCATGCCTGCACGAAGTCGCAGAAGTCCCTTTTCAGGTCGCATATAACCGGGCACATCATTCCATTTGTCACCGCCCACTGCACCTAAAAGTACACTGTCGGATTCAACACACTTCTTAAGCTCACCCTCGGGCAGAGGGTCACCGTATTTATCAATGGCACATCCACCCATATCTACATCGATGTAATTGAAGGTATGTCCGTAAAGCTCTGCCACCTTGTCAAGCACCTTAAGTGCCTCACCGACTATTTCGGGGCCTATTCCGTCACCGCGGATAACTGCAATATTTTTAGACATTGTTTTCGCCTTCTTTCAGGGATTTTAAAAGTCCGCCGCATCTGATTATATTCTGAATAAATTCGGGGAAGGGCTGAGCCTTGTAGGTTTTGCCCGTAGTGATATCGGTGATAACGCCCGTATCAAAATCAACCTTAACTTCATCGTCTGCATTTATTTCTTCTGCGGCTTCTTCACATTCAAAAATTGGCAAGCCTATATTTATTGCATTGCGATAGAAAATTCTTGCAAAGCTTTTGGCAATTACACAGCCCGTACCGCAGGTTTTTATAACAAGCGGTGCATGTTCTCTTGAAGAACCGCAACCGAAGTTCCAACCTGCAACCATCACATCACCCGTCTGCACCTTTTTTACAAATTCCGTGTCTATATCCTCCATACAGTGAAGAGCCAATTCCTTTGCATCGGGCGTGTTAAGATAACGGGCAGGGATAATAACATCCGTGTCAACATTATCGGGATATTTGAAAACTTTACCTTGTGTGTTCATAGTTTAAACCTCCTTATACTCTGTGATATAGCCTGTCAACGCACTTGCGGCGGCAGTGTGAGGTGAAGCGAGATAAACCTCGCTGTCCACGTGACCCATTCTGCCTACAAAGTTACGGTTGGTTGTTGCAATACATCTTTCACCTGCGGCAAGAATACCCATATATCCGCCAAGGCAGGGACCGCAGGTCGGAGTAGACACAACTGCACCTGCATCAATAAATGCAGTGTACCATCCACGCTCTACACACTCACGGAGTATCTGCATTGTGCCGGGAATTATGATACAACGGATGCCATCCGCTATTTTTTTGCCTCTGAGAATACTGTAAGCCGCTTCCATGTCCTCCATTCTTCCGTTGGTGCAGGACCCGATAACTACCTGGTCAACCTTTATATGACCCAGTTCATTTGCAGGGTGTGTGTTTTCGGGAAGATGGGGACAAGCTACGGTGGGTACAATTTTACTTAAGTCTATATCTATTGTCTTTTCGTATTCTGCATCCCCGTCAGCCTCGTACACAACGGGCTTTCTTTCACTTCTGCCGTTAAGATATACCATTGTCACATCATCAACAGGGAAAATGCCGTTTTTTGCGCCTGCTTCAATAGCCATGTTGCAGATGCAAAGTCTGTCATCCATTGAAAGTGAGTGAGCGCCTTCACCCGTGAATTCCATGCTCTTATACAGCGCGCCGTCAACACCTATCATTCCGATAATTGTTAGAATGACATCCTTACCGCTGCAATTTTTCGGCAGGGTACCTGTGAGATTAAACTTAATTGCGGACGGAACCTTAAACCACGCCATACCCGTTGCCATACCTGCCGCCATATCAGTTGAGCCTACACCTGTTGAGAATGCACCTAAAGCACCGTAGGTACAAGTGTGGCTGTCTGCACCGATAATACAGTCGCCGGCAGTAACAACCCCCTGCTCGGGAAGAAGGGCGTGCTCGATGCCCATTTTACCTACATCGTAAAAGTGGCTTACACAGTGTGAGCATGCAAAATCCCGGCAGGTTTTACTCTGCTCAGCGGCTTTAATGTCTTTGTTGGGTACAAAGTGGTCAAGCACGATAGCAACTCTGTCCTTATCAAATACCTTTTCAAAGCCTGCTTTTTTAAATTCGTTAACTGCAACGGGAGTTGTAATATCGTTACCGAGAACTATATCAAGCTTTGCGTTTATAAGCTGTCCTGCAGTCACACTGTCAAGACCGGCGTGAGCAGCAAGAATTTTTTGTGTCATTGTCATTCCCATTATTCTGCATCTCCTTTTTTCATATTGCTGAATGCACTCAGAAGTGCCTTTGTGCTTGCTGTGATAACATCCGTATCAGTACCTGCACCCCAGAACATTTTGCCGTTTTCTTTTTCGAGTCCGATATACGAAGCGGCAACACTGTGTGAGCCCTGACCCTGCATACTGTGCTGAGTGAACACCTGCAAGGTGTAATCTTCATTTGTATAAGCCTTAAGTGCGTTATTGATTGCGCTGAGTGAACCGTTGCCCTCTGCTTCAAGCTCGGTTTCTTCACCACCACGCATAAAGGTTATGTTTATCTTTACTGCATCGTTTTCACGCTCAAAGTCGAAATCTGTAACCTCAATACCACTGTCAATATTAAGATAATGCTCTGTGAAAATATCAAGAACCTCGTCGGGCTTGAGCTCCTTATGCTCATGGTCAGAAACACCCTTGCACATATAGCTGAAATGCTCTCTCATTTTAGCAGGCAGATTGTAACCAAAGGTCTGTTCAAGGAGATAACCTATACCGCCCTTGCCTGACTGAGAATTGACACGGATAACATCTGCATCGTAGGTTCTGCCGATATCCTTGGGGTCAATGGGAATATATGGTACGCTCCACTGATGAAGCTTATTTTTTGCCCTGTATTTCATTCCCTTTGCAATAGCATCCTGATGTGAACCCGAAAAAGCGGCAAAGACTAGTGCACCTGCATAAGGTGCTCTTTCATAGACATGCATTCGTGTGCATCTTTCATAGGTTTCAACAAGCTTGTTCATATCCGAAAGGTCAAGCTTAGGGTCAACACCGTGAGAATACATATTCATAGCAAGAGTGATAATGTCAACGTTACCTGTTCTTTCACCGTTGCCGAAAAGAGTGCCTTCAACTCTGTCAGCACCCGCAAGAAGTGCAAGCTCTGTGTCAGCTACGCCCGTACCTCTGTCATTATGGGGATGAAGTGAAAGTGTAACAAACTCGCGGTACTTGAGGTTTTCACTCATATACTCCACCTGAGAAGCGTAAACGTGAGGCAGACTCATTTCTACGGTTACGGGTAGATTGATAATTACATTGTTTGTTTCACTCGGCTCGAGTACATCAAGAACTGCATTACACACCTCAAGAGCATATTCAGGCTCTGTACCCGTAAAAGATTCAGGAGAATATTCAAAACGGAAATTTCCCTCGTATTCACTTGCAAGCTTTTTAACAAGCTTTGCACCGTCAACGGCAATCTTTTTGATTTCTTCCTTGCTCTTTTTGAACACCTGCTCACGCTGAGCAACACTTACGGAGTTATAAAAATGAACAATTGCACTGGGTGCACCCTTGCAGGCATCAAAGGTCTTACGGATAATATGCTCACGGCACTGTGTCAGCACCTGAACGGTAACGTTCTGGGGAATCATATTATTATCGATAAGGGTACGCAGAAACTCATATTCCGTTTCACTTGCCGCAGGGAAGCCTACTTCAATTTCCTTGAAGCCCACATCAAGAAGTAGCTTGTAATATTCGAGCTTTTCTTCAAGGCTCATCGGAATAACAAGGCTCTGATTGCCGTCACGCATATCCACACTGCACCACACGGGAGGCTTTTTAATATGGTCTTTTTCTGCCCATTTGTTGTACTTCTTATCTACCGGGAAATATCCCACTCGGTATTTGGTTGAATCCATCATACTATCTGCTCCTTTTTTTAATTTACTATTTTAAATCCTTCACTGCGCAAAGACTGAGTGATTAAATTAACATGGTCGTAATCTCTCGTTTCCATTTCAATACGAAGGAAACAGCCGTTTACGCTTTCAGTGTTTCCCTTTTCATAGTGAACACCTGTAACGTTACCGCCGCAATCGGCAATAATGCGTGAAATATCCTTAAGCTGACCCGGCTTATCAATAAGTTCAATAAGAAGACTTGAAGAGCGACCTGAATTTAAAAGTCCACGGTCAATCACTCTTGAAAGGCTTGTAACATCAATGTTACCGCCTGAAACAATGGCAACAACTCTTTTGCCTTTAAGGTCGAACTTATCAAACATTACCGCTGCAACGGCTGCTGCACCTGCGCCCTCGGCAATCATTTTCTGTTTTTCAATCAGGGCGAGAATTGCACTTGACACCTCATCATCGCTGACAAGGGCAATATCATCTACATACTCTTTAACAAGTGCAAAGGTGTTTTCACCGGGCTTTTTAACGGCAATACCGTCTGCAATTGTTGAAACGGAGCCAAGGCACTCAATTTCACCGTCTTTAATTGAGTTATACATACTCGGTGCACCGCTTACCTGCACACCGTAAACCTTTACCTCGGGCTTAATCTGCTTGACCGTGTAGGCAACACCTGCGATAAGACCTCCGCCACCGATAGGTACCACAATAGCATCGATATCATCAAGGTCATTTAAAATTTCAAGAGCCACCGTACCCTGACCAGCAATAACATTTTCATCGTCAAAGGGATGAACAAAGGTATAACCCTCACTTTCTTTTAATTCAAGTGCCTTCTGATAGGCGTCATCATAACAGCCCTCAACAAGGCAAACCTCTGCGCCGAAGCCTTTGGTTGCTTCAACCTTGGAAATAGGTGCTGTATCCGGCAGGCAAATTAGTGACTTTATGCCGTTTTTAGTTGCCGCAAGGGCAACTCCTTGGGCGTGGTTACCTGCCGAGCAGGCGATTACACCTTTTTTCTTTTCTTCTTCCGAAAGCATCGCAATTTTATATGCGGCACCTCTTACCTTGAAGGAGCCTGTGAACTGTAGGTTTTCGGGTTTGAGGTATAGCTTGCAGTCGGGAGCGATACCGTGAGCTCTTACAACACTTGTTTCACGGATAATGCTTTTCAGCACCGTCTGTGCGTTAAATACTTTTGATAGAGATAACATTGTCATTCCGCCTTTCTTACAAGATGACTGCCGTCACCTTAATTATATGTGTCTGTTATAGCTTTAAGGCAAAAGCAAAACCCGCCTCAAAGCTAAGTTTGCTTTGAGACGGGTGAAATAAAAAAATCACTCGCGGTACCACTCAAATTGCAGATATTACAATCTGCCACCTCTTCGAAGTCAGACAACTTCTATGCATTAACGCAGCATCCACGGGAAGCGCCTACTGGGTGTTAAGCCTTTGGGACTTCCGGCTCAGAAGTGATGGGAAGATCTGTAGTCCTTTACCGGGATCGCACCATCCCCGGCTCTCTGAAAAATTCGTTACAGCTTCCGTCTTCGTCACAGCCTTTTCAGTTTCGAAGTCGAACAACCTCTATGCACTTACGTAGCATACACGGGATTCCCTACACACATACAGCTTCAGGTTTCCGGCTCGGAAGGGAGAGAGACAAGTTCCAAGCATACTGATTCACACCACGCATCAGCTCTCTGAGATGCTTTCGCCTTGACCGTTCTTCGTCACAGCCTTTAAATCATTCTATTCAATTTACTTACATTTTACTACTTTAAAGCTTTAATGTCAAGAAGTTTTTGAGTAAAAATTCAAAAATTTCAAATATTTTTGTTGTGCTTGCTTTCATTTTATGCTACACTCTTACTAGCTAACAAAGAAAGCAGATGAGCAAAATATATTTGAAGAAGATATGATAGCCTTTGCCGAAAAGTACGACAATATTCATCTTCACACAGACTAAGAGTATGCCAAGACAACCTTTTTTGGATCAGCTTATTGCACTGGAAGTTATGTCTTTTATGCCTGTATAGACTAATTTCTTGAGGTTAATTTAGCAAGAAATGAGGCAAACCAACAAGAATAGAATGGCATAAACTATATTTCAAAGAATGTTCTTTCAAGCACCTGTACTGTTTTCAAGCTCTCAAAACGCAATACAAAAAACGGTCTAATGAAACTCACCTTTGAAATGTTTAATCAAAACGATGAACTTGTGCTTACGGATGCCACTGAAATGATAGTTATGTGCAAGCTTGAAAGTTAATCAAAAGTTCTTGCAGATTTTAGGTTTAAAAAATTGAGAGAAAGAGGTTACATGCATGGAAAATGAAAAGACATTAGAAGAAGTAAGAAAAATATTTGAAGGTGACCGATTCGCAACCGAAAACGGAGCTGTAATTGAAGAAATCGGCGATCACAGTGCTACCTGCAGTTTGATCATCAAAGATTCACATCGCAATGCCATGGGTGCAGTTATGGGCGGAACATACTTTATGCTTGCATATTTTACTTTTGCTGTTGCGGCTATCATTTCATTAAATCGCTCAGCGTGATACCGTCAAAATAATTATTTACCATATTATGAAATTCAGTCCACATAGGTAAAGTGGGGCAGGTATCGGCACGATCACACTTTTCGGCATTGCATTGAAGGCAGGTTACCGGTGCGAGGTCGCCTTCGGCAAGTCTTAAAATATCGCCTACTCTATAATCTTTCGGTTCTCTTGATAAACGGTAACCGCCACCCTTGCCGTGAACACCCTCGACATAATTATTTTTT
>JAFULG010000059.1 GCA_017473435.1 Clostridia bacterium | reverse complement strand
GCGGCAAAGGATGCAAAGCGCTCTTTGGTCCGTCATTTCACCAAACTCCGTTATTGTCAAGTTTTCTCGTCTGCCCTTTCGGTACAGTCAACCCGACTCTCGCAGACCGCTCCCGTGGATACTTCATCTTCATCCGTCCTCCAAGATTGTACTTTTGTTTTTTATTCCGTGGTTGTTGCTTTTTTCGTTCTACAGCCTTGACTTGTACGTTGTGCTTTTTCTTTTTGTTCCGCGGTCATTTCTTTCAACTCCGTTCCGCTCATGCCGCGGAGGCACATCCTTTGCCCGGAGCGGCAAAGGATGCAAAGCGCTCTTTGGTCCGTCATTTCACCAAACTCCGTTATTGTCAAGTTTTCTCGTCTGCCCTTTCGGTACAGTCAACCCGACTCTCGCAGACCGCTCCCATGGATACTTCATCTTCATCCGTCCTTTGAAGTTGTACAGACAGACGTGGGTTAAATAGGTGAAGGTGGTTGTATGAGTTACCGTAGGGACACGGCTTGCCGTGTCCGCATTGTAGCGCCGACCAATGGTCGGCTCGGGTAAACGGACAATGCAAAAAAGCCGACCAATGGTCGGCACTACATTTTGTTCCTGTCGGTGAGAACTTATCGCGTAGGGGACGCCCCCGCGTGGCGTCTCCTGACTACTTTTTATTCTTCAACAAACTCTGCAATATCTTCAAGCCTGCATTTCAGTACCATGCAAAGCTTATCAAGAGTTTTAGTTTCCATATTTTCGTTTGCTTTTAATCTGCGGATTGTTTTACTGTCTATTCCGCTTTTTTCTCTTAAATAATATGTGGAAATGTTTTTCTTTTCCATTGTTTCCCACAGCTTGTCATATTTAATCATATAATCACCCCTTGACTCTTTATATTATGGGGGTTATAATCTTAAATATTAAGGGTATATAATCCCCATAAGAGGTGATTGTATGACTTGTACCTTTTTCGGTCACAGAGATGCACCCGATAAAGCAGAAGCACAGCTCAAAGCCGTGCTTATTGAGCTTATAGAAAACGAAAAATCCGATTTGTTTTTAGTAGGAAATAACGGGCGGTTTGATGCTATGGTGTACCGACTGCTCAGAACCCTGTCAGAGCAATATAAGATCAAGTATTTTGTTGTTTCGGCTTATATAAATGAAAAAAATCACTATGAAAATTCAATTGTTGCAGACGGTTGTGAAACAGTACCGCCGCGATTCGCAACTCTGTACCGCAACAGGTGGATGCTTCGCCGGGCTGATACAGTTATTACATTTGCAGAGCATCCGTCGTCGGGCGCAGGCAAACTGAAAGCCCTTGCAGAAAAGCAGGGCAAAAGAGTGATAAATATATCAATTTAAAAAACACCGCCAAGGCTCTGCAAACCTTGACGGTAAAATTTGTTTAGTCGCTCGCCACGGGGCATTCTTTCTTGTAAGAAAGAATCAAAGAACTTTACTCGTTCTCCTTCTTCTCAGCAAGCGAAGTGTGGTTGAAGTCGGGAGCCTGTACAAGTCCGCTGAACTTCTGACCCCAAAGGTCTGCCCACTTTTCACAGTAAACAGCATTGTAAGGAACGTTGTTCTTCTTCCTGTAGCCTGCAAAGCAGTTGCACCAGATGATTGAGGGGAGTGCAATTACAAAGTAATAAAGAGGGCCGAGGAGAAGACACTGCCAGGTGTGACCGTATTCGTGAATTCTGCAGTTGTATGCCCAGGTCTTGCTCTTGGGCTGGTCCTTGATGAAAATGAAAAGTCCCATTGAAAGTCCGCCGCCACTCCAGGGCATATAGACAATTCTTGAATAGCCGAAGCGCTGCCAGCGGTAGCCCTTTACCTTTGCGAAGAAAAGGAACATAAGTCCGCCTACAATGTTAACGGGAAGACCCCATGTCCACTGAATAAGGTAGAACACAAAATCCTTTACGGAGTTGAGGAAGCTTTTTTCCTTCTTGGGGGGTTCTTTTACTGAAATATCAATTTTCTGCATTGTAAAATCTCCTTTGAATTATTCTTCGGCGGCAGCCTTTGCTGCTTCAGCCTTCTTACCTTCCTTGGAGTTTCTGATTTTCTTCATTTCATCTTCAATGTCGATAAGAATCTGATACTCGCCGTTTTCGTTTCTCTCAATTTCATGGCCATCGACACCGTTGTCTTTGCCGAGCCATGTGGTTTCAAATTTCTGTCCGGAAATCTTTTCCATAATGGTGATTTCTTCCTGACTGAGAGCTACTGAACCGTACTTGTGCTTTGTTGCAACTGCGGCACGGATGAGTGAATGCTCTTTCTTTGTCATCTGGAAGCGGTGAAGAAGGTAGAGTGAAATAAGTGTGAATACGATGGGTGCAAAGGTGATACAGATTCTTACACCCAGAAGAGCGCTGTCTGACTGCTGGAAGGAGGGGTCAGCTGCAAGCTTGTCCTTGAGCTCGTCACCTACGATAAGACCGAAGCCGCCGAGTATGAACATAACAACGGAGCTCATAACACCTGAAACTGTCTTTTTGATGAAGGTGTTGAAGGTGCCGATAACGCCTTCACGTCTTCTGCCGGTGATAAGCTCGTCAACGTCGGAAATGTCGGGAAGGATGTTTGTTGCAACATAGCCGAGACCTGACTTACCGAAGGGATAGAGCACAGCTGTTGCCATAAGAATAACCTTCCAGATGAATGCACCCTCGTTTTCGGGTGTGGGATTCATAAGAAGACATACCGCAAAGCCTGCAAGCATAAGGGGTGTTACGATGGCGCCGCACTTCTTTTTGCCGAACTTGATTGTAAGGGCATAGTTGAGGGGGAAGGATGCCGCCTCAAATGCACCTGCGATTGTTGTAAAGAGTGTGTACATCGAGGGAAGCTTTGCAACATACTCGATATAGTAAATAAGGGTTGTGGTGTAGAAGAAGGTAGCAATGTTGTAACAAAGGCTCATAAAGAAATACTCTCTGAAGGATTTGTTTATAACAACATATTTGTACTCATTCATAAGGTGCTTA
This sequence comes from Clostridia bacterium, assembly GCA_017473435.1. Classification (GTDB taxonomy): domain Bacteria; phylum Bacillota; class Clostridia; order Oscillospirales; family Acutalibacteraceae; genus UBA6857. Next base: position 22,941 of record JAFULG010000059.1, on the reverse strand, counting down.
AAGCTGAACTTTTCGGTTTTAAGGTCAAGAGAGGGCTTTTCTCTTACACGCTTGAAGGTGGTGAAAAGGCTCAGACCGTAAACGATTGCAAGGATGATACCTGAAATGAGCATGGGCTTCTGAGCGCCAGCCTGAGGTGTGCCGAAGCCGAAGGAGCCGAGGATTGCCGAAACAAGGAAGAATGAGGGGAACATACCGAAGGAGTTGAAAATATAGCCTACGGAGTTATACTGTATTCGCAGATCATAGTCCGGTGCAAGCTCGGGAAGCATTGCAACATGGGGAATGTCAATGATTGTGTATGCTGTTTTGTAAAGCATATAAGCGAAGGTAAAATAAATGAAGGTTTTTACAGGCTCTGTTCTTCCGTCAAAGCCGTAGCCGTTCCACATCATTACAAAGGAAAGGCACAAAAGGGGCATACCCCAGAGGATGTAACGTCTGTGCTTACCGTATTTTGAACGGGTTCTGTCGGTGATGATACCCATAAGGGGGTCGGTGATTGCGTCCCATACAACGGCAACGGTTGTTACAAGACCTGCCCATGCAAGGGGAAGATTTACAACGTCGGTGAGGAATTTCATATAGTAAAGGCTGACAACATAACCTGCACCTGAGGTCGTGATGTTTGCTGAGCTGTAGTTCATCATGGGCACAACGTCGTTTTTGAAGGTACCCTTGACGCCTATCAGCTTAAGGATTCTCTGCTCTAAAGTCAAATAGAACACCTCTGCTTTCTTAAGATTATATATGATGTAACACTATACCATTTTAATGGGATAAAGTCAAGGTAAGACGAAGTTTAATAACAAAATTCACTCTTTTTTTCATATGTTGTTCTTCCTAAGAAAAAGATGTTGTTAAAATATACATAATTTTTTCTTTATTGTTTGCTTTTTTATTGACTGTTACGATAAACGGAGTTATAATGTATCCGTGTAATTTTATACAAATGTAAGGGGCAACAGCACCTTTAAAAACAAGGAGGCTAATTCATGAAGAAAGACAAACAAATCCAGGATCTGATGGATTTCTACGGTGAATGGTTCAATGACGGTAAAACTCTTGAACGGGGTAAAATGACTCAGAACCTTTATCCTTATGAAAGCATCTTCTCTCCCATTAAAGTCGGTAAGCTGACAATCAAAAACAGACTTGTTATGGCTCCCATGGGCAACATTTCAATGTGTGACGAAACAGGCCGTCCCAACGAAAAGATGATTGCCTATTTCACAGAAAGAGCAAAGGGCGGTGTAGGTCTTATCACAACAGGTCTTGTTCCCGTTTCTCACGGACTTGACCACACAATCACCGAGCTTGACAAGCTTACATATTTCCCCCGACTTGACAGAAGCCGTACCTGCTTTGCCGGCTGGCGCGACCTTTCTGCCAATATTCACTCCTACGGCGCAAGAGTATTTATTCAGGTAACACCCGGTCTCGGCCGAGTAGGTAATCCTCAGTGCCTTGTTAATTCAATGAAGCTTCCTCAGTCCGCTTCAATGAATCCCAGCTGGTATATGCCTCAGGTTCCCTGTATCCCTATGAGCGCTATGAAGCTTAACAAGATTATCAATAACATCGGTCAGTGTGCCGCTGACGCAAAGGCTATGAACATTGACGGTGTATATCTCCACGGTCATGAGGGCTACCTTATGGAGCAGCTTACAAATCCTGCTTTCAACCGTCGTCTTATGGGTCCCTTCAAGGATTGGCAGGCATTTGGTATCAAGACAATCAAGAAGATCCGTGAGCGCTGCGGTGCAAACTTCCCCATTATGTACCGTATCGACCTTTCACTTGCACTCAACGAGACCTACGGCGACAGAATGAATGCTGTGTCCTCACTCAAGAAGTTCAGAAACGGCAGAACAATCGCCATGACTCTTGATTATATGAAGAACCTTGTAGAAGCCGGCGTTGATATGTTTGACGTTGACCTTGGCTGCTATGACAACTGGTGGCTTCCCCATCCTCCCGGATCAATGCCTCCCGGCTGCTTCCTTGACATTGCAAAAATTGCAAAGGATTACTTCAGGGAAAATAACATCCTTTCAAACCTCGGTGTACCTGTTCCCGTTGTAGCTGTAGGTAAGCTCGGTTATCCCGACCTTGCAGAGCAGGCTCTGCGTGACGAAAAGTGCGATATGGTTATGCTCGGCCGTCCTCTTCTTGCTGACGCTGAATGGCCCAACAAGGCAAGAACCGGAAGAGTTAAGGAGATTATTCCCTGTATCGGCTGTCAGGAGGGCTGCCTCAACGAGTTTGTTGAAGGCGGACATCCTCAGTGTGCAGTTAATCCGAGAACAGCCTTTGAAGAGGTTTATCCCAAGATGCCTCCCAAGGCTGAAAAGGCACTTAAGGTTGCCGTTATCGGTGCAGGCCCTGCTGGCGTTGAATGTGCTGTTACAGCAGCTATGAGAGGTCACGATGTAACAATCCTTGAAAAGAGCGACCGTATCGGCGGACGTCTTAACCCCGGCTCAAAGCCCGGCATCAAGTTTGACATCGTAAACTATATTGAATTTATGAAGAACCGTCTTGAAAAGGCTGAAAAGGAATACGGTCTTAAGGTTAAGCTTAACACAGAAGCAACTCCCGAGCTTATCAAGAAGGAAAAGTTTGATAAGGTTGTTGTTTCTGCAGGTACAAAGGACGTTGTTCTTCCCGTTGCAGGTGTTGATAAGAACAAGTGGTATCAGGCTGTTGATATTCTTGAGCATCCCGAAAAAATCAAGGGCGCAAAGAAGGTTGTTGTTATCGGCGGCGGTGTTGTAGGCTGTGAAACTGCATTCTATCTCAATAAGGAATTCGGTATGGAAGCAACTGTTGTTGAAATGACAGAGTATATGATGAACCACACCTGTACTGCAAACCGTGGTTATCTTCTTAAGTATATGTACGATTCAGGCGTTAAGCTCTTTAACTGCACAAAGCTCCTTTCAATTGAGGACAAGGGCGTAAAGGTGCTTCGCAATATGGATAAGTCAGTTCCCAATCCCTATCTTACATGGAATCCCATCCTTCCCGAAAACGTTCTCAATCCTCTTGCTCCCAAGGTTAAGGAGAAGAACGAAGAGCAGTTTATCGAGGCTGATGCTGTAATCATGGCAGCAGGCGGCAGACCCGACGAAAATCTCTTCCTTGACATTCAGCAGAAGTGTCCTGAAATTGAAGTTTACAATATCGGCGACTCCTTCAAGGGCGGCAAGGTATTTGAGGCAACAAAGTCAGGCTACAGCTGTGCACTTAATCTGTAATTCAGGGCCAAGGGCCAAAGGGCCGAGGGTCGAGCAGCGACCTTCGGTCATATACCTCTCTTCGACAATGCGGAGCATTGACAGAGAGGGCAACAAAAATTATAAAGGAGAAACAACCTATGGAAACTAAAATGATCCTCACCGATGAGGAAAAAGCCATACTTAACGGTGAAAAGGGTGCAACCATGGCTAAGGTTATCAAAACCCTTATCCTTTACGGTGAAACCTTCGGTGCAAAGCGCTTTGCAAGAGTTACCGCTCCCGGTCACCTTGTAACAAGCTTCGGTATTTCCGTGCTTTCACCCGTTTTCAATATCACTCAGGAGCTTATCGACGCAGGTCTTAAGGCAGAGATGCCCTTTACCGTAGACCCCCGTCCCATCGACTATAAGAACGTAAAGTGCAACCCCATTGAAAAGCTTATTTTCAATAACTTCCTTTACGGCATGCAGGATGAGTACGAGCTTCAGCTTCGTCAGCTCGGCTTAAAGGATAAGAACGCTTTCACCTGCGCCTGCTACCTTGACCAGGTTGGCAACACACCCAAAAAGGGCGACATCCTTTCATGGGCAGAGTCATCAGCCGTTGTTTACGCAAACAGCGTTATCGGTGCAAGATGTAACCGTAACTCGGGTATCATTGAGCTTTTTGGTATGATTCTCGGCAAGGTTCCCGAATTTGATCTTCTTACCGATGAGGGCAGAAAGGCAAAGTGGATTATCGAGGTTAGGACAACAAAGAAGCCCGAGGCTCAGATTCTCGGTTCAGCAATCGGTCTTAAGGTTATGGAGGACGTTCCCTATATCAAGGGTCTTACCGATTTCATCGGCACAGAGCTTGACGACGAAACAAAGTCATACCTCAAGGATATGGGTGCTGCAACAGCATCCAACGGTGCAGTTGGTCTTTACCACGTTGACGGTCTTACACCCGAGGCTGTTGAAATGGGCGAAAAGCTTATCAACAAGGATGCTAAGGTTTACGTAATCGACGACGCAGAGCTTGAAAGAGTAAAGGCATCCTATCCCGTAATGTGGAAGGATGTTAACGGCAAGCCCGAGCGTTGCTTTATCGGTTGTCCTCACCTTACCTATGCTCAGCTTCATCAGTGGACTGCAAAGTTCGAGGCAGAGCTTAAGCGTCAGGCAAAGACAAAGGTTGGTATGAAGACTATCTTTACTGCCGCTCCCGACGTTGTTGAGGAATTCAAGACCAAGGATAAGGCAACCTATGACAAGCTTATCAAAATGGGCATCAAGCTTACAAGCATCTGTCCTCTTATGTATATGAACAATCCTCTTTGCGGTAAGAAGAATGTTATCACAAACTCAAACAAGCTTCGTACATATACAACTTCACGCTACTTCACAGATGATGAAATCTGCACAATCGCAGTAAAGGGAGGTATATAATCATGGCAAAAGAATTTAAAGGCCGTCCTGTTATTGCAGGCGAATGTACCGTTGAGGCTGTGGTATCCCACGGTGGCTTCAACACTCTTGCATCCTTCCAGAAGAGTGCCCTTGCAAGAAAAAAAGAAACAATCGTTTCCGACCAGAACAACGCTGACCTTTTCGGCAAGAACATTACAGGTAAGGCTCTCTGCCTTCCCAAGACAATCGGTTCAACAACAGGCGGTATGGTAATTTATACTGCAACTGCACTTAACATCCATCCCAGAGCAATGCTTTTCTCCGAGCCTATTGACTCGCTTGCAGCAGCAGGTGTTATCCTTGCTGACGTATGGACGGATGATACTATTACTACTGTTGACAATCTCGGTCAGGAGTTCCTTGATTATGTTCAGGACGGAATGATGATCGAGGTTAAGATGGACGGCACAGTTATTGTAAAGTAAGAAAAAGTAAGAAAAGTTTTGGTCAAGCTTTTTCAAAAGTTTGTAGGGGTTCAAGGGGACAAAGTCCCCTTGGCTTAAACAATTAAATCTATAACCTAAGTCAATAAACAAGCCAACACAGAGTTTTCCGTGTTGGCTTTAGCTTTTTATGAAATTGTTTTATGACCTCGACGGTCGGGCGTTACTTTTTTGTAAAAAAAGTGTCCTCTTGCGGTTTCCAAAATTTCCTTGTGCCTTGCTTCGGCACGGAAATTTTGACCGCTGCGCCTCGTCAGCACAAACTTCGCTTATCGTTTTCCTTACGGAAAAGCTCACCGCTTCGTTGTGCTTCCTCTTCCCCAAAAAGTCATCGGACTTTTCGGGGACCCCGAATAATCGCTTTATCGTCCGCCGGACGCGCTTCGGTGACGATGCCCAAAAACTTTTCTGTTATCAGAACTTCACGTTTCTGATAATATCCCTAAGGCACTCTGCACTTCTCTGAAGTGCAAGAGTTTCCTTTGTGGTAAGAGGAAGAAGAAGCTTGCTTGTTGCTCCCTCTCTGCCGACAACATTGAGAAGGCTGAGACAGACATCATCAATGCCGTATTCACCGTGAAGCATAGTTGAAACGGTGAGGGGAGTATCGATACCGCCCATGAGACTGCGGCAGATGTGACATACAGATGCTGAAACAGCATAGAAGGTAGCACCCTTGTCAAGAATAACACGTGCGCCTGAATTACGTACATAGTTTTCAACAAATTCAAAATCAAGGTCAGGATAAACCTTACCGGTTGTACTGATGATTGATGTGCTGAGCTCTGCAATGGGAATGTTTGAAACATTTGCAAGTGACCAGGGCACAAATGATGAGTCGCCGTGTTCACCCATAACATAAGCGTGAACGTTGCGCTCGTTGATGCCGTAAATCTTGGAGAGCTTTGCACGGAGTCTTGCGGTGTCGAGAATTGTACCTGAACCGATTACTCTTTCCTCGGGGATACCTGAGTTTTTGCAGAATACGTAGGTAAGCACGTCAACGGGGTTACTTACGATAATATATATTGCATCGGGTGCATACTTGGTGATTTCGGGTGTGATGCTGTTGAGAATATCAATGTTGATCTGAGCAAGGTCAAGACGTGACATACCGGGCTTTCTTGCAGCGCCGGATGTGATGATTACGATGTTTGAATCCTTTGCATCGCTGTAATCACCTGAATATACACGGCAGGGAGTACAGAAGGGTGTACCCTGCTGAATATCGAGAGCTTCACCGAAGGCTTTTTTGCTGTTAATGTCAATCATACAGATTTCGTTGGCAAGACCCATAACCATAAGGGTGTAAGAAATTGTTGAACCAACACTGCCTGAACCGATAATAGTGATTTTTTTCATTCTTTATCATCCTTTGCTGTTTAATATAAAGCTGATATAATAATAGCTCAATCTGTTTCCAAAATATACTATAACACAAAAAAGGCTTCAAGTAAAGTCTTAATTTTCATATGGTGTTATTATAATTTTGCATAGCAGAGGAATTGACCTCTTTTCCGTTTTCTGCACAAAGGTTAAATCTGTTATCGTGGGGCTGGGTGCTTTTATAAGGTGGTGTAAAGAGATTATTGCTATCTTCTTCAAAGCAATGGGCAAACGGATCTGTGCTTTCGGAATTTCTTTTTTTCATTTTGTAACCAAAGTTCTCCTTTTCCGTATACTGTTGATGTAAGGTCAATGAAGATTGACCGAAAGAAGGGAGGTTAACCTTATGTGTAACAACGGTCTTTTCGGTGGTAACTGCTGCTCATGGATTATCATCCTTCTCGTTTTAATGTGCTTCTGCGGTGGTGAGAACGGCTGCGCTAACACAGCTAACACCTGCGGTTGCGGTGGTTGCGGTTGTCAGAACAACTGCGGTTGCTGAATAATTCGTAATTAGTAAAGTGGGTCACGGGTCTCTCCGTGACCTTACTTTTGCTGACAAATCCTGACTACTGACTACTTATCTGACCAGCTCCGTCAAAGCCTTGAAGGTATACCCCTGCGCCCGTGCCTTGTCAATAATTTCGCCTAAAGCGGCGGCATTGTCCTTTGAAACGCTGTGAAGTAGAATTATCGCTCCGGGGTGAAGCCTGGACATAACTGTTTTAACAGCATAATCTTTACCTTGAATTTTGTCCACATTCCAGTCGTTGTATGCAACGGACCAGAATACGCTTACATAGCCTAGCGCCGCCACCTGATCCAGAGCATCCTCGGTGTATTCGCCTGCCGGGAAGCGGAAGAATCTTGAGGTATAGCCGTAATGCTCACGAAGATAGTTTTCTGTATCCTCAAGCTCCTTGGCTATTTTTTCACGGCTTATATCTGCAAAGGAGGGGTGAGTTGCCGAGTGGTTGCCTACAATATGCCCCTCGTTTATCATACGGCTTATTATTTCTGTTTCTTTTTCAATGTGGTCAAGGGTGCAGAAGAAGGCGGCAGGAACCTGCTTTTTCTTTAAGGTGTCGAGTACAGAGGCGGTGAGATTTTCATATTCGTAGCCGCAGTCAAAGGTAAGATAAAGAACCTTTTCCTTTGATTTTGTGTCGAGGGTAAAGGCGGAAAAATCATCAAAGCTTTCCTGGAATTCAACAACTGTGTGGTGAGGCTTTCCGTCTGAAGCGGGGCCGTGGGAGTGGGAGACTTTTTCTTTTGAAAGGCTCATATCGCTTCGGGGTGCTGTGGCGGTGAAGGTGATTTTCGGAAGAGCCGAAAAGCCGCTTAAGGTGCTTCCTCCCGGCTGACCTTTGATTACCATGCTGTTGGAGCTGATGGGATACCCCGTGAAAGTGCCTTCGCTGTTTATTACTGTTGACTGATTAATCGGGGGAGCGAGCTCGGTTACTTCCGGTGCTTTTGTAAGGGAGGTAGCATTTTGGCTGTTTCCGTCGGTGGGGAAGGTGACGGTGGTTTCTTTGCCGCCGGATGCATTACCGCAGGCACAAAGGAAGGTGAGGCAGAGTGAAAGAATAATACATAAAACTTTTTTCATATATGTTCTCCTTTTTTTGATTATGTACGGGTCTGCGCTTTACATACAGACCCACGGCAGATTACCTGAACATATACTTCATATCGCCCATAAGGTCGCTTGCCGCCTTTATCATTGCCTTTGATTTTTTGCGAGCCATTTTTTTCATGCCGCTGCCGGCCATTACGCCCTTGAGATAAGCTGCTGTGCCGCCGATTGCCATACCGAATCCTATTCCCTTGACAATGCTTTTCATATTCTCTCCTTCTTTCCTTCGGGACTGGTTTGCCCTGACTTTTAAATAGCCGTAATTTTTCGGCAGAATTATTTTTTGCTGTTGAAGGGATAAAAAATCCTGACAGATGTTTCATTTTTTGTTTTTAAATGTTATAATAGGTCATAATTTCAATATGAGGAGCAACAAAATGCCACAGCTTAACATTGTATTATTTCAACCGCAGATTCCGCAGAACACGGGCAATATTGCAAGAACCTGTGCCGCAACGGGAGCAAGACTTCACCTTGTAAAGCCGATGGGCTTCACCGTTGACGACAAAAAGCTCAAAAGGGCAGGTCTTGACTATTGGTATCTGCTTGACATAACCTATTACGAAAGCACAGAGGAGTTTTTTGAAAAAAACAGAGACGGTAAATTTTTCTATCTTACAACAAAGGGCAGAAACACCTTTACCGAAACTCAGTTCCCTGAAAACTGTTATATAATTTTCGGCAGGGAGGATGCAGGCATACCCGAGGAGATTCTTGTGGAGAATCCGGGAACAAGCCTGCGCATACCGATGAGGGCAGAGGCAAGAAGCCTCAACCTTTCAAACACCGTTGCAATTGTCACCTATGAGGTGCTTCGTCAGTGGGGCTATCCCGGTCTTTTATGTGAGGGTGAGCTGACAAAGTACGACTGGACAGACGTATGAATTAAGAAAGAAAAAAGAATGCTGAGTGAGAAAAAATCTTACGTTGTCATTTTAAACAAAAGGGGAGCTTTTATTCTGTTGAAAGCTCCTAATTTTTGTAAAAATTAAAATTTATATGGATTTAAACACTTTATTATGTTATAATTTCTAAATGAATTAAGGTGGCTTTTTGCCGCCTTGGATTTTGAAAAGAGGAGGCAAATAATGGCTAACAAAATCAACACAATTCTTTCTGACGCCCGTACATATTGGAAAATCCCAATGCCCGGACGTTACATGAGCTTTAAGGAAATTGCAGCCTATGCCGGTGGCGGTATCGGTGCGTACTTCCTTATCTACATGGGTGGTCAGCTTGCTGTTAACATCAACAATATGATCGTCGGCGGCGCAATCGGTATTTCACCGACGCACATGTACATACTTTATGTTATTGCAACTCTTGCAAACATTCCTCTGACTGCAATCAGAGCTAATATGATTGACAACACCCGTAACAAGGCAGGTAAGTACAGACCTTACCTTATTTCAATGGGTATACCTACCATAATTATTGCGCTTGCATATGTATGGTTCCCCTATGATAAGCTTTATGATATGTTCCCCGGACAGATTTTCAATCTTGACGGTGGTTATGTTGCAAAGGCTGCGGTTGTTCTCTTCTTCAATCTGCTGCTGCAGTTCTTCTTCAACTTCTTCAGCGATGCTTACACAAACCTTATTCATGTTCTTTCACCCAACACACAGGAAAGAACTGACGTACTTGCAATCAAGAGCGTTGTTTATTCACTCGCTCCCTCTATTGCAAATATTATCCTTCCCGTTGTTTCACAGTATCTTACCAACAACAGAATGGACGATATCAGACTTTACAGAGTCACATATCCCGTATTTTCACTTATCGGTATCGGCCTTACAATTGTAGTTTTTGCTAACACCAAGGAAAAAATCGTTCAGGCAAAGACCCGTGTTGTTCAGGTGCGCTTTATGGACTCCTTCAAGTCAGTTGCCAAGAATAAGTATTTCTGGATTATTGCACTTGCAGGCTGGCTCGGCTTCCTTGAGGGCTCCTACGGTAACATTATGAACTGGACCTACAACTACGGTCACGCATGTAACGGTACCACAATGGGTATTATCAATACCGTTGTAGGTAATGCCTCTATGTGGGGTATGATTATTGCTCCTATATGTATCCGTCGTTTCGGTAAAAAGAATGTGCTTATAGGCGTTAACACAATGAATATTGTGTGTATCCTTGCTATGGGTCTTAACAGAAGTAACATTTATTGGCTTGCTCTTTGCGTTTACTTCAACTGGCTCTTCGGTGCCTTTGAGCAGATCACAACTCCCGCAATTCAGGCCGACATCCGTGACTACCACCAGTATAAGACCGGTGAAAGAATTGACGGTATGTTTGCTACAGTTCAGACAATCGGTAATATTGTTACACTTGTAACCTCATCAATCATTCCCTTTGTTTATGAGAAGTACGGCATTTATGAGGGTAACGGCTACGAGAACTCACTTGCTATCCTTGACGTTGAAACAGGCGAGCCCGGTCTTCTTCCCGAGATTGTTGGTACAATTATTCTCATGGCAGCCTTCGGCGCATTCCTCAATATGGTTCCCTATCTCTTCTATGACCTCAAGGAAAAGGATCAGAGAGGTATCATCCGTGTGCTCAAGATCCGCGCTATGTTCGAGGATTACGGCAACGGTGTACGCAATGATGCAGAGCTTGTTGAGGCTATTGACATTATCCGTGATGCAAGAGAAGTTGCGATTCGTCCTCTTAAGGAGATCGACAAGAAGCTTTCCGGTAAGGAACGCAGAAAGCTCAAGGCTGAAAACGAGGAAGTTGAAATTGCAAAATTTGTTATTGCAGAGCTTGAGAAGTTCTCATCAGAGCTTTTTGTTACAAAGGTTGCCGCAAACGAAAAGGTATACCGTGCAGGTCTTGTCGGCCTTTACAATGCTGATATGAACATAATCAAGGAAGAGATTGCAGCTGCAAAGATTATGCCTTCAGGCACACAGGAAGAAAAAGAGCTTCGTAAGTTTGCAATTGAAATTGCAAAGAATAAGAAGGCTTCCCGTAAGGCAATCACAAAGTATTATAAGAGTGTTGGTGAGTTTGTGCAGCCTGACTTTGCTGAGGTTGAAAGACTTTACAATGCAGAGGATGCTGCTGATGAGAAGCTCAGAGCACTTTACCTCAAGAGAGATGAGGCAAAGAAGGCTAAGGATAGTGCACTTGTTACTTCAATCAATGTTGAAATCAAGACTGTTAAGCTTGACAAGAAGCAGATTCAGAAGGATATCAAGACAGAGATGGACAAGCATGCACAGTTTGCCCGTGCTGCAAAGCCCTATCTTGATGCTGAAATGCTTATGAAGGACAAGGAAAACTATGCTCACTTTGATGACATTGCTGAAATGTACGAGGAGAGCAAGGCTGCTGCAGAGGCTGCACGTCAGGCACAGATTGACGAGCAGAAGCGTCTTGATGAAGAAAAGGCAGCAAAGTCAAAGCAGCTCAAGGAAGAAAAGGAAGCTGCAAAGGCTGCAAAGAAGTCAAAGAAATAAACAAGTAAAGTTCTTTTGGTTACTTTTCTTACAAGAAAAGTAACGCCCGACCGGCGAGGTCATAAAGCAAATATATTACACCGCTTTGGAAACAGGCGGTGTTTTTATATAGTTGAAAATTGTGATATGGGTGTGGGACGATGAATTAAATAAATAAGAATTTGTTAAAGCGAATAATGTAGGGAGCGACGCCCTCGTCGCTCCGATTTTGTTTGTTGCTTTTTGCGGAGCGACGGGGGCGTCGCTCCCTACAACTTCCAATTTGTTTTACCTAAGCTTAAAGGCCACGGATTTTCTTTTCCGTGACCTTTGTTTATGACAATATTTGTTTTATGCCCTCGCCGGGCAGGCATTCTTTCTTGTAAGAAAGAATAAAAGAACTTTTAGTGTTTACTGCGGTACGGGGTCTGAAAGCTTCATAAAGTCAATCTTGTCCATCTTCGTTCTGGGAAGAAGCTCCATAACCTCATACTTTCTCGGTACGGAAATACTTTCAAGGTTAGCCTCGCAGAATGCCTTTACTTCTGCAAGTGCCTTTTCAGCGTCAACACCGTCTTTGAAGGACATTACAAGCTTTACAAGAGGCTTTGCTTCCTCGCTGTAGCCCTGAACGGCACAAACCTCCTTGATGTAGTCAAGGGTGTCAACCTTTTCCTCAATTGTTGCAGGATAAATGTTGTAGCCTGAAATGATGATGATTCTCTTCTTCCTGCCTGAGAAGTAGATGAAGCCATCCTCATCCATATAACCCATATCACCGGTTTTTATCCAGTCAACGCCGTTTTCGTCGGTGTAAATGCCGCTTTCCTGAATTACATCATCGGGGAGATATCCGTTCATTATGCTGTCGCCTGAAACACAGATTTCGCCCTTTTCGCCTGCAGGAAGCTTGTTGCAGTTATCGTCCCAGATTTCAACGGTAAGCCCGTAAAGGGGATAGCCTACTGAATCCTGGCTGTAGGGACCTGAGCCGCCGTTTGTGGAAACAACACCGCAAACCTCAGTAAGTCCGTAGCCGCGACACATTCTGCCGGGGGCATCGTGCTTTTCGAGGACTGCATCAAAGGCGTCAACGAATGCCTTACTTACAATGTCGGAGCCGGCAAAGAGCATCTGAAGGTTTTTGAGTCCTTCATTTTCAAAGTTATCCTCAAGCATCATCTTCTGGAACATATTGGGAACACCGATAAACTCGGTAACCTTGTACTTGCGGATAATTTCGTTTGTCTGATGTGCGTCGAACTTTGCACAAAGGAAGGGCTTGTATGCGTTGCAGATGCCGTAGTGGATAACGCCTGCAAGGCCGTATGCGTGGAAACAGGGGATAGCACTTATCGCATGATTATCAGTATAATCATGAGGAATGTCAAGAAGGTAGAACTTGTAAGCAAGGCTGTTGAAGGCATAGCTTGAAAGGCGGATGGTCTTGCTTTTACCTGTTGTTCCGCCGCCATGCATATAGAATGCATCCTGCTTACCCATATCCTTTACAAGCTCTGATTCAGGAAGCTCCATTTTAAGGATATCTCTGTAGAGAGTATAGGACTCAACCTCGGGAAGAACGGCGTTCTGCTTTTCGTTATAAAGAGCATACTGAAGAGCTACACCGTCACAGAAATCTGAAACTGAGCCTACGATTGTGGGGTAGTTCTTGAGAAGAGGTGCAAAGGGTACTGCAAGAAGGTCCAGGGTGAGAATGCCCTTGCTCTTTGTATGAGCCATAATCTGAGCAAGCACGTTGGGGGGAGTCATAGGATGAACATAGTTTGCAATAATTCCGAGTTTGTTGAGAGCGTACATGGCAACAACGGCGTGTCCGCAGGTGGGAAGGAACACGGTGTAAACATCGCCCTTTTTCAGCCCGATGGAAGCAAAGTAGCTGGCGAGTTTTTCGATGTCGTTGAAAAGGCGCGGCATTCTTACTGCCGATTCCTGATCGGCAACAGGGATCATAAACGCAATATAATCGTCGCCGAGATCCTTACGGATGCGGTTATAACATTCGTGGAGATATTCGTAGCAGGACTGTGTTTCCGGAGCCTTGAGATACTGCTCGGGATGAGCACCGTAATCTGCTACTGTCATTTTGATAGCCATGGGCAGACCTTCTTTCAAAAAATAATTCAGATATGAAAATTATGACAATGTATCACAATTTTCACAGGTTATCATAATTATACGCGGAGGAAGATTATTAGTCAACAGTCAAATTGTGATTATATGTAACAAATTATACAATAGATACTATAATGTCGCATTAAAAATGAAAGTTTATATATTGTTGACTTAAAGATAACAAAGGTATATAATTATTAAAAATCATTCCAAACAGGAAGGTAAAAAGTTATGTCAAAAGCAAGAAGAGAAGAAATACAAAAAAAGCAGAGAACCAAGCTTATTGTGTCCGTTGTGGCTGTTGTTGTTGCTGTGGTTATAGCTGTGGGCGGTATTGTGGCTGTCAGCTTTAACAAGTGTGACGATTGCAGCGAGGTATTTTTCGGCAAGGGTTATTATAAGGAAAAGGCAGGCGAGGGTGTCCTCGGCTCACTTTTCGGTTCACTTTTAGGTGACACGGATAAAACACCTCTTGAGACGGAGGAGGATGTTGTTATCTGTCTTGAATGTGCAAAGAATAACACATCGGTTAAGTCTGAGCTTCGTGATGTAAGTGACTTCAAGAGATAAGGTATTCATAAGCGCAAAGTTCTTTGATTCTTTCATACAAGAAAGAATGGCACGCGCCGAGCGAAAAAATTACACCGTCTTGTTCAAAACAAGGCGGTGTTTTGCTATATAAAAAAGCGGACACGGCAAGCCGTGTCCCTACTGTGACTCATGCTGAAAATGAATCTGTACACCCCCAGGAGGGCGAATGATGCTGAATCCGTCCGCGGAGATGTCTGCGTTTTTCAGATTCTGTAATTGTTTTATCGCTCGCCGCGTGGCGTTCCTTTTCTTGTAAGAAAAGGAACCAAAAGAACTTTACTCTCTTTTCTCTTTTAAAAGCTTTGCCATATCCTCGGGCAGATCTGCCCTGACCTCAATCCTCTCACCCGTAACCGGATGGTTAAACACAACCTCTCCGCAATGTAAAGCCTGTCTGCCGATTATCGGATGCTCCTGACCGTACATTCTGTCGCCGTAAAGCGGTGTGCCGAGATAAGCAAAATGTACCCTTATCTGATGCGTTCTGCCCGTTTCAAGGTGAACACGTAAAAAGCTGTAATCCTCACCGTTTTCGAGCACCTCGTAATGAGTTACGGCCCTGTCGCCACGGTCATCTGCTGAGCGGTAGGTTTTCATCGGGTCGGGACGGTAAATCGGCTTGTCAATTGTGCCGCTGCCCTCATAATGCCCCGTTGCTATTGCATAGTAGGTCTTTTCAAAATTGCCCGAAAGCCTTGCCGCCGCGTGGCTGTTAAGGGCACAGATAACAAGTCCGCTTGTGCCTTTATCAAGCCTTCCTACGGCGCGGAAGGAGAGACTCTTGCCTTTTTTGGTAAGGTATCCTGCTACCGCATTTGCCAACGTGTCACCCTGATGGTTGTGGCTTTCGTGCATCGGGAGCATTGCAGGCTTGTCAATTACAAGCACATCCTCGTCCTCATAAACCACCTTAAGGGGATAGTCCGTCGGGATTGAATGGTTTTCATCCTCGGGAATAGAAAGAGTTACCACGTCGCCGCTGTGAAGCAAATCAACGGTTCGTGCGTTTTCTCCGTTTATTTTTATTCCGCCTTCAACTCTTTTCAGTGAGCGCAAAAGCCTTACGGAGATTTTAACGTGGCCTCTTAAAAAGCTTATCAGCTTCTTGCCTTCAAAATATTCTTCAACTGTGTATTCTATTATTCTCAATGTTATTAACCCTTTTTGGCGTATTCGTCAAGCAGACGCTTCTTTTCGGCCCAGAGCTTCTGTGAAAGGTCAACATAGTAGGTGTGAGGATTTTCAAAACGCTTTACCTCATCCCAGAGAGTATCAACCTGCTCGTTGCAGAACTTCTTTATATCCTTGATATCGGGGCTCTGATAACAGCTTTCACCCTTGTCGAAGATTTTTACAAGCAAGGGCTTTGCGACAATGTTTGTAACGGTCTTACGCTTCCAGGTGTATACGGGATCGAAAAGCTCATAGCTGTCAATACCGTCAAGCTCCTCGTCAATGAGGGTGATTACGTCGGCAAGTGCTTTTCCGCTCTCCTTATCGAAAAGGCGGTAAAGCTTCTTTGCGCAGGGGGTTGTAATCTTCTGAACATTTTCACTTAACTTGATACGTGGAACGGGTACTCCGTCCTCTTCAACGGCAACGATTTTATAAACGCCGCCGAAAACGGGGGCGGAAGCCGCTGTAATAAGCCTTTCACCTACGCCGAAGGAGTCAATCTGAGCGCCCTGCATAAGCATATCGCGGATGATGATTTCATCAAGGGAGTTACTTGCAACAATCTTACAGTCGGGGAAGCCTGCATCGTCGAGCATCTTTCTTGCCTTCTTGGAAAGGTAGGTGATGTCACCTGAGTCTATGCGGATACCCTTAGGTCGGAAGCCGCGGGGGAGAACCTCTCTTTTAAAGGCTTCTATTGCGTTGGGTATACCTGTTTTAAGAACATTGTAGGTATCAACAAGGAGAGTGCAGTTATCGGGGTACTGCCTTGCATAAGCGCAGAAGGCCTCGAGCTCGTCGCCGAAAAGCTGAATCCAGGAATGAGCCATTGTACCTACGGCAGGGATACCGAAATCTCTTTCGTCAATAGCACATGCCGTTGCGTCACATCCGCCGATATAGGCTGCTCTTGCGCCGTAAATTGCGGCATCATAGCCCTGAGCGCGGCGTGAACCGAATTCCATTATAATGCGGTCGCCTGCGGCTCTTTTAAGGCGGTTTGCCTTTGTTGCGATAAGGGACTGATGGTTAATTGTAAGAAGCACCATGGTTTCAATAAGCTGTGCTTCAATGACGGGACCTTTGACGGTGATAATCGGCTCACCGGGGAAAATAGGAGTGCCCTCGGGAATTGCCCACACTTCGCATGAAAATCTGAAGTTTCTCAGATAATCAATGAAATCTTCATTAAAGCCCTTTTTGGCAAAAAGCTCTAAATCCTTTTGTGTAAATTTGAGATTTTTAAGATAGTCAATCAGCTGTCTTAAGCCCGCCATAATTGCAAAGCCGCCGTTATCGGGAACCCTTCTGAAAAACATATCAAAGTAGGCTACCTTATCCTGCATACCGTTTGTAAAGTAGCCGTTTGCCATTGAAAGCTCATAAAAGTCCATAAGCATAGTGAGATTTCTTGATTCAAGTGTATTACCCATTTCTTACACTCCTTTTAGCATTATAAGCTTATTATACTACTATATGACGAAAAATTAAAGACGTTTGACGATTTTTTATCCTAAAAACAATGTGCTTTGACGCATATAATTTCACTTTGGAAATTTAGATAAAATTAACAAGTAATTTGTTGCATTTTTAACAAAAATGTCATTATAATTCCTTGACAAACATTTTGCTGTGTGGTAAAATTTTCAAAGTGATTTGGTAAAGCTTATCACAATAGCAAATAACATAAAGGTGGAAAAAACATGAGAATTCGTAAGCAGGCCCTTGGAGACCGTAATATTGTCGGAGCAAGAATTGAAGCAAAGAGAAAAGAGTTAGGTATTAAGCAGATTGATCTTCTCACCCAGCTTCAGATTAAAGGTGTTGAGCTTACCGCTTCTGGTCTTTCAAAGCTTGAAGGTCAGATAAGAAGTGTATGTGACTATGAGCTTGTGGCTATTGCGGAGGTACTCGGCGTTTCCATCAACTGGCTTGTAGGTAAGGAAGACTGATTAAAACAGTCCTGACAAACAAAAACACAGGTATTTTAAGCGAATGCTTAAGATACCTGTTATTTTTTTGCGTGCTTTAAAATTATTCAGTGACCTTGCCGGTCGGGCATCGTCGCCGAAGCGACGCCTGTGGCGGATGCAGCGATTTTGGGAACCGCAGGAGGGATGAATTGTACTGTTTTTGAAACAAGGCGGTTTTGGTACTCCCCAAAAAAAGACGAGGGAGGCTCTGCCTCCCTCACCCTCCGCAAGCTTTTGTAAAAGCTTGCGGGAAACTTTATGCTTTTGCATCAAAGCTTGATTTTCATAACCTCTTCAAACTTAGCCTTGATGCCTTCGTCGCCGTCACGGTGGCGGTAATTCTGCACCATATCGTAGCTGGGAAAGTTGTTTCCCTCAACAAGGATAGGACCGTTTTCGGTAATAGCAATATCCCAGCCGACATATCTCATACCGGGAATAACAAGTGCCGCTTTTTTAACAAGCTCAACAGCCTCTTTGAAGTAAGGAATCTCAAAGCCTATGAGATTTGTACCCGAGGTGGGGTGAACAGCGTGGCAGATGCCTTCTTTATCGCAGAAGGCGGCGTGTGTGATGATGCCGTCAGCATTAACGGGGGCATACATACCGCCACTTGAAATGTTGTCAACCTTTGCGCCCTTCTGTCCCATTCTTACAAGGGCATACATAAAGTGGGGTACATTGTCATTGTCAACAAGGGTAACCATACGGAGAGTGTTTACACTGCCTGAATAAAGCTCGTTCATTTTACTGTGCTGAACAATTGCGTCCTCGATAAGATACTGCTTGTTATCCATAAGCTTTTTGAAAAGCTCGTTGTAGTCGGTTTCGGGTGAAAGGGGCTCTCTTGTAATACCCTGACCGCCGAAGGTTTCCGTCTGCTTTGCAAAAACAACGCTCTTGCCCTCACAGAACTTTTTAAGGTCTTCTGCTGTCTTGCCCTCAAGGTTGAGAAAGCCTCTGCCTGTGAACTCGCCGAAATGCTCAAAGAAAAGCACCTTGTTATCGAAAAGCTTGTAGTCCTCGGGATTATTTACCTGACGTACAAGTGAAAGGTTTTCGTTCATTGTCATAAAGGTCTTTCTCTTTGCGCCCTTTACCTTTGCAAAGCCGAAAACGTGATAGTCAAGGTAGCCAATGTTTGCCGTCACGGCACAGATTATCATATCAATAAAGGTGATGATTTTCGGCTGACCGAGCTCGTCGTGAATCTGGTCAATAATGCTGAACATAGTCTTGAAGCTCATTGTTCTTACTCTGCCGAAAAAGATTTTTATTTTACGAAGCATAATAAATCTCCTTACTTATATTATTTGAGAAAAAGTGTTCTGAAGGCGTTTTCCGCATCTTCCCTGGTAAAACCGCCGGGGGAGAAGGTGAAGTTTGCAGGAACGGCGCTCCAGCGCTCGCAGAAGGCTTTTATTTCATTTTCTGTCATTGTGATACCCTTAAGGTCTGTAAGCGTCTCTATGACGGCTTTAAAGGTGTTTTTGTCCGTATTCATTATCGAAAGGGCACGGTCGAGCTTTTCGGGGGTGAATTCTGCGGCTCTGTCAACGAAAAGCCCCATAAAGGCGGTGCATGCCTTGCCGTGAGGCACACCGTAGTTTTCCGTCAGCACATAGCCGAGAGGGTGGGGGAAGGCGGTGCCGCAGTAAGCAAGGGTGATACCTGCGTAAAGGGAGCCGTAGTAAAGCTCTGCACGAAGCGTTTCATCAGGCAGAAGCCTTTCCTCTCTGTTTTCGTAAAGGAAGCAAAGTCCCTTCCATATAAGCTCTATTGCCTTTTCGCCGAAAAGGGTGGGAATGTCGGTACACTTTGAGCCCATATAGCCCTCGAGCACGTGAGCCATAGCGTCGAGTGCAGTTGAAACGGTGATATCATAGGGCATAGAAGCCGTATAAGTGGGGTCTGCAAGGGTGAGGGCGGGATAGCAGTCCATAGGAGAAATGCTCTTTTTTCTGCCGGTGACCGGGTGAGTAAGGACGCTTACTCTGCCTACCTCACTGCCTGTGCCGGCTGTTGTGCCTACAAGTACAATAGGAAGAGCCTTGTTGCGATCAGTCTGAGTGTAAATCTCATCCATAGCCATATCGGGATTGCTTGCATAAACAGCAACAGCCTTTGCCGCGTCAAGGGGAGAGCCGCCGCCGATGCCTACAATAAAGTACGCTCCGATTTCTCTTGCTTTTGCACTTGCCTCGAAGCAATGGTCAAGACGGGGGTTAGGCCCTATTTTATCGTAAATGTCATAGCTGATGCCTTCTTTTCTGAGGGCGTTTTCCATATCGGAGAGAGCGCCGCAGAGTCTTGAGCTTTTACCGCCTGTAACAATAAGGCAGGTATTACCGAAGCTTTTCAGCAGGTGGCTGTTAAGGTCAACCGCATTTTTGCCGCTTTTGACATTGATTGGTAAATGAAGGTTGAAGTCCATATTTTTCCTCCTTTACATACATTAACTTTATTATTATATCAAATTTACGTTATCAGTTCAAGAGCTTTTGCCTATAAACAACTAACCGCTGTCAATGACAGCGGTTAAAATTTAGTTTTTACTTACACACAACGGTTCTTGTGATGGTATTCGGGCTTAAAGCGTAACCGTTGGTTGTTTTGATAAAGGCTCTGATAACAAAAGTGTAGGTCTCGCCCTTCTTGAGGTTCTTATAAGTGTGGGTAAGTGAACTGTCGCCGTAAATGTTACCTGCGTGCTTGAAGGTTGTGTTACCCTTACCTATAGCTACATAAATTGCATAGCCGTCAACACCTGCTCTTTTTGTCCAGTTGAGTCTTATCATTCTGTTGGCTGTAACCGGCATACCGAAGCCGGGAGCATAAGGTCTTGTAGCTCCTATGATGGGAGACTGTACGGCGGACACGTAGCTGATGCCTTCGTCATTGTATCTGAAGCCGCGTACATTGAAGATATACTTTGTGCCGGGCTTAAGATTTGAAACGATGAAATCGGAAGCTGTACCGTCCTCAACACGTGCAAGGGTCACCCACTTTGAATCGATATACTGAAGAACAAGATAACCGTCGGCACCCGGAAGGGGATTCCAGGAAAGCTTTATTTTATTCTCAATATAAGCGGAAACTCTTACGCCTGTAGTAGCAGATTTGCGGAAATCATCCATTGTAAGCTGGGGAAGAACCCTTGATGCTTTGGCACCGCACTGAGTGCAAAGGATTTCCATAGAGCCGGCTGATTCGTAGGTAGCCGGTTTGAGAACCTTTGAGTCTATAATCTTATGAGAAAGACACTTAACGCTGAACTGAGCAAAGTTACTGTTTACGGTCTTGCCGGTATCGGAGTTATATGCCTTTACATAAGCGGCATAGTCGCCCTTGTTGAAAACCGTACCGGCAACATTCTTTCCTGTTGTACCGGAGTTAAGCTTGGCAACCTTTGCCTTGTTCCAGTCATACTGACCGTTTGTGTTTTTTGCGGCAACGTAAAGGTAATAGTGAGTTACGTCATCACCGCCGTCACTCCATTTGAAGGAGATAGTGTGGTCGATATCGTAAGGATTCCTTTTGTTGGTAAGAGAAAGTGAAGGAGCCTTGATGTCTATCTGACCGTAAACGGGCCAGTAGTATCTCTCGGCATTATAACCGCGTTCGTCTGCTTTTTGTGATCTGTTGCTGGGGATTTCGAAATAATAGCACCAATACCAGGCTGCATCGTATGCGCCGTCAGCATTATTTGAAACACCCTTGAGATAGTCATAGATATAACCGTAGGAGCTGCTTTTGAGCTCGTGAAGGAGATATGCAATCTGACCGTCGATTGAAAGATAATCGTAGCCGTTTTTACTGCAGTAGTTTTTAAGGTTAGCAAATCTGCCGCCGTTCCACTGACATAAACCGCCGCTCTGACGTCCGTTGCTGTCGTTGACAACAAGTCTTGGATTAAAGTCAGACTCTCTTTCGATGTTAGCCATTATACCACAGGCTGCTGCTGAATTAAGATTTAACTTTGTTGTAAGCTGTTTGTAAACTTCTGTTTTGTTGTTGCTGGTACTTGCTGAAGCTGAGAGTGGTACAATAGCGGCAAAGATAACAAGAGTTATTGCTGTAAGCAGTACTTTTGTTAAAGCCTTTTTCATTTTATCACCTCTGATTTTTTTTGGCAGAAAAGCAAACGGGGGAGCCTTCCTGCATGGGCAAAGACTGATGTAAGAAGGTGGCGTGCATTTTGTATTTGCATAGACTCGGGATAAAACACAATTCTCTTTCATTCTGGTGTTATAGTCGTGTTATCGATATTAAGGTGTTGCTCGGTGTTTTACCCTTGTCACTGACCGTGCAGATGCATAAGCCAATCAACTCTTTGTCCGATTTTCCGGGGCTATTCCTGCCCGGATTTTCATTTCCATATCGGCAACGGTGGCTATTATATATATTTATGACGGCCTTGTCAAATTTTATGCGGTTTTAAGGATCTTTTTTTCTGTTTTGTAAATTTTTTTCGAGCAAATAAAAGCTTTATTTTTATGCAATGTTACTAAAAAAGCTCTATCAGGCCCCTCGAAACCTTGGGCAAAGTTCTGAAAATGCCCAAAAAGGCCAAAAACAGCAAATTTGTGAAAAAATACAGAGGTAGTTTATAGTGTATTTTGTACAAGTTTTACAAGGTTTATATGTGCATATTTACTAAATTAATGCTAAATAAGAATTAAAAGCCTCTTTTTCGAGGCTTTTTTAACGCATTTTTATCAAAAATATTTTCATTTAAAATGCAGTATTTTTTTCTGCGTTGGAAAAAATTTCTTATAGGAATGTGGAATTTTTTCTCAAAAAATCAACAAGATGTTGTACGAAGGCAAAAAATCCGCCACAAAATAACATTTTATGTGGAATGTGTGGAAAAGCCATCTTGGTCAACATGCACAATTTTACGGCTTTTTTTTATTGGAAAGAAATGGAAATAATGCAGTTTTTCGGGTGAGGAACGCGTAGGGGCGACCCCGTGTGGTCGCCCTTCCGACACATCTCTGTTACCTTTGGGACGCCATGCGGGGCGTCCCCTACGCGCGCCCGAGGGGCGTCCCGGTTACTGACTGCTATTTTACCTATACCATTATATATATGCGTTTAAGCGAAAAAAACACCGCCTTGTTTCCAAAGCGGTGTGATAAAAACCGGACTCTTTAATTAAAAATAAATGAGGGGGCTCTGCCCCCTCTGCTCTCTTGCGGTTCCCAAAATCGCTTGTCGGCTTGGTGACTCCCCACGGTGTGGGGAGATGTCAACCAAAGGTTGACAGAGGGGACGGCCGCCGTTAGCGGCGCCGAGCGATTTTGACCGCTAAGCCTTCGTCGGCACAAACTCCGCTTATCGTTTTCCTTACGGAAAAGCTCACCGCTCCGTTGTGCTTCCTCTTCCCCAAAAAGCCTATCGGGCTTTTTGGGGACCCCGTAAAATCTCGCTTCATCCGCCACCGGCGGCGCTT
>JAFULG010000058.1 GCA_017473435.1 Clostridia bacterium | reverse complement strand
TTCAATCAAATCAAGATTCAGATTAAGCGCCTTACCGATTGTTCTTGCAATACGTGAAACCAACTGGACATGCAGACCTCTGCGAGTGATATCATCATTCTTATAGAAAGAAAACACCTGCGTTTTATCAGCATAACGGTTGTAATAAGGACAGTGTATAATTTTATCAATATCCCGCACGAATGCCGTTCGTATTACATTAGCTTTATCTCTTTGATTGTTTCTTCGGATGGCATTAGTTTCGTCAAAACCTGTCATAGGCAAAGTACCGTTTTTTCTGTCAGCTAATATCTGTTTCGTTAATTCTGCAGATAAACTCTGATAATTCAGCATAATATCACCTCTATTGTAGTTATATAAAAACCGAATGTTTCGGTATAATCACGATTTGTCTAATAATAATTTAATATATTTTTTGTGAAAAAGTCAAGATTTTATTCAAAGCATTTATTTCGTTTTTTATTATGTAATATATAACAACTCAGAGCAGAGATTTGACCCTCTGCTCTTTTTTCTTATTCCGCCTTAAAATTATACACCGGCTTGATAACCTTAATAATATCTGCCGTAGGAGTAATATTGTTAACTATATCATCCATATTCTTATACGCCATAGGGCTTTCGTCAAGAGTTCTGTCGCTGATACAAGTACTGAAAATTCCTTCCATACTCTTCTGAAACTCTTCAACTGTAAACTTATCCTTTGCAGTATTTCTGCTGAAAAGTCTGCCTGCACCGTGAGGAGCCGAACAGTTCCAGTCCTCATTGCCCTTGCCGACACAAATAAGGCTTCCGTCACGCATATTGATAGGGATAAGAAGCTTTTCACCTTTCTGCGCTGATACTGCACCCTTACGGATTATGTTTGATTCCATATCAATATAATTGTGCACCGTCTCAAAATGCTCGAAATCCTCAACCTCTTTCCCGAAAAGGTTGTTAAGTATAAGTTTTGCCATCATAAAACGGTTAAGGTGAGCAAACTGCTGACAAAACTGCATATCGTGAAGATACATATCACGGTATTTGCCCTCAAGGAAGCAAAGCTCTTCAGGAACTTCTGTAACCTTCAACTGAAAGGCTTTCTTCATTTCCTTTAAGGTCGCTTCTATTTCTTTTCTTCTGCCCTGAGCCTTGTATTCAGTGATTACTCTGTCACGCTCTGCCCAGTATTCCTCAATACCACGGTGAATCTCAATAGCCATTTTCTGATAAATTTCAGCGACCTGCTTTCCTAAATTACGGCTGCCCGAGTGAATAACAAGATATCTTCTTCCCTCGTCGTCAACATCAATCTCAATAAAATGATTACCGCCTCCAAGTGAGCCTACGCTTCTCTCAAGTCTTTTGGCATCCTTAAGTTCTCTGTAGCAATGAAGGTTCTGTATTTCGGGCAAACGGATAAGTCTGCCGGGCTGAACATCCTTACCTGAAGGGATTTTCTCTCTTATGATGCTGTCTAACTTTTCGAAATCTACATCATTAAATCCGAGGTCAACCGTGAGCATACCGCACCCGATGTCAACGCCGACAATATTAGGAATAACCCTTGTTCCAAGGTCAGCCGTAAAGCCGATTACACAGCCTGCACCTGCGTGAACATCAGGCATAATGCGGATTTTGCATCCTTCGGCAAAGCTCTGGTCACAGAGAGTTTCAATCTGCTCATTTGCAGTATCTTCAACTGTATCAATAAAAACCTTTGCGGTACAAAACTTTCCGCTGATTTCTAACATAGTTATCTTCCTTTCCATATTTTTATTTTGTTTATCAGATTTTGTAAATATATTTTAATTTTCGATTGTTGTATTACAGGTTTATAAAACTGAATCTCATTATAGTATTTTCTTTCAAATATAAATGATTTCAGATACTCAAGGTATTCATCTTTATCTACGTAGCCTTTTTCTGCATCTTCATAAAATTCATCAAAAATTGTCATTGTAAACCAAGGTTCTGTTCGCTCCTCATTTAAATCTGAAAGCTGTCCTATTCGATACATCAGTTTCACCAAGGCTTCAACAGATGTTCCACTGTCAAGATATTTATTTTGAAGAAATCTAAATATACTTTCAATAATCACATCATAATTAACTTTTTCTTTCTTCTGCCGTATGTATGATTCTAAAACAGACAACATTTGTTTTTCATTATAACCACAAAAGGCAAGTTCAACAATCACTTCTTCATAGGAAGTCTGTTCATTCAGAGTATTTTCAATGTATTCAAACAGTTCATCACTGCATCCGCATATAAGCATAATTTTAAAGTAAAACGCTTGCTCTATTGTCATGGAACTTACCTCCTCTTTCATCTTACAGTTATATTTTACCAAGTAAGCTTTAATTTTTCACGGAAAAAAAGTTGCGAGAATGAGATAATTCATCAGACTCGCAACTTAAGTTTATATATAGCAGCACCGAAAAAGGTTATACACCTTTACTCTGCAGTATTTCAGCAAGCTGTGTAAGAACATCGCCTTTACCGCTGATTTCGATATTACCAACATTTTCACAGATACGCTCAAGAAATTCAAGCTCCTTAAGTTTATAAAGAGTTTTGTTTTCATCCATAAGCTTTGCAGTGTTAAGAAGTGACCTTGTTGAGGCAACCTCTTCACGGCGTGTGATAACATTAGCCTGCGCTTTCTTTTCCGCTATCAGAACAGTATTCATTATGTCACGGATTTCACCGGGAAGGATAATATCCTTAACTCCTGCATCCTTAAATTCAACAAACAACTCTTTTTCTTTTGATTTAAGTCTTTCAAAAACAAAAGCAGTCATCTGTTCCTTGTTTTCGAGAATTTCATCGAATTTATGCTTGCTGACATACTCACGAAGTGCAAGCTGGCAAGCTATATGTATCTGTTCAATATAGTCGTCGATTTCTGTATGAATTTTTATGTAATCTGTAACCTTATAATTGCAAACAAAGTTTATTCTGAGAGCAACCTTGTCGTGCGTCAGAATTTCTTGTCCGGTAATATTCATCTGTGTAAGACGGGTGTCAATAAATCTTACACCAATATCCACAGAATTTTTCCAGAAGTAGTAAACACCGGGGTCAAGAATTTTTTCAAACTTATTGTTAAAATAAAGAAGAGCCTTGTGGTCCTGAACAACATTGATTCTTACATAATATTTTATCGGGATATTAGA
The DNA here is from genome assembly GCA_017473435.1 of Clostridia bacterium. Lineage (GTDB taxonomy): Bacteria > Bacillota > Clostridia > Oscillospirales > Acutalibacteraceae > UBA6857. The sequence continues at coordinate 15,490 of JAFULG010000058.1, read as the reverse complement.
GAATATGTAATCAGGGATTTCTTTATCAACATAAGGTGAAGAAATATCTGCTATTATGAATTCATGGCTATTTTCTGTTTTCCAAAAGGCGTATTTACCCTGAGGCAGAACATCCGTAAATTTTCCGTCAATAAAATGCAGTGCAAGCTGCTCATCTTTAACTTCAACTACAGATACAGCTTCTTTGATTTTCTCATCTTTAAGAAGTGTTTCAAGTGAAGCTCTTTCCGATACAATTGCATCCTTAACATTAAGAATATCTACTCTGCTGCCACCAAGAATATGATACTTACCCGCGTCAAGCATTTTTGAATATCTTCCGTTTTTGAAAAGTAAACCTTTTTGATTTTCGTTAATAACTATCTTTTTCATAATATGTAATACCCTCCTAAGGTTAAATTTTCGTTACAGTCGCTCATACAAATCAAACGGCCGAATACTTAAGTAAAGTAACAAACCAAGCGGAAAGATTACTTTTGGCTTGAATGTCATCATTACGGTATCTGTTTTCGGGCAAGGCGAGAAATGTACTGCCGATACAGAATAAATCATTATCAGGCGGAGCAACTGTTTGCTTTAAAAACGTTCTCGCACACATAAAGTGTACCGTTTTTTCTTTTGCCGTTTCCGGCTTACCAAACCACTGGCGATACGTTATAATTACGTACGGCGGGATTCGAACCCGCGTAAAGGGTGGATTAAAAGTCCACAAAGAGGATTTGAACCTCATCGACCATGAGTTTTCAAGACTCTCTCGATTGCCAAGCGCAAAGTCCTTCAGGCATACACCTTGGAAAATCCTCGTGCACCGAAGTGAGTTCAGACACTATCCGAAGCAACTTTACAACCATATTCTACCAATCAAAAACTGTTTTTTCACGGAAAAAAAGTTGCGAACTTGACGAAAATCAAGCTCACAACTCTTTATTTTGAATATTTTTTTGTCTTTCCAGGCGTTCTATAATAAGATTTCTGAAATTTTGTGGTTCTGTTACCTCAACAAAAGGTCCGAATGATAAAACTCTGATAACAAGCTCTGTTTCATCAGAAGAGTCATAGAAAATCTTTATGCGGTATCTTTCACCACCGATTTTTTCAGCCTCTTTTTTAAAGTGTGCAAAATGAAGCATTACTCTTTCAAGAGCATTTCTGTGGTCGAGAAGCTCCAAAGTTATGTGTTCTGTACTTTCAAGCACCTCTCGTGTGTTATCGGCAAAAGCATCACCGATAATGGTTACACTTTCTATTCCGTCAACCCTTAACATCGGTCCGTTTCTGCAGGAACGGATAAGAACTCTGAACTTGTCATCCTTTTCGGAATACTCCATTTTGTATGGGTCGCCTACAAAAATACGGAAAGTGCCCTTTGCACCGTGATAACCGATTTTAGTTTTCTTTTTGTTCCTCATCGCAAACATGAGTGTTCTGAAAACATTTATATAATTTTCATTTTCAAAATCATCGCCATCGTTATACTTGTCAAAAACAAAATAGTCATCTGATGTAAAAAGAGGTTCAACTCCGTCAAGAAAGCTGAAATCCGCATCAAAAAGCTTCACTCTCGGGTCAAGGCTTATTGCTTTCAGCCACCGTTTTTGTAAGTCGGTTAAAGGCATAGACGGCTCATGTTTAATAGGTGTGGATAAATCTTTTTTCAGCAGTTGCCATTTTTCGTCTTTGAGAGAAGGCACTACAGTAAGAAAGCTTTCTGAAAAGGCTTTTTCAGAAACGATTTTCTGCATTCCTTTTTCTGTAAGATCACCGTTCACAGCCTGATGGAGAATTTCTGCAACAGCATTATAGTAACAGCCGTAAATCTCGTGAAAGAGCATTATTCTCACCTCCCAAGCCATAAAGACGGTACATATCCTGCAAGTCCATGTTGAATCGGTTTTCGTAAAGCTTATTGGAATACTCTATGTTTTCAATTCTGCCTATAAAGGTACGAATCCAGGGATTAAGCTCACTTGAGTCATAAACATCAGCAGAGAAACGGCAAGTTCTTTCATCAATTCGCTCTACTGTACCACATCTCTTTTCTCTTAAAAGTCTGCGATAAATATGTTCTTCATCCTTGCCTATATGTACAGTAAATTCAATATGTTCAAGAGGCCGTCTTTCATCACAGACAACACCCCACATATTTTTTTGCATTAGAGAGAATTTTTCTCTTTTTTCGTCAAATGCACTGTAAACTTCGCCCATAACTATGTCACTGAGATAGTCAAGACGGTAAACCTTGTAATACTTGTAGCTTATCGAATACGCGGCAAGATATCGTCTGCCGTTCTGTACACTTATAAGCACCTTCAACGGCACTATTTCTTCTATGCGGTCATTTTGTGTACGGCGTGAGGTGTTGGTTACAGTAAGAGTTCTCTTCTGTGAAATCGCATCAAAAACCTTATACAGAATCTCACTTTCAAGAGCGTGTGTTATGTAATGGTGTTTAAAAGAAAAGCAATCTTCAATCGAAGAAAATTTATCAAGCAAGAAACTGCCTACAACACCGCAAAGTCCTGCTTCACTGAAAAAAGATATGACATCACAAAGGTTGGATATATCCGTATCGGCATTCCTTGAATAGAAGACCTTTTTACCTTCCTTACGACACTGTACCAGTCCAAGTTCAACATATTCCTTAAGCTTTTTGCGGACGGTTGATTCATCGAATACGATCGGCTCACTGAAAGAAGAAAGATATTCGCTGTCGATTTTAGCTGTTATATTGGAAAGTGATAAAGCAACTTCAGGAGAATGCAGAATGTCAAACAGAATAAAATGCAAAGTTATATCGCCGTCAGTAAAGCTTTTTGATTTGAGCACACTATAAAGAGGATTATGTGAAACCGAACGGCTGTCTATAGAAAGAAAAACATTCTTGCCCTTTTCGCTCTGACGGAAGCCCATATATTCAGCGAGATAGCTTTCAATTCTGCGGCGTTCATTGTCATAGGAACGGCCACTCTTTTTGTCGTATTCATCTCTGCTTTTAAAGCCGTAAACATAAAACTCTCTCATATAGTCACGGATTCGCTCAAAGTTTTTGATAAGCTCTGTATATGCCATTAGTTTCACCTTCTTTGTTGTGTTTATTATATCATAATTTTAGAATTGTTCAATAACCAAACGAAAGTTGTTTTGACAATGCACTGTTTTTAACTCATCTGATGTTGCAATAATAATCATCAAGTGTTATTATATTATCATCAAAGCAGACTAAGGCGGTTTGATTATGAAACAACCAAAAAAACTCCTCATACTAAACATCCTCGATATTTTACGCAAATATTCCGACGCTGACCACAGACTCAGTCAGAAGGATATTGCAAATATTCTTAAAAGGGATTATGATATGACCGTTGACAGAAAGGCTGTTCGCCGCAATTTGCTCAGCCTTATGGAGTGTGGCTATGAAATCGAATACAGCGAAACTGTACGCACGGTAACGAATCCAAAAACGGGTGAAGAGGAAGAAAGCTACATCTGGTCTGACTTTTACCTTGAGCGTGATTTTTCTGACAGTGAGCTTCGTCTTCTGATTGACGGTCTGCTTTTTTCAAGGCATATACCCTACAGCGATTGCAAGAACCTTGTCGAAAAACTGAAAAATCTCTCTAATGTTTATTTCAATTCTCACATTAAGCACATCGCAAGAATGCCCGACGACAAAACCGATAACAAGCATCTGTTTCTTAACATTGGGCTTCTCGATGAAGCTATCAGCAAACAGAAAAAGGTCAGCTTTAACTATGCCGAGTATCGCACAGATAAGAAAATGCACCTGAAAAAGCGTTCCGACGGTAGCACGGAGTACATAGTCAGCCCCTATCAGATGGCGGCAAATGACGGAAAGTATTACCTTATCTGCAACTTTGATAAGTATGACGATATCTCAAACTACCGACTTGACCGTATTATGAATTTGAAAATCCTTGATGAGTCTGTAAAGCCCTTTAAATCTCTTATCGGTGCAGACGGCCAAAGCCTTGACCTTGTGAAATATATGAAAGAGCATATTTATATGTATTCAAACGACAGTGCAAGAGTTAAGTTCCGCACCGTAAAGCCGATGATAAGTGATGTTATTGATATTTTCGGCAAGGATGTTACTTTTTCCGATGAGGATGAATTTGAAGTAACAGTTTCCGTTTATACCAACCTGGACGCAATGAAGCAACTGGCAAAAAGATGCGCTCCGGATATTATTATTCTTGAGCCGAGAAGCCTTGCGGATGAGGTTAAGGAAGAGTTGGAAGAGGCTCTGTACAGATATGAAAGTTGATAATACTTAAGCAACGCTTTGGCGTTGCTTTTTTGTGTACCGTTTTTATCCCATCACTCCTGTTATTATCTTTATATATAAAAAAACAGGAGGTTTAAATTATGTACCATACATTTGAACTTATTGAAATGTGGAAGGATCTGATGTACGAAACGCCCTATTATGCCGTAGGTGAAAAAGAGGTTGATACTGAATTTTTCAAAAGGGCAATGAAAGAAACCTTTTATTATTTCAAAGACAAAATCGACTTTGATGTGAGTGATGACAAATATGTTTTACCTGCTAATGATGCATTGCTTTACGGCTTTATTTTTGCTTATGCGACACATTCAATAAGATACAGATACGGTGAGACAGATATATTTGAAGCCTCACAGCATGCAGCGCAAATGCTCTGCGATGCTGTTATCTGCCGTGATTTCTTTCCTACTGAAGGTACGGTTCTAAACAGCGATTTTGATTATCTTGACAAGGATTACAATCCCATGAAAGAATACTATTATGATGTTGAAACGGGCGATTTATCTGAGCTTGTTGAGCTTATAAAATACATGCACGAAAATGAAATTTTTCCAAAAAGATTTATAATGGTGAACCCTGAAGAAAATTCTGCGGATACCCCGGATCCTGCGCATCAAGAAACACTGAAAGAACTGCGTGTTATTTTAGACAAGTTTAGTGATACACTGTTCGACTTTTTCTTTCTTTTGTGATATAATGCTCTCAATACTTCAGTTGAGGAGGTTTTACCGTGCTGTATCTTTCAAAATCAAAATATTGCTCTTTGTGGCAATGCCCGAAAATTCTCTGGATGAATAAATATAAGTCCGAGGAACTTGTTCTTGACAGCAGTGCCCTTGCACGAATGGAAGCGGGTAACGAAGTCGGTGACCTTGCAATGGGGCTTTTCGGTGATTATGTTGAGGTGACAGCATATAAAGGCGAAAGGTTAAATCTTCAGAAAATGATTGCTGACACAAAAGCTGAAATGGATAAGGGTACACCTGTTATCTGCGAAGCCTCATTTGAGTTTGGCGGTTTGTACTGTGCTGTTGATATCCTTTGTAAAGAAGAAAACGGCTGGGCAATTTTTGAAGTAAAAAGCTCAACAAAAAGTGACAAGGAGATTTATATTGCTGACATCGCATATCAGAAATATGTCCTTCAGAACTGCGGGGTTAATGTAACGGGTACTTATCTTATCTGCATTGACAATAATTATGTTCTTGACGGTGATCTTGATATCAACAGACTTTTCAAGGTTACTGATGTATGGGATTTGGTGTCGCAGGAAGAAAAGAATATCAGAGCTAACCTTAAGATTGCTGAGAAAATACTCAGAAGTGAAACAGAGCCCGAAATCGACATATCTGAGCACTGTAAAAAGCCTTATGATTGCGGATATTGGAAATATTGCTCACGGCATATACCAAGTCCGTCGGTGTTTGATTTGTACCGACTTCAAACAAGCAAAAAGTTTGATTGTTACCGCAAGGGAATAATTACATATAACGATCTGTTCTTAAGCGGAGTAGTCACCAACGAAAAGCACCTTCGTCAAATAGAGTTTGCTTTGACAGATAAAGGCACATATGTTGACAAAGACGGGATAAGAGATTTTCTCGATACGCTCTCTTATCCGATTTATTTACTTGATTTTGAAACAGAACAGCCTGTTATACCAAAGTACAACGGAACAAAACCTTATCAGCAGATACCTTTTCAGTATTCTCTGCACTATATTGAGAGTGAAGACGGAGAACTTAAGCATAAAGAATTTCTTGCTGAATCAGGTTCTGACCCAAGACGGGCATTAGCGGAAAGTCTATGCAAAGATATACCAATGAATGTATGTGTAACGGCATACAACAAAGCCTTTGAGTGCGGCAGAATCAAAGAACTGGCAGACGCATTCCCCGATTTGGCGGAGCATCTTCTGAATATCAGAGAAAACACGAAAGATTTGCTTGACCCGTTTCAGAAGGGTTATTATTACAACAAAGCAATGGGCGGTTCTTTCTCAATCAAGAGTGTACTGCCTGCGATATTCCCGGACGACCCTGCATTGGATTATCACAATCTTGAGGGCGTGCACAACGGCAGTGAAGCTATGAGCATATTCCCCAAAATTAAGGATATGCCACCGGAAGAACAGGAAAAGGCAAGGAAAAACCTACTCGAATACTGCAAGCTCGACACTTTTGCCATGGTTAAGGTGTGGGAGGAGTTGGTGAGAGTGGTTGGATAAAAAATATAATTGGAGGTTTTAAAAATGGCTATTGATGAAGGCTGCATAAAAGCGTTTAAAGAAACAATAAGTAACAAAAAATTTCGTGATGCAAAATTTGATATTGATAATGAGAAATTGTTTTTTGAAGCAGTATATCTTGGTTATCTTGATGCAGCCAGAACATTTAAAGAAATAGGTGATAAAAAAACTACTGCGTTAGAAAATTTAGCAAAAAAAATGCAAAACTATTTTAATTCAAGTGATGAAAATTTTGACATACTTCACAAAAGTTGGTGTGAAAAATTTTTAAATGATTTGCAGGATAGTCAATATGAGCAAGCTACTTACGGACAGGCACAAAAAGTTGTAAATATGGCTTTTAAATATTTATATTGCTGTGAAGGAGCTGAAAAATATAAAGACAAATTTGCTAATTGTCATATGGCACTCGATTCTTTTACATTAAATTGGTATATCAGAGAAGTCCTAAAAGTTGATAAAAACATCGTCGATAAATGGAGCAAATTAGATGATGTTGCCTATAAAAAAATACAAACCGATATCCGAAACCATTTGACAGAAAAAATTGTAATCGAAGAAGAATTCATAATATGGCCTGATGAGATTCTTATTGCAGCTGCATTAGAATTTAACAACACTTTTAAAAAAATTAAAGACTGTAATTATCCTAAACACGAAAACTCAAAAGTTACAGAAGTAATTATTGACATTAAAGATAATATCAATAGTTAAATTTATGATATTCGATTTTGCTCTTAGCGAATAGTTGAGGTAAAGGTTTAAAATAAAAATTTAACCAGGCAATTATAACTAACCCGTGCGTTGCCAAAAACAACGAACGGGTTAATCGCATTCAATTATTAAATAGATTCATATAGTTAGTAAATTTAGCAGTTAAAGAATGTAATAATTCAATAATACACAGGTAATTTTTGTTGCGAAGATATTAAATAACAAAGAGAAAAGCTGAAAAAGCTTACATATGAAGCATTATTGCTATGTTACGCTTTTTCATTTTAACTTGTTACTCTATGATGGGCGATTTTCAAAAATCCCTATTATATATGATAGAGGGACATTTTTGTTATATAATAACTGCCCCCACAAATAAAATTTTAAGAGCATAAAAAAGCAAGATTTCGGTATATGAATACTGCGTCACATTTTTTTAATTTCATAGTCAAACACACAACACTCGTCATATTTTGACGGGTCTTTTTTTATGCCTAAAAATTTTTTCAACTTTTTTCAAAAACCAGGAACATTTTACCCCTTCTTATGTCGGGGTATATATGGGAGGAAAAAGTTTTCTTCTCGTGTACAAGTGAATGACCGTCCGAACGGAACAAACCGCCACGACCTTTTTTTGAAAAAAGCGAGCGCAATTTATTGAAATATGAGTTGACTGCACAGCGCCATAGAGATATGTAGTAATGCCTGTAGGAACTGTTTCGGATAAAGCGGCAAAGAAAAAACTGCCCTCACGGGGAGAGCAGTAAAAATATTTAATCTAACTGTTTCTTATCGTCTATTATCTTTTGCTGCTTTTCTTTCAGCATTTCATTGAGCTTTTTTGTATTCCGTTTAGTTACGCAATAAATAATTGCCCAAACTGCCAAATAGCCGACAACAAAAATACCGGAGAAAACCAAAATCGGTGTCAAGCCCAATTCGAGCCAATCATTGAGCAGATAAGTGCCTAAATAGCTGATATATAAAACAACACCGTGAATCAGAATTGCCACCATCAAGGGCAGGCGTTCTATCTGATAAACAGCATTCATACCGCCTGCTGTAAAGGCAAGTACAGTTATTGAAAAAATCCCTATGCAGACCTGATTGACAGTTAATGTATCTATCAAGCCTTTATAATGCAGAATCAGATATAAAATTGCGAGAACAATCGGTCCGAAGCCGCAAGCAATCAGACCTCGACGAAAAAACTCTGAAATAAACCTTTTCATATCCCCTCATACCTCCTTCTTATTTGTGAAAAACAACGCCTTGAAACATACTCACGGTAACCGCACCTGAATACTGCATCCACCCCACCGCTGAATACTGCGTCAAATAGCTCAATACGGTGTTCATTAGCAAGGGTAGATTTGTTGATGCGTATAAAATAAGAAGGCAGAATATTCTCTAAATCACGAAGTCTTTCTTTGAGTGAAAAACGGTTGCCGTTTGTATCAATGGCAATTACCTTTTTATCAATTACAGTAATACACTCTATTTCAGAGAATAAGAGCTTTCTCATCTCGTCATCATGGTATCCCATAATGCTTTCAGCACCTGAAAAACTACAGACAAGATTTTCTATCTGTTCGGTAAGAGAAGAAGGAGCGTGAACCTTTGCAATTATCTCTTCGTCTGCATCTTTATCTATAATGAGTTTGTATTTCATCGCATCAAATCCTTATTGTTTTTTCATTTGTCTGAGGAAACAAAGCACAGCAACCGCAGTTGTAAATATACTGTAAAAAAGAATCGGCAGAATGTGAGCCCATACAAGCTCAAAGTTACCGTTGAACAATGCTTTTTCCATTTCTGTTGCGTGAACAAAGGGCAGCACATTGGCAATTTTTTCGAAAAAGCCGCCTACAAGTTTCAAATCAAACCATACTCCGGATAGCCACGCAGAGAGATTAGTAAGCAATGCACCGCAAATACCACCTACCTGCTTAACACCAAAGATACTGCCGCACAAAAGCCCCAACGCAATGTTGAAAACGGCCATAGGTATTATACCTATTATAGCATAAATAATGTTTATGCTGACTGTCAATCCCAAAGGAATCGCAAACAGATAACAAATAACTGTCTGCCCGATGGCAATTGGTAAAAGCGGCAGCATATAACCAAGGATAAAATCAAAGCCGCTGAGCGGTGTAGTGTATAATCTCTGCAAAAATGCACTTTCACGGTCTTTGGCAATCAGCGTTGCAGAAAAAAGTGTCATGAACGACAGCCCGAACACAGTAATTCCGGGGGTAAGGGTATCGATCTCAAATAGGTCGGCCGGGATATTCTTTTGCAGGCTACTGAGAAGAAGCAACAAAACCAGAGGGAAACCTAAGCCGAAAGCAAGGTTTATCGGGTCACGTAAAATTTCTTTTGTGCACCTTTTTGCAAATGTCAACATTCTCATAACGTACCCTCCTTCACGATAGAAACGAAGGCTGATTCAAAGTTATTTGCACCTGTCATTGTCTTCAATTCTTCTACAGTTCCTACTGCAAGAAGCTTGCCGTCTTTCATAACACCTATGCGGTCAGAAAGTGCTTCTGCTTCTTCCATATAATGTGTTGTAAGGATAATGGTTGCTTTTCCCTTCAAAGAGCGAATCATATCCCAAAGCTCATGCCGTGCGATAACATCCAAACCAAGAGTAGGCTCATCCAAAAACAGAATTTTCGGTTCGCTGATAAGTGCCATCGCAATACTTACACGGCGTTGCCATCCACCCGACAGCTTGCCTGCTCTTCTCCTTAAAACAGCATCCAAAGTAAATTGCTCAGAAAGCTCCTTGATTCTTATTTTGGTTTTTTCTTTTGAAAATCCGTGGATGCCACATATCAATTCAAGGTTTCCTTTAACTGAAAGATTCGGTGCTACTGCAGTTTCCTGAGGCGATACGCCTATCAACCGTTTTACTTGTTCTGACTGCTTAGTTACACTGTATCCTTCTACGAATGCATCACCATCCGTCGGTTTTGTTATACAGGTTAACATCTTTATTGTTGTGGTTTTTCCTGCACCGTTAACCCCTAACAAAGAAAAAAGTTCACCTTGGTGTATTTCTAAATTGAGCTTGTTTACGGCAGTCAGATTTTTATACTTCTTGACAAGCCCGACTGTTTTTATTTCTTGCATTTGTGTTAACCTCCTTTTTATTTGCAGTACCATCATAGCAAATGTAAAAGAGGAAATGTTGATTTTTATCTAATCGGTCATTTATCGTATCTCATCGGTTATAAAAATTCAATTCTCTACTGATATAAACCTTAAAACACTTAGTTAGATTGATTATATCACACCAACATCATATGTTTCAATTTACATACACTTGTTACCACAAAATAGCAGGTGTTTTTTATGTCCAAAAACCTAATTTTCGGTATATAAATACTGCGTCACATTTTTCGCAGTTAAATATAAACACTCAAAAATAATTTTAGAAAGGAGCATTTATATGACTTAGCACAAACAACACCTGAGCCAAATTTGGCTCAACACAGAATTCAACTTAGCCACAATGGCTCAAAAATGGTACCACTTTCGGCATCACTTTTTTAAACAAAGAAAAATATGGTGCACTTACGGTGCCACACAAAACACTTGATTAAGGGCGCCCTTATCTGCGGTGAAGGAAGACAGACGAAGCTCTTAACTATCCTATGAATGTCTGTCCTACACCGTAGTCCTACACCGTAGCGAGCAGGGCATTTGTGTGCCAAATGCCACTCGTTAAGGGAGCGCCCTTAATATCCCCTATGAAGAAAAGAGGTGAAAACTTATCAAAGACATCAGAATTGTAGCAAGAGTTACAGAAAAAGAGAAAAAGAAGATTGAGCGTAATGCTTCAAAATGCGGATTATCAACAAGTGAATATGTCAAACAAAGGGCATTGGGCTTTGAACCGAAAGCGGTTCCTCCCGATGCCTTTTTTCATTTCTGCGAAAAGTTTGATGCACTTATTGATATGGGTATTTCAAAAGATGTTGAAGCAAAGGCTTTTAATCTTCTTGCTGAAATAAGCGATGTACTCATTAAACCAAGAAAGGAGCAGATTGAAAATTGGCGACCACCGGATTCTGGCCCGTAAAGGGCAAATTAAAGTCTGTTATTGTTTACGCTGAAAATCCCGACAAAACAATGAACCCTAAATTCTTCGACTCGGATTTGTATGCTACCTTACAGTATGCAGAAAACAGTAACAAAACTGACCAAGAGCTTTTCGTCAGGGGTATCAACTGCTCAAAGCATAATGCTTATGCACAAATGGTAGCGGTTAAAAAGAAGTTTGGTGAGAGAGGTACAGTAGTTGCCTATCACGGTTATCAAAGCTTTAAGGAAAATGAGGTCACTCCCGAAGAATGTCATGAAATAGGCATTGAAACTGCAAGAAAAATGTGGGGTGACAAATATCAGGTTATAGTTACTACTCACCTTGATAAGAAGCATCACCTGCATAATCATTTTGTCATTAACAGCACATCCTTCAAGGATGGTCTTAAATTCCGAAACAAAATCGGTGACCATTATGAGCTGAGAAAAATATCCGATGCCATCTGTAAAGAAAGAGGTAAATCTGTTCTTGAAAATGCACCGTTTTACGGTGGCGAGAAAGCAGCATATTGGCTTCATAAGCAAGGTAAGCAAACTCATAGAGATATGCTCAGAGAAGATATTGAAATCTGTCTTACCGTCGCAACAAACTGGGATGATTTCAGAAAAGTACTTTTTACTATGGGATATGAGGTAGATTACAGACGTTTTACCATCAAGGCAAAGGATTGGGAAAGAGGCGTAAGAGTTGAAGGTCTTGGCTACACCGTAGAAGGCATAGAGAAAAGATTCAACGAAACCTATTACAGCGGACATCACCTTGCTGATTGGAACAACTTCTTCTATGCAAGACGCAGATGCTTTCCTCTTGAATCTGTCAGAAAGAAATTGGAGTTTGGTATTGAACATGGCAAAAGACCTGAGGTGATTTATGTAAATACAATGTTCCTTCTAATAATCTTGGTGTTTCAGTTATTAAAGGAAGTTGCAGATGCAATGCTTATCTCGCCTGAAATGAGACACGCCGCAAAGGACATCAAACAATATGTGGCTGACTATCATTTCCTAACAGACAATCAGATTCAGACTACTGATGATTTAACAGTCGCCATTGAAGAAACACAGTTAAAAATTGCCGAGCTTGAAGAAAGGCGAAGCAAGGCAGACAACAAGAAACGCAGAGCGAATACTCCCGAAGATAAGGAGAGATACAAAGCCCTGCGTAAGGAGATTACACAAGAAATTACGCCATTGAGAAAGAAACTCAAACAGGCGGAAGAAATTTTTGATAAATCTCCCCACCTGTATGAACTCTTACAGAAAGAGCATCAGGCAGAAATTAATAAAATACGAAAACTTGAACGCACCCGATGAGGTGCAATTTTTATTATGAAAGGATTAGATAATTATGGCTATTAAGCAAAAATCAAAAGTATATCCCCGTGAGATTGAAGAAAACAATCCCACAAAAGAAACCTTATACGACAAAGTACAGAAAGCCCGCACAGAATATGTGTGGGCTAAAAAAATACCCATTGAGTATTTGAGACCTTTTGAAAATCATCCCTACAAGGTAATTGACAATGAGGAAATGCAAAACCTTATTGACAGCATAAACGAGCGCGGAATTCTTACCCCTCTTACCGTTCGCAAAATATCAGGAACGGAATATGAAATCATTTCAGGTCACCGAAGATTTTATGCGACAAAGAAGTTAGGCTTTGAAATGATACCTGCCTTCATTTATGAACTCACCTATGAAGAAGCTGTTATTGCAATGGTAGATGCCAATTTACAGAGAGAGCACGTTTTACCCTCTGAAAAAGCTCACGCTTATAAGATGAAGCTTGAAGCAATTAAAAGTCAGGGTGAAAGGACAGACTTAACTTCCCGACAAGTTGTCGGGAAGTTAGAGAGTGCCGAACTCGTTTCAGAAACTGAAAGTGGCAGACAAGTACAAAGATATATTCGTCTTACAAATCTCATTCCTGAACTCCTTAACCTTGTTGACGAGGGAAAAATCGCTCTCACACCTGCTGTTGAGCTTTCTTATTTGAACGATGTGGAACAGGCTGATTTGGTTGAAGAAATACGTGTATGTGATGCTACACCTAATTTATCTCAGGCTCAAAGACTCCGTGCAATCAGCAAAGAGGAAGGTTTAACTCCTGAGCGTATAGGTGAAATATTGGCAGAGGAAAAGGCTAATCAGAAGCCGACAGTTAAATTCTCTGTTGAACGGTTACAGAAGGTTGCTCCAAAAGTCAAGGAAAGTGACCTTGAAAACTTTGTAATGAAGGCTTGCGAGCATTATTACAAGTACCTTCAGCGACAGCGAAACAGGGATGCGAGGTGATGCGTATTGAAGTATATTGGAATTCTTAAAGCATATATCCGTTATCTTGATGATGACATCAGAGGTGAATATTCCTTTAAGGTTAAAGGTCACGAGGTAGTTGCTACCTTTGCAGAAAAGCCTAACAATGACATTCTCCCTCGTCTTCGTGAAATATTACTCGGTGATTCGCACATTCGACAAAGTGAAGCCCCTGATATTAAACTAAAGAAAAATATCAAGGAGGCGGTTTAATGTCAAAGCGAGTGTGCTGTTTGTATCGAGTTTCAACGGGCAAACAGGTTGATTATGACAGCAACAATGAAGCAGATATCCCGATGCAGAGAAAGGCTTGTCACAAATTTGCAAGTGAAATGGGTTGGGATATTGTTCACGAAGAACAGGAAGATGGTGTTTCCGGTCATAAGGTGCGAGCTAAAAATCGTGATAAAATTCAAATAATAAAGGACCTTGCAAGGAAGAAAAAGTTTGATATTCTGCTTGTGTTTATGTTTGACCGTATAGGTAGAATCGCAGACGAAACTCCTTTTGTTGTAGAGTGGTTTGTCAAAAATGGTATTGAGGTTTGGAGCACCCAAGAAGGTGAACAGAGATTTGATAATCATATTGACAAGCTCTTGAACTATATCCGCTTTTGGCAAGCTGACGGAGAAAGTGAGAAAACATCAGTACGAACAAAAACAAGTCTTGGTCAGTTGGTTGAAGCAGGTCATTTAAAGGGCGGTGTTGCCGCCTTTGGATACGACCTTGTAAAAAGCGGCAGATACAACAAAAGAAAACACGAGCTTTATGATTTGAAGGTTAATCCCGATGAGGCTATTGTTGTTAAAATTATCTTTGACAAGTACACTACCGAGGGTTATGGTGCTCACAGAATTACAACGTGGCTGAACAATAACGGTTACCGAGCGAGGACAGGTAAAATGTGGCACGAAGCTACAATCAGAGGTATTCTTTGTAATCTCACCTATACAGGTGTTCTTCGTAGTGGTGATTCACGTTCAAATGTTATACCCGAACTACAGATAATTCCGCCTGAACAGTTTGAAAGAGCTATGATGATTATGAAAGAGCGTTCAGACAGAAAGAAAGACAATCCCACTGTTCCCCTTAACACTAAAGGCAAATCCCTTATCTCCGGCAAGGTTTACTGTGGGCATTGCGGCTCAAGGCTGAATCTTACAACAAGCGGAAGATACCGTAAAAGATAAGACGGAACTGTTGATACAACGAAGCGAATCAGATATGCCTGCTACGGCAAAAGCAGAAAGCAGACCGAATGTGACGGTCAGTCGGGTTACACACTGCACATTCTTGATGATTTGATTGATGAGATTGTCCGTGACATTTTCAGTAAGATGAAAGGTGTTTCAAAATCTGATGTAATCAAGTTCCGTTATGCTGATGAGCTTGCAGTGAGAAAATCAAGGCTGAATATGCTGAAAGCGGATTACGGTAAAGAGTTTGAAAATCTCACCATACTGAAATCCGAGGTTGTTAAGGCTATCAAAGGTGAAAGCTCCTTTTCGCCTGATACTCTTTCGGAGCTGATTGCAGAAGCGGAAAAAGAGTGCGGCAGGCTTTTTAATTTAGTTGCCGATGCTGAAAAGAATGTAGCTGACGGTGAAAGTGTGCTCAAAAACTTATCCGACAGCTTTGATGAACTGATTTCCTGGGCAGAGCTTTATGACGAAGCCAGCTTTGAAAAAAAGAAAATGATTGTGAACTGTCTGATTAAACGAGTTGAGGTTAGCCGAGGGTATAAGTTGAAGGTTGAGTTTAATATTGACTTTGAACAGTTTATGGTTGG
>JAFULG010000057.1 GCA_017473435.1 Clostridia bacterium | reverse complement strand
GTAGTAATGTAAATTTTTCCGTAGGGTAGAAGGTGATTTCCTTATATCTTTGGAGAAAACGAAAGCGGTGGCGCTTAAGCAAACGAAGAGGCGGAAAAATTTACCGCCACTGAATCGTCAGCACAAACTTCGCTCATCGTTTTCCTTGCGGAAAAGATCAACGCTCCGTTGTGCCTCCTCTTCCCCAAAAAGCCTATCGGGCTTTTCGGGGACCCCTATATAATGGCACTCACCAAAGAGCGCTTTGCATCCTTTGCCGCTCCGGGCAAAGGATGTGCCTGCGCGGCATGAGCGGAACGGAGTTAAAAGCAACAACCACGGAATAAAAGAAAAAGCACAACGTACAAGTTACGGCGGAACGGAGTTGAAAGAAACAACCACGGAATAAAAGAAAAAGCACAACAGAAAAGCCAAAACGGTAGAACGTAAAAGCAACAACTCAGAAAAATAAAAGTACAACAAAAAAACCGCCCCGAAGGGCGGCTTGATTAATGCTTGTTATGTTACTCTTAGTGTGACCTGAAAGCTGAGCATCTGCTTTTATGCCTCAAAAGTACCTGCTTCAATAGCCATAATCTGATCAACTCTTCTCTGATGTCTGCCACCCTCAAATTCGGTGTTGAGGAAAACCTCTACCATTTCAAGAGCAAGACCTGCACCTACAACTCTGCCACCCATGCAAAGAATGTTTGAGTCGTTGTGAAGTCGGGTGAACTTTGCACTGAAATAGTCGCTGCAGCAAGCGGCTCTGATGCCCTTTACCTTGTTTGCCGCCATAGAGATGCCGATACCCGTACCGCAGCAGAGGATGCCTCTTTCGCATTCGCCCGAGGTAATGGATGTACCTACCTTGTATGCGATAGCCGCATAGTCAACGGATTCGGGTGAGTATGTGCCGAAGTCCTTATATTCAATACCCTTTGAGTCGAGGTATTTTTTGATTTCTTCCTTTAATTCGTAACCGCCGTGGTCTGCACCGATTGCTATCATGGTTATCTCTCCTTAAGTATAATGTTTTATATATAATATCACGGGGAAAGGGATTTGTAAAGAGGGGATTTAAAAAGGCGCGCTTTTCTCGTGGGCTCATACACGGTGAATTCGCCGCCACAAAACGGTGAAAAAGTAACCTGTAACCAAGCAGAAAGTAAGTCGACCATGGGGCGGCGCCGCAAAATTAACCATGAGTGTTCGGCGGCTTAACGTCAGGAGTACACCCTCCCTGCGGCTATAAACCGAATCAACTGTTATCCGGCTATTCCACATAAATGTTCAACGAAAATGTTGAAAAACCTGTCAGTAAAGTTGAAAACTTTACATTTATCCGCCAATTTTAATGTTTAAGCAGAATTTAATGTGGAAAACTACGCACTTTTTCACATTTTGAACGAAGTTTTCCACATAGGAAAGAAAAAACCTTTACAGCCATTTTTCAGCCGTAAAGGTTTTCACTTTACTTTTTTATGAAAATCAAAGCTTCATTTCTCTGTCTTATCTGTATTTTTAAGCCTTCTGAAGCTTTCAAGCTGAGAGCTTATATAGGTGTTGCTTAAAAGCGTACCCATCTTGTACTGCCGCTTTAAAATGCAAATCAGATTAAGCCCTGCACAAAAGAATATTATTATGCAAAGCTTTACACGGCTCGTGTAAAACTCCTCACTTCGGGTAAACCAGAAGGCATCAAGCTCATCACCGTGAGCAAGCAGCATACCGATGGCTGTACGGTAAAGCGAGGAAAGGCACAAAAGCACCGTGCCGTACATAAGCGCAACAAGATCATTGGGTAAGCGGTTCATTACCGTAGGATAGGTTTTACCGCCCTTTTCCTGCTTTCCCGTAACCGTAATAAGAATGACGGATAACAAAACAATAAATACCGCGTGAATCAAAATTTTATTGTTGAGCTTTTCAATTTTGCCTCTCATATCAAAATGGCGCTCCCGGCAAATGGCTTCCTTTTCTTTGAAGCTGTTCTCATCGCCGAAGCTTATGTATAGGTCAAAATCCTCATTATATTTGTCCGCGCATTCTCTTATGTCCTCTGAAAATTCAATAAAAGCATCCGTTGCAAAATAAGGATTCTTACAGCTGTGAGCTATCAGCGGACTTATGCCGTCTTCGGCAAAACGGTTGCGTATGTTCTCCGACGAATCCAGACCGTTAATATCCGTTATGTTGGAATATATTGTTTTGCGGTCGTGATTTACAACGGCAAAGCGCAGACCCTTGATATCCGAAAGAAAATCATAGGCGCGTAAAAATCCCATGTCTCCTATGCTGCTGTAATGGCTCAGAATCTCCTCAACAGTAGACTCACCCGAAAAAATCTCGCTGTAATTCATACATAAAAGGGTAACATTCTCTACGGTTCCTCGGACAGAGTTTTTGTAGTAATGAGAGCTCTCGTAGTCAAAAGCATCAACCTGAGCCATAACATTGATAAAGCTTTCATTATCCTGCTTGTAAAGGGTAAAATAATCAACCTGACAGTTGGCAATTACAAGTGAAAGAACAAAGAAAATTACCGACATTATTATTTTCGCAGGCAGGGTGAAAAAAAGGTTAAATATGTTTTTCATAGCTTCCTCGGGGAAGGCTGAGGACGGTTCCCGGTCTTCTCATCGTAACAGTTGATAATATCAAAATTTTTATACGAAGACAGAGAACCGTCCCCTGTCTTAGCAATCATTCAAATAAATTCTCAAACAGCCTTGCGAGGTCATCCATTGTAAGCTTTTCAGCTCTGACGGTTTCGCTTAAATCCGATTTGTGCAACGCTTCAATAATCTCTGCCTTGGGAATGCCCATTGCGGAGCTTATTGAGTTAACAGCAGTTTTTCTTCTTTGAGAAAATGCTCCGCGTACCATCTGAAAAAACTTTTTCTCGTCGCTGACCTTGACGGCAGGCTCGGGTCTTATGTCAAGGCGGATTACGGTGCTGTCTACATTGGGCGCAGGCAAAAATGAGCCGCGGGAGACCTGGAAAAGCTGTTTTGCCGTTGCGTAGTAGTTTGTGCATACGGTGATTGCCCCCGAATCCCTTGAGCCTACGGGAGTACAGAAGCGGTCAGCCGCCTCCTTCTGAATCATAACGGTTATAGCCTCAATGGGAAGCTTCTCCTCCAGCAGCATTGTAATAATGGGCGAGGTAATATAGTAGGGCAGATTGGCACATACCACTACCTTCATACCGCTGAATTTTTCTTCGATAAGCTTGTGAAGGTCCGTTTTCATAACGTCGGCATTAATGATTTCGATATTGTCAAAATCGGCAAGCGTCTCATCAAGGACAGGGAGAAGCCTTGAATCAAGCTCAACGCATACAACCTTTTTCGCCCTTTTGGCAAGCTCAACGGTGAGAACACCCACACCTGCACCGATTTCGATAACGCCTGTATTTTTATCTGCTCCGCACATATCTGCCATTCTCGGACAGACCGAGGGATTGATGAGAAAATTCTGACCGAGAGCCTTGGAAAAGCTCATACCGTGACGCTCCATTACGTCGCGGATAACGGAAATATCTGATAGGTTTTTCATTGTATGTTATCCTTTCGTGGAAAGTTTGTTTGTTATTCCGGGGAATTATATTGTAGCGCCGCCCAATGGGCGGCTATATGAGAGATACGTTTATCCGAGCCGCCCATTGGGCGGCGCTACATGTGGCTCCCTACCCGGGGAAGCTGGCAAAGCGGAGCATTGACGCAGGGAGTTGCCCATCCGTAACATTAAGCCGTACGGCGGGCTTACTACTTACTACTTACTACTGCGGCGAAGCCGCCCTGACTACTTTAAAATAACCTCTTGCATTTTACTCTCATCCGTTGTATAATCAAGAGTACACTTTTATATATTATAAACGAGGTGAAGGATAATGTCAATTCTTGTAACAGGCGGTGCCGGTTATATCGGCTCACACACCTGCATTGAGCTTCTCAACGCAGGCTACGAAATCGTTGTTGTAGATAATTTTTACAACAGTAAGCGCGAATCTCTCAAGCGTATTGCAGAATTAAGCGGAAAGGAATTTACTTTCTACGAATGCGATATCCGCGACAAGGAAGGTCTTGATAAAATTTTCAAGGCAGAAAAAATTGATGCAGTTATTCACTTTGCAGGTCTTAAGGCTGTCGGTGAATCCTGCGCAAAGCCCCTTGAATATTACGACAACAACATCGCAGGTACAGTATGCCTTTGCGAGGTTATGAAGGAAAACGGCTGTAAGAAAATCGTTTTCAGCTCCTCTGCTACGGTTTACGGCAGCAACAACGTTTCTCCCCTTAAGGAGACAATGATGACCGGTGGCACAACAAACCCCTACGGCACAACAAAGTATATGATTGAGATTATTCTTTCCGATCTCTTCAAGTCAGACAACGAATGGTCAATCTCAATTCTCCGTTACTTCAACCCCATCGGTGCTCACAAGTCAGGCAGAATCGGTGAGGATCCCAACGGTATCCCCAACAACCTTATGCCCTACATCACTCAGGTTGCTATCGGCAAGCGCGAGTGTCTCGGCGTTTTCGGTGACGACTACGATACTCACGACGGCACAGGCGTAAGAGACTACATCCACGTTGTTGACCTTGCTCTCGGCCACGTTAAGGCTCTCGGCAGAGCTCTTAATCAGCCCGGTCTTGACATTTACAATCTCGGCACAGGCACCGGCTACAGCGTGCTTGACGTTGTAAAGGCATTTGAAAAGGCAAGCGGTGTTACAATCAACTACAAGATTGCTCCCCGCCGTCCCGGCGACATTGCCACCTGCTATTCGGATCCCTCAAAGGCTCAGGCTGAGCTTGGATGGAAGGCGGAAAGGGGTATTGAGGAGATGTGCGCTGACTCATGGAGATGGCAGAGCACCAACCCCAACGGATATCCCGACTGATAACGCTTTAAAAACGCCCTTCGGGGCGTTTTTTTTGTTGTGCTTTTTCTTTTGTTCCGCGGCGGTTGATTTTATGTTCTACAACCTTGGCTTTTATGTTGTTCTTTTTCTTTTGTTCCGTGGTTGTTTCTTTTTTGCTCTACTGCCTTGACTTGTACGTTGTGCTTTTTCTTTTGTTCCGTGGTTATTGCTTTTTTGCTCTACTGCCCTGTGCGGGCGGCACTTACTTTTGTCGGTTGCGACAAAAGTAAGCAAAAGCGCGCCTTTGTTCCAGTTCCGTTCTACGAACGAGTCCGCAGTGGCGGTGAAATTTTCCGCACCTGCCGTGGATTTGATTTTGAAATTCATCATCTTATCAAACCTCTTTAATAAAATTTAACTGTTACTGACGGAAAACTTTCACATTACTACTCGT
>JAFULG010000056.1 GCA_017473435.1 Clostridia bacterium | reverse complement strand
GTTCGTAGAACGAAACTGGAACAAAAGCGCGCTTTTGCTTACTTTTGTCGCAACCGACAAAAGTAAGTGCCGCCCGCACAGGGCAGTAGAGTCAAAAAGAAACAACCGCGGAATAAAAGAAAACCTCAACAGAAAAGCCAAGGCAGTAGAACGAAAAAGCAACAACCGCGAAAAAACAAAAGCACAACATAAAAACCAAGGCTGTACGGTTTAAGCAGTAAGGTTGCTATTTATATCAAGGTTGGGCTAAAACAACCAAGCATACCTAGCGGCTATCGAATGTCGGAATATACGGTGGTTAAAAGGCTGACGAGAAAATTAGACCATTACAAAGTTCGGCTTAAAGCGTGACGGAAGTAAAAGATATCCCGAGGTTTAACGGCGAGATACAAAAAGGTCGACCACATGGGGGTGAGCCTATGCGAATTTACCAAAATTTCCGTGAATATTTTTCCGAAAATTTACCAAAAATAATTCATACCCTATTGCTATGAATTAAAAAGTGTGATATACTAGTGCCAAGGTAGGAATTGAAGAAAGGAGAATCCCTTATGAAAATATCAACAAAAGGACGTTACGGACTTCGTGTAATGACTGATCTTGCCGTCAACGGCAACGGCGGATGCGTTTCCCTTAAGGATATCGCCGAAAGGGAGCACCTTTCAGAAAAATACCTTGAACAGATAGTTAATCAGCTTTCAAAGGCAGGTCTTGTCAAGTCCCTGCGAGGTGCAAGGGGCGGATACATCCTTACAAGGGATGCGGATAAAATCACCGTCGAGGATATTCTCAAGGCTACGGAAGGCTCTCTTGCTCCCGTTGCCTGTGCCGAGGATAACGGTAAATGCGCCAGCTACGGCGACTGCGTAACCTCCTTCATATGGACGGAGATTTATAAGGCCACAATCGGAGTGGTCAGCAGTATCACCCTTAAGGATCTTGCCGAAAGAAGCTTACAAATTGAAAAAACAGAATTGGAGTGTTTGAAATGAGATATGTTTACGCTGATAATGCGGCAACAACCCCCGTTTCAAAAAAGGTTGTTGATGCAATAATTCCATATATGACCGAGCATTTCGGTAACCCTTCAAGCCTTTATGAGGTCGGTCAGGTTGCTTCACGTGCTGTTACAAAGGCACGTCAGCAGGTGGCGACGGCTCTCGGCGCAGAGGAAAGGGAAATCTTCTTTACCTCAGGCGGCAGCGAGGCTGACAACTGGGCAATCAAGGGTGCGGCGGCTCTCGGAGCAAAGAAGGGCAAGAAGCACCTTATCACCACAAAGATTGAGCACCACGCTGTGCTTCACACAATGGCTACCCTTGAAAAGGAAGGCTTTACGGTAACCTACCTTGACGTTTACGATAACGGTATTGTAAAAGTTGAGGACGTTGAAAAGGCAATCACCGACGAAACCTGCCTTGTGACAATTATGTACGCTAATAACGAAATCGGCACAATTCAGCCTATTGCTGAAATCGGTGCACTTTGCAAGAAAAAGGGTGTGCTTTTCCACACCGACGCTGTTCAGGCGGTAGGTCACGTTAAAATTGACGTTAAGGAGCAGAACATTGATATGCTCTCTCTTTCAGGACATAAGTTCCACGCAACAAAGGGTGTAGGTGCTCTTTACTGCCGTAAGGGCATCGTGCTTCCCAACCTTATCGAGGGCGGTGCTCAGGAGAGAGGAAAGCGTGCGGGTACGGAAAATGTTCCCGGTATCGTAGGTCTCGGCGTTGCAATTACCGAGGCCTGTGAGAATATCGACGAAAACCACGCAAAGGTCAAGGCTCTTCGTGACAGACTTTTTGAGGGTGCGAGTAAAATTTCCCATTCACGCATCAACGGTGACAGAGAAAACCGCCTTCCCGGTAACTTCTCAATGTGCTTTGAGGGTGTTGAGGGTGAAAGCCTTCTTCTTATGCTCGATATGAAGGGCATCTGCGCTTCCAGCGGTTCAGCCTGTACCTCAGGCTCACTTGATCCCAGCCACGTACTTCTTGCAATCGGCTTAAAGCACGAGGTTGCCCACGGCTCACTCAGACTTTCGTTGAGCGAAAACAACACCGAAGAGGATGTTGATTATATCCTTGAGGTGCTTCCTCCCATCATTGACAGACTTCGTGAGATGTCACCTCTCTGGGAGCATATTATGGAAGCAGAAAAAGTAAATCAGGCATAATTTAAGGAATAAAAGGAGTAATATACCATGGAATACAGTAAGAAAGTTATGGAGCATTTTGCCAACCCCCACAATGTTGGTGTAATTGAGGATGCAAACGGTGTAGGTGAAATCGGTAATGCAAAGTGCGGTGACATCATGAAGATGTACCTTAAAATTGAAAACGATATTATTGTTGACGTAAAGTTCAAGACCTACGGCTGTGCAAGTGCTATTGCAACAAGCTCAATCGCAACTGACCTTATCAAGGGTCAGCCTATAAGTGAGGCTCTCAAGCTTACAAACAAGGCTGTTGTTGAGGCTCTTGACGGACTTCCTGCAGTAAAGATTCATTGCAGCGTTCTTGCAGAGCAGGCAATCAAGGCAGCTCTTTCCGATTACTACACCCGTCAGGGTATTGACCCTGTACCCATTGTTGGTGTTATTGAGGAGCACGACCACGAGCATTAAGCCATAGAAAAACAAGTAAAGTTCTTTGATTCTTTCTTACAAGAAAGAATGCCTGCCCGGCGAGGGCATCATACAATAACGTTACACCGCTTTGGTAAAATTCCAAAGCGGTGTTTTTGTTTGTCCATTTTGTAGCGCCGCCCAATGGGCGGCTCGTGGTTAACCCTGTTGTATTTCACGTTGAAACGGCAGTTGTTAATCGTAGGGCAGGGGCTTGCTCCTGCCGTTTGTTCGTTACTTCTGCAGGGTGATTTGTGTTTTTACGCTCTACCAGTTCAAGGTGCTGAGGGTCCCCTGTTATACATCGCCGTTAAACCTCGGGACGCCACGTGGGGCGTCCCCTACGCGATAGGTGAATGCGCGGTGAATTTGCGGACACGGCAAGCCGTGTCCCTACGGTAACATTCCCCGATGCATTTCAGGATAAACCAAAACGGACGGCAGATGCCGTCCGTTTCTATTTTACTTACTACTGCACCTTAAGTGTGCCTCTCGCCCTTAAAGATTATACTTTGTTATCCTTGCATAGCGCAATTCGTTGTTTCCGTAATCTATACCCACACTCGAGCGGTATACACTCATAACAAGTCCGATAGCAAGATAAAGACACGCCGTTGATGAACCGCCTGCGCTGATAAAGGGCAGGGTAATACCGATAACGGGAAGCATCATCATACACATACCGATATTAACAACAACCTGGGCGATAATCATAAACGCTACACCGTAGCACATCATTTCCGCCGCAAAGTTACGGCTCTTTTTACCGATCTTTACAATACGGTAAGCAAGTGCTCCGAAAAGAAGAAGCAGAACAAGCGCTCCGATAAAACCGAATTCCTCACAGACAACGGAGAAAATCATATCGTTTTCGCATTCGGGAACAAGTCCGCTGTGTGTGTATTCTCCCTTGAAAAGTCCTGAGCCGGTGAAGCCGCCTGCCTTGATGGCATTAAGCGCCTGACTCTGCTGCCATATCTCGTCAGGATATTTGTCAGGATTGAAAAGGGCGAGAATACGGTCACGCTGAATATCGCTGAACACCTTAAGCCAGATAAAGGGCAGGGCGGAAATGACTATCAGCGCACCTGCAGGGAAGTAAAGCCAGTGCACGCCTGCTACGTACATCATACCGATGAACATACAAAGGAAGATGAGAGCTGAGCCCATATCACCGGTGCCCACAACAAGAAGTACGGGAACAGCGGCGTGGAAGCAGAGCGAGAAAACATTCTTTATACTTGTAAGGTCGTGCTTGAGCTTGTTTAAATGGTAGGAGAAGGTGATGATGAAGCCGATTTTAAGTATCTCCGACGGCTGAAGGAAGAGAGGTCCGATACTGAGCCACGACTTAGCGTCGCTTCGTCCGTCCGGCGCAACTCCGAAGGGGATAAGCAACAGCATTAGCAAAAGACATCCGCCTGCAACCAGAGGCCAGAGCTTGTAAATGATGTCGTAGTCAATAAGGGAAATTACCATACAGGCGAAAACTCCGAGTCCGAGGGCGAGCACCATAACCACCGTGTCTCGGGAAAGAAGGCTTGTCCCGTCGTAGGTCGCCGTGCAGACCATCAATGCTCCGAAAAGGGAAAGGATGATACATAAACCCATAAGCAGAATATCCGTCTGTCTGAAAATGCGTTTTCTGTCATTGATACCGAAATCAGAGCTTAATTCTTTTATATCCAAAAAATCACATCCTGTGCGTTACTGTAATCTGACCTATATATTATATATTGTATGTGTGAATATTTCAAGTAAAAAGTTGACTTATGATTTTTTTGTGATACAATTATCCGGTAGGGGCGGATCTGCGTGTCCGCCCGAGTAGTAAGCAGTAAGGGTAGTCCGCGGATTACCGCACATTTATGATTGATATTACAGCGCATTTCCCTTTCATTATGTACACCGAGGAGAAACCTATGACAGTTTTTCATTCATACAGCACGCAGGATACGGAAAATTTTGCCTGCGACTTAGCAAAAAAAATAAGCGGCGGAACCGTTGTTGCCCTCTACGGAGGACTGGGAATGGGTAAAACCGCCTTTACCCGCGGCCTTGCAAAGGGTCTTGGTAACGACAGCTATGTTTCAAGTCCCACCTTTGCCCTTGTCAATGACTACGGCGGAAATCCTCAGCTTGTGCACTTTGATATGTACAAGGTGGAAAGCTGGGAGGATCTTTATTCAAGCGGATTTTTTGATTATTACGATATGGGTGCCGTGCTTTGTACGGAATGGAGCGAGAATATAGAAAACGCTCTTCCGGAAAACACCGTCAGAGTCCGCATTGAAAAGGGCGAAAATGATAACGAGAGAATCATAACAGTTGAGGGAGTGTGAAAAATGAGAATACTTGCAGTTGATACAAGTGCCGTCTGTGCGGCGGTTGCCGTAACTGATGAGGAAAAGATCCTTTCAGAAAGTCAGACCAATTCGGGGCTGACTCATTCAAGGACCCTGCTCCCGATGATTGACAGCACTCTTAAGAATGCAGAAATTCCCCTTGATAGTATTGACTTTTTTGCCTGCAGTGTGGGGCCCGGCTCATTTACAGGTATCCGTATCGGTGTTGCGGCAATTAAGGGTCTTTGCGACGGACTTAAGAAAAAATGTATGCCTGTTTCAACACTTGAGGGTCTTGCGTACAACCTTCTCGGAAGAAGCTGTACGGCTGTCAGCGTAATGGATGCAAGATGCAATCAGGTTTACTGCGGTATTTTCCGCATTGACGGTGATGCAGTTACGAGACTCACCGAGGATGAGGCGATTAAAATTGATGAGCTTAAGGAAAAGCTTCCTGAGTATGAGAACGTTATTTTTGTCGGTGACGGAGCGAAAATCTGTCATGAGGCTTTAGGCTACGGCATAGCCTCACCACAGGCGCGTTTTCAGAAGGGGAGCAGTGTAGCTCTTTGTGCGTTGAAAAATTACAGTGAAGAAAAGCTTCTTGACGGAAGTGAGCTTATGCCGGTTTATCTCAGATTGCCTCAGGCGGAAAGAGAGCTTAAGGCAAAGCAGAGCCTTAAATAAAAAACAATTAAAGTTCTTTGATTCTTTCTTACAAGAAAGAATGCCCGACCGGCGAGGTCACAAATCAGATATACTACACCGCTTTGTTTAACAAGGCGGTGTTTTTATATTGAAATCTTCGTGCAGGGGATGTCCCGTGTGGCTTCGTGGTTTCGCCACAACATCGTGCGAACGTTGTAGCGCCGCCCAATGGGCGGCTTTTTTGTTGTACTTTTATTTTTCTGAGTTGTTGATTTTACGTTCTACTGCCTTGGCTTTTCTGTTGAGGTTTTGTTTTTGTGCCGTGGTTGTTGCTTTTTCATTCTACTGCCCTGTGCGGGCGGCACTTACTTTTGTCGGTTGCGACAAAAGTAAGCAAAAGCGCGCTTTTGTTCCAGTTTCGTTCTACGAACGAGTCCGCAGTGGCGGTGAAATTTTTCTGCTATTACCTTTGTCTGAAATTATCCTTCGTTAAGTTCTGTTTGATTGTTATTGAAACAACCTTGTGCTCTACAGAAAAATTCACATTACTACTCGTCTGCCCTACTTGAACAGCTCACGGACAGCTTTGATAAAAACAACCTTTCAACGTCAATAGACCGCTACCGTCCGTGGTGTACCCCGAACTCCGTAATGGTCTAATTTTCTCGTCAGCCTTTTAACCACCGTATATTCCGACATTCGATAGCCGCTAGGTGGGGGCAGTTAACCTCAACGTTAGTATAAAATAGCGACCTTACTGCTTAATCCGTACAATCTTGGAGGACGGATGAAGATGAAATATCCACGGGAGCGATCTGCGAGAGTCGGGTTGACTGTACCGAAAGGGCAGACGAGAAAACTTGACAATAACGGAGTTTGGTGAAACGACGGAGTTAGCGGACTGATTTGTAAAAGATAGTTTTAAATTGAGTTGTGCGTGAACTGCCGTGGTAAATTGAGCTGTAGTAATGTAAATTTTTCCGTAGAGCAGAAAGCTGTTTTCATATAACATTAAATTAATTTGGAAGAGTTGCGATTAAAACAAACGTAACAGCGGAAAAATTTACCGCCACTGCATCGTCAGCACAAACTCCGCTTATCGTTTTCCTTACGGAAAAGCTCACCGCTCCGTTGTGCTTCCTCCTCCCCAAAAAGCCTTCGGGCTTTTCGGGGACCCCTATATAATGGCACTCACTGAAGGGCGCTTTGATTACTTTGCCGACCGGGGCAAAGTAATGCCCCCGCGGCGAGCGGGTAGAACGTGAAAGAATCAACTACGGAAGATAAAAAAGTAACAGCGTAGCGGCATAGGGCGGGTAGAACGTAAAGTAATAACAAGGAAGATAAAAAGCGACGCCGTGGAGTCACTGCGCCGAGCTTAATATCTTTTCACTGCCGTCACGTAATCTGATTTTAAGACGGCACATAGAGTCTATTCCTATAACCGTTCCGTTATATTCTTCTTTGCCCTCTCTTACGGTGATTTCTTCATTCAGACCGAGAAGTCTTTCCGAATATTCACCTATGAATTCTTTTTCAGTTAAGTTTCGGTAATATGATACAAATTCATTGACAATTTCGCCTATAAGACGGTTTTTTATCAGCCCGTCTGTTTCACCGATGGCTGTTGCAATATCCGTCAAATCCGCGGGAAAACCGCCCTCAGGCTCACTTAAGTTGATGCCTATCCCCACAACTGCCCACTCAACCTTCCTGCCGTTTTGGGACAAATGTGCCTGCGTGAGGATACCTCCTGCCTTCTTTTTATCAAGGTAAATGTCATTCACCCACTTAATCTGTGGCTTTCTGCCCGTAACCCTTTCTATTGCCTTTGCAGAGGCAACTGCTGCCATTGTTGTAAGAAAAGTACACTCCTCGGGAGTGTAGGTCGGCCTTAAAAGAAGGCTCATATATATCCCCGTGCCGTCGGGTGAAAAAAAGCTTCTGCCCTTGGTTCCCCTGGCCTTTGTCTGCTTTTCAGCAATGAGAAGAGATATTTCTTTTTCGCCATTTTCTGCGCGCCTTCTCATTTCATCGTTTGTGGAATCGATTATATCAACCGTTTCTATTTTTATGTTTCCGGCATAAGCCTCAAGATATTTTCTGATGATTTTTTCATCTGCACGTTCCTTCAAAGTATATCACCTCTTAAAGAACAGAAGACAGAGATTCGTCCCCTGTCTTCTGATTTTTATAAAATTATTTTCCGCCGAACATTGCAAGAAGGAAGCCAGCGGCAACTGCCGAGCCGATAACACCTGCAACGTTGGGTCCCATTGCGTGCATAAGAAGGAAGTTCTTCGGGTTATACTTTCTGCCCTCATTCTGAGCAACACGGGCAGCCATAGGAACAGCGGAAACGCCTGCTGCACCGATAAGAGGATTAACCTTACCGCCTGTGATGAGGTAAAGAAGCTTACCGAGAAGAAGTCCGCCGACAGTTGAGAATGCAAATGCAACAAGACCGAGAACAACAATTTTAAGTGTTCCTGCCTTAAGGAAGGTCTGACCGTTTGTTGTTGCACCGACGGTAAGACCGAGCATAATTGTAACAATGTTCATAAGAGCATTCTGGGCTGTGTCGGAAAGTCTGTCAACAACGCCGCACTCCTTGAAAAGGTTACCAAGCATAAGGAAGCCTAAAAGAGGAGCAACGGAGGGAAGGATGAATGCGCAGATAACAAGAACAACAACGGGGAAGATAATCTTCTCTGTTTTTGAAACCTTGCGAAGCTGCTTCATTTCAACCTTACGCTCTTTTTCCGTTGTAAGCGCCTTCATAATGGGAGGCTGAATGAAGGGAATAAGAGCCATATATGAATATGCCGCAACGGCGATGGGGCCTAAGAGATGGCTTGCAAGCTTACCTGTAAGGAAGATTGCCGTGGGGCCGTCTGCGCCGCCGATGATTGCTATGGCAGCTGCTTCAGCCGGCTCAAAGCCGAGAAGGATAGCGATAACAAAAGCAACATAAATACCAAGCTGTGCCGCCGCACCGAGAAGAAGTGACATGGGGTTTGAAAGCAAGGGGCCGAAGTCTGTCATACAACCGATGCCAAGGAAGATAATACATGGGAAAATACTTGATTTTACGCCTGCGTATATAAGCCTGAGAACACCGCTGTCGTACCAGTGGGCACCTTCAACTAAGTTTGATGTATCCATAAGTCCCGTAGGGTCATCCATAAGACCTGCACCGGGAAGGTTTGCAAGAAGAATACCGAAGGCTATGGGAACAAGAAGCAGGGGCTCACACTTTTTGACAATCGCAAAATAAAGAAGCACAAAGGATACGAGAATCATAACAAGATTCTGCCAGAGGAATGTGCCGTCTGCAAAAAGTGCGTAAAAGCCTGATGATTCCCACAAGCCGACAAGGACATCTTTAATCATTTCCATTTAAGAAATCTCCTTTTCTTTTGATTTGTTTAAGCTTTGAGAATCACATTACAACAAGAACATCGTCTGTGTTAACGGTTGAGCCCTTGGAAACAAGAAGCTGCTTTACTGTACCGTCGCAGGGAGCAACGATGTCGTTTTCCATCTTCATAGCCTCAAGAACAAGAAGCACCTCGCCTGACTTTACAGCCTGACCTACACTTACGTTAACGCTGAGGATTGTACCGGGCATAGGTGAAGGAACCTTTGTTCCGTCGCCGGCAACGGGAGCAGCGGCAGGAGCGGCTGCGGGAGCAGCAACGGGAGCGGGAGCGGCAACGGGTGCAGCGACTGCATCTGAAACAGAAAGAAGAACAGCTTCCTGCTCAGTAACTTCAACTTCGTAATTTTTACCGTTTAATGTAACTACATATTTCATTTTATTTATCCTCCATCAGTTTGATTGACTTAAAAGAAAGTCTGTTCAGGGGAATGCCGCTTTTATCTGACACGATTGCCATAATAATTGCGGCGGTTTTTTCGTCTGTGCCGACAAGCTCAAGCTCGCCCTGATTCATTCCTGCAGGCATCGGTACACCCTTAGCAGCAGGAGCTGACTGCTCAGGTGCAGCTACAGCCTTTTTTCTGCCTGTGCCCTTCTCAAAGGCTCTGATAACCTTTGAAACAAGAATAATAAGAAGAGCGATAACTGCAAGAATACATATAACCGTTACAATACCGATAAGGGAAACGGCAAGAGCATCGGTAAGAGGCATTTTTAAATCAAACATTATACTTTACCTCCTTATACTTCTCTGATTGTGTACTTGAAAGTATTTCTTTCTTTTTCCTCACGCTTTTTAAAGAAGGCTTCTGCCTGAGCGGGGAATGCAATGTATGAAAGAACATCCTCTTCGCTTCTTGCCATATCACCGATCTCCTCCTTAGCCTTTTCCATATAAGGCTCAAGGGTATCGGCAAAGCGACAGGTAACAGGTGTTTCGTCACCGAGAATTTTCTTTGCAAGCTCTGCATTTACTTCGCCCGGAGCCTTACCGTAGAAGCCGAAGAAATAGTTTTTGATTTCCTTGGAGATATTCTTATATCTTTCACCGGCAAGAACATTCTGTGTTGCCTGAACACCGACCATCTGGCTAAGAGGAGTAACAAGGGGAGGATAGCCGAGATCCTCACGTACTCTCGGTACTTCAAGAAGCACCTCTTCAAACTTATCAAGCTTACCTGCAGCTGTAAGCTGAGCCACAAGGTTTGAAAGCATTCCGCCGGGCACCTGATAAATAAGAGCATCTGTATCCGTTGCAAGAACAACGGGATTGAGAAGACCGCTTTCAAGTGCCTTTGCTCTTACGGGCTTGAAGAAATCGTTGATCTTCTTAAGTGAATCCATATTTACATCGACCTCGTAGCCCTGCTGCTTAAGGGCATAAACAAGGGTTTCTGTGGGAGGCTGTGATGTACCGCCGGAGAAACAGGAAATAGCGGTATCAATAACATCTGCACCGGCTTCAACAGCCTTCTGAAGTGTAAGAGCACCAAGACCTGTTGTTGAATGGGTATGCACGATAACGGGAAGCTTAACCTCTGCTTTGATAGCCTTTACAAGGTCGTATGCCTCCTGTGGGCCCATAATGCCCGCCATATCTTTTATACAGATTGACATAACGCCCATCTTCTCCATATCCTTTGCAAGCAGAACATACTTTTCAAGGGAATGAATAGGAGAAAGAGTGTAGCAGATTGTACCCGAAGGATGCGCACCGCACTTAAGGGTTTCATCAACGGCAACCTCGATATTGCGAAGGTCGTTAAGGGCATCGAAAATTCTGATGATGTCAATGCCGTTTTCAACGCTCTTTCTGATGAAGGCACGGACAACGTCATCGGGATAATGCTTGTAGCCCAGGAGATTCTGACCTCTTAAAAGCATCTGAAGCTTTGTGTTGGGACAAGCCTTGCGGATTTTTCTGAGTCTCTCCCAGGGATCTTCATTAAGATAACGAAGGCAGGAGTCAAAGGTTGCACCGCCCCAGCATTCAAGTGAATAGTAACCCGCCTTATCAAGCTCACATAGAATCGGCTCAAATTCGTCAAAGGACATTCTTGTTGCGATCAAGGACTGATTAGCATCACGAAGTATTGTTTCTGTAAATTTTACTTTCAAATTATCACCTCATAATATATAGTATTTGTTACAGTAAGCACTCTACTGCAAGTATTAATAAATAGAAAAATAACAGTTTTTTCCACCATTATATATCATACGAAAAAATCAGAAAAATTTCAACTGTTTTTTTGCTTTTTTCTCATTTTTTTATGATAAGCTCATCATGTTTTATTTATACACCGCACTACCGGAAGATATATCCGCATAAAAACAGTGTTTGGTTATTGCAGAGCTCATTTCATCGCACATAAGTTTTAAACCGAAGTGACGGTTTGAAGTATAAAAAGTGCCGACATTTCATTGGGTAGTCTTGAAAAGAATTTCATTTCTTGCAAAACTGTGAAACTCTTAAAAATACAAAACAGCATCGCAAGAAAAAGCAAAAATCACCGATAAGCTATACTGCACCCATTTTACTACGTTTGAAACATTACTCTGACCTGTAGGATCAGAAGCCGTTGTTTCTTTAGACAGATCCCTATAATAATAGTAAGGAAGTATTACAACATCATTAAAGAACAAGCAAAACTAAATATATGCCCCATATGCGGTATTAGACCTGTGAAAAACCTCGACCATTATCTACCCAAGGCAAAATATCCAACTCTTTCAGTTGCACCAAACAATTTAATACCTTCATGCCGTGATTGCAATATGGATAAGCGAGATTCTGCATCATGTGATTCACAAAACATACCGGTTCATTTATATTTCGATGATATTCCCAATGAACCTTGGCTTCACGTTACAGTAAGCAAGCTTGAAAGGAGCATTTTTATGGCAAAAATAGCGCCAAAATTTATGAAGAAACATGTAAATTCAATTATTAAACACAAAGTCATTTACTCTTAAAAAGTTTTTTACATAAAAAAAGAGCAGTCCTTAAAACTGCTCTTTAGTGGATAAATATTTTAACTTTTTATTGTTTACGACAGTCATTTGTCGTAAATTTTTGCATCTGAACAAATTTTGATTTGTCGTAAATTTATCGTAAACCACTTTTTCGGGTGATTTTTGGATAAATATATCGCCTCAAAACCTGTCAAAACCTACGAATTTTTAATAATCAGTTTTGGAGGCTCTTCATTGTGGGGAGCCTCGGCTCCCACAATTTATATCATACTGTATGTTACCATAACTTACTGACGCTATCAACGGAAATTTGGGATTTTACCCCTTTTTTACTATATTTAACTGTATTTTACGTTCCGATTGATGTAAGTTTTGATGTAAGCTTGGTAACATACATTTTACGGCTTTATGCCTCCTTAAAGAACCTGTCAAGACCCTCGAATTCTACCCTCTTCAGTTCCTTTGTAACATCGGTATAAATGTTAAGCGTTGTTGAAACATCTGTATGTCCGAGAGTATCCTGTATCACCTTTACATTAACCCCGGCTTCGCACATTCTTGTTGTAAAGGAATGTCGAAGAGTATGACAGCTGAAATGAGGCAGCAGTACCTTCGGGTTATCACTTTTCTGAAACTGTTCGTCATTACAGTCCCTTATGATTCTTCTGATCGCTTTATTTAGAGTGCCCTGATGCTGAACATTACCGAATCGGTTAATAAATATAAAATCTGTGTATCCGTCTACCACTGCTTCGCATTTTATATCAAGAAGCTCCTGTACCTCTTTTTCCTTAACAAAAGCTTCTTTAACAAAATCAAGCATAGGCACCTGTCTGTTACTTGCGGCAGTTTTAGGTGTGTTTATATTAAAGTAACACCCTTGCTTACTGTCTGCACTTCTGTGAGAGTAATATACCAGTGTGTGATTAACATCGATAACACCGTTTTCCAAATCAATATCGCACCACCTTAAGCCGGTCAGTTCACCTACTCTGAGCCCTGTACCAAGCATTACAGCAAAGACAGGATACCAATGGCTATATATCCTACTGTTTTTCAGGAAATCAAGGAACAAATCCTGTTCTGCTCTTGTTAGCGCCATTCTTTTTTCACTTTTTGCAAAGTATGATTGCTTAAGCTCCTTCAAAACCCTGTCTGAAGGATTGTTGCGTATATAATTATCATCAACCGCCATATCAAACACCTGATGAAGAACAGTATGAACACCGTCTATGGTTGAAGCCTTAAGCCCCCTCTCATCTGCAAGATAAATATAATACCTTTTGATATCAGATTTTTTAAGCTTTGTCACCAATTTATCACCGATAACATGTCTTGTAAAGGTATCATACAAATAGGTGTAGTTCTGAAAGGTGTTATCCTTAAGACCTCTTTTCAGAGTTTTCCATAAATCGAACATTTCATTAAGGGTTGTGTATCTTGCCTCAGTTTTAATACCGTCGCTTTTATCCCTTTCTATCTGCTCTTCCTTTATTCTGAGTTCCTCTAATGTTTTGGCGTATACATAACGCCTTTTACCGCTACCGTCCATCCATGAATACTGATATGAGCCGTTAGCTCTCTGAACCTCTCCGCTACGGAGAACTACTCTTGATTTATCTTTTCTTTTTGTTGCTGACATAAAATTCCTCCTATATTCTAAATTGTTTATCCGTAAAATCATCCAGCTTTTCCCTTATAATATAAAGCTTACCGCCTAACAATATTGCAAAGGGACAGCTTTTCTGCTGTGATAATTCCCGTAATTTGTTTCTGCCTATTCCAGAATAAGCTGCCGCTTCTTCAAGAGTAAGCCATTTCTTTTCCCATATGGGCGTTTCTTTCTGAGTAACTGCTGTTTTAATATCTTCGTTGCTTTTCATCATTTGGCCTCCTGTTAAATGCAGTTCGTTTCTTCGAGATATTCTTCTAATTTTTTGCGTTTAAAAAGACGCTTCGCTCCGTTCCACAGCACAAAGGGACAATCCTCTTTGTCTGACATCTCTCTGAGCTTGGTTTTGCCTATACCCGTATACGCTACAGCCTCCTCTAAGGAAAGATTCATTTTTTGCCATACGGGAAGTTCAAGTTCTTTTTTCATAAAAGTACCTCCTTTTTATAAGTGTGTATAAATTATAAAATAAGATGTGCGACAAGACCAATGTGTGGATTCTCACCGCACGACACACATCAAATTGAGTACATTTTATCTATATAAGCATCAAATACACGTCTTTTTATCATTCTTTTATTGCCAATCCACAGAACAAAGGGGCAGTCTTCCTTACTTGTCATATCACGCAGCTTATCTCTGCCGATACCTGAATAGACAACCGCCTCTTCTATGGTGAGATTAGACTTCTTCCAAATAGGCACATAATATTTCTTATTGTTTTCTTCCATAAATTGCCCTCCTTATCTTGAATCTCTGCCCTGACGGGCTCTGTATCTGCTTTCACAGATTTTCACTATTGCTTCTTCAATCTGTTCGGTTGTATAGCTTCTCGGAAAGAATTTTCGTATTCTTTCAGCAGGAATTTTGATTTTCTCACGCTGATTAGCTTTTTCCTCCGCCAATATTTCACCTATATCCTCAGGAGTAAGACCTTCTTCTTTGCTGATAGCACGAAGCCTTTGTGCCTGAGATAAATTAGGTGTAGCATCGCAAAGGCTGATTTCTTCAACTAAATCAGCCTGTTCTACCTCATTCAAGTAAGAAAGCTCTACTGCAGGGGTAAAGGCTATTCGTTCTTCATCAACAAGGTCAAGGAGTTCGGGAATGAGATTTGTCAAACGGATATAACGTCTGACCTGTGTTTTACTGTCATCAGATTTATTTGCAATAAGCTCTGCTGATTCCAACTTCCGACCAACTTGGTCGGAAGTTAGGTCTGTTCTTTCACCTTGCCTCTTGATCGCTTCAAGCTTCAGCTTGTAAGCAAACGCCTTCTCCGACGGAAGAATATGCTCACGGTGCAGATTACTATCCACAAGCATAATAGCCGCTTCATCACGGGTAACGGCATAAATAAAAGCAGGGACTTCTTTCATCCCTGCTTTGACTGTAGCATGTAATCGGCGGTGTCCACTTATCACCTCATATTCATCTGTGTTTTCAATGGGTCGGATAATTATAGGAGTAAGAATACCTTGCTCCTGAATACTGCATATAAGATTATTCATTTCATCGTTATCCAGAACCTTATAAGGATTTCCCTCAAAGGGATGAATTTTTGATACAGGAATGTTTACCGGTGTTTTGATATTTTGATTAAACATAAATTACCTCCATAAAATTAATAATTTCTTTTATACTTTTTCTGTTCATCAATAATAAGCTGTAAGTGTTTTCTTACAGAATATCCGGGTCTGCCCATATACCTGTGAGCATATTCGCTTGAAGACATATCTTCTTCGAAATACCCATCACTGTCAGCCTTTTTCTCTTCCTGCATTTTCTTGCAAAGCTCTTCAGCGTTCATAGCATCTACCTCCCTTCATAATGTTTTTCTTTGACCTGAACTCTTTCGGGAAAGTACCATTCACGGATAAGTGCTTTCTCCGCTTCAAGACTTTCCTCTAGTCCTGGTCTGTCTTTAATGATTCTTTTTGCAATGTTAATCTTTTCTCGCAGTGTGCCTATTTCAGACGTAAGAAAATCCCGACGGGCAACAAGGTCTTCCTTTGCCGTCGGGTCTTTGCATCTTCTTATCTGATTGTAAATTTTGTTGCGCTGAGTTTTAAGCTCCTCCATACGGATGTCTGTCCTCGAAATAAATTTATCCACCTCTGCAAAGTCATAAAGCTTTTCATTTATTGCAAGCTCAATCTGCTTGTGCATAAACTCAATCCTCGGTGCAGAGTATTTCATCTTCGGTGAAAATGGATGAGGATTGCAGTTATTCTTTTCAGCTATTGCTCCTACAAACAGAAGAGCAATAAATAAAAGTGAAACAACAGGTGCACCGAGCACGGCACCGCCCACAATCAGCTTTGTAAAATCTGAAACAGTTCTGCTGAAGCTTTCAGGGTGTCGATAACTCTGTGCAGATTCTTTGAACTCATAACCCTTGTAACAATAAATAAAGGTTTGGTTACGCAGATAATTATTTGCACAGGTGTAGTTATAAAAATTTTCATCCACCTCATAAAGACTCTGATGGTTAATCCTATCCCAAAGATTTTCATAAGAGTATTCATCACCAAGGTTTGAAAGCTTAACTCCGTACTTGTCGGTACGGTAACCAATCTTTCCGTCATCAAACCAATAACCCTTCTGACTCATAATCTTGAAAAACTGTTTTATGCTTCTGCTTCTCGGAATAGCATAATCAATATCTTCACGCATATAATCATATTTTGTTTTAATACCTTTCTGCTTTGCCTTGTAAACATTGTAGGGTATTCGTTTGCCTTTCGGATTTTCGATAACGGATAATCCGTGTTCAATACAGATTGCATCACTCGTTTTTCTGAAAAGCTGATACATAGCTTTGTCTTCATTCATCTTTCTTCCGTCAGTCATTGAAACAGAATTAATGACGATATGGCAGTGAACACAGTTAGCATTAAGGTGGGTGGCAACAACCATCTCGTAATCTTTCGCCCACATCTTAC
>JAFULG010000055.1 GCA_017473435.1 Clostridia bacterium | reverse complement strand
GGCGTTACCCTTATTCTTGTAACTCATGACCTTCATGTTGCGGAGCAGGCAGAGAGAATCCTCACCATCGAGGACGGCAAGATAGTTAAAGACACAAGACCCGCACCCTCTGTGTAACTCAGGGAGGTGAACAGCAATGAAGAAGAAACTGACGGTTAACACCCTTGCTATGGGTAACCTGAAACAACGCAAAAAGCAGTATACTATTCTCATTATCGGCATCATTCTTGCTATGGTGTTTTCATCGGGCGTACCTTTTTTTATTTCCTGTATGAAATCTTCACAGGAAGAAGCAAAATTCAGACGCCAAGGTAAACAGGAAATAGTTATAGTAAATGCACAGAATTATGATTTAACATCTGCAATAAATCAGGGTGCAGTTAACGGAGAAATCGGATATGCTCATGTTCTATCCTACGTCTGGAATGAAAAAGAGGATATGTCTGACGGAACTATGATAGGTTGGCTTGATGACAGAGTTACAGAGCTTTACTATCCCAATATCATTGAAGGAAGAATGCCCAAAAATGAGGGTGAAATTGCGTTTGAAAAAAATGCACTTCAAAGAATGAAAATCGAAGCAGAGGTAGGTGATGAAATCTCATTAAAGTCACTTGCCTGTAACGGTTCAAATTTCCTTAATGATGAAACAGATAAGACATATACTCTTGTCGGTATTATGCATGATAAAAAGTCATATATTGAACATTTTTACGATGAAGCAGTGCGAAAAGCCTCTTTTATTCCTGCTGCTTTTGTAAAGCAGAATACACCTACAGAGCTCGGCGGAAAAGAAGCTTTAGTTGCATTTTTAAATGAAAATTGGGATTCCGCTCACTGGCTTTGGCAGAATGTATCTACAGATGACAGGATTGACACATCAACCCTTTATGCTGTCAGTATCGGTGACACTTATTCTAATATAGCCAATAACACTACAACCTCTGCTTTTCTTTCAATTCTTCTTGCTTTTATGACTTGCTTTGGTATAGTAAATACTTTCAGCTCAAACCTTAAAGAGAGAAAAAATCAGATAGGCATGCTCAAAGCCGTTGGTGCAACAAGAAGACAGATAATAAATATTTTCGGCAGAGAGGCTTTTATCATCTGTGTTATTACCGCACCTTTAAGCGTTGCAATTTCTTACAGTGCAGTTAAACTCTTTGCAAAGCTTATGGGTGACGGATTTATCTTCAAGCCCGATATAACTATACTTTTACTCGGTGCTTTGTTCGGTGTTATATGTGTTATGCTGTCGGCTCTTATTCCTCTCTGGAGCATTTCAAAATTACCGCCTATGCAGGCAATAAGAGACATTGAGTTGATGCGAAAGATGAAGAACAGGAAAATAAAAAGTCAAACTCATTTCAATGTGTCAAGGCTTCTCGCAAAAAGAAAACTTGTTTTTTCACAAGGCAGACAAGCGAGTGTATGTATTATAATTATCTGCTCTATTGTTATCAGTTGTATTTCCATGTCTTTTCTTTATACTACAATTTCTGATACAAGCAGTTTTTATAACTCAGATTATGAGATTATTAATCACGGTCAAGCCGGTTCGAGTAATTCATTCATAAATTTCAAAAGCTATGACACCGATCTTAATGAAAATTCACGGTATGAAATCCTTGAGCTTCATCAGGTTAAAAATGTATACGGAACAAAATATCTGAATGTGAATATTGTTATTGACGGAGAAGTTCCGGAATATCTTCAAGTTAATGAATATGTATCTTCTATAGATACAAGTTCCCGTTTTACAGATGCACGTGATGTTGCATATAATCAAGCTCATGCTGTGCAAGTAAGCGGTGAGCGTTTTGTTCCGCCCAATGTTCCCGTGCCGACAAAAGAAAATATAAAGGAATATATGCAAGCCGCTACTAATCCTGATTATACTTACACAAAGCAAGCTGCAGGTTTTACAACAGAAGAGCTTTTTAACACAACAATAACAGCAAAAAGCGGTTCAATTTTAGATATAGATGAAGATGATATAATTGACGGTGAAATAAATATAGAAAAGCTTAATGCGGGTGAAGAAATTATAATATATGCTCCTGAAAAAATAGGCTTTTCTTATGAGGTAACCAACGGATCCACCACATACGGACTGATGAATCTTTCTGATGAAGCAGTTGGGCTTACTGTGGGAGATAAGGAGCTGTTAAAGAATTTAAAAGCGGAAGCGGAAAGTCCCTTTAAGGTCGGCGACAAATTAAAATTAAGCCTCATTTGTTCCGGTGTAAACGGAAATATCACAAGAGAAGATAAAGAAGTTAAAATCGGTGTAATTTTAGGTAAAAAGAGCTCTCACGGAAGTTTTTCGATATATACAACCTTAGAAGGCCTTGATACATTTAAAGAAAAATTCAACTACCGCAGTCTTGATGTTGAATTAAAAGAAGAGTGTACCGCTGAAATTGACGAGCAAATGCAATCCGAGCTTGCCGCTATGTTTCCCGGCAAATATATAGGTTCAGCTTTTGCGATGAATGAAGCCGAAAAACATGAGTTCAGAACCTTAACACTTTCTATTGTTTCGCTTATTCTTGTTTTTCTTTGCATAAGCATTTCTCTTATAAACAACTCGATAAGTGCCCAAATTCGTGAAGGTAAGCGTTCCATAGGAACACTCAGAGCAGTGGGAGCATCCGAAAAAGACCTTGTTATGTCTTATATAATGCAGATAGCAGATATGTTGCTTTGGGGATTCGGTGTTGGAACAATAACTTATATTGCTTCCTATAGGATGATAGGAAAAATAGTAACCGCTGAATATTGGCCTATTGTTATCTGGCCGGCATTTTTAGTCTGTGGTATAATAGCCCTTTCGTGTTATATCAACTTAAAAGCAAAAATCAAAACCGTCACAAAGCACAGCATAGTTGAAAACATCAGAGAATTGGGGTGACGAAATGAAAAAGAAAAACAAGCTTACAATAAACACCCTTGCTATGGGTAACCTGAAGCAGCGTAAAAAGCAATACACAATTCTCATTATCGGCATCGTGCTTGCTATGGTGTTTTCATCGGGGATTACATTTTTCGTTTCCTGCTTGCAAACCTCTACCAATGAAAGCAAAGACAGAATATACGGCAGGCAGGATGAGATTTATATCAAGGCAACGGACTTTGATTTTGAAAACATCGCAGATAAGGGCTATATTTCAGAATATTCCTTTGCTCATACAATAGGCTTTGCCTTTAAGGATGAGGAAAAAAGCGACATCGGTACTGCTGTTGCCTGGCTTGAGGATAAGGCGACCGAGATGTATTATCCTTATCTGTCTGAAGGCAGATTGCCTGAAAAAGAGGGGGAATTTGCTGTTGAAAAGCAGGCGCTTACTCAGCTCGGCTTAGAGAATGTCAAGGTTGGTGAACAGCTTACGCTCAATATGAAAATCCCTGACGGTGAAGGTTTTACCGATAAAGCCGAAAAAAGAACCTATACCCTTGTAGGTATTGTAGTTAACAAAAAGCCCTTTATTTGCGACAGTACGAGTCCCGAGACTACGGCTTTGATGCCCTCTGCCTATGTTTATAAAGGCGAGCAAACAGCCGTCGGCGGTAAGGAATTGCTTGTCGGCTTTGTTAATTGGCATAGCTATGAAGCCAGAGATAAACAAGAATATTATGAGCTTACGGCAAACTGTGAAAGAGTACCCACAAACTACCGCGAAAACAACGACGGTGCAAACGGTGCGGATATTACG
Organism: Clostridia bacterium; assembly: GCA_017473435.1. Lineage (GTDB taxonomy): Bacteria > Bacillota > Clostridia > Oscillospirales > Acutalibacteraceae > UBA6857. The sequence goes on along the minus strand of JAFULG010000055.1, from coordinate 56,577 downwards.
GGTACAATGCTTTATACTATAAGCTTTGCGGTTATACTTACCCTTGTTTCCTGTCTTGCAATAGTCAACTCCTTTGCAAATAATCTTCGTGAAAGGAAAAGACAGATAGGTATGCTTCGTGCCGTGGGCGCAACAAAAAGGCAGATTATAACAATTTATGCCCGTGAGGCTTTTATAATAAGCCTCATAGCGGCTCCGCTGAGCGTTTTAATATCTTATTTCGGCGTTAAGCTTATTGCAAAGCTGATGGGTGAGGACTTCATTTTTATGCCGAAGCTATGGGTTCTCGTAGTCGGTGCGGATGTAGGTGTTATCTGCGTAATGTGTGCGGCGCTTATACCGCTTATTCCTATTTCGAAAAACTCACCTATGCAGGCAATCCGCAATGTAGATTACGCAAGAAAGTTGAGAAGAAAGAAAATACGCTCACAAAAGAGCTTTAATGTGTCGGCGCTGCTTGCAAAAAGAAACATCACCCTTGCCCGTTCAAGGCAGGTTATTGTCAGCGTTATTCTTGCTTTTACAATATTTTTCTCCTGCTATGGCTTTTCCGCCCTCGGTCATGAGCTTGACGAAATCGGCTACTCGGGTCCTGAATATGAGCTCGGGTGTGATAGAAGTGTAGGCTTTATTCGTAACGAAATCCTTGATTACAGAGGCTACTCCGACAATGACATTGCCGAGCTTATGTCAACGGGATATTTTGAAAGCATCTTTGCATCAAAAGAATGTATGGCAAACATACTTACCGAGGATTTTGACGCTTATCAGACTCTGGTAACAATAAGCGATAACTTTTACGGTATTTATGACTATGTAGACAAGGGTGTTACGGCAGAGAATTACAAGGAAAAGGTAGCGGGCAAATTCTCTGAAAGCTATTATGAATTAAGAGAAAAATATAATATCAGTTCAAATGTTTTACCTGCTTCCTTTGTAAGCATTAACGGGGAATATTTTGAAAAAATTAAGGAATCTGTTGTTGAGGGTGAAATCAATCTTGATAAAATCAACAGCGGTGAGGAGATTGTTCTCATTGCACCCGAAAAAATAGGCATTTACATTGATGACTTCGGTATGGAGGGTTACACCTTTATTGAATCAGACTTTATTTATGACGGCCATCCGCCGCAGAAGGACCGTGAATATATCGAAATTCAGGAGCGCACTTATAAGGTCGGTGACGAAATTGACCTCAGCATCATTTGCACATCTTTGGCGGATGAAAAGCAGTTTATCAAGACCGAACGCAAGGTAAAAATCGGCGCAATTTTAAATAGTGAGCCTGACGGATTCGGCGGTTTGTTACCTTATGTTGATTCCTTGGGTATACTCACCACCAACAGCGCAAGCACTCTTTTTGCTCCTGAGGTTGATTATAATGCTCTTAACCTTAAAGCAAAGGGCGAGCTTGATGATAGTACAAACGCAATCATCTCACCTTTGGTTGAAAAGATTTCGCTTTCCGTTACTGACGGTGTCTTCCGCAACAATTACGAGTTCTCTAAAGAAAACGAGACGTCGGTGAGAGTATTTGTTTTTGGCATGATTTGCGTTATAGCACTTTTCCTTGCAATCTGCGGTAGTGTTGTCAATAACGCACTGACGGCGCGTATCCGAGAGGGCAAAAGAGAGATAGGCACTCTGCGTGCAGTGGGTGCCGACCTTAAGGTGCTTTCCTCATCATACATCAGACAGTTGCTTGTAATTTTCGGCTACGGATACGGTATAGGCTTTACCGTTTACATTGCAGGCTATTGGATTTTTGATCTGCTTAATAAAGTCCTCCAATGGGATAAGCAGATGTTTGAATTCAGAATTGTTGAAACCGTGCTGATGTGCGGTGTGCTTTTCCTTGTTTGTGCGCTAAATCTTGTTATCAAAATTAAACAAGAAATGAAGCACAGCATAGTTGAAAACATCAGAGAGCTGTAAGAGGTGAAGAATATGAAAAAATTAACAGCGTTTATCCTTTGCTTTCTCTTGCTCTTAACACCTGTGCTCGCCTTGGCGGCAGAGTACGAGGAAGAAACTGTCTATGCCACAGAAAATGTAAACATCAGAACTGAGCCCAACACCAACTGCGACATCATCACTGTACTGCAAAAGGGCAGCAGCATTACCCGTGTTGGTGAAGCTGACGGTTGGAGCAAGGTAATCTATGAGGGTGAGGAAAGGTATATCACAAGTGAATATCTCTCATTGACACCTCCCGAAGAAAAGCCTGCGAAAGAAACCACAGCAGAGCCAACCACCGAGGATAACTCAACTCCGAGGTTTATGGTGACGAGTTATGAGCTCAGCGAAAAGAGTCTTTCTCCCGAAAAGTCGGCGGTGCTGAAGGTGACCTTTAAAAATTACAGCACCACCAAGGCTCTCTATAACATCAAATTCAGCCTCTCCGATCCAAGCGGTGATATTCTGACAGTTGGCATGCCCACCAAGTATGTGAAAAGCATTTATGCCGGCAGCAGCTACACCTGGGAAATCGAGCTGAAAGCCGTTAACACGGCTGCTATCGGCCAGCACGACCTTCAGGTATCGGCAGAGTACGAGGACAAAAACTTCAGCTCCTACTCGTCAAGTGATACGGTGAGAATAGATGTGAAGCAGAGCGTGAAGCTCAGCTACAGCGGTGCAACCTTACCGAAAAAGGTAATTCAGGGTGACACACAGACGGTTACTCTTGAGCTGATGAACACGGGCAAGAGCAGGATTTACAACTGCACCCTTGATTTTGACATTGAGGGCATGCAGTCAGGCGGCAGTGTGTTTGTGGGTAACATTGAGCCTGCAACTAACGCTCAAGGCTCGGCTAATCTGCGAGTTGACAGCGACGCTCTCGGTGAGGTTACGGGTAAAATAACCATAACCTACGAGGACGACTACGGCAAAGAGTACAAGAAAGCCGTAGATGTCAGTACAGTTATTGAAGAAAAAGTTGAACAGGTTGCTACTACCAACGAAGACGAAAAAGAGAATAAAAATCCGCTTTGGTGGCTGTTCATTCTTATAGGTCTTGCCGTCGGCGGCGGTGCAGGTTTCGGCATTCCCTGGCTTATCAATGATAAGAAGCAGAGGAAAGAGGATGACCTCAGGTTATAACGGATATAAAGTGAAAGTGCAGTAGTTTCGGCTACTGCACTTGTTGTTTATATGTAGATTATGGAGTCAAAAACTACTTCCTCGGCACAGTGACGATAGTTGTTCATAAGACCTACCCATTTCATTTGGTCTGTGGCTTTCAAATTTTCGTCAGTACCGTCTGCCTCTGCCATATGTGACACTATGCGGTTGAACATTTCTTCCGCCTGATCATTTATACTGCAAAGGTAATCGTGTAGTGTGCCGTTCATAAGGTAGGTGTAGTAGGTTGATCGGCAGTGATTTTTGAGGTGGTTGAGGTGAAGCTGTCCCCATTTGCCGATAGGGCAGTTGTCCTTGGGTTCGGGTAGTTTTAGGTCGGGTAAGTAGTAGTCCCCGTGAAGGGTGTACTGTATGACTGTTTGTACGTTTGTAATGTGTTTGGGTAAGTTCATATAAAAGTCCTCCTTGTATTTTGGTAAGACCATTGTACAAGGAGGTGTGTGTTTTGTCGAATGTATAGAAGATATTATTTTGCTGTTTGGTATAATAATATTTAAAAAATTCAAATAAAATAGCAAAATACAATACATACTTGTACATTTTATTTAAGTTGTGTTATAATATCTTTGATTTTAAAAATACAAATAATAATACTAAAAATAACTAATAGGTACATTATATGAAAAAACAATTAGAATCACATCAAAAAGAAGCATTATCTAAAATAGTTTCTGCTTATGAAAACAATATTGGAAAATGCTGTTTTTATATGCCTACTGGCACTGGAGTAGCTCGCACTTTATCTATATCAATAGTTGATATATTAAATAAAAAGCCTTCTGCAAAAATCTTGGTGCTTTTTTTAACCAAACCAGAATGCTTGCAATTTATATCTAATTTTTCTGACATTAGTAACAAATATATTTGTTCTAATACGGTTAGCGGTTATTATAATCAATCAATACTATCTATTACATATAACAGCTATTTTATAAATTATGAAAAACTAAAAAATAACAAATTCGATGTTATTATATGTTTCAATGCAGAACGAATAAATTCTGCAAAATACAATCCGATTTTAACTACTGAATGCAATTTATTATTAGGTGTTTTTTCATTAAGACAATATGATAAAAAAAATTTGTTTTTAGACTCATCTTTTATATATGAATCTAAAAATATAGTTTTTTATGACTGGGAAGTTCAATATCTCGAAAATTTAATAGTACCCATGTTAAAGCATTTAAACTATCAAGATTTTGAAACAAATAACAGAACTGATGTGTTAGGAAAGATAATAAACTTCGATTTAACAGCAACCAAAGATGGTGTAAATTACTATATAGATGTAAAGGCATATAAAGGGGCTTTTAATGATAAAAAAATTGTGTGGAATGCTATCGAACAGACACTAAAGAATAAATCTCTTGCTAATTATAATGACACTGCTCACAAATTTGGTATAATTCTTCTTTGTGTAATTGATGAAAAGCTAAAAAAAGAAATAGTTGAAAATTATGGTATTTTTATTTGGGATATAAAAAATTTGCTTTATATCTGCAGTGAAGTAACTGAGTTGTCTGAAAAACTACAGGATATGATTCCATATTCGTTGAACAGAATAGTATCTGCAAAGCCTATATCTATAGATAATAGCACTAAAATAAAAACATCATTTGTTACTGAATCTACTTATGGAAAAGAACTTATATCAAAACTAAAGAACTGCAAAACGAGCCAAACGACTCGTTCAGCTCAAGAATACGAAGAAATATGTTCATCAATTATAAAGTATTTATTTAAAAGCGAGTTTCCACAATTTTCTGAACAACATAAAACAAATGATGAAATGTTTAGGATGGATATTATATGTTCATTAAAAGGAACAACTGCTTTTTGGGAGTTTTTAATACGATATTATAACACAAAGTTTATAGTGTTCGAATGTAAAAACTATAAAGATAAACTAAAGCAAAACCTAATATATATTACTGAAAAATATCTATTCAATCCTGCCTTGCGGAATGTTGCATTCATTATATCCAGAAACGGTTTCAGCAGCAATGCTCAAAAAGCTGCTATAGGGATATTAAAAGATCAAGGTAAACTTATTATCGATTTAACGGATAACGACCTAGAAATAATGATTAACGCTAAAATCGAAGGAAATGAACCTTCCGACTATTTGTTAGATAAAATTGAAAAATTATTAATGGGTATTAGTGTTTAAAGCAAACGACGGTGCATAAAATAAGTACCGTCATTTGTTTTATTGTTATAGCTTATTTTTCACAAAAGTATCGTATGTAAATTTTGCACCGAACCTGAAACAAAACCGTCAGCAATGCTGATGCTAGAAAATTCATTATATGCACTCACATAATTTGAGAATAGCTCTTTTTCTTCTTCAGTGAGCCTTGAGGACAGTTCTTCCTCTTTCTTTACAAGTTCACTCAATTTCTTTTTTAGCTTTGGTGTAATTTCAGTAGTAAGCTCCTGCGGTTCAAGATTCCCGTGGAATAATTCTTCAATTATATTTGACATTATATATTCCTCCGTGTTACTCTGTCTTTAAACTCAAATGATTTTGGCTGCTGAATATATAGTGTCTGTGCCGGTTTTTACTTGTATTTAGTAAATCCCTTATGAGCACCCGCACCAAACCAGAAAAATCCGAACCAAATTTTCCGGGTAGGAAAAGGGTTCGGATTTTTTGTTTATGTTTAGTTATACATAGCAAAAGCTCCGTGTTTTGCGTAGCTGAATTACAACAGAAAACACACCAATCCCCCGAAGGGTCAAACCTCGGGGGATTGGTGCTTTCATTAAGAAGTATAAACAGTTGGTTAAGATAGTTTTACGTTCTGTCGCCGATACCACGGAAGAAGGCTGTGATTTTTTCAATGATATTTTTGAACAAAGCAATGATATTATTGAAAAGATTTTCGATGGGGTTGTCGCTGTCGCCCTGTGTGAGATTATCAAGGTCTAAGTCTCCGAAAATGTTATCAATATCAAGACCGCCGTTATTATCATCAACAACTTCCTTTTCATACTGAGCTTCGATATAAAGGTCGTGGTCAGGCATTGTGAAGGTAATCTGGTTAGCCATAAGGTCGGCTACGCCAAGGTCAACAATATTACCGTTTGCATCAGTAATTTTCCAGCCGCGGAACAAATCGCCGCCGAAGGTTGAAAGCTCAATTGTGTCACCGAGCCTCATAACGGATGTTCTTTCGTCACCGTTTACCTTGTAAGTAACTCTTGAATCCTCGGGAAGGATAATCTGCCTTATCATCCTTACATTAACAACTGTTTCATAATCTTCCATTGAGTGGGGGTCATTTTCAATGGGGTTGTAAACAACCTTGAGAGTGTAATCACCTGTTGCGGGGATGGGATAATCAAAGGACCAATCCTTATTTCTTGTAATCTTTATGTCATCACCGACAAGCTCACCGTCAACGAAAACATCAAATGTGCCCTTCGCTTCGTGGCTTACCTTACCGCCGATTTTGTCACTTAAGCTCCAGTAAGCAGTTGTTGTAATAACAACAGGCTCAATTGTGAGAACAAACTGAATGTCAGTTACATTGTAGTTACTGATATCTGAATTACCGGGACGAATACGTACAGTATAGGTGTTTGTACCTACGGGTGCTACTTCATCTGTGTCATGGTCAGGGAATGAGATGTATGCAACATCAGCGCCCGTAAGAACTGAACGGTCCTTAATCATATTTTTCAGCAGAACGCCAAGCTTTAAGCCGGGGTCAAATGTTGTACCGTAAGGCATTGTAAACTCAGGAACTACTTCTTCACCGTTTTCGTTGACGAACTTGTAGTTGGCTTTGGTAACTGTTACTACTGCCGTACCTTCACAGGGAGCATATTTTTCAAGGTCATCGGGCGTGAAAATCACTTGTATATAATCATACACACCAATAACATCGGCTTTTGTATCGCCCATTGATTTAAGAACAAAAGTACCGCTGACCTCTGTGTCTCCAGCCATAACCTTACCGCCTTCAAGCACAAGCTCTGACCAATACTGACCATATTCTAAGGTTGCAGTGGGGGCTTCAACTATTGTTGTTGCTTCTATACTGCTTTCAACTTCAACATAAACCATTCTTGTCATAGATTCATATGAGCCGCCGGCTGTATGAAGGGTTGCTTCAAATTCACCACTTTCAGTAACAACTGTATCGGGATTGACCCATTCCCAATATGCATTTGCAGCTTTTGTATCTCCAGAATAATATGGATTGTAAACCTGTCCACCAGTAATTTCTAAATTTGAAAGAGTACCGCCTTTTTCAACTTTAGAAGTGGTAACAGGAAGATTATTCGAATCAACTAACAGTAATGTTGTTTTTACAACATTATACATTATTGAACTGCCGACTTTTGTAAAACCTTTATATGCGGCAGTATCATCCGGTACAAACTTTATATTCAATTTTGATCCTGTTTCAGGTGTAGATGACGGTCTTTGAGCCGGTGTAAAAAACTCAAAATGTCCCGCAACTTGATTGCCTTCAGCATCTAAAACAATTTCATCGTCATTAATAATAACCGCTTCAGAAAATGTCTGACCGTAGTGAATAACTCCATCATCAGTTTTATAGGTTATTGTCGGCCACTGTGTAACATTATTAGCACTCAATGTCTCAACTGCCGCGCTTGCATAAATCGGCACAACTGACAATATCATCATAAGCGCCAAAAAAATTGATAATAGTTTTCGTGTTTTCATATTTTTCTTCCTTTCTGAAATTTATATTGTCGGGTCGCTGTGGGCAACGATCCCTACAAAATCTGATTTTCGTTAAGTGGTAGGGGGCGACGCCCACGGCGCCCCGCTTCTCATTTCATTTCCGCTCACCCTTGTGAGCCGCGATGCATAAGTATCAGACCCCCTTTTTTAATGTACCCTCTCCGTCAGACCTTTGGTCTGCCACCTCTCCCAAAGGGCGAGGCAAGTCTTGGCTCTCCCCTTGGGAGAGCTGTCAATCGCAGATTGACTGAGAGGGTATTCATCACTGATTTATTTTGATTGCAAGGTCATAATACCATAAATAAATATTGTTGTCAATAATATATATTCAGAATAAGTATTGATTTGTATATATATTATGTGATATTATTGTTTCATAAAGAAAAAACGGGTGAAAATATGAGTCAACAACAGGATAATTTTAAAAGAGGAACGGCAGAAATGCTTGTTCTGCACCTGCTGAGGCAGGGTGATTTATACGGCTATGAAATAACAAAAGCCTTCAAGGAAAAAAGCGGCGGAAATTACACAATGATTGAGGCGGCGCTTTACGTTGTGCTTTACCGCCTTGTTAATGCGGGGTATATCTCCGACTATGAAAAGCTTGTGGGCGCAAGAAGACGAAGAAGGTATTATCACCTTGAAGACAAGGGCAGAGAATATTATAAGGAAATATTGCAGGAATACCTGACGGTCACAAAGTCAATTGCACAAATTCTTGATATGGAGTGTGAGTTCAGTGATAACGCAGAAAGAAATTAACAGATATATAAAGGACATAAAAAAAGAACTCCTTTACGGGACAAAGGAGTCAAGGCAGTTCCTGAAGGAGCTGAAACAGAATGTTACGGATTATGCCGAAGAAAACCAAAACGCCGATATGGCGGAAGTTACGGAGCAGTTCGGCAAGCCCGAGGACATTGCCGCAACCTTTTTTGAGCAGTACGGCAAAGAGGATATAAAAAAGAAGGTCAATATCCGCAGGGTGGTTGTTACGGCAGTTGTTGCGGTTGTTATGATGTTTGCTATTGCAATGATTACAATTATTATTGACTCACACGGAGAAACCCACGGCTATATAGTAGAAACAATGGGAAAAGAAACAACAAGTATATTTAGATTAAAAACCGTCAACCAACCACAAAACACAGATGCACTAAACTAAAGCCACCAACAGGGAGCGAAAAGCTTAATTAAAAGATATAAAAAACAGCTACCAAAGGAGAAATCCTGAGGTAGCTGTAATAATTTTTGAAGCTTTTTCTGATTTTCTTAACCATTCATTCTGTTTTGCAAAACGGCTTTTTGCCCGTTTGGGGATTTTCGGGCCCAAAATCCAATGCTCGTTAAGACATGGACACAGAAACACTGATTCCGATAAGAGGCGGTAATTTTAAATACCCCTCTACTTTCTTACGGACATTTTTTGAGTGAGAAAAATGTGACGCAGTATAGGGTGGCGAGATTTTAGCTAATCAATTAAATTTCAGGAGCAATATACCCTTTTTCCGATAAAACTTCTGCGATTCGGTCAAGTATATCTTCCTTTTCAGCACGGACTGTGTGATAGTGATAACCGCCTGTTATGTTCATAAGCTCCGTTGACTTTCCCGTTCTGACACCCTCAATAAACTGTTTTATCTGCAAAGAGGAAAAAATGTTTAGAGGCGCAACCACCTTACCGTAAACCTTATGCCAGACGAAAACATCGACTACAGTACCGCCGAGCTCAACAATAGTGTTAAGTTCGTCTTCTGTTTGTTCCGTTGAATGCTTAACCTTGAAAACTCTTTCTTTTAACGGAGATTTCTGAATAATGTATCCGTTATGAGTAGAAAGAATATCAAAGCCCTGGCCTTTTAATACGGCGATATCCTGTACTATTATCTGCCTTGATACTCCGCATTTTTCTGAAAGCTCACCGCCGGGGACAGGTCTGTCTTCTGATAGCAGAAGATTTATAATTGATTTTCTTCTTTCCTGCGCCTTCATAATTTTCTCCTTATGTCTTTATTTATATAGCGTGAAGATTCTTAAGGGAAAGGTCAAGTATGGGAGAAGAATGAGTAAGTGCGCCGCTTGAAATGTAATCAACTCCGATGTCAACAAGTCTTGCTACGTTTTCCTTTGTAACGTTGCCGCTGCACTCTGTTTCTGCTTTACCTTTGCAAAGCTTAACTGCTTCTTTCATATCTTCGACGCTCATATTGTCAAGCATAATAATGTCTGCTCCTGCTTCAAGAGCTTCTCTGAGCATATCAAGATTTTCAACTTCAACTTCAATCTTGCGGACAAAGGGTGCGTATTCCTTTGCCATAGTAACAGCCTCTTTTACACCGCCTGCGGCTCCGATGTGATTATCCTTAAGAAGTATACCGTCACTTAAATTATAACGGTGATTGTATCCGCCGCCGACCTTAACTGCATACTTTTCAAACACTCTCATATTAGGTGTGGTCTTTCTTGTGTCAAGAAGCTTTGTGTGGGTGCCTTCAAGTAAATCCGCAATCTTTCTTGTGTATGTGGCAATACCGCTCATTCTCTGCAGATAGTTGAGCGCTGTTCTTTCGCCTGAAAGAAGAACTCTTATATCACCTTTAACAAGACCGATTTTCTGACCGTTTGTGACAAAATCTCCGTCTTTTACAGTAAATGAAACCTCTGTTTTTTCGTCGAGTAATTCGAATACTCTTTTGAAAACGTCAAGACCCGCAATAACGCCGTCTTCTTTACAGATAAGCTCAACCTCACCGAGCTGATACTTCGGCATAACGGAATTGGTTGTGATGTCCTCACTTGTAATATCTTCCTGTAAAGCACTTAATATAAGGTTATCTGCATTTAATTTCATTGTGATACTGTTCATTTTTTCTTCTCCTGTTCTATCGCTTCAAGAACTGCGTTTTTATATTGTTCCTCGTATCCGTCATATTGTGACGGGTCGATTTTTATTTTCTCTTTGTTTTCTGTCGGCAGATAATTTTTAACTATATCACCTGCGGCACGCTTTGCAAAAACAAGACTTTCAAGAAGTGAATTGCTTGCAAGTCTGTTTTTACCGTGTACACCGTTACAGGCGGTTTCACCCACCGCATAAAGACGCTCCATTGATGTTTTGCTGAAGTGGTCAACATCAATACCGCCCATAAAATAGTGCTGTGACGGAACAACGGGAATAGGCTCTTTTGTTACGTCATAGCCTTCTTCAAGGCAACGCTGATAGATATTCGGGAAATGTGTTCGGATTTCTTCTTCAGGGATGGGAGCAAGAGATAACCATACATGCTCACTGCCTTCCTTTTTCATCTCGTCAAAAATGGCATTTGCCACAACGTCTCTCGGAAGAAGCTCATTTACAAACCTTTCTCCCTTTGAATTAAGAAGAATTGCTCCTTCGCCTCTGACGGATTCAGAAATTAAAAACTCTCTGCCGTTCTTTTTTGTATAAAGAGTGGTGGGATGAATCTGTATGTAATCAATGTGCTGAAGCTTTATATTATGCTTGAGTGCCACTGCAAGAGCATCACCCGTAAGGTGTCGGTAATTGGTTGAATGCTTGAACAAGCCGCCGATACCGCCTGTTGCAAGAACAGTATAGTCAGCTGTGATGCTCACAAACTCACCTTTACTGTTTTTACCGATTATACCCTTACACTCGTTATCATAGCAGATAAGGTCAACCATTGTAAAGTTTTCTATGAGAGTAATATTTCTTCTGTTTCTTACAGTGTTAAGTAAGTTTTGTGTAATTTCCTTACCCGTTTCATCCTCATGAAAAAGTATTCTCGGATTTGAATGAGCTCCCTCACGGGTGTATGTGAATTCTTCTCCGTCTTTTTCAAATTTTGCACCGAAGAAAACCAGGTCTCTTATTACCTCCTGAGAGGAGCGAATCATAATTTCCACCGAATCGGGATTGTTTTCGTAATGTCCGGCTCTCATTGTATCCTCATAAAAGGCTTTGAAATCTGCCTCATCACGAAGCACACATATACCGCCCTGAGCAAGGAAGGAGTCGCTTTTGGGAGCTTCATCTTTAGTTACAATGGTAATCTTTTTATATTCAGGCAGATTAAGAGCACAGTAAAGACCTGCTACACCACTGCCGACAATAACAATATCTGTATTCATTTATTTCATCTCACAAGTTCCAACATTTTTTTAAGAGGCTGCAAAGCAGTCCTGATTACATCATCACTGATAAGTATTTCGTTATTTTCTTTTTTCAGAACAGATAAAACACCTTCAAGGGTATTGAGCTTCATATCAGCACAGCAGGGGCGCGGCTCGGGATAGTAAAACTTCTTTTTAGGATTATCAGAAGTGAGCTTGAAGTCTACTCCGTCCTCAGTACAGATTATAAACTCATAAGAGCAGCTTTCTTCTGCATATCTGATGATATCAGCAGTACTTCCGATAAAATCGGCTTCAACAAGCACCTCCTGCTCACATTCAGGATGAGCCAGCACCATGGCGTTAGGGTGCTTTTCTAAGGCTTTGTAAAGCTGTTCAGCTTTAATTTTTGCATGTATCGGACAAAAACCTGAATTTAAAATTATATTCTTCTCCGGCACCTGTTTTTTTACAAAAGAACCGAGATTATAATCAGGTATGAAAAATATGTTCTTGTTCGGCAAAGCTTTTACAATTTTAACCGCATTAGAAGAAGTAACACATACATCACTTTTTCTTTTAAGCTCTGTAGTTGAATTTATATAGCAAACAACTGCAAGATCATCATAGGTTCGTCGCATTTCTTCTATCAAGCCGTCCGAAACCATATGCGCCATAGGACAGTCAGCAGAAATGTCAGGCATAAGAACCTTTTTGTCAGGATTTAATATTTTAGCACTTTCGCCCATAAATCTTACACCGCAGAAAACGATAATATCAGCCTTTGTTTGTTGAGCTACTTTTGCAAGATAAAAGGAATCACCTACATAGTCTGCAAGCTCCTGCACATCTGAAGGAGTATAATAATGAGCAAGAATAACTGCATTTTTTTCTTTTTTAAGATTTAAAATTTCAGCTTTCATTTTTTTGCTTCCTTAAATTTATTTTGTAGCGTTGTGAATTATATCACCTCACTTTACATCTGTCAACTTATCTGTAAACTTTTGTTGTGAGAATTTTACAAAGAATAACCTTGGTATTATGTGTAAAATGACTAAAGTAAAGACAAGACCATATTATTGAAGCCATACAGTCTTGTCTTAAAAAGGAGGAAAAACTAAATCAATCTTCAGTGAAATTTGCTTTTTCATTGCCGCAAACAGGACATTCAAAGTCATCGGGAAGATCCTCAAATTCTGTTTCCGGTTCTATTCCGAGGTCAATTGCACCTTCGAATTCATCATAAATCCATTCACATTCATCACAAAAGAATTTTTTCATAAATATCACCTCATATAAGATATGTATTATATTTTATCCCCACAATGCCGACAAAGTAGGAATAATCTGCTTTTTACGGCTCATAACTTCAGGTAAGAAAACCTCGTTATCTTTCGGTATAACATCAAAAGCCTGACTTATAATGTCATCATCCCCGACGTACAACAGATAGCTTCCCTCTAAAAGAACGTCTGTAAGCATTAAGATAACTAATGAAACATCAGTTTCGTCAGCAACAGTTTTCATTTGTTCAAGTAGCTCATCTTTTCTTTGAAGTATGCTTGCACTGTCAAGGCAAGTAATCTGCGAAACAGCAAGATCGTGACCGGCAATATGAAATTCCTTATAGTCTGTATTAAGTAAATCCTTTGCGTTTTTACCTGCTACTGATTCGGAAAAAATCTTTTTTCCGAGCTCATCCAAAGAAACATTGGCAATACGAGCCATTCTTTCAGCGGTTCGAATATCTTTGACGGTGCAGGTAGGAGATTTGAACATTACTGTATCTGACAAAATCGCTGCAGCCATCATACCTGCCAGCTTTTCAGAAGGTATCAGTCCCTTATCCTGAAACATAGATGCAATTATGGTGTTTGTCGAACCAACGGGCTCATTTCTGACAAAAATGGGGTTAGCTGTCTGAATGTCAGCCAAACGGTGATGGTCTATAATTTCAAGAATATCTGCTTCCTCAAGACCGGGGACTGATTGAGAGGCTTCATTGTGGTCAACAAGAACCACACGCTTTCTTCTCGGACGAAGCAAATGATATCTTGTAAGTATTCCTACAATCTTTTCTTTTTCGTCAAGGATTGTATAGCAGGGCTTTCTGTATTTCCATACCATTTCTTTTACAAGGTCAACTCTGTCCTCTAAATGGAAGCTTAGCAAATCTTTTCTTAAACAAATTCTTCCGATTGGAGTGGACTGAAAAATCAGTCTTGTTGCTTTATAGGCATCGTAAGGTGTATAGATAATGCAAGTATCAGTCTTGATTTCTGCAAGCTCAGACGGCAACTCCGTTTTGCAAAGAATAAGGCAGTTTATGTTGTTTTCAAGAGCCTTTCGGATTATATCGGGCTGATGTCCGCAAATCATTACACAGTCGCTGTTTGAAAACATACCCGGACCCCTGCTTTCGGGAATCGCAAGTACTACCTCGCCCGATACGGTGTCAAGATATTCTCCTGCGTCGTTAATTACCTTACCCTCAAGCACTGACAGCACATTAAACAAAGGTACTTTATTAAGTGCGCTTGAATTGTTAAGCCCCATATTATAGCTTGCAATGTCTTCTCGTGAGATTAATCCAAGTAGGGTTCCGTCATCATTTGCAACAGGAATTGCTCGCAGCTCCTTTCGTTCCTGAAGCTCATTCCAAGCTCTGTCAACGGTGACGCCTGCATTGAGAATAGGCGGCTTATCAAAATCAAGATCCTGAACCTGTGTGTATACATTGGTTATTAATGTCGGAGGCTCAAAACCGAAATGGTTCAAAACTAATTGTGTTTCATCAGATACACGACCTAAGCAAGCTGCTGTGTATTCTTTGTCACCCAACGCATTTCTTAAGGAAGCGTATGCTATAGCGGCAACAATAGAATCAGTATCCGGATTCTGATGTCCCGTAACATAAATTGGTTCCATATTTTATCTCCTTTACAATTTTTTGATGTGGTTTTAATAAAAACTCGGAGACACCGTTGATGAGTGTCCCCAAGTTTTCTTGCTGTCGTATAGGTTACAAAACTGCATCAAACAGGATTTTCTGTATATTTAGAATGTAAACTTGAATGTGTTTTTATACGTTTTGGGAATCTCGTATTCTTCAGGTAATTCGGGACCGCAGGAATGTGAGCCTACACCTCTCATTGCAAGGTCAATACATACATTTACAAAGTCATTTTCTTCAAGCTCAAATGAGTGAAGAGTTTCACAAAGCTGTTTTGTTGTATAGGGATTTACCGAGAAGGAGAAGGGCTGTTCAGCCGTCACCTTGAACAAATCCTTTACTGCCATATATTTGCAGGCATAATGACTGCCTGATTCCTGAGGACGGATATATTCACGGTCATAGTTTTCACGGGCAGAGCTTACATAGTAACCGTATTCACAGGCAATATGCTTATCAACATAGCTTTCTGTAGGTCCGAAGCCGGCATAGGAGAAGTTACCGTATGCCTTATCCACACCGAACTCAACACCGAAGCGCGGGAAGTTTTCTACATAATCGGCAAGCTTGTACTCAACCGTAGCTGTAAGAACATTACCTGAAACCTCATACATAATGTCAAAATATGCGGCAGGCATCAGACAGTTTGCGGCAAGACAGCCTTTGAATTTGTAGGTATTTTCCGTCTTTTCACAGGAGAAGATGTGAGGCTTACAAGCATCAAGATGACATCTTCCTATCCAATGAGGAACTAAATCTCTGTCATTGTCAGTGTATCTTGTGATATTAAAGTGCATCGGAACACGAAGAATCTCCTTGCCGTCAGCTTTTATTGAGGTTATTTCACTTGTATGCTCATTTACTTCAATATCAATGGCTGATGAGAACTTATATGTGCTTGCGGGAATTTCTGCAATATTGACCTCTGATTTTATTTTTCCGCCGTATACAGCTTTCATTTCAAGAGCATTTGATTTAAGCTTTCTGTCAGGTGTCAGAAGTCCGTCAGCACAGAAGTTTCCGTCGTGTTCGGGTTCTTTGAAGTCACCGCCGTAAAGGAAGCCTTTATCTGTTTTGATACCGTGGTCTGCCCACTCCCATACAAAGCCGCCCATCATCTGCTCGTTGTTGTAAATCATTTCCCAATATTCGGCAATATCACCGCAGCTGTTACCCATAGCGTGAGTGTATTCACAAAGTACAAAGGGACGGGTTTCCTTAGGATTATCAAGTACCTTTTCACGGATAGTTTCAAAGGAAGGATACATCATACTTACCATATCAACCAATTCGGTAAAGTAATACTTGGGGTCAGCACACTGTAAGCCTTCATAATGAACAGGACGGGTCTTATCTCTCTTTTTAATGTAATTTGCACCGCCGAAGAATGCCTTACCAAAAGAACTCTCATTACCTAAAGACCAGATTATTACGCTCGGACGGTTTTTGTCACGCTCAACAAGAGCGGTATGTCTGTCTGTGATACCGGGTGTGAAGAAATCATTTTCTGCATACTCTGACCACAGCTCCATATCATATCTGCCGTCACGGCTGCAAGCGCCGTGCATTTCCAAGTCTGCCTCATCCATTACATAAATTCCGAATGTGTCACAAAGCATATAAAATTCGGGACTGTTAGGATAATGAGAGGTTCTGACTGCATTAACATTCAGCTCTTTCATCAGGTGAATGTCCCTTGCCATTTCTTCAAGACTTACTGTTGCGGCTGTTTCACAGTTAAAATCGTGACGGTTAACGCCTTTAAGCTTAACTGCTTCACCGTTGATTCTGAACACCTTGCCGTCAATTTTAATTTCTCTGAAGCCAATCTTTTCGATGATTTTTTCACCGTTAGCGTAAAGCTCAAGAGTATATAAGTTGGGTTCATCGGCAGTCCAACGCTTGACATTAGGAACTACCATTTCGGATTTCATACCGGCAGGAACGATTACATCATTGTTTTCAAGTGAGATCTTTATGCTTACGGGACTTTCGTTTATAAAGGTGAGAATTCCGTTGTCATCAGAAAAAGATGTTTCAATCTTATAGTCTGTAATATGATTTTCAGGACGGGTAAGCATATACACATTGCGGAAGATACCTGAAAAACGGAATTTATCCTGACATTCAAGATAAGTGGAAATGCACCATTTAAGAACAAGAACATCAACCGTATTCTCACCGTTTACAGCAAGCTCCGTTATATCAAATTCACTTGTAGCGTGAGATATCTGTGAATATCCTTTGAACTGTCCGTTGATATAAAGATAAAATGCACTGTCTACGCCTTCGAAGTTAAGGTAATACTTTTCACCGGCCTTCTTTTTAAGATTAAAGGTACGGCGATAATGCCAACATGGATTATCATAAGGCAAATGAGGAAGCATTACGGGAAAAGGATATCTGATATTGAGATACTGAATGTTATCGTATCCGTGCATCTGCACACAGGCAGGTACAGGGATAGAATCACCGAGCATATCGTTAACATCAAAATCCTCAACATGGTCAAGCTGTTTAATCTGCCACACGCCGTCAAAGGTGGTAAAGCGTGAGCTTGATGTTCTGTCGATTATACCGTGCTTAGTCTTAACTGCATCATCTTCAGCAAAAGGAATGTAGTAGCTTCTGTGAGGCATTGTGCCAATTCTGTCAAAACTCTGATACTCTTTCATAGTAACCACCTTTATACATTACCGTAAACGACTTCAACATCGTCTTCTGTCATGTGCTTTTTTTCAAGAATCTCTTTGTTTGCTTTTTCAACCTTGAGCTGTGAAAGAAGGACTGCAACTACTGCACAAAGAATTACGGGAGCCCAAAGATAGAGGAAGTGAAGCATATTTACTGTTGCAGGAGTCTGCACAGCAGCGTTTTCAACGTAACCTGCAAAGTCGAGAAGCCAACCGCAGATTGCTGTGCCGAGAGCACCGCCGACTTTAATACCGAGTGATGAGCAGGAATACATCATACCGTCAAGTCTGTGTCCTGTCTTTAAGGTTGTATATTCGGAGCAAGAAGCAATAAGAGCATTCATATCGCCCTGTAAAGGTGCAATACCTAATGTTGAAACTGCTGTGAAAGCGAGCATAAGAGGAATACTGCCTATATAGCCTGCAGCCATAACACCGAGACGGCCTACTGTTGCAAGAATGTAACCGGCAATGTTAAGCTTATACATACCGCCCATCTTCTGAATAATCATAGGAAGCGCTATCAGAGCCAAAACCATTGTAATGTTAATTGCAAGAGAGAGGTCGCTGAAAAGATTTTCGTTACCGAGAATATACTTTGCGTAATAAGTACCCATACCTATAACTGAAGCATAAATCTGAGTCATAATGTAGGTCACACAGATGATAACATAATACTTATTCTTCATAAGTAAGCCGAAGGATTTAAAGAATGTGAGCTTGTGTTCTTCTTCACGTTCTTCTTCCATGCCTTCTTCTGCTTCGGGAAGCTCTTTTACTGAGAATACGGAAATGGTGTTTACAACAAGACCGAGAATTGCATAAACAATTGCGATTGTTCTCCAGCCGGAAGCACCGCCGCCAAGCATGCTTACTGCCTGAATTGTAACAGCTTCAATGATAATCTTTGTGCCGAATGCGAAAATGAAACGGAAGGAACCAAGCTGAACTCTTTCGCTTGTGTTCTTTGTGATAAGAGCTGTAAGTGATGCATAAGCGATGTTATTTGCTGTAAAGAATACTGCATTGAGGAGAGTATAAGCGATAAAGAAGAAGATGTACTGTGCTGTTTCGCCCCAATTCATAGGAACTGCAAAACAGGCAACGAGAGAAACTGAACAGCCTATGTAAGGCCAGAGCATCCAAGGACGGGCTTTACCCATTTTGGAGTGAGTCTTGTCAATCATTCTGCCGAAGAAGAAATCCGATACGCCGTCAAAAATTTTTGATACCGCAATTAAGGTGCTTACGATACCCATGCTCAGTCCGACCGTGTCAGTCAGATAAATCATCATAAATGCGGTTAAGAGTGCGTAAACGCAGTTACCTGCAACGTCGCCGGAGCCGTAGCCCACTTTGTGATACCATTTCAAATACTTTTTCTGTTCCATGTTTTTTCTCCTTGTCTTTGTTTTTTTACGCTTTTTGCGTTTGCAACTTTATTTTGCAATTTCATTATACAATCGACAATTTACAATTTCAATAAATAAAATTAACCAAAATATGCACAAAATCACTTCACTCAAGGTTGAAAATATGTACATTTTACTGTATAATATATACATTATCACATAAGGAGTGTATTTTATGTATATAAACGTAGCTTATGTTGACGATGAAAACCCTAATCTTGAAGATTTAACCGTGCCCATAAGAGTAAACAACTGCGGTTATTACAGGGTGCATACGGGCCCCGTAATAGAAACGCCTCACCCTGAAGGAAGAAACGATTATCAGCTTTTATACATTGCTGCCGGAAAAGGATATTTCTATTTTAAAGGCAGCGAAGAGCCTACCGTAGTAACTAAAGGAAATATGGTTCTTTTCAGACCAAAGGAACCACAGGTATATTACTATTACGCCGTTGACAAAACCGAGGTTTATTGGGTGCATTTTACCGGTTGGAAGGTAGAACAGTATCTTGACAGCTATGAACTGCCAAAGGAAGAAAATGTTTTCTTTACGGGTCTTTCACCTGATTATCCCTGGATTTATAATCAGATTATAAAAGAGCTTCAGTTGCAAAGAGCAAACTATGAAGATGTGATTAAACTGTTTATGCACCACATTTTCCTTACTATAAACAGATATATCAAAGAAGGTAAGCAAACAAAAAACGACACCATAAACGATATCGAAAGAGCCGTACATTATTTTAACGAAAACTATAGTAAGCCTATTTCCGTTGAACAGTATGCAAGTGAGCACCTGATGAGCGTGAATTGGTTCATACACAGCTTTAAAAATGTTATGAAGGTACCGCCTATGCAGTACATCGTTTCTTTGCGAATCGCTGCTGCAAAGGGATACCTTGAAAACAGTAATAAAAATATAGCTGAAATAGCAGCCACCGTCGGATATGACAATGCGCTGTATTTCAGCCGGTTGTTCAGAAAATATACGGGTATGACACCGAGTGAATATAGGAAGAAAAACAAGGTAAATTCTCAAAATAACGTCAAAAAATAATTGTAAATTATCTTTGTTTGCTTCCTTTAAGTTTTTGGTTTGGTTTTTGTTCATCCGTATTTTAATCTTTCTTTGTTAAGTCAGCAAGAATGTTTTTGTATAACTCATACATGGCTTCACCGTTACGATCAACAGTAAAATAGGGATTTGCTGATAATGCTGCCAATGTGATTAATTCAAAAAACTTTTTCATTTTTAATTACCTCCGTTGTAAAAATTATTTAGGCAGATGCTCTCAATTTATTTTGAGGACATCTGTTTTAATTTGTACTCTTTACAGAAATCAAGCATAGCAAAAAAGTGTTCTTGCAAGGTCGTATACCGGCTCATGACTTTTAAGGTGTCTTACAAATCCGAGAGAGCATATAAAGGAAATTGCATCTTTTGTGCTTCTCGGATTCCATACCTTCTTTTGAGAAACATCAACAAATTCACATCTTTCGGAATCGGCAAGATACTTAAGACGCTCATTCAATTTAGCAATTAACGAATCATTATCATAATTTTTAAGCGATACAATTGCTATATAGCAGTCTCTGCTTTCAGATTTAATTTTGCAAACAAGCTCTCTGTAAAGCTCCAAAAACTTATCCGGATTGTTTTCAAACAAATCGAGGTCGTTTTCACCGATATGAAGAAGCACTGTTTCGGGAGCAAGAGGTGCTACACTGCTTAAATAAAGCTCTGCGGCATTTGTAATGCTGAGATTTTCAAAGCTTCTGTTATAATAGTTTGAACCGAGCTCAAATGCCTGTCTTAACTCACAAAGAGGAATATCCTTATCTTCTTTGCCGCCGAATATAACTGTTCCGCCTTTTTCTGCAAGATCGTTGAGTGCTGAATACTTTTTAATTTCTGTCATTTTCGATCTCTCCTTATGCTTTCTTTTTGTCAAGTGATGTATTCCTGAAATAAATTACAAGATTAAGAAGTACAATCGCAAGATTTAAAATATACGCTGCGAGAACGTAGTTGGTCTGTCCCGTAACAATCTTAGCTGTAATGCCTGCTACATAACCTACTATGATAAGCAGGATAAAAGGAAGGCTGGTGCCCTTTGCTGTTTTTGCATTGTATGCTTTGATAAGATTCATCGGCCAGGAAAAGCCGAAGCATAAAAGCATAACTGTTTCGAATATTGAACCCATATAAAATCGCTCCTTTGTTTTTTGTTGAGCCAAGAATATCACAGTTTTTTCTCATATACAATTATTCAAAAGTTTAAAAGAATTTTTTTTGTTTTTTTCATTTATTTTACTTTCAAAACCTTTTCAAAAGGCAAAAAATCTATTATTATTACATCATAAACTAAAATGAAAGAAGTCTTTTATATGCCATTTAAAAGAAACAACCAAAAAAACGAGAAAGCCACTCTCGGCAATATACAAAAAATGTCTTTTCGTTTTCAGATTATACTTATCGTCACCCTTGCTTTGTTTTTAGGTTTTGCAGGTTCTTTTATAAATGTGCAATTTGAAACAGAGCGCCGTGACCAGAATCTTCAGAATGTGGCAGAAGCTATCGCAAAGTCACCACTCGTTGTAGAAGCAGAATACTCAAACATGGATTCCTATCCTTTACTCAAAGAATATCTTGATTCTCTGTGTGATACTCTTAAAGATATCGATGTTATCTCTGTTGTAACAAAAGAAAGCACTCGTCTTTACCATTCAAACGAAGAGCTTATCGGTACGGTTTACGACGGTACAATACCTGATTTTAAAGAAAAATCCAAAGACTACTATACTACTACGGATAAAGGTCCGTCAGGCACGCAAAGACGAGCATATGCTGCAATATACGACGAAGAAGGCAACTATGCGGGCTTTGTTATAGCAATTATGCTTATGAAAAACATAAAAAATGAAACGATTCAAATTATACTTACCTTTATTCTTATTACTATTATAGCAATTCTGATTGAGCTTTTTATCTCTGCAGAGCTTTCAGATAAAATCAAAAAGAGTCTCTTAGGATATGAGCCTGATGTGTTTACATCCATGTTCCGAATGCGTGACAATATTCTCGAATCTCTTGACGAAGGCATAGTAGCTGTTGACAAGGTAGGTAAAGTTCAGTTTATAAATAAATCAGCCGTTGAAATGCTTACAACTGACGGAAAAGAAGATTCTTTCATCGGAAAATATGTAAGTAATTTAAGTAATACAATTCCTGCGCTTAATCCTCTTTGTGCTTCTGAAACAAGTCGTTCTGTAAGTTCAGCTTATGACAACATACTAATTGATACAATACCGATTAAAGAAAACGATTCTGTTACCGGCACCGTTGGTATTCTTCACGACAGAAAAGAATACACAAAGCTTATGGAAGACCTCACGGGTACAAGGTATCTTGTAGATTCAATGAGGGCTAACAACCACGATTTCACTAATAAGCTTCATGTTATTCTCGGTCTGATACAGATGGAAATGTATGATGAGGCAACATCATACATTCAGAATATAACAATGGTACAGCGAGAAACCATAAGCAAGGTTATGAACTGTATAAACGAGCCTGCAATAGCCGCACTTCTTATAGGAAAAATTGCAAGAGCTTCAGAGCTTAATATTAAGTTCGTTTTAAGGGAAGGCTGTTACTATTCTTCTGCAGATATATCTCTCCCCTCTGAAGTTCTTGTTACCGTCATCGGAAACCTCATTGAAAACGCTTTTGAGTCAATGAACGATATGAACTATGACGGTCAAAAAGAATTATTATTCGGTATGTATTCAAAACCGGGAGCGCTTCTCATCACTGCTGACGACACAGGCTCAGGCATATCCGACAGTAACATCGGCCGTATTTTTGAAAACGGATTTTCCACTAAAGGCAGTGGCAGGGGCACGGGACTGTATCAAGTAAAGAACCTCATTGAAGCTGCCGGCGGCAAAATAAATGTTGAATCACAGGAAGGTATAGGAACATCCTTTACAGTCAGTTTTAAGAAATAAAAAAAAGGAGCTGCAAAAATGTATAAGGTACTTATAGTTGAAGATGACCCAATGGTTGCCATGATAAACGAGCAGTATGTAATGAAAAACAAAAACTTTTCAGTTTGCGGCAAATGTAAAGACGGTCTTTCTGCTCTTGAATTTTTGGAAACAAACAGCGTTGACCTTATCATAATGGATGTATATATGCCGAAGCTTGACGGATTTGAAACCTTACGTCAGATAAGAAAGAAACAGATATCTGCTGATGTAATTATGGTAACCGCCGCCAATGACCGAGACTCGCTTGAAGAAGCTCTTCACCTGGGCATAGTTGATTATCTCGTTAAGCCGTTCACCTTTGACAGATTTCAAACGGCACTTCAGAAGTATATAACACAACAAAAAGCACTAAGTGAACTTGACACGCTGAATCAAAAAAGTATTGATTTTATTATTGATTCATCCCGTAAAAAAAGTGAAGACCTGCATCCGAAGGGAATACAGGAAAAGACACTTTCAATTATTTCTGATCATTTGAAAGAAAACAAAAACAAATGGCTTACCGGTGATGAAATAGCCGAAAATACGGGAATCACCGCAGTAACAGTCAGAAGATATATGAACTATCTTGTCGAATCAGGCAAAGTTCAGGGTGAGATAAATTATGAGACAGGCGGAAGACCCTGTATGCTTTATAAAGCAGGTCAATAATCTTCATATCACACATTACAAATTCTTCAAGATTCTGTAATATATAAATACAACAATCGTTACAAATTTGTAGGAGTTTTGGCAAAAAAATACAAATAAATTAAAAATATTCTACAAATAACATAATATACTTGACTCCTGCATAAATCAGAACTATCATTTGCAAAAAGTTGAAATTTTCATTTTTGGGTTTTAAGGAGGTAATTTTATGAATATTCTTGTAACTTTAGACAGCAATTATGTGTTTCCCTTGACAGTGCTTTTAAAATCCCTAACGATTACAAACCCGAACAACAAATTCGATCTTTTTGTAGCGCACTCATCGCTTACAGAAAACGATTTCAAACAAATACAAAAATCAATCGATCCCTTACGCACAAAGGTTCATCCCGTAAAAATCAGTCCCGAAATTCTGGCGGATGCACCTGTGCCCAAACGCATTACCAAAGAAACATATTACAGGTTACTTATGATGGATTATCTGCCTGAAGATATTGACAGAATTCTTTATATTGACCCCGATACAATTGTTCTACGTGATCTTTCTCCTCTTTATAATATAGATTTTAAAGGAAAAACCATTGCGGCAGCAGGACATACAAAATTATTTATTGAAGATATAAACCACATTCGTTTCAAAACAGGAAAAAGCTCTCGGTATTTCAATGCAGGAGTTATGATGGTTAATCTCGAAAAGATGCGAAAAATCATTACAAGTAAAATGATATTTGACTATGTTGAAAAGCATCAACGTTGGCTATTCCTTGCAGATCAGGATGTTCTTAACGGATTGTTCGGCAATGACATGCTGCCCATTGATGAATGTATTTACAATCTGGATGAAAAAACTGTTATGTATAATCCCAGAAAGATTAAAGGACTAAAATGGATTGAAGAAAATGCCGTTATTATTCATTATAACGGTAAATATAAGCCTTGGAAAAAAGGTTATAGAGGCAAGCTGGCATATTTGTGGTTCAGATTCAGAGACACTCAATTACCGAAAATGATGATTGCATCCTAAAGGTATGATAATATGAATTTAAAAAACATAAAATTGTTCAGCCACAATAAACAAGAAAGAGCTCAACAAATAGGAGTAATTGCTACAAGCGGTATTTTTATTACTTCTTTTGTATTATGCTACATAAAATTCGGTCCCCAAGTGCTTGATTTTATCAGTGATACCGAACGCTTTAAGGGTTGGCTTGATTCTTACGGCAATCTCAGAAAAGTGATTTTTATAGGAATCAGAGCCTTTCAGACTGTAATAAAAATCATCCCCGCTGAGCCTTTAGAAATCGGTTCCGGGTATGCTTTCGGAACATGGGGCGGTCTTTTCTATTGCATGTTGGGTACAGAAATCGGCTCATTGTTTATAATTACAATTACAAAATTCTTCGGCACCAAGGCTGTAAACCTTTTTGTCAGTGAAGAGAAAATCAATTCACTTGAGTTTCTGCAAAACAAAGAAAAGCTTTCTGCTTCTCTGTTTATAATTTATCTTATCCCCGGAACGCCCAAGGATGTTGTAACATACCTTATCGGAATTACTGACTATAATATTTGGAAATTCCTTATTCTTACCGGAATTGCACGCATACCCTCAATTATCACTTCAACAGTATGCGGGGCTGCTCTTGGCGAAAAAAAATATATGCTGTCTGCCGTTATTTTTATCAGCACTGTAGTTGTGGGGCTTATCGGAATAAAATTATATTCACGATATGAAAAAAATGTCCATAACAAACAATGTTCAATTTAATATCAAATTACTTTCTTTTATTCCGATATGGTCAATCTGGCTATATCGGAATGTTTTGTTTTGGTTATTGTTATATGGTCAGATTGGCTGTATACTTATGTCAAAATAAAATTAAAGGAGTAATCAAAAAATGAACACAAAAACAAAACAATTAGCTACCGCCTCACTTATTGCAGCACTGGTATGTGTTGCAACAATGGTCATCAAAATTCCTTCACCGCTTAAAGGTTACATAAATCTCGGTGATTGTGTTGTACTGTTAGCCGGTTGGGTGCTTTCACCTGCATACGCATTTTTAGCGGCAGGCATCGGTTCAGCATTAGCAGATTTATTTTCGGGATACCTTGTCTATGCACCGGCTACATTTATTATAAAGGGTCTTATGGCTCTCATTGCCCTTTACGGTTTTAAACTGCTTAATAAAAAATTCGGAAATATTGTTTGCAGAATTTCAAGCGGTATCTTAGCTGAGATTGTAATGGTACTCGGTTATTATGTATTTGAAGGCTTTATGTACGGCTTCGGCCCATCAGCGGTAAACATTCCGGCTAACAGTATACAGGGCATAGCAGGAATAATCATCGGAGTTGCTCTTATAAAAATTCTCGAAAAAAGCAAAATAACATTGAAGTGAGTATATAATGATGGACAAATCAATATATGAACAAACATCAGCGGTAATTAAAGAGCTTTGCGAGAAAGCAAAAATAAAAGCAGGTAATACCGTTGTTATATGAACAAGTCCGTTAAGAACGGACAATAGAATAATGCTATGGCTGAAAATTTCTTTTCGATACTAAAAACATAATGTATCTATCGGACAAAATTGCGAACCTATGAGGAGCTCGTCTCCTCATAGGTCAATACATTCACTTTTACAACAATGAAAGAATTCAATTAAAAACAAAACTGACTCCGCAAGAAAAACGAAGCCAGTATGTTGCTTAAATGTTTATTTTACCTGCCATAGGTGCTTTTTGTGCTGTCCGCACAAATTGGGGCAATTCAAATGTCAGGGGGCATTTTATAGCCTTACTGCAAATTATATTTTATTTTTTCATCGTTAATTTTTACTCTGTCAGAGTAGCTGCACCTTACAGTTATCCTTTTAGCTCTGCTGTAGGTACAGGTGTACAGTATAAGGTCGTCACCGGTATCCTTTACCTTGTCAACGTCTGTCGGCATAAGCTCTTCAACCGAGGTAACAGTGTAATAATAAGTCTTTGATTCCATATCGGTGAACATAACCGTGTCTCCTGCCTTAAGATTGTCAAGGCTGCCGAAATGGCTGTCATAATTATGAGCAGCAATAACAAGGTTATCTGTTCCGGTGCTTCCGTAATATCTGCAGGGCGAAATTTTAAGACTGTCGTAATCCCAATCCGACATAACAGGTAAATCGAGCTCAAGGGCAGGTATTGATAAATAACCTATGTAACCGTAGCCGTCAATTTCTTTGATTTTCATTTCTTTATCAAAGGGGTCTGCAGGCTCTTTTTTCTCGCCCTGCTCGGTTATGCTGATACGTACAGATTCCAGCAGAACGTCTGCATTATCCTGCGCCTTTTTGTTTTCAAAATTGTTGTACAGCAGCAACCCCATAGCAAAGCCTATGCAGATTATACCCATAGCCATAAAGACTTTTGCAATCTTGTTTCTCATGCTGTTTCCTCGTCTTTTTTGCCGAAATTAAGCATCGCCCATCCGATACTGAAAAGTATGAGTCCGACTGCGGAAAAGACCGGTACGGGCCAGTTAAGCTGACCTGTATATATAAGCTCCTCCTCGTCGGTGGTCGGCTCCGGAGGGTTATCCCCCTCGGGACTTGTGCTCGAATTGATAACAGTAACAGTATTTGAGGAAGTCTCATAGGAGACCGTATAGCCGTCCGGAACATTTTCAACAATGTTCCAGTTGTGTCTCGCAGAAAGGTTCTCCCAACGGAAGCTCCAGTTGTTTTCCTCACTGAGCTCGACCGTATCAACCTGCACAAAGTCTTTAAGAAGGCTGACGGTTACGCTTTCGGGGTGACTGCCGTAGGTGTCCCACACCTTTCTGACGCTGATATAAGTAAAGGTATCTTTGTCTCCGCCACCGTAAATTCTCATTTTAGGTGTGGCATTGATATCGTAAATCCAGTCCTTGTTTTCGTCGTCATAAAGAGGAATATTAACAACAAAAGGAGTAGGCATAAAATAATTATCAATACTGTTTGATGGTACTATCAGATACACACCGGGCTCGAGAGACTCAAAGACTATGTATCCGTTTTCGTCAGATGTAATTTCGGTAAAGGGCAAGGAATGAGTGTTTGCAAAATGGGTAAGATGTATCGGCAGATAAGCATCCTGCAGATCATCCATATCCATATTGCAGTCATCGTAGGGTACAACATAATCATAACCTACGCCGCTTACGCTTTTATATGCGGCGGCAAAAAAGTAGATACGGAAGGAAGCTCCCACCAGCGGAGCTTTGGTTTCCGAATCGGCTACGTGAAGAGTTGTACTACCCTTTGTATCAAGAGAAAGAGCATAAGCAGCAGAAAAGAGAGTGAAGCACATAACCGAAATAATAATGCTTGCAATAAGCATTTTCGCTGTTTTTTTCATATATGTTCACTCCTTTTTACAATATTATTCTTCATCCGTTGTTTTTTTATTTTTCTTGTTGCTTTTTCCGCTTTTGCCGCTCTTTACAAGAAGCGCAACAAGAAGTATGCCGAGCATAGGTGCCGCAACGGCAGGGGTAACAATAAGCGGGTCAATCTGATAGGCCTCGGTGATAACATTGATGATTCTGTCAGGCTCAATATTTTCAATGCGGGTGCCCCTTACAAGCATTCTGTGAGTGTTGATGCCGTAAGGTGTACAGGTGACAAGCGTGCAGTAATCCTCGCCGGGAACGATATTGAGGTTTTCCGTTTCACTCGGAAGCACAATAAGTATCTGATCAACCTGATATGTAACTGTTCTGTCGAGAATTCTTATAGTGAAAACATCTCCGACCTCAACCTTATCAAGGTTAGTGAAAAGCTTTGCGGAGGGCAGACCTCTGTGGGCAGAGAGAACGGCATGGGTGCTTTCACCGCCGACGGGAAGCGAAGATCCCTCAACGTGACCTACCGCCGAGTTTAAAACCTTGTCACTTGTACCGTGATAAATAGGAAGCTGAACCTTGATTTTATCAATAGTGATATAGCCCATCATACCGTCGCCGTTAACATCAAGGGTACTGTAATAATCCTCGGCAATATTTTTGTGATTAAGGAACGGAAAGGACATATTTCTGATTTTTTTATTATACGCGTCTGCCTTATCAAAAAGTGCAGAGTAATCCTCAGGAGTAAGATCGACAATAAGATCATCGTAGTTCATAATAGCCTGAGACTGTCTTTTTTCGTTCCAGAAGTCACTTATCGTAGGATAAAGCAACACACTGAGTCCCACAAAGAATATGGCAACAAGCGCAATTGTAGAGGCGCTGCCGCTTTTCTTCTTCTGCGGTGTCTTGTTCTGAGTCGTTTTCTTTTCTTTCATATTAAATCTCACTTAATTAAAATTCTCAACGTCATCGCTGAAATAATCAGAAACAACGGTCAGAATTTTCAGGTATCACCCTGCCGACATAAAGTCGGCAGGGATTTTATTTTACCGTCCGTCAGCTTTTAACTGTGGAATCTCAGGCTTCAGAGTCATTGGGTTCGTCGTTATTGCTTGACTCAGAACCGTCTGATTCTTTATCCCTTCAAGCGAAGGAAGCCATTCTCTTCTTTGAAACAAGAAGAATGAATGCTGCTGCCATAAGGAGACCGCCGACTACATAGAAGATTGTGGTACCGATACCGCCGGTTTCGGGAAGGAGAGAACCTGTCTTGTTTTCTACACCAATTGTTGCGGGAGCTTCTTCATTGATCTTGTATGTAGCTGTGAGATTTGCTTCGTCATATTCACTTGTGATAATAACAACCTTATCAGTTGTAAGCTTGTTATAGCCTGCGGGAGCATTAACTTCGTGAAGTGCATATTCACCCTCGTCAAGTCCAACGATTTCAAACTTACCGTTATCATCTGTGATGATGTTTGTAACTGTACCTTCAGCATCAACCTTGTAGGTGGGAACAGTTGCGCCTGCTACCTTTGTGAACTTGATAGCATTGCCGTCCTTGTCAAGAAGCTGGAATTCAGCGCCTGCAAGAGAAACCTTGTTGTCGCCGTCCATTGTGTACTTCTCTACATCAATCTTCCATGTGTATGTGAAGGTGTCATGCTTGCCGGTTTCCCAAGTATCGTTTTCACCGTATGAAAGGTAAACCTCGTTTTTATTGCCGGGTGTCACGATGTAAGCATTTTCGTTGAGGATTGCATAATAGTAAACTGTGAACTGTGTGCCCTGTGCAAGACCTTCAATGAAGCTGTTTTCAAATTTAACATCAAATGTGTGACCGTCAGTTGCGGGATATACAACTGTGTAGTTTGCAGCATCAACTACTTTACCGTCAGCAAGCTTAACAACAACATCATTATCGGTTTTGTCATCTGCAACGGAATTATAGTTGAATGTAAGGCCTTTATCCATGGTATCGTGCATTACATAGTTGGTTGCACCTACACCAACTGTGATAGTTGATTTATATTCAACAATTTCATCAATTGCTGCATCGTTAACATAACCCCAGTTGCCTGTTGAGTCTTCTTTTACCATCTTGTCAATGTCAGGCTTTGCGTTCTTTTCGGTAGTTGTAATTTTTGAATTTGTGTTTGTAAGAGCACAAAGAGTACCGAGTGATGTGTCAATTGCATAATAGCCGTAATCAAGTCCTGTAAACTCAACTGTTGAGTCGCTTGCTTTTTCTGTTTTTGTTGCAGAGATACCGCTTCCTTCTTTTTCTGCGTAAGCAATAGCTGCTTTTGCAAGAGTCTGGTCAACAGCTGTATCTGCTGTTTTTGCTGTTACAGTAATTTTTTCGTTTTCTGTACCTGCGTCAACTGTTTTGTAATCAAAATAGTTTGTTGCAGGTTCTGACTTGAAGAAGTTTTCCCAACCTGCTACAACAGTGTAAACACCCTTGTCACCTGCTGTGTTTGAGGGGGCAAAACTGAGCATCTTATATAATTCGTAAGTTGCTCCGTCAACCGCATTTGTGATTGTGATTGAACCGTCGGCTGCGGAAGCCATTGTTCCCATTGAGAGAACGAGTGTAAGTGCTAATAAAACTGCAAATAATTTCTTCATTTTTCTTACTTCCTTTCTTTTTTGAAATTTGCAATTTTTTTGCTGTGTTTTTTGCATTCTCCGTCTTTTCGTTACAGGAGACTATGTCAACCTCCTTTCACGTTTACGACGAATTGTGCTATACAAAACCGGGAAAGCCATAAGGCTTATACCGATTGTTGCCAAGGGTAATGTGCCTGTACCTCCCGTTTCGGGAAGTACAAAGCCGTAAGAATAGTTTTCAACAGCAATAAGTGTTGTTACGGTCTGAATGACACCGTTCGGATCGGGCTCGTAGAAGTAGAAATATACGGGCTTACCGAGCGCCATATATCCTTCAGGCGGTGAAACTTCAACCAATGCGTAGGGTCCGCCCTGAGTGAGGTACTGAGTCTTAATAAGTGTCGCTCCGTCAGCACCCGTTACATAGGTGCCTATATATTGAAGTGCCTCATTTGAAGCTGTGTATATGGTTTTATTCACACCGGCAGGCAAAACAGCAGATGGGTCACCCATCGGGCCGTAAAGATGGAAGCTGACACCGGGAAGGCGGTCGTCTGTATCTCCGTCCTGCTTGATAAGAGTGATTTCATGCATAGAGCCTGTGGCACCGCCGCTGTGGTCCTGAACCTTAAAGGTAGCATTGATAAGATCGGTCAGCTCAGCACTGCCGTTGATGCTTACCGTGTTTTCAACCGAAACAAGTCCGTTCTCGGTTATCAGGGTTGAATAATCTACCCTGATATGCAGCTCATCCGGAACAGTGAAGGTCAGGGTGTTGCTGTCCTGATCGTATCTGACCGTGCAACTATAAAGGCTGTTGATATCATCAAAGCTTATCCATTTACTCGTTATCTTGTCCTTATAGTAAAGCTTAATCGAGTTCCAATATACCGAAAGATTCGGAGTCATAGTATCGGTTATAGTCAGAGTATCCATATTTTCCAGAATATCAAGAGAGTACTCGTTGATTTCAATGCTGAAATTCAGCTTGTTACCGTCCTGTGCAACCTGCTTATCAACAAGACCAGTTTCAAATTCAGTTGAACTGGTAACAGGGCCTGACGTATTATCATCATCCCATAAAAGCTCGGCCGTGTTATCTAAAACATATTTGTTATTCTCTGTAGAATAAAGATATTCATCCTTAAGCTTAAGCTTGTAGGTAAATACGTGCCTGCCACCTGCAATTTCATTGCAGTAAACCTGATAGGTTTTCATCCAATCCCTTAACCATGACAGCATTTTAGCATCGAGGGTTTCGTTGGTTTTTGAATATTTAAGGTCCTGAGAGCTTACATTTATTGTATTGCCTGATACAGAGCCTTCAAAAACATATGTATTAAACCATATGTCCTCATTCCAGGGACTGTAGCAGTCAACCGAAAGTGAGCCCTCGACATATTCTAATTTTTCATCAAAGGTATCGGTAAAAACGATTGATTTTGCTGACTTCAGATAGCCTAACGGCCCCTCTGAGCCGGGTATGGAATTATAGAACGTAACTGTATAATCAATGGTGCCGTCTTTATTCACTGCTGATTTTTTCGTAATCATAGGAGAATACTTATATGTGGCTGCACCGATTGCCTGAATTACATCAGTATAGTTAAGATACGCCGCATTGGAAAGTGTGTATTTTTCTAGAAGAACATCTTCAACTGTTTTATCCCCCTGAAGCTCACCTGTCCAATTAACACCCGTTTTAGCATTAAAAGGAAGCTTGTATGAAACTGTCAGCTTCGCATCTTCATTAAGTATCCATTTTGATGACTCCGAATCAGCACTTGAGGTGTTGAAGTAAATATTAAAGCTGTGATATTGGTTGCCCTCTACAGGATAGACAAGAATATAAGTATTTTCTGTGGGACCGCCTGCCACATAAGGTGTGAAATTAACGGTACCGCTTTCCGTTACAGCTGTTATAACCAAATCTTCAGGCATATTCTCAACATAGAGATAGCCCTCGGTATTTCCTTTATAGCCCCAGAAGGCTGTCTGGTCAGTAAGGAAAAAGCTGCCCCTATCCTTTATAACTCCGGGCACGTCAGCCTCAATGGTGAAATAAATATATTCACCGTCATCGCCTCGGGCAGATTTTGAAACTTTAGGAACGAATCCGACAACGTCGGCTACACCGCCTGCCGTTTCTTCCTTGCCGTTAATTGTAGCCTTTACCTCATTATTATAGCTTTGAGTGTCGCCTGTATCAAGCTTTTCGTAGGTTGTATAATATATTATATCAAACTGATAACCGTCAGGAAGGGCAAATTCCATTGTGTTGCCGTTAACGGTAACATCATCCCAGTCAATATAGATATCATTGAGATTTTTTCCCTCTTCATTATAATGCTTAACCGTTATAGGATAATCCCGGTAGTATTCAAGGCCCTCTCCGAGAGTATCGATAATAACCGTTCCCTGAAGGTTGTGGTTATCTTTTTTAATAACAACCTCCCATTCAATTACAGGAACCTGCTCACCGTTTTTGTTCTCGAGCACCGTCTGACGGCCTTCTTTTTCCATTTTTTCAAGTTCAACCTGTGTCCAGTCATCAGCCCAGACGTAGATGTTTTCGCCGTTAGAGTCTTTACCGTTTGAATCAAGGCCGTTCCACATATCAACGGTTTCATTGCCGAGCATTTCATCATATATCTGTGTTTTATAAGTAATCAGAAAGCCTTCACCGGCAGGGAAATCGGGGAAGTCTGATATACGGAAGCCTTCATTTGCGCCATAGTTGTGTGAAGGGTGATTGCTTACCGTCGGCTGAGGATCAATTATTTTTCCTTCAAGATCAGTTACAACGATTGTATCTCTGAGAGCATAGTGGTTTTCCCAGATCTGATCATCAATAACAAGATCCTTCACAACACCGTGGGTTGCTTCAACCTTTATAGTATAATCCATAGTATGATTATCTTCGTCATATTCTCCGTGAGCTTTATTGACAGTCATACCGGCGCCTCCGTCAATATTAAACTCAACATTGATTTTATCGTTAAAGATAATATCGGTTGATGTACCTGACTGATTTGCACCGATTGTTACATTGAAATCAATAGTAAACTCAACGTTTGAATATTTCTGTCCGAAGCACACGCCGTCTTCAACGTCTATGAATCTTACATGAAGCATACCGTTTTCATCAACAAAATATTCACCGACATTCTGGATAGTTCCGTTTTCCATTTTTGCCGTAATAGGATGCGGATCATAAAACGGATCACAATGCATATTTGCCGGAATAGGATAGACGAGATAATGGTCGTTACCGTGCTGGAACTGCAGCCATTCCTTGCCTGTATTGGTTTCGCTGAAGGTAAGAGCTACAATGTAATTCTGACCGATATAAACTGTTCCGTTTTCGGATATTTCATTTCCGTCCTGAGTTTTAAAATGAACATCTGTAACGGCTTCTGTAAGGTCTGTAATATATTTAATGGTGTGATCCTCTTCAGAGGGCGCCGCAGCCATCATCATAAGCGGTGGAAAAACCTTCTGTGTTGTTTCTTCCGGAGCAGTTGTCTGTTGTGTTGCTTCTTTCTCGTTGGACTCATTCTCCATATCCCTTGCAAAGCCAAGCTCACCTGTAAGGCCGTAACCGATAATGTCCTCAGAAACATCAATGCTCAGAGTTTCAACCCTGTTATTGCTGTCACCCATAATAACCACGTGACCGGTTTCACCCGGGGCTATTATAATAGCGGTGGCGTCGGCGGTGCCGTCATTGTCATTATCAATAAAGACAATGTCTCCTCTCTCGGGAGTGTGTTCATCCGCCGGAGAATAAACGCCTCTGTCATCCCATACAATCCGGAGAGCCTCTGCGCCTGACGCTTTAAGCTCCGAGTCATTATTGATATTTGAATAGTGCAGGCAGAAGGATACGAACATTGTATTCCATTTACCGTAGGGATTGCCGTACCACTCACCGTAACGGGTGTAACCGTTTTTGTCGCCGTCATCGTCATATTCAAAATTATTATTGCTTTCCTCATAATCAAGCTGAGTCATTGCAACAGCAATAAGGTTTTCGGGAATGTTATTAGTTATTTCTACATCTTCAATGATGTCCAGCCAATCGCTGACGGTTTCAACGTCGGCTGTTTTATCGGGAAAGCATTCCTGAGAGTGGGTATGTTCATTAATCGTGCACACCATTACTTTGGTATAGCATTCATCTGTGTGCCTATGATTGTACGCTGTTACAGCTTCGGAAGTTGTTATCTCAGAAGGATTTTCTTCCGGTTCTTCCGCAGCATTGGTAATGTATCCGGTGGAGTTTTCGGTTGTTTCGGCTTCGGTAAACGACGGTTCTGTTGAGTCTGACTCGCTCGTTAAAACAGTTGGCTCAGTTTCATCAAAGCCGCAAACAAGCTCACTGATGTAGCAATCTTCTCCGTGAGTATGTTCATCAAGTCCGCAGAAAGCCTCTCCGGTAACTGTGATTCCTACAAGCTTAAGCCACCAGAAAACAACAATGGCAACTATAAAAGCCGCTGCAAGGAAAAATATGGCAAGTTTTTTGGTGTCAATTCTGAATTTTTTATGCTTATCAAGATAGATGTTATTAACGCTTTCCAAACCTGCCACCTCCTTTACGCTTTTCAGGAAATCAATCTACCAACCCTATGCTTTCAAAAGGCCATATTCTGAAAAATATTTTACCTACAATAAATTCTTCGCTGACAAGACCGATTGCACTGCTTCGGCTGTCGATAGACGTTGAACGGTGATCACCTAAAACAAAATAATGATTATCTGTTACATAGCAAGGAAAAGTTATATCACATTCACCAAAGGCTCTGTCTGTGATATAGGGTTCATCTATGAGCTCATCGTTGACATAAACATTGCCGTTTGTGTCTATGTTTATCTTATCACCCGGCAAGCCTACTACTCTTTTTATGAGCAGCTTATTCTGATATGAAAAGCAGCAAAGCTCGCCTTTTTTCATATTTGCGGTTTTTAAAAGCACAACAATTTCCTCGTCGTTCAATGTCGGCTCCATACTGCTGCCCGAAATTTGCAAAACAGGAAAAGCCAGCGTGGCAATAAGCACCGCAACGGCAGCAACAACAATAAGTGAATATACCGTACTTTTAAGCACCTGTTTATATTTTCGGTTATATTTCTCTCTGAGTATTTCAGATTCTATTTGTCTGGCGGTAGGGAGCGTGATTTTCTTTTTTGTCTTCTTTTTAAACATTATCGGTAACGCCCCAATGAATCAAGGATAATTTTATTTTTTTCTGTCAAGTATGCTTCTTATCCGTGTTCTGACATCATTTTCAATGTTGGACGGAAAAACACTCAGCTTTTCATCATTTTCTGCAAAAAAGCGCAGCATCCGTATGTATATTCCTCTGTCCGTCATAGCTTCGGAGTTAAGTTGTTTTTCTCTCTTATCTGAGTGTTTGGATTCACTGTGTGTTGAAGCTTTAAGGTTATCTATAAGACTGTTGGCATATTTTAAAGCAGCTTCCACCTGACCGGTTGCCGCAGAAAGATTTTCTATATTCTGAGCGGTTTTGTTTTCATTTTTTAATGCTTCAATTCTTTCTTTAAGCTTCTTGTTTTCATTGCTTACTTCTAGAAGCAATTCAAGAAGCTCAAGACGGCTTAATTTTCTTAGCTCTTTATCTGTCATCTGATTTACAACCCCTTAAGATTAATGAGCTAAATTGCTCTTGGCGGTATAATTAACAAGTTGCAATAAAACACCTTGTGACTCACATTAAATAGTAGCATATTTTATGTAAAATATCAACAATTTATACAAATTTTCTACAGGTTACATCTCGTTTTTTATGCTAAGTAAAATTTGAGGGTGCAACCTTTTTTTGTTTAAAAACAGATTGATATATTTTCTTATGTTTGTCGCAGATTTATGCGGATTTTTCTTTTATGCCGTTTCGGGATAAAGCTCCTGAGATGTAGTTTACCGCTACTTCTTAACAAATGACATTTGCAATTAACCTCCGAAAAAGCAATTTCATGTGGGTTCAAGGTCTCGGTTGCCGCCTTGGTCGGTGCTTCTGCGCTACGCGCAGAGGTGTCCACCGGACACCCGCTGTCTCGGCTGCCGCCTCGGTCGGTGCTTCTGCGCTACGCGCAGAGGTGTCCACCGGACACCCGCACCCCGTCATCCGCACCATAGTGAGTATTCATAACACAAGTGAATACTCACTTTTCTTTTTTACATTTCCTCATAGTTAAATAATATATATTTGTTATGTATCGAGCAGGTTTGTAGCCTGCTCTTTTTTATTATGCCGTGAGATATTCGACGGCAACGCCTTGTCTTGCTTCAAGGACTATATTTTCCTCCTTAACAGGATTTTCAATCACCCCGATGAAGCGGTTGTGAATAACAATTCTCTGTGTTTTGTTCTTACCCTTCTCGATTATATTGATGTGGCGATCGGATTGAACAATATCGTTGTTCGTGGAGATTGCCTGTTTTTTATCCATAGCGAAAGCAATGGTATATCATCACGCTTTAGCATGCATATCATCAACCGCAGGCTGCATATACTTTCGCAATGATGATGTACCAGACTTACACCCTGATTTTTCTTTTAAAATTACTCTTAATTTAAAACGGGCTGTCACACTTTCGCGCAACAGCCCTGTTTTTACATTTTCATATATAACTTATAAACCGCAGTATCCGCAGATAACCTTAGCCGCAGTACCTCTTTTAACTGTACCGAAAGCAGCTTCGGTAAACAGATTTTTTACAGCAAAAAGTAAAAATCTTATTGAGTAAAAGAAATCTGCCTTACCCTGATCCTTTGAAAAGCTGTTCAGAGCTGAAATCAAAGCGAAATATCCTACATCAGAATCAGCCTTTCCTGTTACAAAACCCTTTTCAGTAGCCCAGGCGAAGGCGTCATCCTGTGTCTCACCTGCGATGTTGCAAAGAGTTTCTGCTAATTCTCCTGCAGTAAACTTTTCTTTGACACCGAACTCTGTGTCGGAAATGCCTTCCATATAGCCCTTTCTTGTCATAAAGTAAACAGCATTATAATATTCTGAACCGTAAGCGGCGTCGGTATAACCGTATCTTACATCAGGAAGTGCATCGAGAATCAATTCTGCAATGCGTGTATAACCCTCGGGAGTAGGATGAGTAAGCACGCAGTCTGTACCCTCTGTTGAAACATAGGTATAGCCGTACTTTTCAGCGCCGTCAATCTGCGGTCTGTTTCCTACCTCTGCAACAACCTTGCCGATATTATATAAAATACCGGATGCATCATCTATTTTATCAAATATTTCACAGTAGCTGTAATTCAGACCACCGATAGCGTAAAGCTCAACATCCTCGTTATAGTAGTAGATATCCTCAATAACGCAGTTCCAGTTTACATAATAACGCTTAAGAGCTTCGGCAAAAGCTGTAGGAAGCATCTGTGCAAGGTCGGGAAGAACATCCATAACGCTTGCGACGTCAATGATAGTCTCAAAAATTTCCTCGTCAATTCCCTCTTCTTTTATAAGCTCTTTGATCTTGTTAGCAAATTCCTTATGAACACCGAGACCTGTATTGTCCATTTCTTCCAAAACAACCCATACAAGATAGGTAAGGTAATCATTGCCGCCGATACCTACAGTAATAATATCTGCCTCTCTGACAGCATTACGGTACTCTTCTTTAAAGCCTTCTCTCTGCCAATCGTAAGCAATACCGTAAAATATATAATCGTCGGCAGGATAATCATCCTCAAGCAGATAACGCATTTCAACTGTTCTTACTGCCGGGCAAGCCATAGAGTTAAGCTTTGCACCGAGAACCTTTGCAACCTTTGCACCGTAACCGTTTTCCTTATACTTGAACTGACAGCTTGTTGAATCCTTCTCAACATCGTCATAACCCGATGCTACGCTGTCGCCCAAAAGAGTGTACACATTGTAATCACGGTACTGTTTTCCGTCTGCGGCTGCGACACAAAAGCCAAAGCTGCACAAAACAACAGAAACTGCAAGAAGTACCGAAATGATTTTTTTCATAATATGAGCCTCCACTTTTTTGAAATCAAATTATTAATTATTTGTGAATTGATTATAGCACAGCTCTGTACAAAAAAGCAAGGTTTTTCAGGTTGTTAATTATAAAGAAAAAAGACACCACGGCTTTGCGTATTTCTAATCCTGAATAAAAACTACTTCACCGTAACCGCAGCGGCATTGTATCCGCCGTAAATATTACCTGTGCTCGTCTTTGTGATAGCTCGTACCGCAAAGGTATACTTGGCACCCGACTTAAGATTATTAAAGGTAATATTCTGAACACCGGTACATGTCTTATAAAGCTGATATGCGCCATTGCCTACTCTGTAATATACCAGATAACTGTCAGCGCCGCTTACAGCATTCCATGTAAGAGTTACTCTACCCTTGGCAGGTGTGGTAACCTTTGCTGTTACATTTGCCGGGAGTGTTGCTGTAGTAATCTGAGTATAGGCGCCCCATACTACACCATTAGCAGTCTGAATGTAAGGACGTACTGCAAGAGTAAATTTAGAACCTGCTCTGAGGTTTTTGAATGAGTAGCTTATTGCTGTCACATTATTCACAACTGCTGTCCAGTTATTGCCTGACTTACGGAAAATACGATAACCCGTTGCACCGGAGCAAGGTGTCCAGGAGAGCTTAAGTGTGCTTGTTGTCTGTGAAGCGGTAACACTTGCAGGCTTAACAGGCTGTGTAGCTGTTGAAACCTGTGTGTAGTCGCTCCATACTATACCGCTGTTCGTCGATATGTACGGACGTACCGCCAAAGTAAACTTAAGACCTGATTTAAGATTATTGAAGGTATGAGCGGTCGCAGTTGTGGAGCTGACACATACCGACCAACCGTTAGCGGTTTTGTAGAAAATACGGTATCCCGTTGCACCCGCTGTTTTAGGCCAGGTAAGCTTGATTGAGCTTGTAGTAGTTGTCGCTGTGACCTTGGACGGTTTTACCGTTCTTGTTGCCGTATCGTGTGTTGTATATTCCGGTGCCCAAAGAACAAAAGCGCCCGAGCTTATATAAGCTCTCACCGCAAATGTATACCTTGTACCGGTTTTTAGACCTGTCACCTTGTAAGTATTATCCTTAAGGGTTTTCAGATTTTTCCAACCGCTTCCCTCCTTAACAAAAACCTTATAACCGCTTGCGCCGTTTATTTTAGTCCAGGAAAGAGTAACGCTGTCCGTTGTCTGCTGAGAATAAATCGCTTCGGGCGCGCGCATTGATTCGGGACGGAATCTGTATAAAACCGCTACACCTTCCAGTCCTGTATTTTTGTTTTCTTTGAGAAGCTTGTCCCACGCTTCTTTAGTACCGGTATAGAGGATAAGCTCGATGTTTTTACAGTCGCAGAAAGCCCCTTCAGCAATACCAAGCATTTGCGGATACATATAAACAGTCTTCAGACCTGTGCAATAGTCAAAAGCACTCATACCTACACTTTTTACATTCTTTTTAAGTTCAAGTTTTGAAATCTGCGTGCAACCAAAGAAAGCAAATTCTCCGATTGTTTCAAGAGATTCCGGGAAAGTGAAATCCTTAAGATTCCAGCAGGAGGCAAATGCACCCGAGCCTATTTCTTTGAGAGTCGAAGGG
This sequence comes from Clostridia bacterium, assembly GCA_017473435.1. Taxonomy (GTDB): domain Bacteria; phylum Bacillota; class Clostridia; order Oscillospirales; family Acutalibacteraceae; genus UBA6857. The sequence goes on along the minus strand of JAFULG010000055.1, from coordinate 16,235 downwards.
AACTTCACGGTTTCAAGGCTCTTGATATTATAAAATGCATTACATGCCACTTTTGTTACTCCCTCGGGAATAACAAGATTTTTTACAATTTTCCCGTCGATATAAATATTATCCGCACATCTCGTCGGGTTTGAATACTGCCCGTCATAAACATCTCCGGGATATTCTATGCAAAGATAAGTGACAAGGTCATTCACATATACATCCTTGATTGCAAAAGAATTATCAAAAGCGAATCTGCCTATTTTCTTAACACCTGAGTTAAATATAACTGTTTTAAGCTTCGGACAACGCTTAAAGGCATAATCATCCATATTCATAACAGGCTCCGTACCGACCTTGTCGCCAAAGGTAACGCTTTCAAGAGCGCCGCAATAGGCAAATGCAAACTTTCCTACCTCTTTAACCGTTGAGGGAATAATAACAGCAGTTATCCCCGAATTATAAAAAGCCTCAACACCTATTTTCTCAAGACCGCTGTACATAACAACCTCCTTGAGGTTGCTTCGACCCCGAAAAGCCCCGTCACCGATTGACTTAACACCATAACCAAGGATTACCTTTTTCACTGTACTGCATCCTCCGAAGAAAGAGGATGTCACTTCCGTTGTAGGCTCGTATTCCGTGGTGAGACTGCCTATTATAATCTCTTCCAATCCACTGTTTTTTAATGAGTCAAGGCCCATCTTGGTTGTAACGGGTATTGTTACCTTTTTAAGCTTCTTGTAATTATTAAAGGCATAAGCGGGAATTCTTTTCACGCTTTCAGGGATAACAATTTCTTCGGGCTGTTCACCGTTTATATAAAGTGTTGCTCCATACTGCATAGGATTGCTGTAGTAAGGTACAGCGGATACATCCGAGCCGACAATCAGCCAATCCTCCAGGGTTTTTGCATGAATTTCCATTTGTTTGCGATCCCCGTAAAAGGCTGACCTATCAATAGACAAAGGTGCACCGGTAATGTTGAAGGTTTTAATATGTGCGTAACCATAAAAAGCATATTGCTTGATCAATCCGATTTCTTCAGGCACTTCAAGCACTTCCAAAAACTCTCCGTCAATATAAAGCTTTGCGCCGTAAGAAAGGGGATTCGCATTTCCTGATTCAAAATCAATATTCAGCCAGTTTTCGAGGCTCGGCACATAAACACTTTCAATGTTGGTACAGCCGGCAAAGGCGTCTTTACCGATACTTGTCAGCTTGTCGTGTATCGTCACACTTTTAATATCTTTGAAATCGGCAAAGGCATAGGCAGGAATTGACGTAACATTTTCATCAATAACAAGGTTTTCAATGCTCTTTCCTGCAATATACAGATTTTCTGCAATTTTCATCGGATTTGCCGTCTCATCGACGAATTTCAGATTAAGCCAGGTGTTCAGCGAATCAACATAAACGTTCTTAAGATTATCACATCCTGTAAAGCAGTTTCCGCCTATTTCCTTAAGGCTGCTTCCTATTGTTATGCTTTCAAGCTTATTGTAATTATTAAAGCATATCGCAGGAAGTTTTTCCACTCCTTCGGGAACAACAAAATCCACAACAGGCTCATTGTCAATATATATCGTTTCGAGCCTTATATATCCGCTTAAGCCACACACCTTTGACCAAGTGGAAAAATCAGGCGCATAAGCCTCTTTTATTCCCGTACATCCCGAAAACGCACTTCCGCCTACACCGGTTATACCTTTATGAAAGGTTACGCTTTCTATCGTCTTAACATTGAGAAAAGCAAGAGCAGGGATCCTTGTTATATTTTCGGGTATAACAAGATCAACAATTTTTTCACCGTTAACATAAAAGTTTTTTGCAACCGACATCGGATGTCTGGCTTTCCACGAGAATTCAGATGACTCTATACCTGTTCTACAAGTTTCAAACCACGCTTCTAAACTTTCGACATATACATTTTCAAGACCTGAACCCTTAAAAGCATCATCGCCCAACGCTTCTATGCTCGACGGAATGGTTATACTCTTAAGCCCCTTGTATCCTACAAATGCCCTCGATGAGATTTTTGTTGCGCCTTCGGGAATTACATAATCTATAACAGGCGCGCCGTCAATATAAAGACATTCAACTCTGGAAGCAGGATTTTCGCCACCATTTACAAAATCACAATCCATCCAGGTTTCATAAGAATCAACATAAATTGATTTAAAGTTATCACACATGTAATTCCAATTATAACCGAATTTCTTTATCGGAGCTGAAATACTTATACTTTCAAGCTTGCTGTAATATTCAAAGGCATAATCAGGAATCGTGTCAATAGATTCGGGAATTACAAGGTCAACAAGAGGCTTATTATCAACGTATATTGTATCGATTGACATGTTTATGGTCCGCATCATATCAGTACAGATATTGAACCATGTCTGAACATCGGGAACATAAACCTCTTTTATATTAGTGCAGTAGAAAAAGCTGTACTGATCTACTTTTTCAAAACTCTTATGAAAGGTTACACTTTTTATCGATCCAAAGCCGTTAAAAACTTCAGCCGGCAGCTCTGTGACAGACTCCGGTATGACAAGATCAACCAGAAGCTGAGTGTTTACATACATATCACCGAAGAAACGATAATGTGTCTTTCCGGCTTTACGGGAATCGGCGATAAGATTAATCCAGGATTCCACATTGTCCACATAGACGTCACATTCAAAAGCATCAGTACCTAAAATTTCAAGGCTTAAAGGCAACTTTATGCTTTTAACTGACCTCATTCCCTGAAAAGCGTAGTCCTTAATCTCCGTTACACCTTCAGGTATTACAATCTCGCTTGCAAGTTCTCCACCGATATAAAGCTCCCCTCCCCCACTGAAGGGACTCCTATCCTGATCAATAAAATCAATATTGAGCCATGTTTCAAGAGAATCAACATAAACCTTTTCCAGATCATTACTAAGTCCTAATTGACCCACTCTTTTTATTGTACTCGGCAGAGTGATTGCTGTAACATTGCCACATGAATCAAACGGATAATTCGCCTGTTTCACCTCGGTAACAGGATAGCCCTTTAGCTTTTCTGGAATTACAAAATGTCCTTCAAACCCTCTGTCAATACGGTAAATACATGCTTCACCATTAACTATACTGTAAGAAAAATATTTTTCAGACGTTGGCGTTTGTACCGCCGAAGCCGCAACGGAAAACATCAGCATCATCACAATAACAGCAATAATAACCAACAAACCCTTAATCTTCTTCATAATTTCTCCTCCTTTAATTACTTGTTATTAGGCAGCATTGCAACGGAAATAAACACTCCGTCTGCGTAATCGCTCTTGACTGTACCGCCGTAGCTTTCGGCGGTTTTTGTAATGTTTTTAACTCCGTAGCCATGCAATCCCGAAGGATCATTTTTCGTGCTTACAAGTTCTTTTTTACTGTTGAAAGGATTTCCCCGACAGGTATTTGTAACCTTGAAAAATATAAAAGCTTCCTTCTGCCATATTTCAACCTTTATATTCTTTTCTTCATTATCGGAAAGCTTTGAACAGGCTTCAAGTGCATTATCAATCTGATTTGCAAGCACAGCACAGATATCAACCGATGAAAGATACACCTGTGAGGAAAGCGTTACCTTGTGAGTAAAATTTATTCCGAGCCTTTTAGCCTCTGTAAATTTGCAGTTGATTATTGAATCAATGACTCTGTTCCCGCAGGATGAATACTGTGCTTTTTCGAAAGAGGACTGAAGAAGCTCATCTATGTACTTTTTTGCGTTTTCATCACTTTCAAGCATCCCGCGCAATGTCAGAATATGATTTTTGAAATCGTGCACCTGCTGACGGATTGTATTATGCGAGGCTTCAACTTCAATGAAATTCTTCTCCATCATTGAATTGGTCATAGCCATAAGCTCTGCTTCACGCTTTTCCTTTTCGTATCCCGTTTTAACAGTAACGGCAAAAACCGTCGCAATCAGCGACACCGCTGTAAAAAGAATTGAAAAGAAGGATATCATCTGTACCGCAACAACAGACTCTTCCATTATAATTCCGGCGAAGGTGTACATTATCGCATACGCTACAAGGGAGATTGTAAAAATCAGGTTGAGATATTTTTTACCCAGCATTGAAAAAGCAGGATATATTTTCCACATAAGACAAAACAGAATAACCTTTACAAGCTCCCCTACGACAATCAGCGCCGTATACCGGTTTCCACCTACTGAAAATTTTTCCGCAATAAACATAAAGCCGTACGTCAGCACATAATCGAGTGCGTGCAGGAAAAACCACGTTGTCATAAGTGACGTGCACCTTAACAGCGTACTCCCCTTCGCAAGAGCAAGGTTAACCACGAAGGAATAACACACCGCAAAAAGCAGAAGTGAAATTGAGTGCTTTGCAACACTTCCTAAATATGTTAAGCTCAACGTATATAGGAAGGCAAAGCCTGTAAGCAACAGAATGTGCTTGCTATTTCTGTATCTCGCTGTACACATTCTGCCCGACACAGCAAAAACAATAAAACCTTCAGCAAAAACAGAAAGCAGTTCAAGCACTTCATAAAGCAGATCCATTTTTATCACCCCGATTTATAAACTCCAATACTCAAGTAAAAATTTTTTGACCGTCTGTAGACATCTTCGACTTATCTGTAAGCTTTTTCCGTTTTTCATTTTAATTTCATATCCGGAAAGCTGCGAAATATAATCCACATTGACAAAACATCCGCGATCAATAAATAAAAATCTGTTATCATCAAGAAGGTTATAAAAATCCGTTATTCCTCTGTTGTCTGTAAGCTCTCCCTGGGAAGCAGTTGTAATTACAAGCTGTCTTGATACGCGGTTGACGCATACTATATCACGGTAAGCAATCCTCCAGCATTCACTGTATCTGCGCACTGTAACAATCTTTTCGTCAGGCTTTTTCACATAAGCTACAGCACTGTCTAAAGCCTCCTCAAGATCCTTTTCTATATTTACTTTGAGAATATACCGAAGAGCTCTTGATTTATAGCCCATTATCGCCTGGTTCTCCATGGATGTCAAAAATATTATAACGGCATTTTCGCTGTACCTTCTTATCTCCTCGGCAAGCTCAAATCCGTTCTTATCCGGCATTGAAACATCCAGAATATAGATATCGGCAATCCTGTTATCCTGAAGCTCATATAAAAGCTGTTCAGTTTTTTCAAATGCATCAACATCAAATCTTATGTGCTTCTTTTGTTCGTATTTTTCAAGCTCATTCTTCAGCACTTCAATATCATACTGACTGTCATCACAAATATTTATATTTATCATAAAACCAACTCCTGAATCCGGGTATAATCCAACTGTTTACAGCTACATAATACCACATCAGAAGCGTTAATTCAATTCTTTGTCCTTTTGGTATATATTGAATGTCTTTTCGGTTGCGGATAAATAAATATCCACCCGCATAGCGGGTGTTTTTTCCGTTTCGGGCAGAGCCCTAATACTACAGGCAACGCACAAGTGCGTCTTTTATTGTCCTGCCAGCCACGCATAGGATTACTTGCTACCCGTAAACGGGTCTCTTGGGTCGAAGAGACTCAACTGATCACTTTGTTTATCTTCTTTCAATTGATTCTCTATGTAATTCTTTATGGCGGCTGTATTTTTACCGGTTGTATCCACATAATATCCTTTGCACCAAAACTCACGGTTTCTGTAAGCAAATTTCATATTGCGAACCTTTGAAATAACATTAAGCTACTCTTTCCTTTTAAGTATCCAATAAATCCTGATACACTCATTTTAGGTGGGATACTTACCAGTAAATGTACGTGGTCGGGACAGATTTCTCCCTCTATTATTTCAACACCCTTTCATTGGCAAAGTGTTCGTAATATCTCTCGTATGCCTCTCTGTTTTCTCCGTAGAATACCTTTCTTCTATACTTTGGTGCAAATGCAATACTATTCTCAATCACACAGAGGTATATCACTTTTCAAAGGGTAAGTTATTATTGCATTTACAGTATGATTTTGAGAATAGCGATAATTGCGATACCGCCGGAAAAACATTGAGATACTACAGAATACATAAAGGTTACACAACCCGCGAACTTGCTAATTTGGTTGGTGTTGTACCTGCCACTATCACTCTTTATGAAAACGACAAAAATCCCATAATGTATAAAACTGCTGTTTTACTTGCAGATATTCTTAAAATAGACCGCAAACTACTGTTTGATAATTACACTTCCTTTATTGATTATCCGTACAATCTACTTTTACAAGAAGTTCGGTCTCAGCTATCTCTTAACCAATCTCAAATGGCACAAAGAATTGGTATTGCACCAAATGCTTATTCTGCTTGGGAACGAGCAACACGGACACCACGCAGAAAAGAATATGAAAAAATACTTCCACTTATAAAACAAACAAATATAAAATCCACACATTCGACTAACCTCCCGTTATAAGGTAAAATAAAGCTACCAAATAACAGGAGGTTTTGTTATGGAAAGAAAAACTAAAATTAAATTTACAGATTTTGAGTGCAATTTACTTATCAATGGTATGAATGAATTTCGCAATATGCTCTTAGCGGAGGATTTGCCCACCGAAGATGTAGATGAGCTTTTATTGAAAATCATTGATAAATCAGAAAGGTAAAGGCGGTGATATAATATGTCAAATTTCATCGAGGATTTTTATTACGGAAACATTGAGCCTCAGGAGTGCACAACAAATTTGACCGCAAAGATTAAAAAGAACCTGAGTGAGCTTGCCGACAAAGAGGTACAACTGGCATCAATCCTCACAAACAAAGAGAAAGCGCTCTTTACCGATTATGTAGCGACTTATATAAAATTTTCAAGCACCTGCAATGCAGATAGCTTCACCGTCGGGTTCAGACTCGGAGCAAGATTTACATACGACACTTTTATTGAAAACAAGAAAGGATGACAATTATGGAAAACAAATCAAAGCTAACCTACCGCAGAGTCGGCGACTATTTCATCCCGAATCTCGTAATACCAGCCAAAGAAGCAAAGATTACTCTCAGTAAATGGGGAATGATGCACAAGACCTATCTTGAAAAGCATAAGAAGGTGTTTTTTAATACACTACTTATGCAAGGTAAGCTTTATCAGTACTGCGCAGAGGTAGAAAAACAGGTAAATGAAATGTATGATACTTTTGTGGAACAGATGAAAGAGGCTGAAGGTGTTACCGAGCAACTGAAAGAGGAAAAGCAAATGGAGTGGGTATGCCGTATGAGTAACATTGAATCAAGAACAAGAGAAATAATATGCAAGGAGTTGATATATGTATGACAGTAAAATATAATATTGAGGTACCAAACGAATGCTCCGCTGACTTTTGGAAAACGCTAACAGAAAAATTCGATATAGTTCTTACGAGAAGACAACATTCTGTTGATGGAGAAACACTATACATCGAGGGGAAAATCACAAAAATAAGACCAAACAACTTTAATGAGTAATGTAAACAACTTTTGTAAAAAGGTTGGTTGCAGAATGGAAATTTACAATTTATATGTGGCAAGGAGTTAAAACCTTGCCACTATTTTTTGTTTTCAAAAACATATTGACATTTTAACTCTAATATGTTAGAGTGTATATGAGCTCTAACGGATTAGAGAAAGGAGAAATCAATATGGATACACCAAAAGTTTTTGAAAGTGAATATCGCTTTTGTTTGATTTTGTGGGAGCACGAACCAATCAAAAGCAGTGAACTTGTTAATCTTTGTAAGGAGCAGTTGGGTTGGAAACCTACCACTACATACACTGTTATCAAACGTTTGTCTGAAAGAGGTGTGCTCAAGAATGAAAACACCATTGTTTCTTCTTTAGTTTCAAAGGATGAGGTTCAGGCTTCGGAAATCAATAAAATGGTTGAAAAAACCTTTGAAGGCTCTCTTCCTGCATTCATTGCAGCATTTACAAAGCATCAGAAAATCTCAGAAAAGGAAATCGATGAAGTTCAGAAAATGATTGACCGTTTTAGGAAAGGAGAATAAAAATGACTGAATTCTTCTTAAATATTGTTAATATGAGCATATCTGCAAGTTGGCTTGTTTTTGCAGTTCTTTTACTCAGATTATTACTTAAAAAAGCTCCGAAATGGATAAATGTTCTACTTTGGGGAATTGTTGCAGTGCGCCTTATCTGTCCTTTCTCTTTTGAAAGTGTATTAAGTCTGATACCAAGCTCTAAAACCATAAACCCCGAAATAGCTCTTAACTCTCCTGTTATAGATTCGGGCGTAACAATTATTGATAATGTGATAAACCCCATTATCGGTGAAACAACTATATCCATTCAACCTGAAAAGGATGTTAATTTATTTCAGTTTATTATGCCTTATTTAGCAGGTGTATGGCTTGTGGGGATTGTAGCTCTGCTGATTTATACTCTTGTGAGTTTCTTGAGATTAAAGAGTAAAGTCGGAACAGCGGTTCTGATTCGTGATAACATTTATCAGAGTGAAGCCGTGGTATCCCCTTTTGTTCTCGGCATAATCAAGCCGAAAATCTATTTACCTTTTAATATGAACGGACCGGATATGGATCACGTTATTGCACACGAGCAGGCACATATTCGTAGAAAAGACCATTTGTGGAAACCTCTTGGATTCTTGATTCTTACACTCCATTGGTTCAATCCTTTGGTTTGGCTTGGTTATGTATTGCTCTGCCGAGATATTGAACTTGCTTGTGACGAAAAAGTTATTAAAGAACTTAATAATGAACAGAGAGCAGACTATTCACAAGCACTGCTTGCTTGCAGTGTAAACAGACGAATGATTGCTGCTTGTCCCCTTGCTTTTGGTGAGATAGGTGTCAAGGACAGAATAAAATCCGTACTCAATTATAAAAAGCCTGCATTCTGGATTATTATTGTTGCTGTTATTGCTAGCATTACCGTTGCGGTCTGCTTTCTTACAAATCCTGTGAATGCTTCTATCTATAATAGCAGTTATGAAACAGGCAAATGTTTATATAGTTATGTGGTGAGCGCAGACAAGGAAACAAAAAGCAACGAGCTTGTTTTTGATATTACCCCTGACGGCAAGGTTTACAAAACATTCGGCAACGGCACAACAGATGAACTCGGTGTTCTTATAGAATCAGATTATACAGCCGAGGATCTTGAAGCGACTATGAAAAATCAGGATAAAAAGCTCAACATCGGCAGTATCAAAAACGCTTATGAGCTTTCTGATTGTATATTCCTGCAAAAGAGCAACGGCACTGTTTATCTTGTGCAATTCTTTTCCGATGGTAGAATAATGAGTGTGTTCAAGCTCAACAGAATAAATAAAAGTGATATTCCAAACGGTTCATACAAGCTTTCCGAGGAAATATATTTTAACGGCTCGTACAGTTATGTTCCAAATTTTGAAAACGACAGAATTGAAATAAGAACAAACGGCGGTATGCACATTTACCATTTCACAGGTGAAGTGCTTTCTACCGGAGGTCTTTATGAAGAAATTAAGTTAAATAAAGAGAATTTTTCAAATTTGTTTGATGACAGTACAGGATGGAGTAAATATGAAAATGCAGGTGAATTATTCAAAAACAATAAAAGAGCGTGGTATCATTGCATTCCCCAGGATTTTGACGGTTATCCGTATATGTTACTGTTACAAAAGGATGGCTCTTTATGTATAGCTTTTGCCGACCTTGAAAACGGCACACCAACAAGAGTTCGTTATATTTATGAGCTTGAATACACCGCGAATATTGAAAATGGATTTGATAACAGTTCTACGGAACTCTACGATTTGGGGTATTCATTGCAAGTTATTGTTGAAACCTATGAAATGACAACACAATTTCCGGACAAAACAGAAAACTTTACTTTTGATGTTCGTAACGGCACAAAGGGCAACCTTCTTAACGGAACTAATTTTGAAATCACAGAATGCGACCTTCAAACAGGTCGTCTCACAATTCAGTTGAGTGGTACTGCATTATACAGTACTTCACAGGTTGAACCTACAAATTTAAAAGAGATTGTTATAGAACAGGGGTCAGACGGAATAACACTTTCCGATAATGGTAATAAACAGTTTTTCACTTTCAGGTTTATTGAAACAAATCAAAATCACGATGAATTAGGTTCTCGATAAAACCGTGAGGAGGGATTGAAGTTAATGAAAAGAAAAGCTAAAAATATTATTATTGTTTTTGCTGTTTTAATTATCGTAATCAGTGTAGTGTTAACCTTAATTTCATTAAGCAACAAAAATTTTGGTAATAAAATTGAAAATTATAACATTGAGGTTTTTGTTCCTGATGGCCTTGCTGATAAATATAAAAATTTAAACCCATTGTCTTTGGAATCTTGGGAAATATATGAATACAAACTTGATAATGAAGAAATTAAAGTAATTGAAGAAGAATTGGATAATGGATATTGGTCAAAATTAAAAAAGGACGATAGTGAATATTTTCTCCGTGATTATTATTACCCATCTATATTAGATAAGGAATGGCAAAAAGATTTTCAGCTTTCTGATGAAGTGTATATTTCCTCTTATTCCGAATATCAGAAACCTTATCATTATAGCGAAACATCAATATTTGATAATTTGTGTGTATTTATGTATGATAAAGAATCCTCAACGTATTATGGAATCTATGTTTACTTAGGCCGTTAATTTAATACACTATTTTATAATACATTCATAAAGTTCCCCGTTGCAGCAACACACTTGCCACAACGGGGATTTTTATATCCACAGTATAAACTTATCTCTGTTTATCATAAAGTTCTCCGAATTTATAAAAGTTCTCTCAGTTTATCAAGGAAAGCCTCTTCACCGAAGGTGTTAATCTTAAAGAACATAGCCTGACTACCGCCGGTTGTGATAGCTGATAAATGAATGGCATCATTTCCATTTTGAAAAAGTGTAACACTCAAACTGACACGGTTTCCGCCTGAATAGCTGTAACGCTCAAAGACACGGACACTACACCTTGCATCACCGCTATGAAAATCACTTGATTCTTCAAGAGAAGCAGACATACTTCCGTTCAAGATTCCCTGTTCTATTTTGTTTAATATCTGATTAAAATTACCACTAAGGGTCTGTTCTAACTTTGCCATAATGTTCCTCCTTTAAAAAGATTTTTTAAGTTATTTTGTTATATAAAATTTTCAACAATAAAAATCTTGTTTAATTCGTTATCCCAAAAAATTATGATTTCGCTGTTATCATCTTGCGATTTACTCCAAGAACAACATTTTTCATAATCAGGTCTTTCTTCATCAGGAACATCTATTTCATCAAGCCAAGCTTCTGCTGCTTCACGGGTTGTCGGATAAAAATTAGTTTTATGTTCGTTAGGCGTCCAAGCAAACATTAAATCTATGTAGTCCTCATACTTGTATGAAAAAACATGGTATCGGACACCGTCACCGTGAAAACTTGCACCGGAATCCTTTTCATAAGTTTCGGTTAATACTGCCTTTATAGGAAGTGATATATCCCAATTTGATTTTATAGTAGATGCGTAGGATGGAAATAATTTTAAAATGCCGAATCCCGCAAGCACGACTATTAAAATTACTGCTATCGTCAAAGCTCTCTTTTTCATACAATCACACTCCTTTGTCAAACTGATATTTATTCTTTGGCTATACTCACATTAAAGCAATCATGTAGTATTATTTTTTCGGAATAAAATATAAAGAATATTCACCTAAATTAATTGGTAATGTTGGAACTACTGAGCCATCATAATATTCTGTTGGTGCAACTGTTGCATAACCATCTTGTCCGTTTATTGTAATCTCATAATCAGTGCCCTTGGGTGTTTCCTTTTGCACTTTATATGTACCGGCATATGTTTTATTATTGGTTCCGTCTTTAATTGTGATTATACCATCTTTAGCAATTAAAGTTAAATCTACAATTTTTGCTTCGGGGTAAAGTTCGTCGGGCTCACCAACTGCAACTATGAGAGCATTCTCATTCTGTGCTGTTTCAATATTACCACTCATAACGGTTCTCATCTTCCATTCGTAGTCTTCTATCGAAATAGTTTCGGATGCACAAGATGAAAGTGAAAATACTAATAATAACACCACAGATACTGTATATAATATTTTTTTCATAAATGATACCTCCTTATTTCTTTCTGGTTTTGTATATTCCTATTACAGATATTACTAATGCAACAACCGTAAAAATAATATTTACAAATTTCAACGAAACATTTGATACAAAAATATTCGTTGGTCCATCATTTCCGCCAATTATTGAGGTCGTAGTACTCATATCACTCATAACCGCACGATAATACATAAAATTTAATAAGGTAAACAATAAAGAGCAAGCAGTAATGATAATAACAATGATAAATACAATTCGCCATATTCTTCGAACTCGCTCATTTCGTTGAGCCATTTGCTCATTTAAAAGTTCAAGTTTTGAAGCAATTGCTTTTAATTCAGTTTCTTCTTCAATTATAACCTGTTCACCTAAAAGAATGTTTACGGTAGAATCCAATACTTCGGCTATTTTTATTAACATTTCGGCATCAGGTACAGATATACCATTTTCCCATTTAGAAACGGTTTGTCTAACCACAGATAATTTTATGGCTAACTCTTCCTGCGACAAACCTTTTGCTTTTCGAAGACTTTTTAAATTATGACAAAACACTTATATCACCAAACCTTTGCACATATTATATAAGATTTTCCCCGTTGCATCAAGCAACGAATATTAACATTCCAGCAATATAGAATATTAGCTAATAAAAAACCTGCAATAGAACATATTGCAGGCATAAATCACGATGTATTTATAGCAAATCAAATTCTATATCTTCCATCGGCTTTTCACGGAATACTATCTTCCATTCAATATCATCGGCATATTCAAATCTCAATGCTGATAAAGCACAATGTTGTTTTAAATTCTGACCTGCCGAAACAAAAAATGCTGTTGGGCCGTCTGCACCACCAATAATTGCAATTGCACAAGCATCATAATTTGCTTGAGGCTCAAACTGATTATGGGGTTTGCGTTTAGGCTGTTCATTTTGAATACAATCCCGCACTTGAAAGTTTCTTCCCGGTAATTCAGGTTCCAATGTATAAGTCATTGCAGTATGAAGTGTGGGGAATTCATATTCCTCATGCTGAAAACCTTGACGTGGAAACTCTTGTTTCTCATAACCGAGCACGGTTAATTTATGTTCAGTACCATGAATTGGATGAACAAAAGAAATTACATCACCAACAGAAGGATTTTTGAAATGAATGCCCTGAATAGTAACAAGTTCTCGTTCCAATTTGACACTGATAGACTTTATTTCAGGCTTTCTTTTTGTTGACCAAGGGCAAGACCAGCGATAAAACACCCAACCTTGTGATTCATCTAAACCATAATGCTTGATGACCTCTTTTGATTCAATTTCTCTAATCGAGCCATCAGGCAAACAGTTTTCAGTAATCCAAGATATAGAAGTCCCGTGTGATGCGATAATCTCCTTACCGTTTACATACAGATAAGGTCTAAAAGCAACATCCATAGGATTTTCCTGTTCAATTTGTTCACGGAGTTCGTTAATAATATTTGCATCATTCTCGATAACGGGATACCATTTATCAATAAAAGCTTTTTCTTTTTCTGGCTGTATTTCAATGCAGAAATCAACAACCAAACCTTTTGAACAAGAATAAACAGCAGGAATGTGCCATGTCTCATCGCCCCAAGAAAAAGTCTTGTTTATTACTATTTCTTCTCCCGGTTTGCCTTTTGCATTTCGATTCCAAAAGCCATGGTCATAATATACTGCCCATTCTGTCGGTACTTCAGGAGCTGCCGCATTCATTTCGGGGTCGTAGTAATCTTCGGTATATGGTATCTGAGATAAATCAAATTCAGCCTGTAATTCCTTAACATAAGCAAAAGAATCAGATATAGGTTCAAGACTGAACTTACTTTTAATCTCATCTAAAACTGCCTGTTGCTTTTCTGTTACAGGATTATCTATAAGAAAGGCTTTGTATTGCTCTTCATCCCAAGCATAACACTGCTCCAAAGCGGCAATATCTCCGCAATGTAACAACAAACGGAGTAAATCTTCAAAGCTTCGTGCGATAGGATGAACGCAGTCACCGAAATTCATCGGACTTACGGCAAATATGATTTTACCAAACTGCGGAATAGTACAGTAATGTATGCCGTCAACACCCGATGATGCAATAATCTGAGCCTTTTTCGGTGTGCAATAATAAAGCTCAAAATCACCGTTCATATCAAACCCTAAAAGTGATAAATCTATCTTTGCTTTCTTAAATGATTTTATATCCATAAGTTATATCTCTTTTTCAAAAATTAAATCAAGTTCTTGTGTGTGTCCCGTGCCACGTTGTTTTGTGGGGATATATCCAACATATCTCCAACCTTGTTCTGCTCGTTTATTTATAATTGAGCGATAATCTTCAATCGAGTAAATATTACCTGAACCTAAACCCCAACCGCCAAAATCACATCTGACAGTTTCATAATCATATTTGTACATCGATGATATTCTCCTTTATAAAAAAGAATTCAAATTATTTTAGTTTATTCTTGTTTTTTACATATACTGCAATAGAGGCAATAAATACGATAATAAATGCACACGAAGCGATTATTATGAATACAGGGAGGTTATCACAAACACGGCTAAAAATTGTTTCATTATGCAATTGATAACTTACCGAAAGAGTTTCATCGTCAAAAAGTAAATTTCTTCGACTAGCATTATATTCATTTTCGTCATCAAGAATATTTTCATCTTTGAATTTCTCTGCTTCTTCTTCGGTTTTAAAATACAGGACTTCTTCGTCCTTAAATTCTGTTGAAGTTAGATTATAAACACCGTTGTCGTACGCGAATTTTTCTCCAGACGGAACAACATATAAAATATATTTTTTAGTTTCGTCAGAATAATCCTCATAAGTAATTTTATATAAGGTTTTTTCTCCAGTTACGTAACCCTTTAATTTGTAGTATTCTCTTTCTGCTTCTTCTTCGCTGTCGTACTGATAACCTACACCGTCAGGATAGCTATAAATTGTGTGAGTCGAAGTTTCGTGCCAAGCAAAAATAAAAGGCAAAAGAAATGATACTAAAACAACAATGACGAGAATAATCGCAGTATTTTTAATATGTTTTTTGCGATAATACTTTTGTTCAGGAGAAAGCCCTTTTTCGGCAAGGTCAAACTTTTTATATAAAAACGAACGAACAAAATATGCAATTAAACAACCGATAACAGCAGTTGCCGGCAATGCCACAAAAAGAAAAGACGGAGCATCCATTAGAATATCAAGTAGTAGACCTTCTAATGTTACCGCTATCAAAAAAGCGATACAGGTAATATACTTTATGCATTTCTGTATGTTTTTCTCTACTGTTTCATTTTCAGAAATATGTTCACTGCTTAATCCGGAAATAAAATTATTAAAAGCAATCAGAGTAACTGCTATAGAAACAGCACACAAAATTAATATGATTGCATAGCCAAACCATAACACATTGTAATTGTAAATAATATCGCAAATTATGTAAGCCATTATAAGAGCTACGCTACTAAGAACAATTGAAATAATAGAGTTGTTAGTGAATTTAACAATTGCCTTTTCAATTAAAAATTTAATTCTTTCAGTGCTTTTAACATCTGCTTTTTCTTCATCAATTTCTTTTGCTATTTTTTCACCACGCAAAAGCTCATCGACAGAAACTGAATATAATTCGGCAATCACAGGTAGCATAGAGATTTCAGGATAACCTTCATTACACTCCCATTTACTAACAGTTTTGTTTGACACATTTAACTTATCTGCAACTTGTTGTTGAGTTAATCCGTTTGCTTTTCTTAGTGCTGCCATAAAAGAACCCATAGTTTTCTTTTCCATATTACACACTCCTTTGTTGTTTTCTTGATTATATTCTCTAACAAAGAGATATGTTTTTCAACACATCTATAGTGGAATTTGTCTGCGATTCGTGGACTATAAGTAAAAACATCTAAATCTACATATAAAATATCATATTAATTATATCATATTTGATTAACAAATTTCAATACATACAAAACCATGCCATAGTAAGACCTTAAAATAAAAGCCTCAATTTGGATTAAAACTTTTTCACCAAAGCAAAATTGTAAACATACATCTATTGAGAAGAGATTAATTTAAACTTATATTTGCTGAAAAATAATACATTTCCATTATTATAATAACTGCCCCCACCAAATATTTT
>JAFULG010000054.1 GCA_017473435.1 Clostridia bacterium | reverse complement strand
TTTCGCAAATCAGTATGCAAAAGAGATTGGTTTTGAAAAAACATATATTCCAACAGAATATATCGGCTTATATGAAAAATTCGGATATTCTTATGTTAGGGATATCGTTAATTACGGAAACGGTATAGACCGCCTGTATGCTAAAGAATTAAACTGATTTTATTCGACAAATGCCAATTTGTCGAAACGCATTTTAGACTGCTCTCATTTTTTGAGGGCAGTTTTCATATATCAAAACTGCCCCTAAAAGTAATGAGAATAAGCACTATAAAAATGTTCCAATGATTTGAAAAAAGTTGAAAAAATTTTTTTGCTTCGCAACCTGCTGCCAAGAAGAAAAAGTTTTTTCTTCTGAGTGTTATTGAATTATTACATCCTTCTTTTAAAAATTATTTTGGTAACCCTAACGGTTATACGGTGAGGGTATCACCCTCGTAATTTCCAACGAGCACAGAATGTTTTTGTTGTCAAGAGAAGAAGCAGAGCGGCTCTTGATAACGGAAACAGGCTGTGGTATCAGAACAAACATTTAAAAGCAATATGACATAAAAATATCCTCCTTGCAATTGCTAATTACCGTTTCACAAGGAGGTCTGTGTTTAGTTGAAACATCCCGTTGGATAAGCACTTGTTTATCCAACGGGATGTTTTTGTTTATCAGAATTTTACAGTAACAGTAGTTCCCTTACCGACTTCGCTTTCAAGAGATATCTTGGCATTATGATACTGAACAGCGTGTTTTACAATCGAAAGACCGAGACCTGTTCCTCCTGTTTCTCTCGAATGACTCTTGTCAACACGGTAAAAGCGTTCAAAAATTCTGCCGTGATGTTCCGGAGCAATACCTATACCTGTATCGGAAACAGATATTTCGGCCCTTCCTAAGTCTTTTGAAACTCTGACCGTAACTTTTCCACCGTCTACATTGTAACGAATAGCATTGTCGCAAAGGTTATATATAATCTCATATATATAACGACGAACACCTAAAATATTGCAAGGCTCACCCTCTGCAGAAAGACTCACATTTTTTTCTGCAGCATAAGCGCTCAGATCTTGAATGACTTCATATGCAACATTCATAAGCTCTACCGTCTCTGTTGCAGGTTCGCTGTTTTCATCAAGCTGTGAAAGGCGGATAATATCGTTTATAAGATTTACAAGTCGTGAAGCCTCTTTACGGATGTTACCGATAAACTTACCCTTATCTTCATCCTTTACAAGACCTGTTTCAAGAAGTTCAGCACTACCGATTATTGACTGTAACGGAGTTTTCAGTTCGTGGCTGACATTTGCTGTGAATTCCTGACGGTTACGCTCTGCAAAAGCTCGGTCGGTAATGTCAAAAATAAGAATAATTGCACCTTTGATTTTACCTGATGACTCAATCGGATTAACGGTTAACTGATATTCTGAACCGTTTCTCTGCTCAGTATATTCAGTATGATTACCTTCAAGTGCCTCCCATATAGCTTTACTCATTCTGGTTGTGCGGTCATATAAAAGGAAATCGTCACCTTTAACATCTTTGCTGACTCCAAAAATTTTCTTTGCAGCCTGATTCATACTCAGAACCATAGCGTATTCATCAAGCAGAACAAGACCTTCATTCATAGATGAAACAAGCTGTTCAAATTCATCAGATTTACGTCTTATAGAGTTCATTTGTTTTTTGATTTGTTTGTGTTGCTTGTGAAGCTTTGTGAGTATCGGCGTAAGCTCTTCATAAGCGACATTGTCGGCAGGATGCTCAAGGTCGAGCTTCATAAGCGGCTCTGTAACCTGTTTCGCCATTGCAAGAGAAAGTACGATAGCAACAACGGTAGCAACAAGAATAATTGCACAAATTGCAGGAATCATTCCTAAAATAAGAGCTCCTAATGTAAGCTGACTGACTGAAATGCGAAGAACATCGCCGTTTTCAAGCAAAACAGCTTCATAAAATGTTTTCTCTGTCAGAGTTTCGGAATTTCTTGCTGAGCTGCCTTCACCTGTTTCGAAAGCCTCAATAATTTCTTCTCTTCCGGCGTGATTTTCCATTTCGTCTGCTTTTGCCTGTGTATCATAAAGCACGGTGCCGTCAGCATCAACAATAGTAAAGCGAAATACCGTAGAGTCAAAATTATCAAAATATTCAACACCGACCTCATTTACTGTATCTGCAACAAGCAAAAGCTCTGCCTTTAACCGGCTTTGCTGAGAGTCGTTGAAATAGTCATAAAGAAAGCTTGTTGCAATACCTATACTTGCAAGAAGCACAACGAACGCTACTGTAAAAATAGAGCGGAATATTTTTTTGGTCATATTAGGCTGACGGAAGCCGAATCCATTACGTTTTCGCTTGCCGTCTTTTCCCCCTTTCTTGCGTTCAATCTTGCAAGGCGGCAGCCTTACTGCGATTTTCACGCTTCGCCCTTTGAAAAAGTCGGCTAAGCGAAAATCTTCGACCTGCCAAACAAATGATTTTCAAGAGAGGCGAAGTTGAAGAGTGCAGTAATACTATCGTATTACAAGCGATGAAACTCGAAAAAATTTAAAATTATTATTTGTCAGGCGTGATGGGCTCGGCTTTCGTCAGCCTCATCCTCCAATCTGTAGCCGACACCGATTACGGTTTTTATCTGACCACCGGGGCTACCGAGCTTATGGCGAAGAGTTTTAATGTGCATATCAACAGTACGGGTTTCACCTATGTAATCCATACCCCAAATTTCACTCATCAGCTTGTCTCTTGAAAATACCATATTCGGATTCTGCATAAACAGCTTGAGCATCTCAAATTCTTTATGAGTAAGCTCAACCTTTTCACCGTCAGAAATAACCTTATGCTCTTTCTCTTTCAGCGTAATTGAACCGACAGTTATACCGTCAGACTCAACCGTCTTTACCGAACGGCGAAGGACTGCCTTTACACGGGCAACCATTTCCATAACACCAAAGGGTTTTACAAGATAATCATCCGCACCCATATTCAATCCGCCGATTTTGTCCATCTCCGTGCCCTTTGCTGTTGCCATAATAACAGGAATATCTTTATATAAAGGCTCTGAACGAAGCCTTTTGAGCACCTCAATACCGTCAAGCTCAGGCATCATAATATCAAGAATAATAAGCTCGGGAATCTCATCCTTTAGAGCTTCAAGCATAGAAGCACCGTCAGCAAAGCCACGGGCAGTAAAGCCCGTTTGCTCTAATGTGTAAACCTCAATCTCACGTATTGTGCTGTCATCATCTACACACCAAACCATAATTTATCCTCCTTTGTGAATGCCTGTAACAGAGAATCCTACCCACTCAGCAATATTTGTTGCGTGGTCTCCGATGCGTTCAAAGTATTTTGCTATCATAAGCAGGTCAACGGCATATTCACCGTCTGCATTGTTATCTGTAATCATTTTAATTAAGGTATCTTTCATTTTTCTGAAAGCATCATCAACTATATCGTCGTGCTCAAGAACCATTCGGGCGAGCTTTACATCTTGCCTTACATAAGCATCAATGCTGTCTGTTACCATTTTGCATGTTGCTTCAGCCATAAGCTTTAAATCAACAAATTCAGCGCCTGTTCTGCCGTTAAGAACAGGAATTATATCCGCAATATCTTCTGCCTGATCTCCGATTCGTTCCATATCGGTTATCATTTTAAGAGCCGCCGAAACAACACGAAGGTCTTTTGCAACAGGCTGTTGCTGAAGCAGAAGTCTTAAACAAATAGCTTCGATTTCTCTTTCCATGTGGTCAATTTCTTGTCCGCGTGACTTTACTTCCCTTGCGCCTTCAATATCTCCGTTCAAAAGAGCTTTTGCAACAAAAGCAATGAGCTCCTCACAGAGTGCACCCATTTGTGTCATTTTTTTATTCAGTAGTATAAGCTGTTCATCAAATCTGCTTCTCATATCATCCAAACCTTCCTGTAATGTAGTCTTCTGTGCGTTTATCTTTAGGTTGCGAGAATAGCTTCTCAGTTTCACCCATCTCAACTAATTCACCAAGAAGGAAGAACGCTGTATTATCAGAAATACGAACTGCCTGCTGCATATTATGAGTTACTATGATTATAGTATATTTTTCTTTTAATTGCAATGCAAGTTCTTCAATTCGTGAAGTGGAAATCGGGTCAAGAGCCGATGTCGGCTCATCCATAAGCAGAACTTCAGGCTCCACCGCAAGAGCACGGGCAATGCAAAGACGCTGCTGCTGACCACCCGAAAGGCCAAGCGCGTTCTTTTTAAGACGGTCTTTTACTTCATCCCATATGGCAGCATCTTTAAGTGCTTTTTCTACAATTTCGTCAAGCTTCACCTTGCTTGAAATACCGTGAGTACGTGGACCGTAGGCAACATTATCATAAATACTCATCGGAAACGGATTGGGCTTCTGAAATACCATACCCACATCGCGGCGAAGCTCATTTACATCCACATCTTTATCAAAAATGTTTTTGCCTTTATATGAAACATCACCTTGAATTTTCACAGAAGGTATAAGGTCATTCATACGGTTAAGAGTTTTAAGAAATGTTGATTTACCGCATCCTGAAGGACCTATCAAGGCTGTAATGCTTTTTTCGGGAATTGATATATTTATGTTCTTTAAAGCCTGATTTTCGCCATACCATAAGCATAAATCCTTGGCTGTCATTATCTCACTCATACGCTTCTCCTTTTTACATAGTATTTGCCGACTAATGTGGCAGACAGATTTATAATCAATGTTAAAATCATAAGAATTGCTGCAATAGCAAAGGCAACACCGAATTCGCCCTCTTCTTTTGCATATACATAAAGTGCTACTGTCAAGGTTGCACCGGGACTTGTAAGACCTTCAAAAATACCGTTAAGAGCGTGGGCAAAGCCAGCTGTAAAAAGGAGTGCCGCTGATTCTCCAAGAATTCTTCCTACAGAAAGGATAGAACCTGTTACAACACCGTCTACACAACCCGGCAATACTACTGTGCGAATAACACGCCATTGTCCTGCACCAAGGCCGAAAGCACCTTCACGGTAGCTTTGCGGAACAGTTTTAAGGCTTTCCTGGGTTGTACGCATTACGGTAGGTAAGTTCATAATAACGAGTGTTAAAGAACCTGCAAGAAGGCTTGTTCCGAAGTTATTTGAAAAAAGAAGCATACCGACAAGACCGTAAATAATTGACGGAATGCCTGAAAGAGTTTCTGCGGCATATTCAATCATTCCAACCAACTTTTTATTTTTGGCGTATTCCGTAAGATATATTGCCGCGCCGACACCAAGAGGTAACACAATAACAAGTGTGGCAAGAACAACATAAACCGTGTTAAGAATATCGGGTAAAATACCGATTCTTTCCGTTAAGTAGCTCGGTTTAGTAGAAAGTAATTCCCAGGTAATATTTGGGGTTCCCTTAATTAGTACATATCCCAAAAGGAAAAGAACAAGTGACGCTGTAAGTGCAGTGCAAAGCATCATTGCTACACGCATTAAGCCAATATATATTTTTCTTTTATTGTTCATCTTATTTCTCCTTGTCACGCTTCAGGAAGAAATTGAGCGTTGCGTTAATGAGCATAATAAACAGAAACAGCACAAGAGCAATGGAAAACAGTGCATTTCTCTGTAAGCTTCCCGGACTTGAATAAGCCATTTCACTTGCTACAGCTGTGGTAAGAAAGCGAACACTCTGAAAAAGCGAAGGCATATTTGCAACATTACCCGCTACCATCATAACTGCCATTGCTTCACCGATAGCACGACCCACGCCGAGCACAACTGCAGCGGCAATACCGCTTTTTGCGGCAGGAACTGAAACCTTAAAATATGTTTCAATGTCAGTAGCACCCAAAGCGAGTGAAGCATCCTCATATTCCTTCGGGACAGCATCAAGAGCTGTAACAGATACTTTTATAATATTAGGCAGTATCATAATTGCAAGGACAATAATTGCCGCAAGCAAGCTCGCACCGTCAGGAATATTGAATATTTCTCTTATTGCAGGTACAAGCACAAGCATACCTACAAGACCGTATACAACAGAAGGAATACCCGCAAGAAGATTCACGGCTGATTCCATAACTGAACGAATCTTTTTGTCGGAAAGCTTGGAAATATATACGGCAGTAAAAAATCCGATTGGAACGCCGATAATAATAGCTCCCGCCGTGCCGTAAATACTTGTAAGTATGAAGGGTAATATTCCGTATTTAGGTTCGCCGGCGGTGGATGCCCACTCTTTGCCGAAGAGAAAATCAAAAAGACCTATTTCTTTTATCGCCGGGATACCTGAAATAATAAGATACACAGTAATAAGCAGAACACAGCCCACTGTAATGAGACCGAGTATCAAAAATATACCATGAATAATATTTTCATAGGTTTTTGAGTTTTTATTGCGAATCCACTCAAATATATCTCTAAAAAATCTTCTATGCATAGTTCAACCTCAAAGGGAACAAGCGACGGCAGATGCACCACCGTCACTCAAATTCCTTAGTTAGCAGGAACAACACCTGCTTCGATGATAATGCCCTGTGCTGCTTCTGAAGTGATGAAATTAAAGAAAGACTGTGCACTTTCGGAAAGAGTTACATCGGTTTTAGTTACAAGTACAAATGGACGCTGTACCACATAGCTACCATCTTTAATTGTTGCTTCGCTGGGTTTAACACCATCCACATTGAGAGCTTTTACAGTTTCTTTTACAGAAGCGAGAGAAGCATAACCGATTGCATTGGGGTTGCTTGCAACTGTGGTAATAACGTCGCCGGTAGAGGTGAGTTCCTGACGATACTTACATTTATCTTCGGTATCGGTGATGGACTCAAAGCCGTCTCTTGTGCCGCTGCCTGCCTCACGGCCGATAAGTACGATTTCAGCATCGTTACCGCCGATTTCTTTCCAATTCTTGATTTCACCTGTGTAAATTTTTGCGATTGTTTCCAAGTCGAGGTCATTTACAGGATTCTCGGGATTTACGATAATTGCGATGCCGTCATAAGCCAGCACAGTACCTTCAAGACCTTTTGCCTTTTCTTCATCCTTGAGGTCGCGGCTTGCGAGACCGATATCGCATCTGCCTTCAAGAACTGCCTGAATACCTGCACCTGAACCTGTTGCATTGTAGGTTACGGTGATACCGCTGTCTGCCTGAAAAGCTTCGCCTAAAGCACCGATAACCTTGTTCATTGATGTTGAACCGTCGGTTGTAACCGCTTCCTTGTTACCTCCGCAAGCTGTAAGTACGCATACAAGCGCAATAGCTAACGTGATTAAACAGATAATCTTTTTCATTTTTAAATTACTCCTTTGATTTGTATTTTTCGCAGTTTTTTCTCAACTACACCTGTATTTTAAATCTGCCTTGTAAAATCCGTAATCACAGTATTGTAAAAACGATGTAAAGCTTCACCGTTATGGGGAACCGTAAAAAACGGATTTATCGAGAATGCTGCCGAGAATGCTGCTAATGTAAGTAAATTGATAACTTTTTTCATTTTTAAATTACTCCTTTGATTTTTATTTTTCGCAGTTTTTTCTCAACTACACCTGCATTTTAAATCTGCCTTGTAAAATCTGTAATCAAATCGTTGTAAAATCAGAGTAAAAGAAAAGCGCCGCTTCACTTCGAAGCAACGCTGTCATTTTTGGTTCTTACACAAAGGAAAGATATTTTTTTGTGTATTCAGTATATTTTTCTCTGTAAACGGGGCTGTCGCTTCTGAAATTTTTAAGGGATTTGTGAAGATTCATATTTTGCTGCTTTGTATCTATGACACAACCGGCAATGTTTGAACAATGGTCAGAAACTCTTTCCATATTTGTAAGAAGATCACTCCAGACAAATCCGGCTTCAATACTGCATTCACTCATACGTAAACGGTCAATGTGTCTTGTGCGAAGAAGCTCCTTCATTCTGTCAATAACCTGTTCAAGCGGCTCGACAAGAGTAGCCTTTTCAGCATCTTCATTTATGAAAGAGAGATATGACATATCGACAATTTCTGTTGTAGCATTTGAAAGTGCTTCCATTTCAGCTTCTGCACCCTCGGAAAAGACAATACCTTTTTCTTGCATTTCTTCTGCAGATTCAATGATATTTACGGCGTGGTCTGATATTCTTTCGAAATCACCGATTGCCTTAAGGAGCATAGATGCCGTTGCACCTTCATTCTCATTAAGCTGTTTTGTGCTGAGCTTAATAAGATAAGTACCTATGGTATCTTCAAGACGGTCTGTTTTATCCTCAATTTCACGCACATATTTAGCTTTTGCTTTGTCAAAGCCTGATAAACATTCTATACTGCTTTTCAAAGCAGTAGTTGCTAATTCGGCCATATCACAGGTGAGATTACGTGCACATTCAAGAGCAATAGCGGGTGTGACGAGTAATCTTTCGTCGAGCTTTGATGCTTTTTCTTTTTGTTCGTTGTCGGGAATAAGCTTATATGCAAGCTTTTCAAGAAGACCTGACATAGGAAGAAGAAGCAAGGTACATGCAACGTTAAAAAGCGAATGAGCTGTTGCTATACCTGCATATGTCGCAGATTCATCAAGCAAATATGGAGCAAATACAGCCTTAACAATAGAGAATGCTCCGAGACAAACCACAGTACCGATTACGTTAAAGGATAAATGAACAAGGGCGGCTCTTCTTGCGTTTTTAGTTGTACCCACTGATGAAAGCAAGGCCGTGATACAAGTACCGATGTTCTGACCCATAATAATAGGGATTGCTGCACCGAAGGAAACTGCACCTGTTGCCGCGAGAGCCTGAAGAATACCTACAGAAGCGGAGCTTGACTGAATTATAGCAGTAAGAACAGCACCTACAAGCACGCCAAGAATAGGATTCTTGAACATAATGAACATTTCCTGAAATGCAGGGATGTCCTTAAGTCCTGAAACGGCATCCGTCATTGTATCCATACCGAACATCAATGTTGCAAAACCAAGAAGAATTACGCCGATGTCCTTTTTCTTATTGCCTTTGGTAAACATAACAAAAATAATACCGATAAGAGCAAGAACAGGTGTAAATGATGTGGGTTTAAGTAACTTCAGGAATATATTACTACCTGAAATACCGCTGAGGCTGAGAATCCAGGCAGTAACGGTGGTGCCGATATTAGCACCCATAATAACGTGAATTGCCTGCTTGAGAGTCATAAGCTTTGAGTTAACAAAGCCTACAACCATAACTGTTGTAGCGGATGAACTCTGAATTACAGCTGTAACACCGAGACCTGTCATAAGACCTGCAAATTTGCCTGTGGTAAGCTTGCCAATCATATTCTCAAGCTTACTGCCCGCACTTCTTTCGAGGGCGTCACCCATAAGATTCATGCCGAAAAGAAAGAGACATAGACCGCCTATGAGAGTTAACACGTCAAAAATATCCATTTGTTTTAACCTCCGATTTATATAACATGTTATTTTACTTGCATTTTACCTGTATTTTACAGTTGTCAGGTAAAATCCATAAGCATATCTGTGTAAAATCCGTGTAAAATTTAAACGGCAAACAGAAATTTCTTTTTCAGTCTGGGTGTAATTTCAGTAATAAGCTCCTGCGGTTCAAGGTTTCCGTAGAATAATTCTTCGATAATAGTTGACATTATATATTCCTCCGTGTTACTCTGTCTTTAAACTATAACGGATTGGTTGCTGAATATGCAGTGTCTGTGCCGGATTTTACTGATGTTAAGTAAATCCCTTATGAGCATCCGCACCATGACTCAGCAGTTAAAACCTGCTGAGTTCTTTTTTTGTCCTGTTTAAGGAAAACACAAAGGAACTTGAAGCCTAAGAGGGTGAGAAGCGTTAAGAAAACAGTCCGCGGACTGTTTTTAGCTTCGAAGTCCGAAGTCGGGTACCGAATGCACAGCATTGGGTCGACGAGGATGCAGCATTTGCGAAGCAAAGGCGCGTCCCGTCTCTCGCAACCCTCACCATACATAATAGACTGTTTTTTCTTTTTAACCCCAAAACATTCTCCCGACAATTTAACCCCAAACATTCTCCCGACAAAATATAGACAAACGGTTTAATCTGTGATAAAATATAGGTTAAATCTTTACACATAACCCTGTTTGTGTATAAAATCAAAAAAGGCTTTTCTCTATTTAATGATCAACCGCCTTTTTGAACGGAGCGTATAAAATGTACAGAATTACAGAAAAGAAAATCCTCAACCCCACCGTGGTTGAAATGCAAATCGAAGCTCCCCCGGTTGCTAAAAAAGCGCTTCCGGGTCAGTTTATCATACTCAGAACTGACGAAAACAGTGAAAGAATACCTCTCACTGTTGCAGGTACTGATAAAGAAAACGGTACTGTAAAAATCATATTTCAGGTTGTCGGCGCTACCACTACCGCTCTCAGCTTCAAGGAAAAGGGCGATTACATCGAGGACTTTGCCGGTCCTCTCGGCATCGCTTCAAAGCTTGACGAGCTGAAAAAAGTATGCATCATCGGCGGAGGCGTAGGTTGCGCTATCGCAATGCCCATCGCCGAAGCTCTCCACAATTCAGGTGCAGAGGTAACAAGCATCATCGGCTTCAGAAATAAAGATCTCCTTATACTTGAGGACGAGTTCAGAAGCTTCTCCGATAAGCTTCACATTATGACCGACGACGGCTCTTATGAAAGGCAGGGCAATGTAACTGTCCCCCTTAAGGAAATGCTTGAAAAAGGCGAAAAATTCGACGAGATTATCACCATAGGGCCTCTCATTATGATGAAATTCGTAACCGAAACCGCACGCCCCTACGGTGTTCCCGTAACCGTGTCCATGAATCCCATTATGATCGACGGTACAGGTATGTGCGGCGGTTGCAGACTCACCCTCAACGTTGACGGTAAAAGAGTTACAAAGTTTGCCTGCGTTGACGGCCCCGACTTTAACGGCTACGAGGTAGACTTTGACGAAGCTATGTCCCGGAGCAGAATGTATTCTGACTTTGAGCGTCACGCTTATGAGGAAACCTGCAACCTTTACAAAAAGGAGGTAAACTGAAATGGCAAAGGCTAATATGTCACCCGAACGCAATCCTATGCCCTCTCAGGATCCGAAGGTAAGAGCTCATAACTTTGACGAGGTTGCTCTCGGTTACAGCGAGGAAGCCGCTATAGATGAGGCTATGCGCTGTCTCGGATGCAAGAATATGCCCTGCGTTAACGGATGTCCCGTCAATATCCGCATTCCCGATTTTATAGGTGAAATAAAAAAAGGCGACTTTGAAGGTGCCTATCAGATAATTTCCGAATCCTCTTCCCTTCCGGCAGTATGCGGAAGAGTTTGCCCCCAGGAAAAGCAGTGCGAGTCAGAATGCGTACGCGGCATCAAGGGCGAATCCGTAGGCATCGGCAGACTTGAGCGCTTTGTAGCCGATTGGCACAACTCCCACAGTAAGGAGGCTCCTGCCCTTCTTCCCTCAAACGGACATAAGGTTGCAGTTATCGGTTCGGGACCGTCAGGTCTTACCTGTGCAGGCGATCTTGCCAAAAAAGGCTACGAGGTAACGGTTTTTGAGGCTCTTCACGTAGCAGGCGGCGTACTTGTTTACGGCATACCCGAATTCCGTCTGCCTAAAGCTATTGTAGCAAAAGAGGTTGATACCCTTAAAAAATCGGGCGTAAAAATCGAAACCAATATCATTATCGGAAAAACGCTTACCGTTGACGAGATATTCGATATGGGCTTCGAGGCTGTTTTCATCGGTTCAGGTGCAGGACTTCCCAACTTTATGGGTATTCCCGGCGAAAGCCTTAAGGGTGTTTACTCGGCTAACGAATTTCTCACCCGCAGCAACCTTATGAAGGCTTACCTCGACAATCCCACTACCCCAATTATGAAAACAGGCAAGGTTGCAGTCGTTGGCGGAGGTAATGTTGCAATGGATGCGGCGAGAACCGCTCTCCGACTCGGAGCTGAAAAGGTGTACATCATTTACCGCCGTTCAATGGAGGAGCTTCCTGCAAGACGCGAGGAGGTTGAACATGCAATTGAGGAGGGTATTGAATTTTCACTTCTCTGTGCGCCCACGGAGATTATCGGCTACAACAACCCCGATGATCCGCGCGATCCGAAAAACGGCTTTGTAAAAGCAATGAAGCTTGTTAAAATGGAGCTCGGCGAGCCCGACGCAAGAGGCAGACGCCGTCCTGTAGAAATTGAAGGCAGCGAATACGAGATAGATATTGACACAGTGATTATGTCAATCGGCACGTCCCCCAATCCTCTTATCAAGTCCACGACCGACGGGCTTGAGGTCAACGCAAGAGGCGGTATCATTGTCACCGAGGAAGGACTTACCTCACGTAAGGGTGTTTATGCAGGCGGTGACGCTGTTACGGGAGCGGCTACGGTTATCTCTGCAATGGGTGCAGGTAAAACCGCAGCGTATGCAATTGACAAAGAGCTTTCAGCAAAATAAAAAAGAAAAGTTTTGGCCAAGCTTTTACAAAAGCTTGCAGGGTGAGGGGCAGAGCCCCTCATCTTTTTTTCTTTTAACTGTGGTGGTTGCTTTTATGTTCTACAGTTTTGACTTGTACGTTGTGGTTTTTATTTTTGTTCCGTGGCGGTGACTTTTACGTTCTACAGCCTTGGCTTTTATGTTGTGCTTTTTCTTTTATTCCGCGGTTGTTTCTTTTAACTCCGTTCCGCCTTGATTTGTACGATATACTTTTTCTTTTGTTCCGCGGTTATTGTTTTTTCATTCTACTGCCCTGTGCGGGCGGCACTTACTTTTGTCGGTTGCGACAAAAGTAAGCAAAAGCGCGCTTTTGTTCCAGTTTCGTTCTACGAACAAGTCCGCAGT
>JAFULG010000053.1 GCA_017473435.1 Clostridia bacterium | reverse complement strand
CGCTTCCAGCCAAGTATTGTCAGCACTGATGAGCTTAACTTCTGTGTTCGGGATGGGAACAGGTGGACCCTCATCGCTAAAGACACCGACTTGTATGTAGTGGTTTGTTCCACTCAACGCAAGCTATTATATAACAAACAAATACGTTTGTCAACACTTTTTTTGAAAGTTTTTTATATTTTTTTGAAAAAGTCGGGGGCGGCAATCTGCCTCCCCTTGCTATTTAAGACTCAAGCTCCCTTAGCTTTTTCATGTAAAGGACAAAGCAGACTATTCCGTCGGCAAGCGTGAAAAGATAAAAAATTACGGGTGACTTTTCAAACAGAAAGGTTTCAATGTTCTTCTGCTTTAACTTTGCCTCATAGGTGATAACATGGAATGTGCCTTGGTCGTCGTTATAGGTGCAATCGAACACTTCCTTGTTGAGCCACCTGAAGGTTACCCAATCTCTGCCGCAAAGGCCCATAACAAATTCTTCGGTGCCGTCAGTTTCCTCCTGCTCGGGAGGCTCCTGCACGGGTGAGGTAATTTGTGTTACAGGCTGTTCGGCGGTGGGGATTGTTGTGGGATAAGCGGTGACAGATATCATTGCGGTGACGGAATAGCTTTCACCGTCAAGGAGGTAAGCGTTGGCGGGCTTTTCCTTGGGCGTCTCCATAAAAGCGATGAAATCGGCGGCATTGTCAAAAACAATGTTGTCGGCCGCGGGTAACCAATTCTCTTGTAAAAGGATAAGCCCACCCGCCACAAGAACAACGGAAACGGCAAAAATGCTGATGTACCTTATTGCAAGGAGCTTCCGTTTGCCGGTTCTGACGATGCCTTTTTTTGAAAGTATAACCGTGAGCAGAAGCCTTGCCGCTACGATAATTACAAGCACCGCAAACACATTTGCCCAGAAGGGGAAGATATCAATCCCGATAATCGGCACGGGGAGAATGCACAGCACAAGGAAAATGTTGTTGTATGTGAATGCGTTTGCCTTGTAAATGTATTCTTTTTCTTTTCCGTCGGAACCGCTATGGGGGCGCAGCTCCTTGGCAAAGTAATACCTTGCACCGATTGTAAAGCCCAGAGAGATTGCAATTGTCCACAGTGAGCCGAAAAGGGCTATGATGCCCGGATTAAACAAAAAATTGTAATATGAGCCGAAGGACGCACCCGTTGCCGTTGAAAATGCTACGCTCGCAAGCACAACAAGGGAAATCGCCGTGCCTACAAGGCTTAAAATGCGGAACACCTTGTATCTTTCTCCGATGTCACCGTTAGCATTTTCTTTTATTTTATTAACGGTTTTTGCTGCGTATTGCTCCGCTCTGTCGATGACGGACGGGTTGTTATGACTATACTGCGGTGGGGTCTGCGGCGGATTTTTTTTACCGCTCAGAAGCTCGTCAACGGTGACACCGAGGCTTTGTGCAAGCAACGGAAGGAGTGAAATGTCAGGTGAAGTTTCATCACATTCCCAATGGCTCACCGTTTTGTCTGAAACGTTTAAAAGCTCAGCAAGCTGCCGTTGTGTAAGACCTTTTTCTTTTCTTAAAAGAGAGATAAAAGCTCCTAATGTTTTCTTTTCCATATTTTTGCTTTCCTTTCTTTCAGGTTCGGTTTAATTGTACCGAAGGAGCACAAATCTGTCCACCCGAGAGATGTAGAAATCACTCTCAGTTTGCGAGAGTTACCTTTTTTGTCTGTAAAACATTAATTACAGGTCTAACTGTAATTCAACGGGACAGTGGTCGGAGCCGAAAATTTCGGGGTGAATTTTTGAGTCGATAATTTTTTCCTTGATATCACTTGAAACAACAAAGTAGTCAATACGCCAGCCGGCGTTCTTTTCTCTTGCCTTGAAGCGGTAGCTCCACCAGGAGTATGCTCCTTCAATATCAGGATAAAGATAACGGAAGGAGTCGGTAAAGCCTGCCTCAAGCAGATGTGAAAATCTTTCACGTTCCTCGTCAGAGAAGCCGGCGTTTCCTCTGTTTGACTTTGGATTTTTCAGATCGATCTCGTTGTGGGCAACATTAAGGTCTCCACAGATTATCACAGGCTTTGTTTTGTTCAGAGAGACAAGATATTCCCTGAAGCAATCCTCCCAGTCCATACGGTAGTCAAGTCTTTTAAGTCCGTCCTGGGCGTTGGGGGTGTAACAGGTGACGAAGTAAAATTTTTCGAATTCAAGGGTAATGAGTCTGCCCTCGGTATCGTGACGGGGAATATCCATACCGTAGAAAACACTTATCGGCTCCTCCTTAGTGAAAATCGCCGTGCCGGAGTAGCCCTTCTTTTCGGCATAGTTCCAGTATTGGTGGTAGCCGGGGAGGTCAAGCTCAAGCTGACCTGCCTGCATCTTTGTTTCCTGAAGGCAGAAAATATCCGCATCCAGTGCTTTGAAGGAATCGAGAAAGCCTTTAGTAACGCAGGCTCTTATTCCGTTAACATTCCATGAAATCATTTTTATCATACACAAATACCTCTTTCTGTTTCAAAAGCGATTGCAAATTTTAATTAGGATAACATATTTTGTAAACTTTTTCAACAATATAGTGCTATGTTGTTGACACGGGGAGCCTTTTAATTTATAATGTCCATGTGTATCGGCTTTTGACGTATATATTGTATTATTATATATATAATATAAATTTCAAATAATTTACTTATCCGATTTTCGTTATATAAAGAATTTTTTTGGAAAGAGGTATCGACTATGAAGAAAAGGATTATTGCATTGGTAATGTGTGCTCTGGTGGCTGTGTCAGCCGTGCCGGTAATGCCCGTTGCCGACCTGTTCAGCGTAGAGGCGACTGCGGTCAATATTGAAGCTTTGGAGCAGGCTTACAATTCTGCACCGAAGGAGGAAAGCTGGGGAGACTATATAAACGGCTCCTCGCTTAAGTATGTCTATAAGCGTGCAAGTGATATAATCGCTAATCCTTCAGGCTATTCCCAGGAGGATATAGATGAGTGTGCCGCTGACCTTGAAGCTGCAGTAAACGCTCTTCAGCCCTATGCAACGGGTATCAGCCTTAACAAGACCGCTCTTGTGCTCGAGGTAGGAAAAAGCGAAACTCTCCTTCCCGTACTTGCTCCTGCAAAGGCAGGCGGTAATGTAAGCTGGACTTCATCTGACTCCGAGCATGTTGCAGTAAGTGCAAACGGTACGGTTTCCGTTCTTGGCTATACCTCTTCTGCTGTAGAAATCAAAGCTTCCGTAAGCGGTAAGGACGGCACTGTATACAATTCCAGCTGTTTTGTAAAAACAGAAAACCCTCTTGCCGGTGTTGCTCTTTCCTCAAAAAATCTTGTTCTTTATACAGGCGCCCAGAAAAAACTCAATGCCTCACTTGAAGGTCTTGACAAGAGCGCAAGACCCACAAGCACCGTATTTTATACCTGGGACAGCAGTAATGTATCTGTAGCAACCGTTGATGATCAGGGTTATATTGTTGCTGTTGGTGAGGGCTCATGTACAATCACCCTCAAGGTAAGAGATTCGGCAGGCAGACAGTTCACCGATACCTGCGCCGTTACGGTAAACAAGCTTACCCCCGTAACCTCGCTTAATCTTACCGGTTCAAATAAAATCATTATGACAAGCGGCTCCAGCGTTGACGTTAAGGTTATCGTTATTCCTGACAGCGCGAGCATCAAGGCTCTTAAATGGGCAACCTCCGCAAGAGATGTTGTTGCTGTTTCAGATTTCACCGTCTCTGACAGCGGTATGGCATCTGCAAAGCTTACTGCAGGTAAAGAGGGCACGGCGAAAATCACTTATGCAACTACCGACGGATCCGAAATCAGAGGCACAATTGAGGTTGAGGTAAGACCTCTGATTTCCGAGCTTAAACTTTCAGCTGCAAGCAAATCAATCACCGTAGACTCTCAGGGAGAAAAAATCGGTGTGACAATTCTTCCTGCAAACGCAGGTAATCAGAAGCTTACTTGGTTCTCAACGGATGAATCTGTATGTAAGGTTGACTATGACGGTGTTCTCTATCCCGTTTCAACCGGCGAATGTAATATCAAAATTTCTACAACTGACGGCAGTGATATAGTAGCTACCTGCAGGGTTGTTGTTTCCGCAAAGGCGAGAGAGGTTAAAATCAGCCGTTCGGCAGCAGAGGTTGAAAACGGAGATGCTATTACTCTTTACGCTACAGTAACTACAACCGACGGCGGTACTCATGATGCAGTTATATGGTCAACCTCCGACGAAAACATTGCAACCGTTGATCAGAACGGTGTTGTAAGAGCAAAGTATCCCGGTCAGGTTGCTATTAAGGCTCTGGCGGCAGACGGCACGAATCTTTATGATATCTGTACTGTTACCGTTACTCAGAAAATTACGGGAATAACTCTTCCCGAGAGCGAGAAGATTGCAATCGGCACAACGAAGGTGCTCACACCTGCTATTGAACCTTCTTACGCAACTGAAAAGAAGCTCATCTGGACAAGTAATAACCCTGCAGTTGCAACTGTAAGCAGCGAGGGTGTTGTAACCGCAGTAAATGTCGGAAGCGCAATTATCACCTGTAAAAACGGCAACGGCAACGCTGCTGCAACCTGCAAAGTAGAGGTTGTTGTTCCTGCTACGGGAATTACTCTTTCTTCTGCCTCTGAAGAGCTTTGGATGGGAGAGGTCGTGCTTCTTAACGCAACAGTTTATCCCAACAATGCTACAGATAAAACAGTTACCTGGACAACAAGCAACGAAGCAGTTGCAACAGTAAGTGCCGACGGTCTTGTTACCGCTGTAGCGGGCGGCAGCTGTCTTATTACTGCAAGAAACAGCGCAGGCAATACAGCGTCCTGCCGCATTGAGGTTTTTGAAAGCTGTACAGGTGTTGAAATTTCTGCAACGGTAAAGGGTATGTATATCGGTCAGAAGGACCGCCTTACTGCTAACGTTCTCCCTGCAACGGCAACCAACAAGCAGGTTAACTGGTCTTCTTCTAATCCTCTTGTTGCATCTGTAGACAGTCTTACCGGTGAAATCACCGCACTCAGAACGGGCTCGGTAGTCATCACCGCAACAACAGCTGACGGCGGCTTCACTGCAAGCTGTACCCTTACTGTTCACGGCAAGGTAAACGTTACCGGCGTTGCTTTTGACAGAAACGAAAAAACCGTAACAGTAGGTGTTATCGAACAGCTTGTTGTATATGTTTCTCCCAATAACGCAAGTGAGCAGAGCGTAACCTGGCATTGCAGCGATACAAGCGTACTTCTTGTTGACCAGAAGGGACGCATAAAGGGCGTTAAGGCGGGTACAGCTGTTGTTACTGCAAAGACAGTTGACGGCGGCTTTACCGCACAGATGAAAATTTACGTAAAGCAGCCCGTTACCGGTATCAGAATTACCACAACGGATGTTAAGCTTGCTGTAGGCAAGTCAAAGGCTCTCAGCTGGAATATATTCCCTGACAATGCAACTAATCAGAGTATCAACTGGACCTCGTCGGATACAAGCGTTGCAACCGTAGATCAGAACGGTGTAGTAACGGCTAAAAAGGCAGGTCTTACCGTAATCACCGCAACAACGGTTGACGGCGGATTTACATCAACCTGTAACTTTACTATTTATGTCCCCGTTACCGGTGTTGAGGTCAGCGCAACTACAATTGCAGTTCCCAAGGGCGGAACAAGACTTCTTTCCGCTATTGTAAAGCCTTCCAACGCTACCAATAAGGCGGTTTCCTGGGTTTCGAGCAATACTTCAATCGCAACGGTAAACGAGGCAGGTCAGGTAACAGGTGTTGCCAAGGGCTCGGTAACAGTTACCTGTAAGACAGCTGACGGTGCCTTCAAGGCAAGCTGTACAGTTAACGTAATACAGTACGTTGAAAAGATTACCCTTGACGCTACCTCGGTAAGCCTTCAGGCAGGTAAGTCAAAAACTCTCACAGCTAAGGTTTCACCCTCAACTGCAACCTTTACAAAGGTTAACTGGTCAAGCTCCAATACAAAGGTAGCAACTGTTGACGCTAACGGTGTGGTCAAGGCATTAGCTGGAGGCTCGGCTGTAATTACCGCAAAGTCACTTGACGGTAATGCAACGGCAACCTGTAAGATAAATGTTACACAGCCTGCAACGGGCGTAACGGTAACAAGTCCCTACAACTTTGTAAGAATCGGTAAGATTATGGCTCTCAAGGCTACTGTTGTACCTGCAACAGCTACAAATAAGAAGCTTACCTGGACCTCAAGCGATACAAAGAGAGCGACCGTTAATGCAGACGGTGTTGTTACCGGTATTTCACAGGGTTATGTAAATATTACGGCAAAAACGGCTAACGGTTTTACTGCAACCTGTAAAATCCTTGTAGTAAAGAGCGTTACCGGTATCAAGCTTGATAAGACATCAATAACAATGAATGTGGGCAAGGCTACAACTATTACCCCCACAATTTCACCTGCTGACGCAACAGTAAAGACTGTTAACTGGTCAAGTGATAATAACGACGTAGCAACTGTTGACTCTACCGGTAAGGTTACTGCAAAGGGTCAGGGTCACGCAACTATTACGGCAAGAACAACTGACGGCGCATTTACCGCTACATCAAGCGTTCTTGTTATCAAACCTGTTACAAGTGTAACTCTTAATAAGACTTCCGCTTATCTTAATCTCGGTGCTTCAATGTCTCTTGTTCCGAAGATTGTTCCTTCAGATGCTACAATTCAGTCAGTAACATGGACTTCAAGCGATCCTTCTGTTGCAACGGTAAGCTCAACAGGCTTAGTAAAGGGTCTTAAAAAAGGTACAACGATAATTACCTGCCGTACAAACAATGGCGGCAAAACTGCAACCTGTACAATTTCCGTTGTAAAGCGAGTAACGGGAATTACCCTTAACAAATCTGATGAAATTCTCTACCTTGGCAAAACTCTTTCACTTGTAAGCACGGTTTATCCCGTAGATGCTTCCGTAAAGACTGTTACCTATCATTCATCAAATAACAGCATTGCAACCGTTAACGCTAACGGTATTGTAACTCCTCTTAATATAGGTACTGTCAACATTACTGCAGTTACCAATGACGGTTCCTATAAGGCAACCTGCAAGGTTACCGTTAAAAAGGCTCCCGAATCAATCAGACTCGGCACCTATGCTGCGACGATAAAGGTAGGACAGACACCTACACTTGCATATTCTGTTTACCCTGCAGACGCAACCAACAGAATTGCAACCTTTACTTCAAGTAATCCCGAGGTTGCAACCGTTGATGCGGCGGGCAGAATTACGGCAATTTCAAGAGGTACGGCAAACATTACCGCTGAGACAGAAAACGGAATCAAGGCAGTTTGTAAAATCACCGTAACCCAGCCTGTAAAGGGCATTGAAATTGACCCGACAGCCGAAGTATATACCGGCGAAAAGATTACTCCCTATGTAAGCGTTCTTCCCAAGGATGCCAATAATCAGAAAGTTACATGGAAAACCTCTGACTCCTCAATCGCGAAGGTTTCTTCAAGCGGTGAGGTAACAGGTATCAAGGCGGGTAAGGTAATCATTACCGCTGTAAGTGCGGAGAATGCGAACTTTACCGCAAGCTGTGAGGTTACTGTAAAGCAGCACGTTACCTCTGTCAGCTTCAATGAAAAAGAGGTTTATATCAACAAGGGCGCCGAAGCAGATCTTGCCTATACGGTATTCCCTGCTGATGCAACAGACAAGGGCGTTACCTTTGAAAGCTCCGATACATCCGTTCTTGCCGTTACCAATGATGGTCATATGACTGCAAAGCTTGGTGGTAAGGCAGTTATTACGGTTATCTCAAATGACGGCAGCTTCAAGGCAACCTGTTATGTAAACGTTGTTGAGCCTGCAAGCGGTGTAAGCCTTAACTACAGCGAAAAAGAAATGTTTGTAACGGATACTCTTCAGCTTGTTGCAACGGTTTCTCCCTCCGATGCGTATAATAAGCTTGTAAGATGGTCCTCTGACAGCGCAATAGCTTCCGTTGACTCTGACGGTGTTGTAACTGCTCTTAAGTCAGGTACGGCAACAATTACCGCAACCACCGTTGACGGAAA
Source organism: Clostridia bacterium (assembly GCA_017473435.1). Lineage (GTDB taxonomy): Bacteria > Bacillota > Clostridia > Oscillospirales > Acutalibacteraceae > UBA6857. The sequence goes on along the minus strand of JAFULG010000053.1, from coordinate 9,651 downwards.
TTACACAGCAGAGTGTAAGCTTACTCTTCTTCAGAGAGCAACTGCTATTGTTACAGATAAGCCTGAGGTTAAAATCAACCGCGGAACAACCTGTCAGCTCAATGCAGAGGTTCTTCCCGAGGATTGCTATAACAAGGCTTTCAAATGGACAAGTGCCGACGAAAACATCGCAACAGTAACAGATGACGGTCTTGTTGAGGGCATTGCTCCCGGTGTGGTAACTCTCACCTGCACAAGCCTTGAAAGCGGAATTTTCGTAACTGTACAGCTCACGGTTCACGAGCCTGTTACAGATTTCGATATCATCGAGGCCGAAGAAGTGCTTTACACACCGCTTACAAAGAAGCTTTCAACAGAAATTCTTCCTCTTAACGCAAGTGATAAGTCAATTACTTGGGAGACATCCGACGAAAGCATCGCTACCGTAAGCGAGGACGGTACAGTAACAGCTGTAGGCAAGGGTGAGGTAACAATCACCGCAACAAGCGTTGATTCAGGCTTAAAAGACAGCTGTACATTCACAATTTTCACAGGTGTTGAAGAAATCATTACCGATAAGGATGCTTACTCCTTCCACGAAAACACAACAATGAAGCTTGATTACAGCTTTAATCCTGATGCTGTTGACGACCCGAGAGTTAAGTTTGAAAGCAGTAATGAGGATGTATTTACCGTAAGTGAGGATGGTACATTAACCGGTATTGTTCTTGGCCAGGCAGAGCTTATAATTACTTCACTTCAGAACGAGAAGGTAAGCAAGACTGTAGCAATCAACATCACAAGAGCCGTAACCGATATCAGTCTTGATATAACGGAAAAGGTGATTTTTGCAGGCGATGAGATTAAGCTTACGGAAACGGTTCTTCCTGTCGATGCTTCCGATAAATCCGTAATCTGGTTAAGCTCCGACGAGAGAGTAGCAACCGTTGATGAAAACGGCATTGTTACTGCTGTGGCAAGAGGATTTGCAACAATTACCGCAACAACCGTTGACGGTGAACTCAGCGCTGAGTGTGCAATAGAGGTTGTGCAGCTTCCCGAAGAGGTTGTTTCCTCCAAGGATAAGTATGTGGTATTTATGGGTCAGCCCCTCACTCTTGACTTTGAGGTTCTTCCCGAGGATACCAACGATAAAATTCTCGAGTGGTCAAGCTCCGATGAGGAAATTGCCATAGTTGACGCTGAGGGTACAGTTACTCCCGTGAGCACGGGCAGATGTGAAATTACCGCAAAATCCGTTAAGGACGGCGTTGAAAGAACGGTAGAGGTTACTGTTGTTCAGCTTTCCGAGGAGGTTAAATTTTTCTGTCGAGTAGAAGAGCTTGAAATCGGAGGCAGAGTAAGAGTATTCGCAACTGTATTACCCGAAACAACAACCGATAAGAGCTTCCTCTGGTCATCATCTGATGAAAGCATTGCTACCGTTGATGAATACGGTGTAATTACTGCAGTTTCAAGCGGTACGGTTCAGATTATTGCAACCTGTCTTGATGAAGGCGGCGCAAGCGGAGTAATAAACGTTACTGTAAAGTAATAAAAGAATATTAAAAACATCAGCCGCACAAGTGAACAACGCTTGGCGGCTGATATTGAAAGGAAGATGAATTGCCTTGAGCAAAAGGTTTCTTATTGTAGGTGCAGGCAGAAGCGGAATATGCTCTGCTCAGCTTCTTGAAAAGCTCGGTGAAACTGACTACGTTATTTTTGATGGCAACAAAGAGCTTGACAAAGCCGCTGTACTTGAGAAAATCGGAACAAAAAGAGAAGTTCCTTTTATCCTCGGTGAGGCTGATGAAGCTTCACTTAAGGGCTTTGATGTTTGTGCAGTTTCTCCCGGTGTACCTCTTGAAACAGATATAATGAAAAAGGTTATTGCCTGCGGTATTCCCGTGTGGAGTGAAATTGAGCTTGCTTATCTTTACGATAAAGGTGAGGTAATAGGCATCACGGGTACAAACGGAAAGACTACTACAACCTCTCTTGTTTATGAGATTGTGAAGGCATATAATAAAAACACTCTGCTTGTAGGCAATATCGAAATTCCCTATACGGGCAGAGTTCACGACAGCGTAGAGGGAGGTGCAACCGTTGCAGAGATAAGCTCTTTCCAGCTTGAAACGATGCTTACCTTTAAGCCGAGGGTAAGTGCAATTCTCAACATCACACCCGACCATCTTGATCGCCACAAGACAATGGAAAACTACGCTGATGTTAAAAAGAGCATTGCAAAAAATCAGGATAAAAATGATTTTTGTGTGCTCAACTATGACGATGCCGTATTACGTGAATTCGGCAAGGAATGCAAGTGCAAGGTTGTATACTTCTCTTCAAAGGAAAAGCTTGCTGACGGTCTTTATTATGCTGACGGCAAAATTTACATTGCACGTGACGGTGAAAGTGAGCTTTTCGTTGACACCTGGGAAGTTAATCTTGTAGGTGTACATAACTTTGAAAATATTATGGCTGCCGTGGGCATTACAATGAGCTTCGGCGTGCCTGTTGACATTATCCGTGAGGTTGTAAAAAAATTCGTTGCCGTTGAGCACAGAATTGAATATGTTGCAACCATTGATGGCGTTAAGTATTACAACGATTCCAAGGGCACAAACACCGATGCGGCAATCAAGGCTATTGATGCCATGCCCTCAACCACGGTGCTCATAGCGGGCGGATATGACAAAAACAGCGAGTATGACGAGTGGGTCAGCCGCTTCCCGGGTAAGGTGCGTAAGCTTGTGCTTATCGGTCAGACGAGAGAGAAAATTGCCGCTACCTGTGACAAAATCGGCTTTACCGATTATGTCTTTGCCGAAAGTCTTGAGGAGGCAGTGAAGCTTTGCAAGGAAAGCGCAAAAGAAGGGGACTGCTGTCTGCTTTCACCTGCCTGTGCAAGCTGGGGTATGTTCAAAAATTATCAGCAGAGAGGCGATATGTTCAAGGCTCTTGTGCGCGGTGAACAATAATAGAATTAAGATAACGGTGGAATGTCGATGTTCGGGCTTCACCGTTATTTTTATGTTTTAAGCCAAGTGCAACCTGTGGTTGCTAAATTTTAATGTCTGATTGATAGACAAAAACAGCCTGCAATGGTAAAATGAAGCCATGAAAGGAGCTGATTTTTAATGCTCAGCGTCGGAAAAAGAATATATGACTTAAGGAGTAAAAGCGGTATGTCTCAGGGTGACCTTGCTGAAAAGCTTGATGTTTCCCGTCAGACAATTTCTAAATGGGAAAACGGAATGTGTATGCCTGAAACTGAAAAGCTTATTCAGTTAAGTGATATCTTTACAGTTTCAACGGATTATATTTTAAAGGGTGAGGATAAATCCACGGAGCCTGTATATTTATATGTAAAAAGCGAGGAGAGCAGCACCTCTGCTTACAATGAGCAGATAGTCCGCAAATACATCGGCATTGTCCTTGCGGTTGTTTTCACCCTTGTGGCGGCGGTTCTGCTTCTTATGGGCGGCTCCTATACTGCAATACTGCCCGGTGCCGTTGTGCTCCTCGGCATCCTTTTTGCCGCCAATGTGAAGCACCCGTGGCTCATAACCTTCTGGACGTTTTATGCTTGTGTGCTTGTCATTCTGCCCTTTATTTCGGCAATCAGCCCGCTTATGATATTTAATCCTATAATATATACAGAAGGCTACGGAGCACACCTTGTCTGGGGCTGGGGACTGTGGCTTGTGCTTGCAGTTCTTGTGTTCGCCACGGTAAAGGCTAAAAAATCAGATAAAGGAAAATAAAAGAAAGCGTTGCAGTAAAACCAACTGTAACGCTTGTTATATATAATTATTTCTTGTTCTTCTCTTTTTCTTTCGCTCTCTTATCGTTGATAATCTGCATATGCTCGGCGGTGATAAGCTCAACGCCGTTCTCCTTTGCCCAGTCAACACAGCCCTTCAGAACAAGGGGAAGGAAAACACGGGGAACTGCGAGCACGGTTTCGAGTGCATCGTCGGTGAACTTAACCTCGTCATCGGCTCTGTCAGCGGCATAACGTACAGATTCAATGGAAGCCTTACGCATCTGAAGAAGCTCTGCCTTCATTCTCCTTTTTCTGTGGAACCAGAAGTTTTTGCTGTCACGGTAGCCGTAGTCAACGGGCAGGGGAGGGAAGTCCTTAGCCTTAACGCCGTTGATGATTGCATCGCTGTATTTTTTCTTCATCAGGATTTTATCCACGCGGAGAATAAAGTGGGCACCGAACTTACTTGTGATGCCGTTAAAATCGTGGTAGGGGCCCTCGTAGCCGTTAAGCTCGCCTGCTTCGTCCTTGTCGGCGCCGTCAAGCTCACGCATCCAGGTGCACTCAATAGCCTGAATAGCATCGGTGAGCACCATAGGTCTTACTTCGCCTGTTTCTTCCTCAAGCATGCTCTTTTCAAGCTTGAAGTTACACTTGGGCATTTTTTCGTGAGGCTTATCGCCGGGCCATGAAAGCTTTACGGCCTCCTTGAAGTTTTTAGGCTTGTCGTCGATAAAGTTAAGAGTACACTTACCGTTACGAAGAATGTTCTGTGCGGTGTTTGATGAGTTACGGCAGCAAAGGAGCATTGCATAGTAGTCCTTGCCTGCAACGTAATAGGGCTGAACGAGTGAGTAAGGACCGAGGTTTGTTGTGCCGTCCTCACAAAGGGTGCTGATGATAACTGTGGGCATCGGGAAAAAGAGTGATGTCTGATAAAAATTATCCACGATGCGAAGATTTTCAAAGCTGCTCATATTTTTTCTCCTTTAATATCGGCTTGCTGTGTGAAATTTATGACAAAAGCAAGCACGGTGTTAGAATAATTATAACACCGTGCGGGTAAATATTCAATAGTAAAAGCTGTGTGCGGATAAGAATTTACACTTTCCGTTGTGTGAATTCAACAATATTACCTTCTACATCGTAAAAACGAAGCTCTCCCGCATTTATGGGCAAAACAACGGCAAAGGGCTTTTCGCTGTCAATTTCTCTTGTTTTAATTTCAAGGCCGTTGTCAATCTCAAGCCTTGCAATTTTTGGTGCGTTCATTGAAATAAATGCCTGCTCATTACATCCTTCAGCTTTACAGGCTAAAATGCCGTCATCAATCTCACCGATGCTTCCGCCTGCTCGGAAAAAGTAGCCGAAGGAAAGACCTGTATGCTTTACATAGACCGAAAAGGTGAAATCGGACTTATCCTCGGGACAGGATATGTAAGCCGCCATGGCGTCGGAGACCTCACCCGTAACAGTCCAGTCATCGGCAATTTTCTGCGATTGGCGGATGTCAGCTTCAAGCTTGTCAGCCGGTGTGCCGATGTTGTCGGACGCCCAGAATAATGCGACGAGGAAAACGGAAAGGACGATGACGCCACAGAGGATTAAGGGTAAGTATTTTTTCATAGAGTGCACCTCCTGTCGATAACATTATATCAACTTAAAATAAAAAAATCAAGGCGGAAGCCTTGCGTGTAATCCGTCGCAGACGGTATGTAATCAATCCGAAGGAGGAAAGCATACAAGGCTGAAGTTTTGATGACATGCAGTTCGCAAAGCGAACTGATTACATACGCCTGTCGGCAATTACATACCAATCCTTCGGATTGGATAAAAAAGAAGCCTTCAAGGCTTCTTTTTTTGAAATGAATTACAATAATTGATACAATGCGATGTAAGTAGTATAGCGTTGCATTGCAAGTCTTGTAGGGCTTAAATCCGGTCACTCATATGAGTAGGAAAAGGTTACCCTTAATTGATACATTTTTTTGGGAATAACTTAATTATTTAATACAATGCAACGGTTTTTAATAGTGTTGCAATTTTAATCCACTACAGTTTCAGTCTTTTCTTAAAAAATATTGAAAGATACTATATTTGCCGGACAATTATGCACAACAAAACCTCCTGTTATTTAACAGCTATACGCCCTTATAACAAGAGGTTTAAATATGTGTTTTATGTTACTCAATCTTTTCAAAGATAAAAGTTTCACCCTCAGTGCCGTAGAGAAGCACACCACCGCTTACGTGTGTCAATGTAAGCTTGTCCGAATCTTCATCATAGCTCCATCTTAAAGTTATGTCTGTTTCGTACTTCCCGTCATTGTCGGCTTCACTTCCGTCAAAGCTGAAGGGGCCGCCGTACATATCAAGAATCATTTCATCTTCAGGCTCATAGAACCATGATCCTTCAAAATATTCCAGAAGATCACTGTTGCCGTAGCCGTAACCGTAGCATATTCATTAACGGTTATCTTCACACCCTCAGCAGGTACAATGGCGTAAAACGCACTTCCCTCTAAGGAGTGGAAATCCTTGCGTTTGATTTCATTGAGAAAGCTGTGCTTTTCATAGATGCCTTTGTACTGTGAATCTTCAATAATATTGCCGATTTCTTCGGGATAATAGCCTAAGTATGCAACGCCGCAGATATAGTTTTCATCTTTCATATGCTTTCTGAATTCAGCGAGAGCTTTTGCACTCTCTGATTCAGTTACAGGTTCTGTGGTTGTTTATTTTGTTGAGGGTACTGTTGTGGTCGGATCTTCACCGCCGCCACCGCAGGATGCGAGCAACAGCAGACTGATAAGTACCATTGCAATAATCATAAACTTTTTCATATTACTCTTCCTTTCACGCCCAAGGATTTTCACTCTCGGGCTTTCTTATATCTGCGAGCAAATACTGCTCCCAAAGATACCATTTGCCGTCCTTGGCAAGTCTTAACTGTACACTTCTCGGACTGTCTGCTCCGCCCGATGTAAGATAAAGTGTTGCATAGCCCTCATTCTGATATGAGTATGGATTCTCACTTACAACTATTGAATAAGGCTCAGAGGGAAGATAGTTATTGTTCGGTGTTGCTCCCTCAAAATATGAGCGGGGCACATAGTCCTTATCTCTGAAACGGTCTGCAATAAATTGCTTATCCATTACACTCAGAGGTCTCGGGCCTCTTAAAAAGTCGAGCATCTTAAATGACATATCTTTATTCTCAGGATAAAAACAGAAAGCAAGTACGCTAAGAGCCGCAGTGCTGAATGGATTATCCATTTTTGCTTCAGGTAAAGCCGTGAAAGCTTCGTAGCTTTCGGGAAGTGAGCTGAAGGTGATCTTAACACTTTTATTTACGCCCTCCAGAACCTTTTGAGGTGTGGGGGTAGGGTTGGTCTTTAATTTATCGAAAAGTCCCATTTTTAGCCTCCTGATTAATTCTCTGCCTTATTTTTAATAACGATGCAGACTATACCGCCACCGATAAAAAGTGCAGCCGTTACAAAAGCAAAAATATTTCCCGCCTTTGGGGTACCCTTCATAAGGAAGTTGGTACCCCAAGGTGGCTTCTGTAGTAAAAATATTAATTTTTCACGGTGTAGCTTATGCTATGCCGTTTTTTCTTTTGGTCGTTTGCTGTTAATGTGCTTCTGATAAAGAGCTTCCATTTCTTCTGCTGAAAAGAATTTGATGATGCCGACACCTTTGTAATATATATCAATACTTTGGTGTCTTACCCCGTCAATGTAGATTGGCTTTGAAACAACAATCTTTTCAATAAACCCATGCACAATTTCAGGTGTCAATTCTTTAAGTCTTGTAACTTTCTTTGCTTTATCAATGAATTGTTGCAAGTTTTCTTTTTTGACAGATACAGTATTGATACACTTTTCCATTTCGGAAATGGATTCCTTTAAAGTTTTCTGCTCATTTTCCAAAGATAAGGATAAGGTTGCAAATCTTTCATCAGATACTTTTCCGCATATGTTATCTTCATAAAGCTTCTGAATTATGTTGTCAATTTCATTTATACGCCTGATTGCTTTTTCAAGCTCTCTGCGTTTGGTAAGTAGTTCTTTCTGCTGCCTTATGTCAAGAATATTCATCTGCTCTCTTGCAAATTGAGTTTCATAACATTGAACATACCATAAAACTCTTTTCATACTTTCAAGCACAAGCTCATTGATAACTTTTTCTCTGATGTAGTGTACTGAACACACATCAGAATTTTTTCTGTAAGCCGAACAACAGAAGAAGGCTTGCTCACGTTTGTAATTGTTAGTTGAACAGTAATAAAGTTTCTCACCGCAATCACCACAGTATAAAAGACCTGAGAACATACTCACTATTCCTGTTTTAGTGTATCTGCGTTTATGTTTACGCAATTCTTTTACAAGGTTGTATGTTTCTCTGTCAATTATTGCAGAGTGCGTATCTGTAAAAATTATCCACTCATCTTCGGGCCTTTCAATACGCTTCTTGTTCTTAAAAGATTTTCTCGTATAACGAAAGTTAACTGTGTCACCACAGTACTCTTGTTTAGAAAGAATACCGGCAATAGTATCAGAACTCCAATTAAATTGTCTTGCAGGCGGTTTAGAACAACAACGACCAATGCTGCTCCAATATTCCGTAGGTGTCATTATCTCCTCTGCCTTCAATCTCTTTGCAATCTGTGACGGACCTAAACCTTCAATGCAGAGATTGAAAATTTTTCTGACAACTTTAGCAGCCGGTTCGTCAACAATCCACTCTTTTGTGTTCTCAGGATTTTTCATATAACCGAAAGGCGGATTAGTTGTGAGAGGTACACCTGACATTCCTTTACTCTTGAAAACATTTCTTACCTTCTGACTTGTGTTCTTTGCGTGCCACTCGTTAAACAAATCTTGCATAGGTACAATGTCACTTATACCCTTTGCCGTATCAATGTTATCCATTATGGCAATGTACCTGATACCCATTCGGTCAAACTCTTCTTCAAGCAACTGACCGACAACAAGTCTGTTTCTTCCAAGACGGGAATGGTCTTTAACTATGAGAGTAGAAATTTTCCCTTGCTCGCCGAGCTCCATAATTTCCGTGAAGGCAGGTCTTGCGAAGGTTACACCTGACCATCCGTCATCAATGAACACTCTTGTGTTTTTAAAACCGTTTTCTTTGGCATACTTTTCAAGTATTGCCTGTTGATTTTTTATGCTGCCCGATAAGCCTTCCTGTTCATCATCTCTTGACAATCGGCAATAAAGGGCGGTAATTTTTTCTGACTGTTTACGCATTATACTCCTTTCCACAGCCGTTATGATTTGAATTGTAGGACATCTATAGTATAGCATAACTTTTTTCAAACTTCAACACTTTAAAGTGTGATATTTTAGTTTTTACTGTTCTTCTTTTAAAATTATTCTTTCAATTTTTCTGACCAAAGGTTCATTTGATTTCTGATTGAAGTGACTGTTAACCGAATAAACTGTTCCGTCAATTTTCTTTTGAAAATTTATTGGACGAGGATATTGAAACTTTTCATACCAAGCTAACCGTTCCTCTTGTGTCATCGCAGAAATTTTTGAAATCAAATTTTTAATTTCTCTCATAAACTCCGTGATAAAAATGAATTCGTCTTCACTTAAATCTTTAATCTTGTATACAGCTTCACTCATCTTTTTGTCTCCTTTCTTTTTAATTTTTCTCTCGGGGTTTTAGGGGTGCGGGTCTCCGGTGGAGACTTTTGAATGCATTTTGCATTCAAAAGCACCGACCGAGCCGGCAGGCGAGACACCCCTAACAAGCGAATTTGGATATTCAAATTCATTGCTTGTTGATACTAATGCCACGGCATTTAAGTAGAAACAAGTGAATTTGACCGTACAAATCCATTGCTTGTTAATACTGATGCCACCGCAT
>JAFULG010000052.1 GCA_017473435.1 Clostridia bacterium | reverse complement strand
GGGTAAAAATACATTTAAGGGCAGGTGGTGTTGTGACGAAAGATGAATTGCAAAAGCTGAGTGAGGTTCCGATTTGCGGGTGTGATGAAGCCAACCTTGCTGACTTGTGCGAAGTTTCGTTTGACAATGCTTTGCCCGTAAATGACAAGATGGTCAGCTTCTTTCGGCAGATTCGGAACCCGTATCTTTTTAAAGTAGGGGACGTTGTGGTAAAAGTTGAGTTCGGAGGAAAATGTGAATTTTCTGATGCGATTGAGAGGGTTATCAGGAATAATTACCATTGAAATTAAGCGGTGATTGTGTTAAAATCTCATTGTGTAGAGATAAAAAGCATACCGCCGGTTGATTTTAATTGGAGGTAGGCTGTATGACAAATACTAAATATGCAGATTATTTTGGGCAGCCCAACCAAGCAATCAGGTCTTGGAAGGCTGCTCTTTATATTCGTCTTTCTAAAGAAGACGGTGACAAAGCTGAAAGTTATTCAATTACTTCACAGCGTGAAATTTTAAAAGAATATCTCAAGCTTCATCCTGATATTGAGTTGCATGATTTTTATGTTGATTACGGTTGGAGTGGTACAAGCTTTGAACGACCTGAGTTTACCAGAATGATGGAAGATGTTTATGCGAAAAAAGTGGATTGCGTAATTGTAAAAGACTTGTCACGTTTTGGCAGAAACTATACAGATGCAGGCTATTATCTTGATAACGTTTTTGTGCGTCTGAAGGTGCGTTTTATTGCTCTTAACAACGGAATTGATACCGCTTCAAACAGTATGAATGCGGCAACTCAATGCATTTCTGTAGGTGTTACCAATGTTATCAACGAAAGCCTTGCGGCGACAACTTCTGTAAATGTACGAGGTACTCTTAATGTAAACAGAGCACAGGGCAAGTTTATCGGCTCGTTTCCAACCTATGGCTATCTCAAGGATCCTAATGACCATCATCAGCTTATTATTGATGAAGAAACTGCACCCGTTATTCGTATGATTTTTGAAAGATTTATTGCAGGACAAAGCATTATCGGCATTGCAAAAGCCTTGAATGATGAGGGCATACCCAACCCGTCAATGCATAAAAAACTGAAAGGGCTTAACTACCGTCATCCTATGGGAAAGAGTAACGACGGCTTGTGGCACGACAGCTCTGTGCGAAGAATCCTGCAGAACGAAATGTATATCGGTAATATGGTGCAGGGCAAGAACACGACAATCAGCTACAAAATCAAGCAATGCAGAGCCATACCGAAAGACGAATGGATTGTTGTTGAAAACACACACGAAGCCATTATTGACAAGGATACCTTCAATAAGGCTCAGTCACTTTTCAGAAAGAATATCCGTTCTTCGCCTGTCAAAAAAGAGGTTGATTTGTTTTCGGGACTTGTACGCTGTGCTGATTGTCACCGTATTATGAACAAAAAAACCAACAAACATTCATACGGTACCTACCGCTATTACAGATGTATGACATCAAGAAAAATGAGCAAGGACGCCTGCACCAATCACACAATCCGTATTGATAAGCTTGAAACTGCAGTACTTGTTACCCTGCAGAAAATGATTGATACGGCCATTGAATTTGATGAAATTCTTGAAATAATCAATCAGAGCAGTAAGCGAAAAAAGGAGTCAACACATCTTCAGAAGATGATTAAAACTCAATCTGCCGAGCGTGAGAAGTGCATAAAAATGTCTCTTGATTTATATCCTGACTGGAAGCAAGGCGTAATTACAAGGGAAGAATATATGCAGTTAAAAGCCAACCTTACCGAGAAAATCGAGTCAATAGACAGCACAATCCAAAGTCTTACAAAAACAGCAGAAGAGTACGCACAAGGTCTGAATAGCGAGAATGAGTTTATTTCACACTTCAAGCAGTACGGCAATATTGAAACACTTAACAGGCCTATGGTGGTTGAACTTATTGATGAAATTCTCGTTCATGAGGGCGGCAACATTACCATTAAATTCAAGTTCAACGATGCTTATGAAAATGTGGTTAACTATATTGAAATGAATAAAGAAATCGTTGAAGAGGCAGATAAAAAGTCTGCGTAAAATTATCAATAGGGTATATAGCTGTATTTTGAGAAAAATATTTTTTGTGCATTTATAAAAGAAAAATAACAAGTCAAACTTGACTTATTAAAGCGGATTTGATATTATAATAGTACAAATTTGACTTGTTATTATGGAGGCTCTATGAAGATTTTAAATTATAATGATGAAAAATCAATATTAGTGGAATTGGGAAACCGTATTCAGCAGTACAGGATTTCCTTGAATATTACACAATCAGAGCTTGCACAAAGATGCGGACTTTCTCTTAAGACTGTTGCCCGTACAGAAATGGGATATGATACGAAGCTTTCAAATCTGATTAAGATTTTGAATGAAATCGGACTTTCAGAAAATTTAGATATTTTAATACCTGAACCTCAACCCGATTACAAAGCTTTGTTCGAGAAACAAAAAATCAGAAAACGTGCGCGACCGAGCAAGAAAAAAGTTGATGAAACGTGGATTTGGGGAGAAGATAAAGAAAAAGAATAACATTATCTAAACCCGAAAAAATATATAATATTACAAAGTTTTATCGGTTTAGAAGTATAAACTATTGACTTTAGCATAGTTTTTCGATATACTTTAGGTAACGGAGGTGGTCAGAATGATTTTAAGACCGGATTATATTAATGCAATTACTCCTTTTATAGATGCACCGCTTGTGAAAATTCTTGCCGGTGTCCGTCGATGCGGTAAATCAACAATTTTTGAAATGTTAGTACAGGAAATCAAAAATAAAGGTGTTTCTCCCGATAACATTATTGAAAGAAAATATAACAATCCTGATTATGACGACTTTAAGGCAAAAAAGATGTATACCGATTTAAAAGATGCCATAAAAGAAAAAGGAAGGTGCTATCTTTTCCTTGACGAGCTTCAGGAAATTGTGGGTTGGGAAAAGACTGTAAACTCTCTTATGGAAGACTTTGATGTTGATATATATGTTACAGGCTCAAACTCAAAGCTGATGTCAAGTGAAATATCAACATATTTAACAGGCAGATATGTTCTGATTCCTGTTTACACTCTTTCTTTTAAGGAATATCTGACTTTTAAAAACAAGGATATTAAAAATGCTCGAGAAGCTTTTGATGAATATGTGCAGTATGGTGGCTTTCCTATTGTGGGCATAAGCGATTTTGATACAAAATCAGCATATCAGGTTGTTGAGGGGATTTATGCTTCTGTAATAACGAGAGATATTTCTAAAAGACACAAGATAAGGAACAAAGATCTGTTTGACAGAGTTGTAAGATATATTATTGAAAATGTAGGTCTGACGTTCTCTGCTTCTTCAATAGTAAAATTTCTTAAAAGTGAAAACAGAAGTCTTTCTGTTGAAACGATATATAATTATCTCAAATGGCTCAGCGAAGCATTTATCATCTATCCTTGCAAAAGATATGATTTGCAAGGTAAAGCAATCCTGAAAACCCAGGAAAAGTATTATCTTTCCGATATTTCAATAAAGTATAGCTTACAAGGCTTTGACAGAAAAATGTTGTCAGCTGTTTTTGAGAACATTGTTTTTCTTGAAATGAAACGCAGAGGTTATGATGTCTATATCGGTAAAAACGGTACTAAAGAAATAGATTTCATCGGTGTTCGCAGAGATGAAAAGATTTATGTTCAGGTTTGCGTTGAACTGCCGACTGAATCAACAAGAGAAACAGACAACCTTATGGAAATCAAAGACCACTATCACAAATATGTCGTTTGCAGAGATACACTTGCAATCGGTAACGATAACGGAATTGAAATTACACATATTGCAGATTTCCTTTTGCGTGATAGTTGGTAAATTAAAAGCAGAGGTTAAAATATTATGGAAATAAAAAATCCTGAAATTTATAAGGAATCATACAAAATATTAAAATCTGTGTACGGAGAAGATGCTAATTTCCGTGATGGTCAATATGAAGCTATTGAAGCTACGATGACAAACAGAAGAACATTAGTAGTACAAAGAACCGGTTGGGGAAAAAGCCTTGTGTATTTTATGTGTACTAAAATGTTCAGAAAAAGAAACCGTGGCTTTACAATGGTAATTAGTCCTCTTTTGGTGCTTATGGAAAATCAGGCAGAAATGGCTAAAAAACTTGGCATTCGTTGTGATGTATTAAATAGTACGGTTAAAGAAAGGCGAAGTGAAATTTTAGATGATTTGGCCACTGACAAACTAGATTTGATTTTTATTACACCTGAGACACTTTTTAATGAAGAAGTGCAAAGTAGATTGCATCAGTTCAATATCGGATTATTTGTTGTTGATGAAGCACATTGTATTTCCGATTGGGGTCATGATTTTCGTTTAGAATATGGTAAAATTGGAAAAATTATAAGCACATTATCTTCTAATGTCGCAGTTTTAGCAACAACCGCAACTGCAAATGATCGAGTAATAAAAGATTTAAAAAAGCAGTTTAACGAGGATGTTTTTGTATCTCGCGGACCTTTATCAAGAAAATCTTTGCATATGCAAGTCCTTGATTTGCAGAATAAGGTCGATAGATATGCATGGCTTTTGGAGAATTTAAATAAAATTCCCGGTACCGGTATTATATATTGCTTAACTCAGAGAGACTGTGATTATTTAGCTGATTTTTTAAGTAAAAATAATATATCGGCTATGTCATATTATTCAAAAAGCCAGGATATGGAGCATACCAACGAAGTAGCTTTGGATGATTTTAAAAACAACAAAATCAAAGCAATTGTTGCGACGGTTAAGCTTGGTATGGGATATGATAAAGATGATATATCTTTTGTTATTCATTATCAATCTCCATCCAATATTGTAGCATATTATCAACAAATCGGCAGAGCCGGAAGAAATATAGATGATGCATATATCTTTTTAATGTCCGGTAAAGAGGATGAAGATATTAATAACTATTTTATTGATACCGCATTTCCTACAAGATATGAAGCAGAAAAAGTTATCAGCAGTATTGAAAGTCGTGACGGAAGCAAGAAAGTAGAAATTATTAATGATGTGAATGCAAGAACAGGCAGAATTGAAAAGGCGTTGTCATTCTTGCAGAGTGAAGGTTTTATCACAAAAGACAGATTATATTACAGAACACCAAAACCATTCAATTATGATGAAAAACATTATAACGAAGTTACAGGAATTCGCAGAGCGGAGCTTTTACAGATGAAGCAGCTTATAGAAACAAACGATTGTTATAGCAAGTTCTGTGTTAATTGCTTAGATGATAAAACTGCTGAAAATTGCGGTAAATGCTCTAATTGTACCGGTAAGGATATAATTGATGGATCATCAATATCGTTAGCGTCAAGGGAAAAAGCGGCCGAATATATAAATGCTTTGATTTTGGAAATCGAGCCAAGAAAAAGATGGCCTAATGGTAAGAAAATAGAGCATATTATGGAAAAAGGAATTTGTCTTTCCAAATATGGAGACCCCGGATATGGACAAATGGTTAAAGAAGGCAAGTATTCAAATAAAGAACAATTTTCTGATGAATTAGTCGCTAAAGCGGCAAATGTTTTGAAAGAACGCATAGATTTAACCGGATATGCTATAACCAATGTATCTTCGCTAAGAAGCAATCTTGTGTCAGATTTTGCTGAGAGATTGGCGAATAAATTGGGGTTAAAATATGTGGATTTATTAGAAAAATCAGATGCAAGTCCACAAAAGGAAATGGAAAACAGTACTTATCAGTGCAATAATGCATTAAATTCTTTTTCTGTTAAATCGTGTAACGATATACCTCAAAAACTGATTTTGGTTGATGATGTTGTTGATTCCAAATGGACATTAACAGTTTGTGGTTATTTACTTATGCAAGCCGGTTGTGAACAGGTTGTTCCATTTGCATTAGCTGATAGCAGCAGTAAGGAGTAGTTATGAATAAAAATTCAGAAGCAATAGTGATCTTTTGCAGTCATTTGTGTGTCGATGCAGATATTAAACCATTAGAACCTAGGGAATGGGGAGAACTTGCTTCGCGTTTGTTTTCTAAAGGGTTGGAGCCTAATGATTTGTTGATTTTCAGTAAATCTGATTTTTTAGAAAAGTTAGAAGTAGATGAAATGATGGCAAATAGATATTTGCGACTATTGGAAAGAAGCGGCAGTATAAGCTTTGAGATTTCCAAATATGAAAATATGGGAATTATGATTACAACGCGAGCCGAAAATAATTACCCAAGGTTGTTAAAACAAAAATTAGGTAATAACTGTCCACCAATTTTCTACACCGCAGGTAACATTGAACTTTTAAATAAGCAGTCTGTTGGTTTTGTAGGTTCACGAACTGTTAATGACGATGATATTGGTTTTACTCAAAACACCGTATCAAAAGTAATGCAAAAGGGTTATGGCATCGTTACGGGTGGTGCCAAGGGAATTGATACAGTATCCACACAAACAGCATTAGATAATAATGGCTTTGTTATAGAATACTTAGCTGATTCTATGATGCAAAAAATGCGAAAGGCAGATATAGTGAAATCTATTAATAGAGGTAATTTGTTGTTATTATCTGCTTCAATCCCAACCGCGGGATTTAATGTAGGATTTGCTATGATGAGAAATAAATACATCTACTCTCAAAGTGATGCAACCATTGTCATAAAAACTGATAAAAACAAAGGTGGTACTTGGAACGGAGCAATCGAAAACCTAAAAAAGGGTTGGTGTACCGAGTATTGTCGCAATATCGAATATTCCGGAAATTTGGAACTTATAAAAATGGGTGCAATTCCGATAGATGAAAATTGGAGTGGAGTTATAACCAAAATTGAATTTGACAAGTCAAAAGTCAAATCAATTCAAAGTGAAGTTAAAAAAAATGTAGGTGTTCAATTAAGTTTCTTTGATTAATTATATCGAAAACTGCTATTTTTATAATGGCAGTTTTTTGATTTGTCAAGAAAAATATTTGTTGTTTAAGATAATAATTTTCGCCTACAAAATTTGATGTCAAATTTATGCGTATCTTTTTGTGAAAAACTTACAATAAAATTGCCATATGGTCTATGTTTAACACCAACCACCCCATAGCTGCACCCATAATTGAAGTGCCACAAATCCAGTAAAATCAAGGGTTTTGAGGTTTTGAAAAATTTTATGGTTTTCTCTTGACATTTACCCCTTCCGCCCGCAAAACCATCTCCGATTTTCTCCGTGACACGAACACACTGCCCTCGGACTATGATATGATTCTCACAGGTGATCTCGGACTTGTGGGCAGCCGTCTTCTCCGTGAGCTTTTGCAAAAGGAGGATAACCTCGATATTTCAGCGGTGCATCAGGATTGCGGACTGATGATTTTCGACCGTAAAAAGCAGGATGTTCATTCGGGAGGCTCGGGGTGCGGCTGCTGCGGAAGTGTGCTGTGCAGTTATATACTTGACGAGATGCGTAAGGGAAAGCTTAAAAATCTGCTTTTTGTTGCCACGGGTGCATTGATGTCGCCTGTTTCCTCACGGGAAGGGGAGAGCATCCCGGGAATTGCTCATCTTTTACATTTTGTTATCTGACAGGAGTGAATTATATGAAATATGCAAAACATCTTAAGTGTCTTTACTATATCGGCAAATGCAGTAAGTACCTTTATTACACCAAAAAGGTACTGTGTGTTTCAGCTGTTGTTATTGCGGCTGTGCTTGGAATTAAGCTTCTCGGTACGGGTAAGTGTGGCTGTAGTTTCATTAAGGAGCTGATCTGATGGATGTTATTATAATGCTGCTTAAGGCGTTTGTTGTCGGGGGAGTTATATGTGTTATAGGTCAGCTGTTAATCGACTACACAAAGCTTACACCGGCAAAAATACTTGTGATGTTTGTTGTTGTGGGAGTTATCCTCGGTGCTTTAGGTGTGTACGAGTCTATTGCTGATTTCGGCGGAGCAGGTGCAACGGTGCCGCTGACGGGCTTTGGTTATACCCTCGCGAGGGAAACGAAAAAGGCGGTTGATGAGGAGGGCTTGCTGGGAGCTCTGAGCGGACCGCTTTCGGCGGCTTCGGTGGGCACAATGGCGGCGATTATATGCGGACTTGTGGCATCGGTGTTCGCAAGGCCGAAGGACAGAAAATGAGAAAACAAGAAAAGTTTTGGTCAAGCTTTTACAAAAGCTTGCGGAAGTCAAGAGGGCAGAGCCCTCTTGGTTTTAACAAAAAAGAGGACGGTTTTCCGCCCTCTTTCTTTTATATAATTATTTCCATCGCTCGCCGCGGGGCATTCTTTCTTGTAAGAAAGAATCAAAGAACTTTGCTTGTTTCTTTATTTTTACCCTATAGCACCGCCTCAAACAATCTCTCCACCGCTTCCTTCATCCTCTCTCTCTCAATTCCCGAGTAGTTGATAATCAGCGTGTGCTCCTTGCTGTTCCTGCCGTCAAAATAATACTGACTAAGGCACGAAACATTGATTCCTTTTTCTCTCGCCCTTTTAATAAGCTCACCGTCACTTAAGTTCGTACGCACGGTCAGAAGAAAATGCAGCCCCGAGTTCTCCTCGGTTACGGTCACTCTCTCGTAAAGAGGGTGGCTTTTTATCGTTTCCATCATTCCGTCACGCTGGGTGCGGTAAAAGTTTCGCATACGGTTAATGTGCTTTTCAAAGTAGCCACGCTTTATGAATGAGGCAAGGGTGTACTGCTCAAAATTGGCCACCGTGCAGGAGTAAAAGCTCAGCTTTTCGTTGTACTTTTTCATCAGCTCCTCGGGTAAAACCATATAACTGATTCGTATAGTAGGCGTTAGCGACTTTGAAAAGGTGTTGATGTAAATTACCTTTTCAAGCACATCAATGCTCTGAAGCGAGGGAATAGGCTTACCTAAAAGGCGGAATTCGCTGTCGTATTCGTCTTCAATGATGTACCTGTCCTTTGACTTCGATGCCCAGGATAAAAGCTCGTATCGGCGGCTGACGGGGGTTACAATGCCCGTGGGAAAGTGGTGTGACGGTGAAATGTGAAGCACATCCGCTCTGCTTTTTTCAAGCATATCCACATCAATGCCCTGACCGTCAAGGGGCACGTGAACACAGTCAACCTCGTTTGCCTTGTAAATGTGATAAATTTTTCTGTAGCCGGGATCCTCAAGGGCGTAACGCTTGCCTCTGCCCAGAAGCTGAATAATCAGCGAGTAAAGATATTCCGTACCCGCACCGATGATGATTCTGTCAGCACTCACCTTCATTCCGCGGAACTGAAAAAGGTAGTCGGCAATGGCTTTTCTCAGCTCATAAATGCCCACTGACGGAGAACTGACCATAAGTTTTTTTTGCTCATCTGACATTGTTTCGCGCATCAGCTTTGTCCAGGTGACAAAGGGAAAGTTGTCACTTGCGGCATTGTTTTTTACAAAATCGGCAAAAAGCTCCTCGCTTTTTTCTGTTGGGGAGCCGCTTGCTGCTTCAGATTCTGCTTCCCTAACAGCCTTTGAGGAGGCAATGCGAGACACATAAAAGCCGCTTTTGGGAACAGAGTAGATATAACCCTCTGCAGTGAGCTGACCGTAAGCTGATTCAACGGTTATGGTGCTGATGTTCAGGTTTTTTGCAAGAGCGCGCTTTGACGGAAGCTTTTCATCGGGTGCAAGGCGGAAGGAGAGAATATCCTCCTTTATGCAGTTATAAAGATATTCGTAAAGGCTAATACCGTTGCGGTTTTCAAAGGAGTAAGTGAGCATAAATTTTCACCTCAATTGACTATGTAAATTAAACTGATTCTGATTATTTTAATAAGGTCACAAATAGTATAATATATATTGAGTATTTTGTAAACAATAAAATTTAAAAAAGTAAGGTGTTTATAATGAAAAGAATCGTAACAATTCAGGATATCTCCTGCGTGGGTAAGTGTTCACTTACCGTTGCACTTCCCATCATTTCCGCAATGGGTGTTGAAGCTGCTATTGTTCCCACCGCTGTGCTTTCAACACACACAATGTTCTCGGGCTTTACCGTTAAGGATCTCACAAGTGAAATCAAGCCCATCTCCGAGCATTGGAAAAAGGAAGGCTTCAAGTTTGACGGTATTTATACCGGCTATCTCGGCTCCTTTGAGCAGATAGACCTTATGAAGGAGTTCTTTGCTGACTTTAAAACAGAGGACAACATTATCCTTGTTGATCCTGCAATGGCAGACAACGGCAAGCTTTATCCCACCTTTGACGAAAGCTATGCAAAGTATATGGCTACCCTTTGTGAAAAGGCTGATATGATTGTTCCAAATGTTACCGAGGCTTGCTTTATGCTCGGCAAGGAATACAAGGAAAAGTATGATGAGGCTTACGTAAAGGAGCTTCTCGCAGGTCTTTCAGAACTCGGTGCTAAAATTTCTGTGCTTACGGGTGTAGGCTTCGAAGACGGTAAAACGGGCGTTATGGGTTACGACAGAGTTAACGATGAATACTTCTACTTCGAGCAACCCAAGCTTCCCTGCTCCTACCACGGCACTGGTGACATCTTCTCAAGCACATGTATGGGTGCGATGATGTGCGGTCTTGACTGGAAAAAGGCTCTTACCGTTGCGGCAAAGTATACTGCTGAGTGTATCCGCATTACCTTTGAAACACCGGGCTCAAATACATACGGTGTTGATTTTGAAAGGGCAGTGCCTTATTTGCTTGAGCTGTTAGGTGAATAATAAGAAAAGTTTTGGTCAAGCTTTTACAAAAGCTTGTCAGGGTTGGTAAGGGGTGAAACCCCTTACACATAAAAATATTACAAAAAAGCAGGTGTTCGATAAAAACACCTGCTTTTACTGTTAATTATTGAATAATTGTTTTATGACCTCGCCGGTCGGGCTTTCTTTTCTTGGAAGAAAAGAAACAAAAGAACTTTTCTTTTTTTGCTTATGCGTTTGTTTCTGAAATGAAGTCAGCTTCCATGCAGGAGCAGGAAACATAGTTTTCTCTTTCGTCTGCGTTCTTAGCCTTTTTCTTTTCGATAAGCTTTGTAACAGCGAAATAAATACCTGCAACTGCTGCTGCAACAGCGACAATGATAGCTACAATTTTTGCAATCTTCTTGAATGTTTCCATGGTAAATTCCTCCATAAATAATATTACTCTGTAATTATATCATTCTGACTCTTTCAAGTCAATAGTTTTCGGATTTTAATTGTAAGTAATAGTATAATTACTTGTATAATTACCTTCCATTGTCATGGTCGCTTCGACGATCATTTTACCTGTACCGCCGCCCTTGGATTCGAGACGGTGCTCCATTGAAACGATTCTGTTCTGGCTGTCGAAAACGGCTGAAACTGTGGAAGGAGCATAACTGATATTTACATCACTTAAGGTTGCGTTAGCGGGAAGAAGTGACTGAACATCAATAATCTCAACCATAGTTGAAAGGTTGGGGGCAGGAGCGTACATTGTCTGATTTTCAGGCTGAATTGTGAGTGAAACCGTATAACCGCCGTCAGCTGTAGGTGCTGCTGTAGCGTTGGTTACAGCGTTGATATCTACCTGAGCAGCAACATTAAGAGGTGCGATTGTAGAGTTAGGTGTTTCGCCCGTTGCTGCGTCCACACCGCCGATAAAGGTATAGCTTTCCGGGGCGGGAGGAGCAATCATTTTGTTAGCAAAAGCCATAACTGCGCTTTTGAATGCACTTCCGCCTGAAATCTGAACATCCGTAATGTTTACATTAAGGGTGTCGTTTTTGTTCATTGAAAAGTTTTGCGTATTCTTGAGCTGATTTACACCGTTGACGTATGCGTTGATGATTTCGCCTTTATCCTGAGGTACATTGCTTGCCTGTGTAGTAGGAGCTGTTGTTACGGATGACGTGGGATTGATTAAGCTCTGATTGCCTGCAGTTGTCGGAGATGCCGCAAAAACAGGATCAGTTGACGGCTGCACACCATAATAGCCTGTTGTGTTTACAAAGGGTGTTGTTGTGGTGGTTGCCGTAGGGCTTGTTACAGGATGATTTTTATCCGATGAACGTGTCTGTATCTTATAAGCGATTGCAAAGGTGATACAGAACACCCAAACTGCGATAACTGCAATGCCGGCAATCTGAAAGAATTTTTTCTGTGTCATAAGGCTTTTATCCTTTCACAAGGAATTCCTATAAAATCAAGGGATACCCGGAAAGTATCCCTTGATTCCTGAGTTTTTACTTATTTTGTGAAGCTGTAGTTGAAAATGTTGCTGCCAGCCATACCCATTTCCATTGAGGCAATGCTTGAATCTTCACCGGATACGAAGCTTGCCTTGAAGGTTGCTGAATAGGGTGAGGAAGCGTTGAATGCCTTAAGAAGACCGTCGGGACCAACTGTTACCTTGATGTTTGAAGCACCAACTCTGAAGTTCTCCATATTGAAGCCGTCAGCTGCACCGAAGTCAATAGCATTAAGGGATGAAATGAAGCCGTTGTGGTAGTTTGCAGCCTGACCCTCCTGCTTGATTGTGAAGGAGATAGTGTAGCCGCCGTCAGCATTCTTAACGGTCTTTACGTTAGTTATGCCGTTTCTCCAAGCTGCGTAGTTCTTGCTGTTATAGAGGTAAGCAGTTTTTGTTGAGTTGGCAGAGGGCTCAAGGTATGTCTTGAGGTAAACTGTTCTGCCTTCATCGTTCTTAGCTGTACCGTCGTTGAATACGAGTGTTGAGTTGTAAACTTCGGATGAGTTGGTATCAAGTGTCTCGCCTTCGCTTTCATACTTCTTGAAGTATGCTTCAACTTCTTCGGGAGTCTTGAGGTTAACCAGGAAGAGAGGAATCTTAAGGGAGTTGATTGAATAGGAAAGAACTGAATTGTTCTTGACTGTAAGCTCACCCTTGTAAGCCTTGGTGTTGTTGATAGCTCTTACAGCGTAAAGAAGCTGTGAGTTTACTGAAATGTTGTAGTAGCCGTGGTTGCTTGCGTACATGGGAATTTCGCCGAGCTTGAAGGTCAACCAGTTAGTAGCACTGCTTAATGTCTTGCCGGCTGAATCCATACCGATTACCATAATTGAATGGATTGACTTGGGAGCCATGTAAATTGCTGCCTGATAATGTGTGCCCTTATCAACAAGCTCGCCTAAAGCAAGGTCAACATAAACCTCTGTGATGGGAGTTCTTGTGTATACACGGTATGATGTAGCACCGCTTATCTTGGGGAATCTGATAATCTGCTGAATATCAAAGGCGTGTGTACCGTTTTTGTGAGTAGCAGCGCCAACAAATACGTTTGTTGTGTAGCCGAATACTTCAGCTGAAGGTGTGCACTTTCTGCCGGTAGCATCAACAGCGCTTACACGGTAGAGGTCGGATCTGCCTGTTGCACCTCTGTCTGCAAGAGAGAGAGCTGTTGTTTCGGTTACGCTGTTTTCAGTAAGGTTTGAAGCTGACTTCCACTGGGAAGCGTTGAAATCGTAAACGAACCATTCGCTGCGTGAAGCGTCATACTTTTCAAGTACATAGCCTCTTGCGCCTGATACTGCTGTCCACTTAAGGTTGATTGTTGTGCTGTCTGCACCTGTTACTGTAAGGGTTGAAGCAGGAAGAACAGTCTTGTATGCGATTGTGGGAGCAAAGTTACTGAATGCATACTGGCTGATGTTGTAAACGTTTGTGTTAGCGATATAAGCGCGAACCTTGAAGCCGTAGGTTGTGTTACCGGTAAGACCTGAAACGGTTACGGTGTTTGAGGTTGTGGTATAGCCGCTTGACCACTTCTTTGTTGAGTGGTTATAGTACTGATACTGATAACCGAGAGCGCCTTCTGACTTATCCCAGGTGAAGGTGATTGACTTGTCTGTAGCGCTTACTGCTCTGAGATTTGCGGGAACTGAGGGGTTGGTCTGGAAGGTGTAGGTTGCGGTTTCCTTACCCTTTACTGTGCCGTAGTAAGCTCTTACCTTATACTGATGCTTTGAGCCGGGCTTAAGATTTGTGAAAAGGGCAAAGGTGCTTGTGCCTCTGTTTACCCATGTTTTTGTGTCATAGTTATAAACCTCATAGCCCTTTGCGCCTGAAACTGCTGACCATTGGATTTTAACCGCCGTTGCAGTAACTGCAGGAAGAACTACCTTTGCAGGAGCAAGGAGCACGGGAGCTGTCTTGAGCACTGCACTTGCAGAACCGTAGATGTATTTGCCTGAAACAGTTCTGTAAGCGAGAACACGGAAGCTGTAGGTTCTTGCGAGAGAAAGGTTACCAACAACGAGAACATTGCCTGCCAATGTTCTGTAGTTCTGCCATTTGCTGCCGTTAAGGAACTGAACAGTATAGCCTGTAGCACCTGCAACCTTGTTCCATGTAAGCTGAACTGCTGTGTGGTTTGCGGCACTTACTCTTAAACCTGTAACCTGAGCAGGAAGGGGCTTTGCAACAACCATGGAGGTCCATGCGCCGTAGGTAAGCTTACCGAAAAGACCCTTATCAACTGCACGTACACGGTAGCCGTAAATTGTACCGGTTACAAGGCTCTTAGTGTCTGTGTAGGATGTGCCTGTATAGGCTGTGGAAAGGTTTACCCAGTTTGTTGTGCTGGTCTTTCTCTGAATCTGATAATAGTCAGCACCTGATACTGCTGTCCAGTAGAGAGATACAGAGTTGTAGGTTACTGCCTTTACTTTGGCAGTGGGTGTGCCTACAGCTGAAGCCATGAGCATTGTTGCTGAGATAGTAGCAATGCAGATGAGGATGACTAAAGCTGTTTTGAGTGTTTTTTTCATTTTTAGTGTCCTCCATTCATAATGATTTATGTAATTTGTTTTAACAAACAATTATTACCAACCGAAAATGTAGTTGTGGGTTATTGTTTCCGAGAAGAGGTAAGGTGATGAGTTGAAGGTAAAAGCAAACTGAAGAGGCATTGTGATTGTCATATATTCAATTTTTCCGTTGAGTACCTTTGCTTCAATCACTGTTCCCTCATAAAGGCAGCGCTCAAAAACGAAGCCGTTATGCTGACCTGCTACAACTCCCCAGTTGATTACGGGGGCGATTTTTGCGTTTACACCGTTCTGCTCGGTTTCTTCCTTAAGCTCAATGATGACCTTGTAGCCGTCACCGTCCTCGGAGTATTCAAAGCTCTTCACCTCGTCAAGCTTAAGCTGTGAGGGGGTGTTGTAAGGGCTTACGAAGCTTTCTGCGGTGAGTGCGGTTTCGGTCTCCAATCCGTTTTTGAAATAAAGCTTTGAAAAATTAGTCTTGGCTACAGTGTCAAGAATTTCGGCGCAGTCGCTTGTCTGATTACCTGCAAGGTTTGAAACCTCGGTGGTTTTGATAAGGTAGAAGCTGTCCTGACTTGACTTTGAGCTGTTAAGGGCGTATATGAAGCCGTTGAAGGCCTCTGCATTGTTTGCCGGAGCTGTTGCCGTCTGAACGGTAACGGTATCAGAGAACTGACCGTAGCGGACGGTACCGTTTGAGTCGTAGGCTCTTATGATGTATTTTACTGCCTTACCGGGCTCAAGTCCGTCAACGGTGTAGCCGGTAAAGGCACAGTTTCCGAGCTTTGCGATAAGGGTCTGCTTGGAATCACCATCGACACGATAAAGCTCGTAGCCGCTTACACCCTTGAGCATATTCCAGGTGAGTCTTGCACTTGTCTGTGTAAGGGAGGAGGCATCTGCCTTAAGGCCCGTAACTCTTTCGGGAAGAGTGTATCCGATGATGTTACCTGCATAGGACGGAGCAAAATAGGTTTTTCCGCCGTAAATCAGATAAGAACGAACCGCGAAGATATTTTTACTGTTAGAGGGAAGGTTTTTGATTATTACCGATGTCTTCGGGGTCTGGGTATAAAGCTCATATCTTTTTGAAAGCTGATTGTAAATATAAATGTTGTAGCCTGTTGTGTTGACTGTTGCTGGCCATGAAAGCTGAACGGAATTTACTGCCTGGGTGACCTTTACGTTGCTTACCGTACCCGGTGTGAGAACTGTTGCTCGGAAGGTAGCGGAGGGGAGGGCCTTATAGAAGGTGCTTCCTATTTTTGTGAAGGCGAGAATTCTGTAATCGGCATAATTGCCCGGCTTAAGACCTGTTACGGAATAAGAACGTGCTGACTGTATGCTTACAAGATCCCATGCCTTGGTTGAGGTATTATATCTGTAAATACCGTATGAGGCGGCACCCCTTGAAGCGTTCCAGGTTATTGTATAGCCGGAGGCGCTTGTTGTAGGCTGTGCGACTCCCGTAACCTGCTGAGGCACAACGGTAACGGTTACCTTAGAGGATTTGTTGCTTCCGTCGGCGGTTGTAACGGTGACAACGGTCTGACCGCATTTAAGGGGGGTTACAACGCCGGCAGCGGAAACTGTTGCTACAGCCGGATTGCTTGATTTGAAAACAACGGCCTTACTGTAGACGTTTGAGGGATAGACCGTATATATAAGCTTGGGCGTTGAGCCTATTGCAACCGTGGTTTTTGATGAAATGAATTTTACGGAGCTGGCAAATCTGTAGCCGAGCTTGACATTGGGGTCTGCGCTTACGAATTTTTCGGCATAGGAGCCGGGGATAACGTAAGCAGTAAGATTGGAGCAGCCCTTGAAGGCGGTTGAAGAAATGGATGTTACCGAAGGCGGTATGTACATTGCTCTGAGTCCTGTGCAGTACCAGAAGGCGCTGTCTGAAATAATTTTCAGCGAAGAGGGGAGAACAAGCCTTGTAAGTCCCGTACATTCATTGAAGGCGGCTTTTCCAATGGCCTGGATAGTTGAGGGAAGGGTAAGGGAGGTGATGTTCTTTTTCGACCAGAAGGCCTGACTTCCGACGGCTACAACCGTAGCTGAGCCGACCTTTGAGGGAACTGTAACCTGAGCGGATGTGCCGTTATATTGGGTTACAGTTGCCTTTGCGCCGTCAATGTAGAAGGTAAAATCACCTTGCTTTGAATATCCGGCAGCCGATGAATTAAAAACAAAAACAGCCGAAAGCGCCGTGAAGAAAACGAGAAATACAAGGGATTTAAAAATTTTACGTTTCATAATAGTATTCCTCCATTATATTTGTATACAGAGTATACCATACTATGTAATAAAAAACAATATATAAATTCCAATTCTTATTATCTTTTAAAAAAATATAAAAAAACGGCAACAAACATAAAAAAGAAAAAGAGACGGGTATTACCCATCTCGTAATTTCTCTTTTAATGCTCAATTATTTTGAAGCGTTGAGCTTAACTGTAAGAGCTGACTTCTTTCTTGCAGCGTTGTTCTTGTGAAGGAGACCCTTAGCAACAGCCTGGTCAATCTTCTTAACTGCGAGCTTAACAGCTACTTCCTTATCATCAGAGTTTGCTTCGATAGCAGCGTTAGCCTTCTTAAGAGCTGTCTTAAGAGCGGAGTTAGCTGACTTGTTGCGTGCTGCCTTTGTTGCGTTAACAAGAACACGCTTCTTTGCTGATTTAATGTTTGGCATAGTTTACACCTCCTCTTATTCTCATAGCGTCATGCAGAAGATATAATATCATCATTTTTAAGAAAAATCAAGATATTTTTGCAATTTAAGATATACTTTTTTTCAAAGCGCCAATAATGATAGCATATAATTTAAAATAATGCAATAGATTACGGAGAAAAAAATGAATTTCAGAACAGATCTTGCAATAGAAAGACACGAAAGCGTAAAGGATGAATCTCTGAGAGGGATCACTATGGAGAAAAAGGAAATCAACGGCATAAAAATAAGTCACATTACCGTCACCGACGAAGAGGGAGAAAAAAACCTCGGTAAAAAAATGGGAAGATACATTACCGCGGAATTGCCCGATTCTGAAAGCACCTCAGATATGCTTGACGAGTGGAGTGAAATTCTCTCGGAAGAAATAAAAAAGCTTCTTCCCGAAAAGGAGGGTACTGTGCTTGTGGCAGGTCTGGGCAACCGTGATATAACTCCCGATGCTCTCGGCCCGGAATGTATATCTCTTTTACTTGCAACGAGACATATAAAGGACGAAATAGGAAAATCCGCGGCACTTTCCGAGCTTAACAGCGTTGCGGGTATTGTTCCGGGCGTTCTCGGAAACACGGGCATTGAGACGGCGGAGATATTAAAGGGAATCGTCCGTCAGATAGAGCCCGTTGCAGTAATAGTGATTGATGCACTTGCGGCAAGGAGCCTTGAAAGACTCGGTAATACTGTACAGATGTGTGATACGGGTGTTTCCCCCGGCTCTGGGGTAGGTAACCGAAGAAGGGAGATAAATAAAGATTTTCTCGGAGTACCCGTAATTGCCGTAGGAGTGCCCACCGTTGTTGACGGTATCACCGTTGCCCTTGATGTGCTTGAAGCAGGTGGCATTGAGCTTGACAGCAGCAAGCGTGACGCAATTCTGTCAGGCGAAAAGGGAATGATGGTAACTCCTAAGGAAATTGACCTTGTGATAAAGCGAGCCTCGGGACTTGTTTCCCTTGCGATAAACCGTGCCCTTCAGCCTAAGCTTACAGCCGGGGAAATAATGAGCATTGTTGCCACGGTGTAATTTTTTCTCTTTTTTGCGAATAGATTTTTAAAAAGGGGTGCGATTATGAGGGCGAAGGAAAGGTACGTAAGAGCTGCTGTGAGGACGCTGCTTTTAGTTGTGCTTGCGGTATGCTGCTGCTTTTTTAACCGTGAGGTAACGCAGATGCTTGCCTTTCTCACGGTTCAGAGTGTGAAAACCTATCTGCCGTCAAAGGGGATCAGCCTGAATACCGTACCCGATACACAGGCGACACAGGTCACATCGGCTCAGGCTGTGTCAAAAGCGGATTCACAGGCTGCGATTACTGTAAAGCCTATGAATTCAGAGAGTAAAAAGGATACGCTTACCGTTACGGATGATGACATTGCCAAGGCTGTAAAGCAGGCAGAAAAAAACGCCGCCAAGGATAAAAAGGACGGCGACATAATCGAGTACACCTTTACAGATGACGGTGTTACCGATGAGTTTGAAAATGTCAGAGTGAAAAATACAAACAGGACTGAAATTGATATTGAAAAAAAGCTGGGAGAAAGGCTTCCTCTGACCGTAAGCCGCGATAAGCCTGCCGTGCTGATTTATCACACCCATACTACGGAAACCTATCAGATGCTCGACCGTGATTTTTATGCTCAGGGTTACCTTTCAAGAAGCAACGATAAGGCTCTTAATATGATACGGGTAGGCAAGGCGATAGCCGAGGAGATTGAAAAGCAGGGCTTTAAGGTTATCCATGATACGAATGTTTACGATAACCCCTATACAGGGGCGTATTACCGCTCAGAGGATGCGGTGAAAAAGCTGCTTGAAAAGAATCCGTCAGTAATAATAACTCTTGATGTTCACCGTGACGCAATACAGAATGACAGCGGAGAAAAAACGAAGCCAACAGCCTTGATTAACGGCAAAAAGGCGGCTCAGATTATGCTGATTTCAGGCTGTCAGGAGGAAGGTAACGGTATCACGGACCTGCCCGACTGGGAGAAAAATCTTACCTTTGCATTAAAGCTTCAGCAGAGCATGGAAAGCCTTTATCCGGGGCTTACAAGACCGGTTTTCTTCTGCGCCAGAAGCTATAATATGGGGCTTACTCCCTGCTCTCTTTTAGTAGAAATGGGAAGTGATGCAAACACTCTTGATGAGGCGGTTTATTCGGGAAAAATGCTTGGCAGGGCACTGTGCGGAATACTTGAGGAATATGAGGTAAAGAAAGATGGGGCTTAAGACGGTTTTAAGGCAGTATGCCTTTTCTGTTTTTGTAATTTTATGCGCTGCTGCTCTTTTATGCGGTATAATTTTTGTAAGAGAAAGAACACAGTATAACATAGATATGACACAGTACGATAAGGTTGAAATTTCAAGAGGCGAGAAGGGATTTGAAATCACCGTAGGGAACAGAAAAACAACCCTTGAAAATATTATATATGACCTGTTCTGATAAAAAATCAGTTTTCTGCACTTTAAACTAATAAATTTCTGCAAAATAACTTGACACAGGTAAATATTGGTGATAATATATACAAAACCGAATAATTCAATTAAAGATAGAGGTGCGGTTGACAAGAGTACCGTGAGCTGAAAAAGGATTAACGCAGAATCCGTTCACGCAAAAGGGGAGACCGCCGAAGGCATCAGGCGAAAGATGTCCTGGGCAAAGGGAGTAACAGCTCTTTGACTGTCGCAATTTTGCGGAGTGCTATTATAATTGTCAACGCAGTAAATTTTTTACTGCTCAGGCTGTAATTTTACACTCGATGCAAAATCGGGTGTTTACTTTTGTAAAGCAGAATTATAAATCATAATTGAAGCTTTCGGTAATATAACATTTATCGAAAAAAAGGAGTAATTATTATGTCAAGAAATCCTATTTTTACCGGCGCAGCAACAGCTCTTGTAACACCCCTTAACGAAAACGGTGTTGACTACGAGGCATTCGGCAGACTCATCGACTGGCAGATTGAAGAGGGCATCGACGCTCTTGTAATCGCAGGCACATCAGGTGAAGGCTCAACCCTTACCGACGAGGAGCACAGAGAGGTTCTTAAGTTCTCCGTTGAAAGAGCTGCAGGCAGAGTTCCCATCATTGCAGGTACAGGCTCAAACGATACAGCATATGCTATCGACCTTACAAAGTACGCTTGTGAGGTAGGCTGTGACGCTATGCTCGTTGTAACTCCCTACTACAACAAGGCTACCCAGAAGGGTCTTATCAAAATGTATAACGCTATCGCAGACGCAAGCACAAAGCCCATCATTCTTTACAACGTGCCTTCACGCTCAGGCGTTAATATTGAGCCTGCTACATATGCCGCACTTGCAGAGCATCCCATGATTCAGGGTATCAAGGAAGCAAACGGTCAGATTGACAAGATTGTTGAAACAATGGCTCTTTGCGGTGACAAGCTTGACCTTTATTCAGGTAACGACGATCAGATTATTCCCCTTATGTCCGTTGGCGGCAAGGGTGTAATCTCCGTTCTTTCAAATGTACTTCCCAAGGAAACAAGCGAAATGTGCCACAAGTTCCTTGACGGTGACGTTAAGGGTGCTGCACAGATGCAGTTCAAATACTTCCCCCTTGTAAAGGCTCTCTTCAGCGAGGTTAACCCCATTCCTGCAAAGGCAGCAATGGCAGCTATGGGCTTCTGCGAGGACTATGTACGCCTTCCCCTTACTCCCATGGAGGAAAACACAAAGGCTGTTCTTCTTCAGAGAATGAGAGAAGCAGGCATCAACGTTTAATTCGCAATAAATTTTCCCCTTCAGGCGGGAAGAGGTCTTGCCTCGCCCTTCGGGAGAGGTGGCAGACCGTAAGGTCTGACGGAGAGGGCAACCTCAAGCTAACATTTGCCGCGGTCTTTGGCTGCGGCTTTTTTGAAAGGAAATTAAAATGAAAATTGTAGTTAACGGAGCCGCAGGCAGAATGGGTCAGACCCTCTGCGGAATTATAGAAAACAGTGAAAAGCACACCGTTGCAGCTTACTGCAGCCTTGAATACAAGGGCTGTGAGGATGATATGCATTTTTCAGATATTGCTGCCTTTGACGGTGAGGCTGACTGCATCATCGACTTTTCGTCACACCTTGCAACAAAGCAGATTACCGATTATGCAATAAAGAGAAATCTTCCCCTTGTTATTGCAACAACAGGTCAGGACGAGGCTGAAATGAGCATTATCAGAGAGGCTTCAACAAAAATTCCTCTTTTCTATTCACAGAATATGTCCTTCGGTGTGGCACTTCTTAACTGCCTTGCAAAAATTGCCGCAAAGGCTCTTCCCGATGCAGACATCGAAATCATCGAAAAGCATCATAACAGAAAGCTTGATGTTCCCAGCGGTACTGCACTTCTTCTTGCAAACGGAATAAAGAGTGTCAAAGAAGAGGTGGAGTACAACATCGGCAGACACGAAAACGGCAAGAGACAGAAGAATGAAATCGGTATCCACTCAATCCGTATGGGCAACGAGGTAGGCACTCACGAGGTTATTTTTGCAATGGATTCCCAGGTTATCACCCTCACTCACGAGGCTGAAAACCGCGGACTTTTTGCTGAGGGCTCACTTACCGCCGCAAGCTTCCTTGTAGGTAAGGATGCAGGATTTTATAATATGGACGATATTCTGGAATGAGGGCCGAGGGGCAAGGGCAAAGGGCCGAGTAGGGACAGGTTGTGCCGTGTCCGCAAAATAAGTTAAAACAAAAAACGGACGGCTGATTATGCCGTCCGTTTTGCTGTATCCGCCTAACAGTTTTAAGCTTTGTCAGGAGTTTGTTAGGTTTTTGTTAGGTTTTTGTTAGGCGGGAAACCCTTATAAATAAAGGGCTCACGGCTATTCCTAACATACCTAACATATATTTATATAAAAAAGTAAAATAATAAAAGAGTAGTAAAATAGGTTTATATAAAGTCTGTTATGTTTGTTAGTTTGTTCTCACGATGGGGGAATATACGCGTAGGAGCGCCCCCCTGTGGTCGCCCGGTAACATCGCCGTTTCGCCCGACAAGGGACGCCACGTGGGGCGTCCCCTACGCGGTGAAATAAACACATCCTCAGCCAAAACAAAAAGGGCGGATAATATCCGCCCCTATATGGTATAAATCTCTTTTGCCGACACTCGGCCCTCGCCCCTTTGGCCCTTACTACTACGCATCCATCTTCTCCAGAATCTCTACCGCTTTTTCATATCCCTCTAAGCCGGTCTTTTTCTGTGCAAAGTAGTTTTTCAGCACCGTGCTTTTAAGTGCGCTGAAATTGAAATGTCCGCCCTCTGCCTTTTCGTTTTCTGCCGTCAGCTCACCCTCTGCAGGAGTAAGCTCTGCGGCAGCTTCGGTGTTTTTATTCTTTGCCTCTTCCTTTGCGGCAAGCTCTGCCTTTTCCTTTTCATAGGCTTCCTTAAGTGTGAGCAGGAAGGTTTCCTCGGAGTAGATTTCAAACTTTGAAACACCAAGCTTGTTGGCTAAAAGCTCAAGCTCGTAAACCTCGTCAACGCCGTACTTTGCCGTCAGCTCACGGAAGGTGGCAGGCAGGAAGTGATAAATGTTACCCGAAAGGTCGCCGAAGGCTTTTTTGGCGTCAAGGTAGCCCAGCTGCATTCTTTTTCTGTTAAGCTCCGTATCAAAATCAAAGGCAGCACCGAGGTCGTCGGAATCATAAGGCTTGATATAAACCACCTGACAGTTGGAAAAATCAAGGTTATGGGCAACGCCCTTGATGTTTGCAATGTCAATAACAATAAGCTTGTTGTATCCACGCTTTTTAAGGGTCATTACGGGGGTGTTATCGTAAACACCGCCGTCAAGGAATTTTTCACCCTCGGGACCTATATTGGTTACAAGGGGAATGCTTGACGACGCCATAAGATAGTCAACAAGCTCACCCTCAGGGATATCGTCAATAAAAAGCTCAAGTCCGCTTGCCTTCTGATTGAGCTGAACGGTGATGATGCCGAGGGGAATACCGTTTTCGCGGATTTTCTTTTCGTCAATGTAGTTTTTTATATAGCCCTCCGCAGGTGAAGCGTCAATACCGCCCTTGCGGATAACCTCCTTGAAAAGTGCGGCCCAGTTCTTTTTGCTGAAAAGGTTTTCAGGGTCGGGGAGAGCCTCGGTGATGTTAACGCCCTTGTCAATGGAAACGCTTTCCCACATTTCCATAGCCTTTTCGTAGTCGCCCTGAGCAATCAGCGCACCGTTGATTGAGCCGATTGATACACCGGCAATGGCGTCAAAGGTTATGTTCATTTCCCTGAGAGCCTTCCATGCTCCCATCTGATAAGCACCCTTGCCTCCGCCGCCTGCAAGTACAAGTCCGTAATGTGACATAATATCAACTCCTAATATAATAATTCAGCAATGATATTGTTTGATAATAAAAAGCCTTTTTTTGTAAGGCTTATGCCTTTTTCTGTTACTGTCAGAAGACCTGATTTTTCAAAGTTTTTTGCCCTTTCGGAAATTTCTGTCGGAATGCTTTTTCCGAAGCGTTCGTAAAAGCCCTTTTCCGTAAGACCTTCCTTAAGTCTTAAGGCGAGCATAACATACTCCTCCTCGTCACCGCCCTTACCGTCCGGGACGGGTGCGTGATTTTCAAGAAAGGAAGCAAAATCACGGGGATAGTAAAATCTTTCACCACCGAAAAACGAGTGTGCTGAAGGGCCTATGCCTATATATTCCTCGGTGTGCCAGTATTTTAAATTATGCCTGCTTTCAAAGCTCTTGAGGGCAAAGTTGGAAATCTCGTAATGCTCAAAGCCTCTTGCCTCAAGGTAGTCCGAGGTGTAAAGGTAAAGCTCGCATACCTCGTCCTCGTCGGGAAGGGGAAGGCTCATTTCTGC
Source organism: Clostridia bacterium (assembly GCA_017473435.1). Lineage (GTDB taxonomy): Bacteria > Bacillota > Clostridia > Oscillospirales > Acutalibacteraceae > UBA6857. Next base: position 10,523 of record JAFULG010000052.1, on the reverse strand, counting down.
ATAGGGAGTACCTTCCTCGATTTTGAGCATATAAGCACTTATATGCTTTACATTCTGACTTATAATAAAGTCAAGGCTTTCCTTAAGGCTTTCTCTTGTCTGATAGGGGACACCGAGCATAAGGTCAAGAGAAATATTATCTATGCCGTGAGCCTTAAAAAGCCTTATCGCATTTTCAACCTGTCTGCGGTCACTTGACCTGCCGAGAGCCTTTCTCTCGTTGTCAACAGCTGACTGCATACCCATTGAAATACGGTTGACTCCTGCCTCGGAAAGACAGCGGACAAGCTCTTCGTCAACGCTTGATGGGTTACATTCAACAGTAATTTCCGCATCGGTTAAATTATAGTTTTCCCTTACATATTCTATGACCTTTTTTATCCTTTCACCGCCGAAATACGAAGGTGTGCCGCCACCGAAATAAAGGGTGTCAACACCGTCTTTTACCTTGTCTTTATAGCTTGAAAGACATAAAAGGACAGCCTTGAGATAGCTGTCCTTTTGTGTATCACTTGGGGTGAAGGAATAGAAATCACAGTAAGGACATTTTGTTTTACAAAAAGGGATGTGTATATATATTCCTGTCATAAGTTTAAATTCATAGCGTGGTGTGAGGGCCAAGGGCCAAGGGCCGAGGGCCGAGCTTATAATAGCGTCGCAGACCATTTATATTTGCCTGCTGAGGTAAATATTTCATTTCGTCTTTGACGAAATTTCATCTGCCGTCAGGCAGATTTCATATCTGCAAAGCAGATATTTCATTGCAACGGCATCGGCGTTGCTTACTGTGTATCGTCAAGCTTAAGCACAGCCATAAACGCCTCCTGAGGCACCTCAACCGTACCGAACTGACGCATACGCTTTTTACCTTCCTTCTGTTTTTCAAGAAGCTTCTTTTTACGTGTAATGTCACCGCCGTAGCACTTTGCAAGCACGTCTTTTCTCATAGCCTTTACGGTTTCTCTTGCAATAACCTTACTGCCGATGGCAACCTGAATGGGAATTTCGAACATCTGTCTGGGAATGTGCTCCTTAAGCTTTTCCGCAATCTTTCTTGCTCTGCTCATTGCTTTTTCTGTATGAATAATAAAGGAAAGAGCATCAATAACATCGCCGTTGAGAAGGACATCAACCTTCTGCATGCTTGAGCGTCTGTATTCGAAAATTTCATAGTCAAAGGAGGCGTAGCCTCTCGTTCTTGATTTAAGGGCATCGAAGAAATCGTAAATGATTTCGTTAAGAGGAAGCTCATAGTGAATATCAACACGGTCGGTGGTGATATATTTCATATCCTTGAATACACCGCGTCTGTCCTGACAAAGGTCCATAATTGTGCCGACATAGTCGCTGGGAGCATAGATGTGAGCGTTGGTGATAGGCTCCTCGCAATAGTCGATTTTTGCCTGGTCGGGATAGTTTGTGGGATTATCGATTTCAACAATCTCACCGTCAGTAAGGTGAATTTTGTAAACAACAGAAGGGACTGTTGTAACAAGGTCAAGATTATATTCTCTTTCGAGTCTTTCCTGAATAATTTCAAGGTGGAGTAGACCGAGGAAGCCGCATCGGAATCCGAAGCCGAGAGCGCCTGAGGTTTCGGGCTCGTAGGAAAGTGAAGCATCGTTGAGCTGAAGCTTTTCAAGGGCATCACGAAGAGCCTCATAGTCTGCACCGTCAGCAGGATAAACACCGCAGAAAACCATAGGATTAACCTTACGGTAGCCGGGAAGGGGAGAACTTGCCTGATTTTCAAGCTTTGTAACGGTGTCGCCGACCTTTGCGTCACGGACGGTCTTTATTGAAGCTGTTATGTAGCCAACCTCACCTGCGGAAAGCTGATCGCATTTTTCAAGCCCGGTAGCTCTCATATAGCCGACCTCAACAACATTGAACTCTGCACCCGTAGCCATCATTTTCATAGTTTCGCCTGCTTTAAGTGTACCCTGCATAACTCTTACGTAAACTATAACACCCTTGTAGTTATCGTAAACAGAGTCGAAGATAAGTGCCTTAAGGGGAGCGTTATCGTCACAGTCTGAGGGAGCGGGAATATCACGTACTATCTTTTCAAGCACGGCTTCAACATTTTCACCTGTTTTAGCTGAAACTCTCGGAGCCTCGGTGCAGTCAAGACCGATGATTTCTTCAACCTCTGCGGCAACTCTGTCAGGCTCTGCGGCAGGCAGGTCGATTTTGTTGATAACGGGAACAAGCTCGAGGTCGTGGTCAAGAGCAAGGTAAGTGTTAGCAAGGGTCTGAGCCTCAATACCCTGGGACGCGTCAATGATGAGAATTGCACCCTCGCAGGCGGCGAGAGAACGGGAAACCTCGTAGTTGAAGTCAACGTGACCCGGAGTATCTATGAGATTAAGCTCATAAATTTCACCGTCAGCGGCCTTGTAGTCGAGCTTTACAGCGTGAGCCTTTATTGTAATTCCTCTTTCCCTTTCAAGGTCCATATCGTCAAGTATCTGTGCGGACATATCACGCTTTGCAACGGAGTCGGTAAGCTCAAGAAGTCTGTCAGCAAGGGTACTCTTACCGTGGTCAATATGGGCAATGATAGAGAAGTTTCTTATATTTTCTTTCTTCTTAGCCAAAATATCACCTCGTATATGGGGTATAAAAATATTAATATATTTTAGCATAAAATAAACCTTTAATCAAGGGAAAAAGCAAAAAACGCAAACAGTGATTTCGAGAGAGCTGTTTGAGCAGAAAAAAATATAAAATAAACATTTTTTGTGATTAATGTACAATGTTTTTGTTGACTATCACTACAAGGGGTGGTATTATTATAAAAAAACAATGTGAAACGGAGGAGTTAATATGCAATACGATGTAGTTGTAATCGGTGCGGGCGTTGTCGGTGCGATGATTACAAGAGAACTGAGTAAATATAACCTCAATCTTATGCTGGTGGAAAAATGCAGCGACGTTGCTATGGGTGCAACAAAGGCTAACAGCGCAATAGTTCACGCCGGATTTGATGCTGAGGTAGGCTCGCTTAAAGCTAAGCTTAATGTTCAGGGTGCGTCCCTTATGGCGTATTACTGCAACAAGCTTTCCGTGCCTTATAAAAATATCGGCTCACTTGTAGTTGCTTATGACTGGGATGATATGCAGACTCTTGAGGTGCTTTTCGAAAGAGGCTTCAACAACGGTGTTCCCAATATGGAAATCATCAGTCAGGAAAGGCTCAGAATTATGGAGCCTTATATAAGCGAGGAGGCTATCGGTGCGTTGTGGGCTCCTACTGCAGGTATAGTAAGTCCTTATGAGCTTGCTATTGCCGCTGTTGAAAACGCAATTATGAACGGTGCAAGAGTTAAGCGAAACAGCGGTGTTTTTGACATTGAATATAAGGACGGCTTGTTTTACCTTTCAACGGCATCAGGTGTTATCAAGGCTAAATATGTAGTAAACTGTGCCGGAATTTTTTCTGATAAAATCGCCGCTATGATAGGCGATACATCCATTAAGCTTATTCCCCGTAAAGGTGAATACTATCTTCTTGACAAAACGGAAAAGAAAATGGTCAACCACGTCCTCTTCCAGTGTCCGTCGCCTATGGGTAAGGGTATCCTTGTTTCTCCCACGGTTCACGGTAATGTGCTTATGGGTCCCACGGCTCTTGATCTTGACTTTGACAGTAAGCTTGATCTTGATACGACTATTGACGGACTTGATACCGTAAAGAAATCGGTGAAGGGCGTTATTCCGCAGATGACAACAAGAAATGCCATAACCTCATTTTCAGGCATACGCGCTCACAGAGCAGGCGAGGACAGCGATTTCCTCATTGCCCCGAGTGAGGTTAACAATCACTTTGTCAATGTTGCGGGCGTTGAGTCACCCGGACTTACGGCAGCTCCTGCCATTGCAAGATATGTGGGTAAAATTTTCAATGAAATTGCTCCTGAATATGAGAAGAAAAAGGATTTCAAGGCGACAAGACCGGCCCCTGTAAGAGTTAATGAGCTTTCACTTGAGGAAAGAGCAAAGCTTATTAAAAAGGATAGCCGCTACGGCAGAATAATCTGCCGCTGTGAGGGTATTACCGAGGGCGAGATTGTTGACGCAATCAAGGCGCCTTGCGGTGCAAGAGATGTTGATGCCGTTAAACGCAGAACACGCTCGGGAATGGGCAGATGTCAGGGTGGCTTCTGCGGAAGCAAGGTTGTTGAAATCCTTGCAAGGGAGCTGGATATCCCGATGAACAAGGTAACCAAATACGGTAACGGCTCAAAGATACTTTTCGATAAAACAAAGTGAGGTGAGGGCAGATGATGAAATATGATCTTGTAGTTGTAGGCGGAGGCCCTGCAGGTATGGCTGCGGCACTTAAAGCAAAAGAATGCGGAGTGAAAAAAATCATCATTCTTGAAAGATCGGAAACTCTCGGCGGTATACTTGAACAGTGTATACATACGGGCTTCGGACTTCATTATTTCGGTCAGGAGCTTTCGGGTCCCGAATATGCCTACCGCTTTATCAAGGAGCTGGAAAAAACAGATATCGACGTTAAGGTTGATACAATGGTAACAGAAATTCAGCCCGGAAATGTGGTAATTGCAACTAACAATGTTGACGGAATGCTGCGCATAAACGCTACGGCTATCATCCTTGCGATGGGCTGCCGCGAAAGACCGAGAGGTGCCCTTGACATGCCCGGCTCAAGAGCTTCAGGCATTATGACAGCAGGTACTGCCCAGAAGTATGTGAATATCAACGGCTATATGCCCGGCAAAAAAATAGTTATCCTCGGCTCGGGTGATATCGGACTTATTATGGCAAGGCGTATGACTCTTGAGGGTGCAAAGGTTGAGATGGTATGTGAGCTTATGCCTTATTCGGGCGGACTTACACGTAACATTGTGCAATGCCTTGACGATCTCGGTATTCCTCTTAAATTGAGCTGTACCGTTATAAAAACTCACGGTATAGGCAGACTTGAAGGCGTTACTGTTGCCAATGTCGATGAAAACAGAAGACCTATACCCGGTACAGAGCAGTTTGTTGAATGTGATACATTGCTCCTTTCTGTAGGACTTATTCCTGAAAATGAGCTTACCCGTATGGCAGGAATTATTATTGACCCGGTAACAAACGGCGCTATTGTTGACGAATACCGTCAGACAAGCCGCAGCGGTGTTTTCGCCTGCGGTAATGTTCTTCAGGTGCATGACCTTGTTGACTATGTTACCGAGGAAAGTCAGATTGCCGGTGAAGGCGCAGCAAAGTACATTCTTTCCAAGGGAAAGAGCAAAGGCGGAAAATCAAGAAACGGTAAGGATATACACGTAAAAGCGAAAGACGGTGTCAGATATGTTGTTCCGCAGAACATCAACCGTTCAACAGACAGGGACGTCAAGGTTTATTTCCGCGTTTCCGATATTTACAAGGATACCTATGTTGTTGTTACGAGCGGTGATAAGGAGCTTTACAGAAAGAAAAAGAGAAAGCTTGCTCCCGGTGAAATGGAAAACGTAACCGTTAAGCTTGAGGATATCGCTTGTCTTGAAAGCAATGAAATTACGGTGAAGCTGGAGGTGGGCAAAAATGGTTAAAGAGCTTGTTTGTGTTGCTTGTCCTATAGGTTGTATGATGAGCGTGGAAATGAACAGAAAAAAAGAGGTTGTTTCCGTTACGGGTAACACCTGCAAAAGAGGAGAGCAGTACGCTAAGGATGAGTGTACAAACCCCGTCAGAATGCTTACAACAACAATCAAGGTTAACGGCGGCTCTCTTCCTGTTGTGCCGGTAAAAACCTCTGTCCCTATTCCTAAGGGAAAAATGTTTGAATGTATGGCTGAAATCAATAATCAGGTTGTTGATGCACCGATAAAAACGGGCGAGGTGCTCATTTGCAATATCTGTGATACAGGTGCCGATATTGTTGCAACCAATGAGGTGTAAGCTTTAATAGCTCCTTTGCAGGGGCGTGAAAAAAGATGCAGAATGAACAAGCTGAGCGAAAAATAATCTTTATGGAATAAAACATAAAGAAACAGCGTTATTTGCAGATTTTATCACTTTTAATATGCTTTAAAGGGTTTCCCGATGCTTTTTCAATCGTCGGGGAACCCTTTTGTTATCTTGTTTTATGGTATCTCAGATTTTTACAGCTCATATTTTACGGCTTGGTTTTTTACTGTAATACCCGGAGACGGTTTTTCATATACTTTCAGAAAAGGACAAGGTTGTGAAGATATATGATGAATTACGTTTTTCCGGTTCTTGTTGTTCTCTCTTTTATTTCAGCGGCGGCAACAGGGAGTATGAGTGAGCTTTCCGCTGCTGTTATAGAGGGCGGTACAAATGCCGTTGAGCTTCTTATCAGATTGGTTTCAATGCTGTGTCTGTGGGGAGGAATAATGGAAATCGCCGACCGTTCGGGGGTTACAAAGGGTATTTCAAAATTGCTTTCACCCTTGATAAAGCTTATTTTTCCCCGTATCCGAAGGGAAAAGGATGCCCTTGAAGCTATAACTATGAACATTACTGCTAACGTATTGGGACTTGGCAATGCGGCTACTCCTCTCGGTCTTGAGGCTATGCGCCGATTGCAGAATATAAACTCCGATACCTCCCGGGCAAGTGATGAAATGGTAGTTTTTGTTGTGATGAACACGGCGGCTATGCATATAATCCCCACAACCGTTGCAACCCTTCGCGGTCAGTACGGCTCGGTAAGTCCTATGTCAATTCTGCCTGCATCCTTTCTGACAAGCTTCTGTGCTCTTTTTGTCGCAGTACTTTCCGCAAAGCTCGGCAACCGTTTTAAAAGAGGTAAGCATCATGGTTGATACGCTTTCATATTGGGTGCTTCCTGTTACGGTTACTGTTACGGTGCTTTTTGGTCTTTACAAAAGGGTAAAGGTTTTTGACTGTTTTATGGAAGGTGCAAAAAAAGGGTTACATACAGTATATGAGCTTTTACCTTCAATTACGGGTCTTGTTGTGGCTGTAACTATGCTTAAGGCAAGCGGTGCTCTTACAATTTTTTCCGAGGTCTTTGCGCCCCTTGCCGATAAGCTGAACATACCCTCCGAGGTTATCCCGATGGCTCTTATCAGTCCCGTTTCCGGTGGCGGATCAATGACATTTTTTGAGCAGGTGCTTAAAGAGCACGGACCCGACAGCTTTCTCGGACAGGTGGCGTCGGTGCTTATGGGCTCTACGGATACTACTCTTTATGCCGTTACGGTCTACTATTCGGCTATAGGCATCAGAAATACACGTCACACTCTTTATGCAGGTCTCCTTGCTGATTTTACAACATTTCTTCTTGCCTCGTTTTTTGTACGTATGACTTTATATTAAAAAATGAAAACCACAATACTTGCAAAAAATATAATTCTGTGCTATTATATATAGTATAGGTAACAAAATTGTAACTTTCACGATATGCACGGATTTTCAAAGAAAAGGAGTTCTTATGATTAAGAGAATATTCAGTCTGTTTTTTGCGGTATTGATAGCGTTTTCCTCGGTGAGCATTGTCAGCGCTGTTGATGATGCTTACGGTGTCAGCACTGTTGCTGCTGACGATACAATGTCAAAGCTTGATTATCTTATAAGAAAATTTCCCCACGGTAAATACTGGAACCATATGGGCTCGAGTAAAAACAATCCCGACGGTGTAACGGATACTCCCTGCTCCAGCCACAGTAACTGCAATTATTACGGCGGCTGCTCCTGTAACAGCTATAACGGTACAATTCAATGTATGGGCTATGCAAATCAGATTGCCTACGAAATTACCGGTGTTGACCGCTTGCAGTATGAGGAAAGCTCCACCCTCGATATAACAAAGCTTCGTGTAGGAGATATTATCCGTGAGGGTGGCCACTCTGTTTGTGTAACGGGTGTGAACGGAAATAAAATTTCCATCACCGACTGCAACTACGGTGCAAGATGTATCATCCGTTGGGTTACGGTTGACAAGAGCTGGTTTACAAGGGTTGAATATGTGCTTCACTGTAAAAACAATAACAGAACAAATACAAATGTGAACTTCCACGATGCCTATAAAACAGGTAATCCTCCTGTGGTTACTCCTCCGTCCTATGATGATGACGAGGGGACTACTGCACCGACCAATCCTTCAACTCCGGCTGAAAAGGGTGAGATCTGGCGGATGGAGGCTGACAGCTCACTCAATATAAGAAAAAGCGCAGATACGTCAGCTGAAATCATTGGCAGCATTCCTGCAGATGCTCTTTTTAATGTTTATGAAAAAACTGCAGATGTTGAGTATGTCTGGGCTAGGGTTGAGTATAACGGTACAGTCGGCTACAGCGTTCTGAATTATGCAACCTACATTTCTGGTAAGTACAGAACAGCGGAGCTTACCGACCTTAAAAAGTCATATAATTCAAACGAGGGAATAAGCCTTACCTGGAACGAGCTCAGCGGTGCAGACCAATACAATATTTATCTTTATGACACCAACGGCAATCTTCTTGATACCTTTATGAGTGCGGAAAACAGCTATACTATAAAGGACAGACCTGCAGGTAACTATCTTGTTTCCGTTGCGGCGACGAACAGCCTCACACCCTCATGGGTTGTTGAAGGTGTAAGAAAAGCCGTGGAGGTTACTCAGGTAATTGTAAAAGCACAGAGCCTTATCCTTCGTCAGACGGGTATGCTTGAAGCAGGCAGAGCAGGTCCGCTCACTCCGACGATTCTTCCCGAGAATACTACGGACAAGTCTGTTACCTGGAAATCCTCCAACACAAAAATTGCTACCGTTGATGCAAACGGTCTTGTAAGGGCGGTTGCACCCGGTATTGTAGTTATTACCTGCACAAGCAAGCAGAATGCGAAGCTTACAGCATCCTGCACCGTAACAGTAAGACCCTCATCTGTTACAACTCAACAGCCTACTACAGGTACAACAGAAAACTCGATAGGACTTAAGTGGACAAAAAGCACAGGAGCGGCAGGCTATTACGTTTACCGTTATGATACCTCGGCAGGAAGATATGTAAAAATCGCCGAAACAAGAAATCAGTATTATGTAGACAGGGGACTTAAAGCTGATACAAAGTATACCTATGTTATTCGTCCCTTTGCTGTTGTAGGCTCGTCAAGGCTTGACGGCAACTACAAGAACTTTGTTGCAACAACCCTTCCGTCAAAGGTTACGGGCTTAAGGCAGACAGGCTCCGATACAGGCAGACTTAAGCTTACATGGAATCCGTCAAAAACGGATGTTTACGGCTATGTTGTTTACCGCTATGATGCAGCTGCAAAAAAGTATGTGTGGCTCGGAGTTTCCTACACAAACAGCTATGTTGCAACGGGTAGCTGTGCAACGGCAGGCAACTATTATGTTGTTGCTTCCGTCAAGCTCAGTAACGGTCTTGCCTTCAGTAAGCCTTCTGATGTACTGACGGGAATAACAGGACTTGACAGACCTGCCGCCAGAACGATTTCCTATAATAATAGTATAAGGTTAGCCTGGAGTAAGGTTAAATATGCAACTCACTATCAGCTTTGCAGAGTTGTCAACGGCAGAAGTGTGCTTATAAAAACTCTGCCTGCGGATGTGAATTACTACACGGATGCCAATCTCCGGAGCGGAACGGACTATACTTATTTTGTAAGAGCAGTAAGGGTGCATAATACGTCACTCAATCTTTATTCAAGCTATTTATGCATTAAAACTAAAACCAAATAATTAGGATCAGCGGAGAAGTGTTTACGTCACTTCTCCGCTGTAACACTTTACTTCAGTAAAAAGTGAACAAAAAAATATTCGAAAAATTATTCAAAAAAACGAAAAAATATCTTGACAAGCCTTTACACTTGATATATAATACCAAAGTGTGCGATTATGCGTACATAATATTTCAGGAAAGGAGATGCTACGATTGCCTACCTTTAATCAGTTAGTTCGTAACGGTAGAGAAACACTCGTAAAGAAGCCTAAGGCACCTGCTCTTCTCAAGGGTCTCAACTCAAAGAAGAATGTTATGACTGATCATAACTCTCCTCAGAAGCGCGGCGTTTGCACAGCAGTTAAGACAGCTACACCGAAGAAGCCGAACTCAGCTCTTCGTAAGATCGCAAGAGTTCGTCTTACAAACGGAATCGAAGTTTCAGCTTACATTCCCGGCGTAGGTCATAACCTTCAGGAGCACAGCGTTGTTCTCATCCGTGGCGGCCGTGTTAAGGACCTTCCCGGTGTTCGTTACCACATCGTTCGCGGTACACTTGATACCCAGGGCGTTAACGGAAGAATGCAGTCCCGTTCAAAGTACGGTGCAAAGCGTCCTAAGGCAGCTAAGAAATAATTTAATTATTTCAAACTAAAAAACTTTTTTAAAATCCGTAGTCAGACGGAAAAAACTATGAATTGACAAATCTTCTTGCAGGCATATTAAATATGATGTAAGAGTGTATATATATTTTGAATGTATATGCCTCTGCATTGGTGCCGACGGGAATTTGTCACTCGAGTACCTATGATATCATTATTATGAAGGAGGGAAGCGCAGTGCCAAGAAGAG
>JAFULG010000051.1 GCA_017473435.1 Clostridia bacterium | reverse complement strand
TACAATGGCAGATGCAATCGTTCAGATGGGCAAAAAGCTCAAAGGCTTTGATATGCCCGATGCCGTGCTTACAGCTCCTGAAACAAGAAGCTCGTCACCTGTAAGAATTCTCCGTGATGATATATTCCAGACTAATGTAAGGGGACTTTTCCCTTGTGGCGAGGGTGCAGGCTATGCAGGCGGTATTGTTTCCGCAGCGGTTGATGGAATTAAGTGTGCTCATGCAGTTTTAGAGGATGAGAGATAAACTTTTTAGGGAAGTGTTGTAGTGCTTGACAAAATGAAAAACAAAAAGCTGTATTCTTATTTTGATTATGTTAACGAGCCTTGGGGTAAGTTATTTTATTTGTGTACTTGGAAGCAATTGCCTGAACTCAAAGGAAAGAAAATATTGGATTTCGGCAGCGGCTTCGGTATTACGGCAGAGCATTTATCGAAAGATAATGATGTTATTGCCGTTGAGCCTTCGGAAGATATGATCAAGATAGGTCGTAAGAAAAATTCAACATTTAAACAAATTATCGGCGGTTTTGAAGAATTGAAGCAATTTGTCGACGAAACCTTTGACTGTATAATCTGCCATAATGTTTTTGAATATGTTGAGGATAGAGATATAATTCTTGCTGAATTTTCGCGAATCTTAAAAAAGGGCGGTTTTGTTTCGATTGTAAAGCACAATATAATAGGAAGAATAATGCAAAAAGCTGTTTTTGACTATGATATTGATGCTGTAAAAGCTTTGCTCAACGGCGGCGCAAATATTTCAAGAAATTTCGGTGAAATTAAAACATACGAAAATGACAGTCTTTTGGTGGATGATTTTATCATTGACAAGTGTTACGGTGTTTGTGCATTGTACGGCTTACAGGATAACAAAATTAAATACAAAGATGGTTGGCTTGAAACAATGCTTGAAATCGAAAGTGCTGTTTTTGAACGTGAGGAGTTCAGAAGTATTGCGTTTTTCCACCATTTGATATTAATGAAAAAATAAAAATAAAACGAGAGAAGTTATCGCATCTCTCGTTTTGTTATTTAAATGTAAAGTATTACTCAATCTCACATCCGTTTTTCTTCGGCTCACAAAGATAGGAGTTGATGAAATCCTTTTTCAGATCCTCAAGACACTTTTCAGCCTCGCTTTTATCCTCAAAAACACCGAAAACGCTCGGTCCGCTGCCGCTCATACAACAGCAAAGGCAATTATGCTTTCTCATAACACCCTTAATAACCGTTCTGTCGGTAACTTCAATAAACTGCTCAAAAACGTTTCCGACTCTTTCGCTGATTGCGTTCCAATCGTTATTTATACAAGCAAGGAGCATTCCTTTTGTATCAAGATGGCGTACCTTTTCTGCTGTGTCAAAAGCGGCATAAGCCTTGCCTGTTGAAACATCCTGATCCGGCTTTACTATAATAATATATTTTCCGCTTAAATCGGGAAGGTGCGAAAGAACGGTGCCTGTGTACTGGGCAAGCATTGTTCCGCCAAGAGCGCAGAAGGGGACATCTGCACCAACCTTTGAGCCTATTGAAATAATATCCTTTTCCTTTAAGCGTGTGCCGTAAAGCTCATCAAGGGCGATAATGACACCTGCTGCGTCGGCACTTCCGCCTGCAAGACCTGCGGCGTGAGGAATACGCTTCTTAATATCAATCTCAATACCGCTGTTTTTTATGCCGGTATATGCAAAAAATTCGGCAGCGGCTTTATATGCAACATTTCTTTCGTCGGTGGGAATATCGGCAACATCACAGGTGATTTTAATATCAGCGTTGTCAGTCTTTTCAACTGTGACTGTATCGTAAATGCCGACGGACTGCATAATCATAAAAAGATCGTGGTAGCCATTGTCAAGACGGCTTAAAATATCAAGCATAAGATTAATCTTAGCATATGCTTTTACTGTAACTTTCATATTCTTTCTCCTTGATATGCTTTTTGATTATTATATCATAAATATTATTAAATGTAATCCCTTTTGAAAATTTTTTTAGATTATAAAACTGCAAAGTTATAAAAAAGAAAATAAAAAAGAACTGTTGATGTTAACAAAAAGATAATTGATTATATATGTATTCAAAAAAGCTTTAAAATACTCACAAATCCTTGACTTTTACATATAATAGTGTATAATAACATCAAATGTTTAAATTCATTTATTATGCAGAAGGCTGTTGAATTTTCTGCAAATATCTAGAAGTTTACTTCTATTTAATTACAGGAGGATTTTCAAATGATTAAGACTATCGGTGTACTTACAAGTGGCGGCGATGCTCCCGGTATGAACGCAGCTATCAGAGCTGTTGTAAGAGCTGCTTGCGAGCTTGGTATGAAGGTTTATGCTATTAAGAGAGGCTATAACGGCCTTATGGAAGATGATATGTATGAGATGAACCTTCGTTCAGTTTCAGATATTATCAACAGAGGCGGTACAATTCTTTATTCCGCAAGAAGCTCACGCTTCAAGACAGAGGAAGGTATGCAGGATGCTATTGATACCTGTAAAAGACGCGGTATCGAGGGTCTTGTTGTTATCGGTGGTGACGGCTCCTTCAGAGGTGCGAGAGACCTTTCCTTAAGAGGTATTCCCTGTGTTGCTATTCCCGGTACAATAGATAACGACATCGGTTGTTGCGATTACACAATCGGTTATGATACTTCGATGAACACCATTATGCAGATGGTTGACAGAATCAGAGATACAACAGAATCTCACGACCGTTGTGCTGTTGTTGAGGTTATGGGCAGAGGTGCAGGTTATCTTGCTCTTACCTCAGGTATTGCCTGCGGTGCTACTTCAACTCTCATTCCTGAAGTTCCTTTTGACTTTGAAAGAGATGTTATCGAAAGAATGAAGAGAACCCAGAAGAGCGGTAAGGTTCACTTTGTTATTATCGTTTCCGAAGCTATCGGCGGCGTTGAAGAAATGGCTAAGAGAATCCAGGCTGAGACAGGTGTTGAAACAAGAGCGACTATTCTCGGTCGCGTACAGCGCGGCGGTTCACCTACAGCAAAAGACAGAATCGTTGCAAGCCAGATGGGTTATCATGCTGTTCAGCTTCTTAAAGAAGGTATCGGTAACCGCGTTGTTGCAATGCAGAAGGAAAAGATCCTTGATATGGATATCTTCGAAGCACTTAACATGAAGAACTCAATTGACCTTGATATGTACAAAATGTCACTTGATATTTCCATCTGATTATTATGGCTGAGGATAAAAAAGACAGTAAGAATATTCACCGCAATCACAGACAAAAGGTCAGACATAAGTTTTACGAAACGGGCTTCAAGGGTATGGCTCCTCATAATGTATTGGAAATGCTTTTGTTTTTCGGTATACCTTACAAGGACACAAACCCGATGGCACATGAACTGATAGAACGCTTCGGCTCACTTTCTGCTGTTTTTGAAGCAGAAAGAACTGAGCTTATGCAGATTAAAGGTATGACCGAAAATGCCGCTTGTCTCATAACTATGATGTTGCCTTTGTATAAGCGGTATTCTGAGGATCTTTTAAAACGCAGGATCAAGTTTAAAGATACAAAAGAAATTGTTGATTTTCTCAGGAAACTGTATGTTGATAAAACCAACTCAGAATGTATTTATGTTCTGTGCTTTGATGCAAAGGATTCCCTGATAACCTACAGGGTTCTGAGTGAAGGTGATATCGACTCTACCGCGGTTGATTTCCGTAAGCTTGCGTCAATAGTGATTGAAACAAAGGCTACATCAATCATATTTTCTCATAATCATCCTCACGGTCTGGCTTTACCCTCTAAGGATGACATTGATGTTACAAAAGTCCTTGTTCCTTTTATGAATACCTTGAAGGTGAATGTTAAGGATCATATCATTCTTACTTCTGACAGTCATTTTTCAATGGCTAACAGTCTCAGATTTGTTCATATTTTTTACGGAGTCAGTTCTCCGCTTGATGATGAATCAGCTGCCGATTAATTCGGCAGCTTTTTTGTTGCAAATAATATCAATGTCTTTATTTTTTACAAAATTTGTGATATACTAAAATGTAATCGAAAGGAGGGCGGGATATGGATAAATTTGTTTTACATTCGCCGTATAAACCTACCGGTGATCAGCCTCAAGCTATCGAAAAGCTTGTTGAAGGTGTAAAAAAAGGTTATAAAGAACAGTCCCTTATGGGTGTAACCGGTTCCGGCAAGACATTTACCATGGCTAATATTATAGAAAAATTAAACAGACCCGCTCTCGTTCTTGCTCACAATAAAACACTTGCGGCTCAGTTGTGCTCAGAATTTAAAGAGTTTTTCCCTGAAAACGCGGTGGAATATTTTGTGTCCTATTATGATTACTATCAGCCTGAGGCTTACATCCCAACTACAGATACCTATATTGAAAAAGATTCGGCTATAAACGATGAAATTGATAAGCTTCGCCATTCTGCAACCTCTGCTCTTTCAGAGCGGCGAGATGTAATTATTGTTGCAAGTGTATCGTGTATTTATACTTTGGGTAATCCTATTGACTACCGGAATATGGTTATTTCTCTTCGCACGGGTATGGAGAAAAACCGAGATGAGCTTATTGAAAAGCTTGTTGAAATACAGTATGAACGCAATGATATCAACTTTATCCGTAATAAATTCAGGGTAAGAGGGGATGTTGTTGAAATCTATCCTGTTTATACTTCTGACACTGCAATAAGAGTAGAATTTTTTGGTGATGAGATTGACCGTATATGTGAAATTAACCCTCTTACAGGTGAGGTTAAAAACGTTGTTTCACATGTGGCTGTTTATCCTGCTTCTCACTATGTCATTTCAAGAGATAAGCTCGAGGACGCTCTTGAAGAAATAGGCACGGAAATGATAGAACGTGTTGAGGAATTCACCGCACAAGGCAAGCTTCTTGAAGCACAGCGGATTCAGCAAAGAACGATGTATGATATGGAAATGCTCCGTGAAACAGGCTTTTGCAAGGGTATTGAAAACTATTCACGCATAATGTCAGGCAGACCTGCCGGAGAGGCACCGTTTACCCTGCTTAATTATTTTCCTGATGATTTTATTCTTTTTGTTGATGAAAGCCATGTAATGTTGCCACAGCTTCGTGCTATGTATGCAGGTGACAGAGCACGAAAGGAAAGCCTTATTGAGTTTGGCTTCAGATTACCTTCGGCTTATGATAACAGACCGCTCAAATTCGATGAATTTTATGAGCGCGTAGGACAAAAAATATTTGTAAGCGCTACTCCCGGAGCATTTGAAAAAGAAAAAAGTGAGCAGATCGTTGAGCAGATTATACGACCCACAGGTCTTCTTGATCCGATAGTTACTGTCAGACCTACCGAAGGTCAGATTGACGATCTTGTAAGTGAAATCAATGTACGCACAGCTCAAAAAGAGCGTGTCCTTGTCACAACACTTACTAAAAAAATGGCAGAAGCTCTTACTGATTATTTAGAAAATCTCGGTATAAAGGTACGCTATATGCACTACGACATTGATACTATTGAGCGTATGGAAATAATACGTGATCTCCGTTTGGGTGAATTTGATGTGCTTGTAGGTATTAACCTTTTAAGAGAGGGTCTTGATATTCCTGAGGTTTCGCTTGTGGCTATTCTTGATGCCGATAAAGAGGGATTTCTACGTTCGGAGACTTCTCTTGTGCAGACCATCGGACGCGCAGCGAGAAATGCCCACGGTGAAGTAATAATGTATGCCGATAAAATTACGCCGTCAATGGATTATGCTATAAGGGAAACAGAACGCAGAAGAAAGATTCAGGATAAATACAATAAAGAAAACGGCATTGTGCCTAAAACGATTGTGAAAGAGGTACGTGATATTCTTGAAATTTCGACAAACAATACCGATTTAGATAAAAACTTTAAAAAGCTTCCGCGATCTGAAAAAGAAAAACTAATCAAACAGCTTACTGCTGAAATGAAGGAAGCTGCAAAGATTCTTGAATTTGAGCATGCGGCATTAATCAGAGATAAAATTGAAAAACTTAAGTCGAGCATTAAATGATGTGAGGTGTAAAATGTCTGAAAAAAATCTTATAGTAAAAGGAGCAAGAGAACATAATCTTAAAAAT
The DNA here is from genome assembly GCA_017473435.1 of Clostridia bacterium. GTDB lineage: Bacteria > Bacillota > Clostridia > Oscillospirales > Acutalibacteraceae > UBA6857. The sequence goes on along the minus strand of JAFULG010000051.1, from coordinate 661 downwards.
GTCGACTTGTCAATCCCGAGAGACAAGCTTGTTGTTTTTACGGGTTTATCGGGCTCCGGTAAATCATCATTGGCTTTTGATACTATTTACGCTGAGGGTCAACGACGCTATGTTGAATCGCTTTCTTCCTATGCGCGTCAATTTCTCGGTCAGATGGAAAAGCCTGATGTAGATTATATAGAAGGCCTTTCACCGGCCATTTCAATAGATCAGAAAACAACTTCTAAAAATCCCCGTTCAACCGTCGGTACAGTTACAGAAATATATGATTATTTCCGTTTACTTTACGCCCGTATCGGCGTGCCTCATTGTACAGTTTGCGGTAGAGAAATAAAACAACAGACTGTTGATCAGGTGGTTGAAAAAATTCTTGCTCTTGAAGAAGGAATAAAAATCCAGCTTCTCGCACCTATAGTAAGAGGTCGAAAGGGTGAATATGTAAAAGAGCTCGAAAGTGCTAGGAAATCAGGCTTTGTCAGAGTGAGAATTGACGGAAATCTCTATGACCTGTCTGAAAAAATCAAGCTTGAAAAGAATAAAAAGCATGATATAGAAATTATTGTTGACCGACTCGTCATAAAAGATGGTATAAAATCCCGACTTGCAGATTCTATAGAAACAGCGACAAAGCTTACTGACGGTATACTTCTTGTTGATGTTG
>JAFULG010000050.1 GCA_017473435.1 Clostridia bacterium | reverse complement strand
TATATGAACAAAAAGCTCTGTCAAATGAATTATTATTGGAATGATGATTACAGTGCTGTAGCCTCAACTCTTAAAAACGGAAGCACAATGTGGTTTATTCTTCCCGACGAAGGAAAGACAACTGCTGATGTATTAAGTGGCGGTGCTTACGGAGAAATGATTTCTTTGGGAGATGGTTGGCAAAACAAAAAGTATATGAAGGTCAATCTCTCTGTGCCTAAGTTTGATGTTTCTTCCACGGTAAACTTAAAAGACGGGCTTGGCAGAATGGGTGTAACCAAAGTCTTTGATATGGAAAGCTCCGATTTTACGGCAATCACCTCTGATTCACCTGTGTATATTTCAGCCGTTAATCAGTCTACAAGAGTTGAAATCGATGAAAAAGGTGTAAAGGCTGCAACATATATAGAAATTCCCGGTGCAGGTTCTGCTATGCCACCCGAGGAAATAATTGATTTTGTGCTTGACAGACCATTTGTATTTGTGATTTCTAAAGGTAATTTACCTCTATTTACAGGCGTAGTGAATAATCTTTAATTCATAATTTTTTAGTAAAAAAATTAAATATATATCTGAATATACAACGAGTGCAGTAGCCGAAACTACTGCACTTAATTTTTATTCTGTTATAACCTCAAATCGTCCTCTTTCCTCTGCTTCTTATCATTGATAAGCCAGGGAATGCCGAAACCTGCACCGCCGCCGACGGCAAGACCGATAAGAGTGAACAGCCACCAAAGAGGATTTTTCTTCTCTTTTTCGTCTTCGGTTGTTGTGGCAACCTGCTCCACCTTTTCTTCGATAACGGTGCTGACATCTACGGTTTTCTTGTACTCCTTTCCGTAGTCGTCCTCGTAGGTATGGTGATTTTACCTGTAACCTCGCCGAGAGTGTCACTGTCAACTCGCAGGTTAGCCGAGCCTTGAGCATTTGTTGCAGGTTCAATGTTACCCACAAACACACTGCCGCCTGACTGCATACCCTCAATGTCAAAATCAAGAGTGCAGTTGTAAATCCTGCTCTTGCCAGTGTTCATCAGCTCAAGAGTAACCGTCTGTGTATCGCCTTGAATGACCTTTTTCGGAAGAACGGCACCGCTGTAAGAGAGCTTCACACTCTGCTTCACATCAATTCTCACCGTATCACTTGAAGAGTAAGAGCTGAAGTTTTTGTCCTCATACTCTGCCGTGATTTGCAGGTCGTGCTGACCGATGGCAGCCGTGTTGATAGCTTTAAGCTTGATTTCCCAAACGTAGCTGCTGCCGGCATAAACACTCTTCACATACTTGGTGGGCATACCGACCGTAAGAATATCACCGCTGGGATCTGTGAGAGAAAACTTAATATTATAGAGAGCCTTGGTTGTGCTGTAGTTTTTAAAGGTCACCTTCAGTACCGCCGACTTTTCGGGAGAAAGACTCTTTTCGCTAAGCTCATAAGAGGTCACCATAAACCTCGGAGTTGAGTTATCCTCGGTGGTTGGCTCTTCTGTGGTTTCTTCCGCGGGCTTTTCTTCGGGAGGTGTCATAGTAAGATATTCACTTGTGATATATCTCTCTTTGCCCTCATAGATTACCTTGCTCCAACCGTCAGATTCACCAACACGGGTAATGCTGCTACCCTTTTGCAGTACGGTGATGATATCACAGTCGGTGTTGGGCTCAGTTCTGATGTTTACATTTTCTGTGGCATAGACGATTTCTTGTTCGTACTCTGCCGAAGCGGTGAGTGTAAAGGAGAACAGAAAGAGAAAGCAAAGGATAATTGCTGTTATTTTTTTCATATTCATCACCTCTTACAGTTCTCTGATGTTTTCGACTATACTGTGCTTCATTTCTTGTTTGATTTTAGCATAAAGGTTTACACTGCAGATGAGGCACAGCAGTACACATATAATCATAGCCGGCCAAATCATAAATGGTATGCTATAAACTTCTTTACCGTAATAGAGTACTAGAACTGTATGAGTTAGTGTATATCCGCCAAGACCTATACCCATACCCCAAGCGAACATAGATACAAGCTGTCTGATATATGCACTTGTAAGCTCTTTCACCGAAGCACCAACGGCACGAAGAGTACCTATTTCCTTTTTGCTTTCACGTATTTTAGCTGTAAGAGCATTATTGACAATGCTTGCACAGATTGAGAACATAAGAATAACAATACTTAAAAGAGAAATCATAAGTATTTTTGACGTTTGCTGACTGTCCTTGTTGAAGCTGTAACCCGATCTTACACGGTAGTAACCGCCTGAAAGTATACTGTTAAGATACTCTGTCGCTTCAAGGTCTGCTTCGTCGCTCAATTCACCGTCATAGACTAAGTTAAGCTCTTCATAATCATGGTGTCTGCCTGTAACAATATCCATACCGGTAGAGGTGGTCACAACTCCAAATTTGCTATGATTCATCATAGTTTCAGAGAAATTAAAGGGTTTGACTATTGCGCCGATTTTTACTTCTTTATCATAAACAGTAAGCTTATCCGCATTTAAATAAGTAAGTTTTCCGTCATCCCAGTTAAAGTCAAGTGAATCTGAATACACGGTACGGAGATTTATTGTGTCACCGACCTTGTAGTTGTTTTTAGCCGATACGCTTAAAAACTCCTCGGTATTTTTAATGTAATTTCTTTCATACGGAATATCTGAATCTCTTACACCGTAAGAGTAAACTCTGTTATGCTTAGTATCCCATGTTATTTCTAATACAGCTTCGTTATATGCGACAAGGATTATTTCTTCACCTGATTCAAGCTTATCAATATTGATTTTACCGTCAATGATTTTAAAATGGTCAATATTGTTTTCAATCATAATGGGGTCATAACCTTGTATTTCCATACCTATCAGTTCACTGCTTGAGGCTGTGTTTTGTTTGAGCTTTTGATAGAATTCGCCCTCGCCCTTGTACCATATCTTAAGCATTTCATCAACAGTTTGTGCGTTTTGCAGATTTTCCTTTGTTTGCATTTCATAATTGCTTTCCTCAAAACGGAAATCGCCATCCATCTGAAGTGATACAAGATTTATATAATCCGAAGGCTTATTACAAACGAGAGTTGTTTGTGCTTCTTTATACCCGTAAGTCGATTTAAACATCGGATAATCGAGAAAATCTCTTATATCATTGGCATTTATCTTTTTATCGATATTGGGCATATTTAATCTTGTATCTTTATCAGGATAATCGCTTCTGCTGATAACATAATCTGATGTATTGAATCTGTTCCAACTATAATTCTCATAATCAGCTTTAAGATATGCAAAGCCGAAGCTTGAAGCGAAGATTGTAACAATAAGAATAATCGAAACACTGATTTGTCTTCCCCTATAAAATTTCAGACTACGATTCGCAAGAAGCTTAGGTACAATAAAGCTTTTCTGTGTTTTAATCTTCTTGCGTTTCATTTTACGGCTGAGTTCAACATTTCTGATTGCCTGCATAGGAGAAATATTTGAAGCAGAAATCAAAGGAATAAGAGCAGCCAGCATAACACAAACAACACTAACAAGCGCGGAGATGATCAACGCACTGTAATCAGGCATAAAAATAAATCCGTCACCCATAAGCTTTGCATAAAGCTTTACACCTAAATATGATATAACCACACTAATAGGTGCGCATATCAAAGAAATGACAAAAGCTTCTCTGCCGAAAATATTTATTATCTGCCGTTTGGTTGCACCTACGGCACGGAGCATACCAATCTGCTTTTTGCGTTCTTTAAGGTTAGTAGTAAAAGCATTTATAATACCGATACAGGATGCAATCGTAAGAACTACGGCAAGGGTTATACTAAGAAGTGCTGAATTCATTACATCGCCATTGCTGTCAGCAGAAAGGTCACGTACATTGTACATTATATTGCGGTTATCATGATGTTTGCCGTATATTGCGTCGGCTTTATTATATATTGGATAAAGAAAATTTACAAAGAATGAGTCGCTATAATATATTGTGCCGTCCGTTCCAGAATTAGGGTCAGGTACTTGTTCTTTAAGTGATTTTTCTGTTGGATTAAAAAATACTGCCGGAATTTCTTTGCCGCCTAGATCAACAGTTTCCTCGTTACTGACAAGTGCCGCAGGAAATTCGGGAACTCGATCCACACCTTCCCATTTTTCAAAGTTTTTTCTTTTATCCGTCATTATACCGACAATAGTATAGGTCTTATCTGTTGATGTGTTGAGAAAATTCTTGTAATTAGCTGTCAGCATAGAAACACTGATTTCTTTGCCTAATTCGGGTTTTATTCCAAGGCGTAAAGCGGCATCCTTTTCGATGGCTATCTCACCCTTTGCTTCGGGGTATTTACCCTCGGTCAAATGTACATAGTAAAGGTCTTTTGCTTCTTCATCAAGCCAAGCCACAGAGGTACCCTTGTCCATTTTCTCTTCGTCAGTATAAGCGTACCCTAAAATATGAGCATAGCCGTAGCTTTCAACAAGACCGTCTTTTACACCCTGCTCAACATCTACAAAGTCCTCACAGGCGAAATAATATCCGTAGAAGTTACCCATCGAGCGACGTTTGTATTCTTCATTTGATGATTTAGTACAAGAAATAAAGAACATTACCCCCGAAGAGAAAACCATAGCAAGTATGATACCGATAATAAGAATTGTATATTGCTTGCGCCTTTGCTTCAGATTACCCATAGCAAGGGTGTTAATTGTGAGTTTTCTTTTCATTGCTGTTCACCTCCCTGAGTTACACAGAGGGTGCGGGTCTTGTGTCTTTAACTATCTTGCCGTCCTCGATGGTGAGGATTCTCTCTGCCTGCTCCGCAACATGAAGGTCATGAGTTACAAGAATAAGGGTAACGCC
>JAFULG010000049.1 GCA_017473435.1 Clostridia bacterium | reverse complement strand
GCTGAATGTTATTCATTCTCTGTACCCATTCAAGTTGATTTTCTTCTTTCAACTGCTCAGTAACACCCTCAGCCGCTTTCATTTGTTCAATGAGAGTATCAAACATATCACGAGCCTGCCTCTCAACTTCAGCACAGTGCTTATAAAGCTTACCTTGCATAAGCAGTGTGTTAAAGAATACATACTTATGCTTTTCAAGATATGTTTTATGCATAATACCCCACTTCCCAAGTGTGACTTTTGCTTCGTCGGGTGGTAAGATGAGGTTAGGTATGAGATAGTCACCAACACGGCGATATTGGATTTTGTTTTTGTTTGACATAATTAAAACCTCCTGTTATTTGATGGTTTCATTTTATCAAATAACAGCAGGTTAATCCAATGTGCCGATTTAAGGCCAAAAAAGACTGCTTTCAGAATTTTCTCTGATAGCAGTCTTAACTTTTTTTGATGTATGCTTACTACAAAAATTTAAAGAACTGAAATCTCTGCACATTTTTTGCATCGATTGTAGTAAGTTTGTAGTAAGTAGTAAGTTTTTAGAGTTTTATACCCCTCAAAACCCCAGTAAAATAGGGCTTTTTGACACTTTTATTTGTCCAATGACTTCATTGTGGGGAAGAGAAGTACATCTCTGATAGCAGATGAGTCGGTCATAAGCATTACCATACGGTCGATACCAAAGCCGATGCCGCCGGTGGGTGCCATACCGTATTCAAGTGCGCAAAGGAAGTCCTCGTCAGTTGTGTTTGCTTCCTCGTCGCCCTGTGCAAGCTGCTCCTCCTGAGCCTTGAAGCGCTCACGCTGGTCAATGGGATCGTTGAGCTCGGAGTATGCATTTGCAAGCTCCCAGCCGTTCATGAAGAACTCGAAGCGCTCAACATAGTTGGGATCCTCGGGCTTACGCTTTGTAAGGGGTGAAATCTCAACGGGATGATCCATAAGGAAAGTGGGCTGAATGAGGTGGTGCTCAACGAACTCTTCAAAGAAGAGGTTGAGAATATCACCCTTCTTGTGTCTTGCCTCGAATTCAACACCCTTTTCCTTTGCAATAGCCTTGGCTTCCTCGTCAGAGTGGATTTCGTTGAAGTCTATACCTGTGTACTTCTTAACAGCATCAAGCATTGTGATACGCTCGAAGGGCTTACCGAGATCCATTTCAATACCGTTGTAAACAATCTTTGTTGTACCGAGAACGGTCTTGGCAACGTGACGGTAAAGATTCTCTGTAAGATCCATCATACCGTGATAATCAGTGTATGCCTGATAGAGCTCCATAAGTGTGAACTCGGGATTGTGACGGGTGTCAAGACCCTCGTTACGGAATACACGTCCGATTTCGTATACTCTTTCAAGACCGCCTACAATAAGTCTCTTAAGATAAAGCTCGAGAGAAATACGAAGCTTGAAGTCCTCACCAAGAGCGTTGAAGTGAGTTTCAAAGGGACGTGCAGCTGCACCGCCTGCATTTGAAACAAGCATCGGAGTTTCAACCTCAAGGAAGCCCTGTCCGTCAAGGTAGTTTCTTACCTCGCGGATAATTCTTGAACGGTTGATGAGTGTCTGCTTTGACTCCCCGTTCATAATAAGGTCAACGTAACGCTGACGGTATCTTGTGTCGGTGTTTGTAAGACCGTGGAACTTCTCGGGAAGAGGAAGAAGTGACTTTGTAAGGAGAGTAATCTTCTCAGCGTGAATTGAGATTTCGCCTGTCTTTGTTCTGAAAACAGAACCCTCAATACCGATGATGTCACCGATATCAAGCTTCTTGAACGCCTTGTACTCTTCTTCTCCGAGGCTGTCACGAGCAACGTAGGACTGAATGTTACCCTTGAGGTCCTGAATATTGCAGAAGGATGCCTTACCCATAATACGCTTTGACATCATACGGCCTGCAACACGTACAGTCTTACCCTCAAGCTCTTCAAAGCTTTCCTTGATTACTGCGCTGTGGTGAGTCTGGTCATACTTTGTGATTACAAAAGGATCGTTGCCGGACTCCTGAAGGCCCTTAAGCTTGTCAACCCTTACCTGTCTTAATTCGTTAACATCCTGCTGAACTTCCTGCTGAGGGATGTTTGCATTGTTTTCCTGTGCCATTTTATTCACCCTATTTAATTATTTTGTGATTTCGATAATCTCGTACTTGATAATGCCGATAGGAGCTTCAACATCAACGATGTCGCCTACCTTGTGGCCGATGATTGCCTTTGCAACGGGAGACTCATCACTTGTGAGGTAGTCAACACCCTTATCCTTTGAGGTTGAGGATGAAGAGATAATCTGATACTTATAAACGTCGCCGTATTCGATATCCTTGATTGTTACCTTTGAACCCATCTGGATAACATCTGTGGAAAGTGCATCCTCGTCGATGATTTTAGCTGTTGCGAGGGTTTCTTCGATTTCCTTGATACGAGCCTCAAGCTTTGCCTGGTCGTTTCTTGCTTCGTCATATTCACTGTTTTCGGACAAGTCACCGAAGGAGAGAGCTACCTGAATTTTTTCCTTGATTTCCTGACGGCCTTTAACCCTGAGTTCTTCGAGTTCCTCTTCAAGTTCTTTAAAGCCGGCGCTGGTAAGAAGTTTTTCCTGTGCCATTATATTTCATCCTTTCGCAATTAGATTTATATATAAACTATCAGTTTAATATTATATAAAATTATAGGCGAAGTGTCAAGGGGAAAACAGGAAATTGAGCAGCAAATGAGGGAAAAAGTAAAGTTCTTTTGTTTCTTTTCTTCCAAGAAAAGAAAGCCCGACCGGCGAGGTCATAACTAAAATATTACATTGAAATATCAACACCACCAAAGCTTTATGAAATGCAAACCTTGATGGTGTTATCTTATTTATTATCTCGCTCGGCGCGTGCCGTTCTTTCTTGTAAGAAAGAACCAAAGAACTTTACTTGTTTAACTCTTACCAGCCGAAGAAGCCTCCGAAGAAGTCCTCGATATCACCGTAGGGATCCTGTGAAGGAAGGGTCTGTGCCTGTGTTGTTGTAGTTACAGAGCCTTTATTTTCAACAAGCTGAACAGTGACGTCAAAGGTTGTTGTTTCATAGCTTCTGTCCTTGATGCGGCAGAGTGTAAGGGTAAGAGTGTCACCTACTGCACCCGTGTCAATAAGATCCAGAAGCACATCAGATGAATCCATCTTCTTACCGTTTACGGCAATGATAAGATCGCCTACCTGAGCGCCTGTACCCGAAAGTGCACTACCCTCGGGAATCTCTGCAATGATAACCGAGCCTTTGGGAAGACCCTTGATTGAAACGATAATCGAGTAAAGCTGATAGTCGCTGACTGCGGCATACTTGATACCGAGCTCGGGTCTGTTGGGCACATAGCCGTACTGAATAAGATCATCAACAACAGTTCTGAAAATTGATGAGGGAACTGCAAAGCCCATACCCTCGTAATCGGTACGTGCAATCTTTGATGAGTTGATACCGATAACCTGACCTGCGGAATTTACAAGTGCACCGCCGGAGTTACCGGGGTTGATAGCCGCATTGTGCTGAATACAGGTCATTGTATAGGTTGCTGAAATTGAACGGTCAATAGCCGCAATAATGCCGTTTGTAATTGAGCCGAAGTATTCGCTGCCGCCGGGGTTTCCGATTGCATAGATAGGCTCACCGATTTTAAGAGTTGAGGAATCACCGAACTCTGCAAGAGGCAGACCTGTCTTATTTACCTTGAGCACACCGATGTCAGTTCTTACATCAAGGGCAACGATTTCTGCATCATATCTTGAACCGTCAAGAAGAAGAATTGCGAATTCGCATCCCGGCTCGTTGATAACGTGTGCACAGGTTACAATATATGTGTAGCCCTTGCTTAAATCCTCGCTCATAAGCACACCGGAGCCTTCACCTGCTAATTCACCCTGGCTGTATGCCATAACACCGACTACGCTGGGTCTTACCTTTTCTGCTACCCATACGGAGTTAATCACCTGTGTAACGGGCTGTGTAGTAGCAACGGTAACATTCTGCGCTGCTGTGGTCGCCGTGGTCTGATCCTGATAACCTGCTACGGGAGCTGTAGTTGTTACTTCAGAAGCGCCGGGCTTTCCGAAAAAGCTCGATACAAGAGCAATAAGTGCAACGGCAACGCAAAGAGCCACTACACCTACGGCTATCTTCCTGCCCTTGCCGTCCTTACCTGCAGGAGGCTCACCGTAATATCCCTGCTGATTAAACTCACCCTGCTTATTATAGGGATTTGTATAAACGGGACGGTTATATGAGGGGTTAACACCCTGGTCAGGATATCTGTATAAGTTTTCATCAGAGGGCTCTGCAGGATTATTTACAGCTTCACCGTAGCCGTATTTAGGAGCATACGGGTTGAACTCTGTCTGCACAGGAGTATCCTTAATCTCCTGCTGTAAAGGCTCCTCTTCGGGAAGCTCAACAGGCTCCTCGAAAGCCTCTGCCGACTCGATAACAGGCTCTTCAACAGCTTCCTCTGCTTCATAAAATGACGGAACCTCGTCATCCTCTGCTGCTTCCTGTGAAGCTTCAAGCTCTGCTACAGCTTCAGGCTCAACATCGGGAATCTCCTTTATAGGCTCGAAGCTGTCGGAGGGCTGATATTCCATAAAATAACTGCCAAAAGAGGAGTACTCCCCTTCCTTTTCCGTGTTTTCATCCTTTACTTCACCGCTCTTTGCATCGTTATCGTCTTCAGTAAAAAACGGGTTCTTATTTTCACTCATTGCTGCATCTCCTTTTTTCTGACGGTTTTTGCGCTGTGCACCTCCGTCATTCTCGGAATTTTTCTTTATAATAAAAGCTTTCGTTAAAATTTAGTTAAAATTTATTATTTTTTTCCTTGTATTCATAAGGAAGCACTATCCTGAATTCAGTATACTCTCCGAGCTTACTGTCAGCATATATTTTACCATCATGCATATTTATAATGGTTTTTACAATATACAAACCGAGACCTACGCCCTTTGTATCATAGCTTCGGGATTTATCCACCTTATAGAAGCGCTCAAAGATACGGCTGATTTCCTCACTTGAAACACCCTGACCTGAATTTCTGATTATCACCGTGGTATTTTCATGATCATTTTCGGCATAGAAGGTTATTGTTCCATCCTTTGGGGTAAACTTCACGGCGTTGTCAATAAGATTGTAAAGCACCTGCTGAAGCAAGTCTCTGTCCGCTTTCACGGAAACACTTCCCATATTCTCAAAGCCGTCGATATTTATTCTGCCCTCATCGATTCTCTGTTCAAAAGAAAGAAGAGTTTCAAAAATCTGCTTACCAACATCATATTCTTCAAATTTGATTGAAACCTCGCCGGCTTCAATTTTTGAAAGATTGAGCATTGAAACAACCATTCGTGAAAGACGCTTGACCTCGCTTGAAACAATCTTAAGATATTTTCTCTCATCTTCGGGAGGAATTGTTCCGTCAAGCATTCCGTCAATAAAGCCGCCTATTGATGTCATAGGAGTTTTCAGCTCGTGAGAAACGTTTGCAACAAAGCTTCGGCGGCTCTGCTCTTCAACGGCAAGCTCATCCGCCATCTTATTAAGTGACTGAGCAAACTCCGTCAGATCTCGGTCCTTATATCTTTCGCTTACACGGTGGGTAAAATCACCTTTTGCAATATGGCTTGTAACCTCTTCCATTTCGCTCAGAGGCTCAGTAATACTCCTGGAGATAATGAAGATAGCTACAAAAACTATCAGTAGCGCCACAATCATTATAGTTACAGCCGAAGTCATAATATTCGAAACATAGGGCAAAAGACCCGTAATAGCATCTTCAACGGCAAAAACAACAGCAACAGTCTGATTACCGTTTTTTACAGGAACTGCAACAAGAAAACGTCCTTCACCGAATTCGTCAACGGTAGCGTAATCGGAAAATCCGCCGTCAATCGCCTGCTTCATATGCTCCTCGGAAACAACAAGACCGCCATGTCTTCCGCATACGTTTTCCTCACCTTCAGCACAAAGGATAATATTTCCTTCAAGGTCGGAAATAAAATAATCGGAAACCGTCGCCTGACACATAATATCAAGCGTTGACTTGACATATGCCTGACTTCTCGCAGACTCATCCTGCAACAGCTCAGAGTAGGAGATTGAAATATTCTTGGCGTTTCTTGTAAGAGTTTCAACCTTCTCGTTCCACCATTGACCTGAAACAAACACCATCATAGTAAAGCCGTAAAATAAAAAAGCACAGAAAATTATAAGTGCCGCTGATTTAAAATAACGGCGAAACAGGGTGCTTTGCCTCTTTTTTCTCTTTCGTAACATAACACACATCTCCCTGTACGGGTAAATAACTGCCGCCTTTTATTAAAAAGCAAGCAAAATGTGGCAGGAACAACAGCCCTTGTCATTCCTGCCGATAATTTTAGTCTTTAGTCTCAAACTTGTAACCTACGCCCCATACGGTACGAAGCTCCCACTTATCGGAAACTCCCTCAAGCTTTTCACGAAGACGCTTAACGTGAACGTCAACGGTTCTGCTGTCGCCGTAGTAATCATAACCCCAGACCTCATCAAGAAGCTGGTCTCTTGTGAAAACTCTGTTGGGGCTCTTTGCAAGATGGAAGATAAGCTCCATCTCTTTGGGAGGTGTATCAATCTGTACACCTGCAACCTTAAGCTCATAGTTTGTAAGGTTAATTGAAAGCTTGTCGTAGTGAACTTCCTTTATCTCCTCAGCAACTGAAGAAGCGCTGCGACGGAGAACTGCCTTGATTCTTGCTACGATTTCCTTTGTATCAAAGGGCTTTACAACGTAGTCGTCGGCGCCAAGCTCAAGTCCGAGAACTCTGTCAAACACCTCACCCTTTGCAGTAAGCATAATAATAGGTGCATCAGAGAACTTTCTGATTTCACGGCAAACCTGCCATCCGTCAAGCTTGGGAAGCATAATATCAAGAAGAACAAGGTTGGGGCTTTCCTCCTGGAAAGCAGTAACAGCGCTTGCGCCGTCGTTTACAATTACAACATTATAGCCTTCCTTTGTAAGATAGAGTCTTAATAATTCGCAAATATTAAGGTCGTCATCGACAACGAGAATTTTTTCTGCGTTCATAGTGGTGGCTCCTTTTTAGTTTATTTATTTGTTTGTTTATATTTTAGGGTATTAAACTTAAATTTAGTTGAGAAGTGGTTGCCCTCTCAGTCAAAATCTTCGATTTTGCCAGCTCTCCCAAAGGGAGAGCCAAGAATTTTCTCTGACCTTGGATTAACGCTCGCCTCTCCCTTTGGGAGAGGTGGCAGACCGTAAGGTCTGTCGGAGAGGGCCCTTACTACTTGCTAGTCTTATCACATTCTCTCCGGTGAAGTAACCTTAAGCATATTGAGAATGCTCTTGAGTGTATCTCTTGTGCAGATGCAAAGGAAGAGTCTTGCCTGCATAAGGCTCTCGTCCTCAACACCTACACGGCAGTTGTTGTAGAACTTGTGGAAGTGAGTTGCAAGGTCAACCGCATAGTGAGTAACCTTTGCGGGGTCATAATTCTTTGCCGCACCGATGATTACATCACCGAGGGTTGAAAGATATCTGATAAGCTCTCTTTCCTCGGGAGCCTTGAGAAGCATAAGCTCATCGGCTGTGCACTCTCTTGCGCTCTTGCCCTCGGAAGCAAGCTTTGAAATAATACTGCAGATTCTTGCGTGAGCGTACTGACAATAATAAACAGGATTCTGTGAGGTCTGCTCAACTGCAAGGTCAAGGTCGAAGTCCATAAGTGAGCCGGGCTCTCTCATATTGAAGAGGAAGCGTACCGCATCAATAGGCACTTCATTGAGAAGATCAACAAGAGTAATAGCCTTGCCCGTACGCTTACTCATTCTTACAACCTCGCCGTCACGTACAAGACGTACGAACTGCATAAGGAGAATGTCGAGTCTGTCGGGATCAATACCCACAGCCTTCATAGCACCCTTCATTCTTGCAACGTGACCGTGGTGATCAGCACCCCATACGTCAATAGCCTTATCAAAGCCTCTTTTTTCAAGCTTGTTTCTGTGGTAAGCAATGTCAGCGGCAAAGTAGGTGGGATTGCCGTTAGCTCTTATAAGCACGTCATCCTTTAATTCGAGCTTATCAATATACTCCTGATTTTTGCCTGCGGCAAGGAGCATTTCTGTCTGCACCTCTTTATTCTTGTACCAGAGTGCACCGTCCTTTTCGTAGGTGTAGCCTCTTTCAGTAAGAATGTCTATTGTCTCCTTAAGCTCGCCGCCGTTATGAAGAGTAAGCTCGCTGAACCAGAGGTCATAGTCAATTCTGTACTTTTCCATTGCGTTTCTCATGTTTTCAAGATTGAGGGGAAGAGCAAACTCTGCGAGTGCCTTTCTTCTTTCTTCCTCGCTCTTTGACATAAATGAGTCGCCGTGAGCATCCTTGAACTGCTGTGCTCTTTCGATGATGTCCTCACCGTGGTAGCTGTCCTCGGGTAGCTCGATTTCCTCACCGCAAAGCTGACGGTATCTTATATCAAGTGAAAGGGAGAATTTATCAATCTGATTACCTGCGTCGTTAACATAGAACTCACGCTTTACATCGTAGCCGGCATAATCAAGCACGGCTGCAAGACAGTCACCGAGAGCGCCGCCTCTTGCATTACCCATATGCATAGGGCCCGTGGGATTTGCGGAAACAAATTCTACGTTTACGCTCTTTCCCTTACCGTAGTCACTTCTGCCGTAGTTTTCTCCGTCCTCACCGATTTCAAAAAGGATATCGGCATAATATTTATCAGAAAGGAAGAAGTTGATAAAGCCGGGGCCTGCAATCTCAATTTTTTCAAAATATGTGTCCTCAAGGCTTGCATTTTCAACAATAGCCTCTGCAATTTTTCTGGGAGCAAGGCGGAAGGCTCTTGCGTTGACCATTGCCGCATTTGTTGAATAATCACCGTTATTTCTGTCGGCAGGGACCTCAACGTAAAACTCTGCAGCCTCTGCCTCGGGAAGAAGAGAAGCCTGCTGTGCCTTATTGATTGCATCGGCAATGAGGGCTTTTATCTGATTTTTTGCTTTATCCGTTGTTCTTGACATTTTATCAATTCCTCTCTGTCAGACTTGCTTTTTTAATTCGACGGTGAAATCAAAGGTGATTTCACCAAGTGGGTTATTTTCAATATCCGTAGCGTATTTAAAGTGAAGCGTACCGCCATTGCTATCCATATCGGATGAAATCTCAACAGCTGTAATTCCCATTGAAAAAGCACCGTAGGGAGTGGTATGGCAGGAAATATGTCTTATTCCCTTTTCAAGCACGATGTTTGTTGTCATACCCTCACCGAAACGTATAACAGTAATTCTTTCGCCCTTTTCGCATCGGATTTCCGTTTTGCTTTCACCGTTTTCACGGCTCTGCTCGGTGTAGACAAGGGAGTAGTCATTCCTGTCGCCTTCAAGGCTTGCGTGGGTGATAACACGGAGATTTTCCTCGTCACCGTCAATTTTCTGTTTTGTGTCAATCGTGACAAGATGGTTCATTTCCATTTAATCTCACCCCTTACTACTCACTACTCGCTACTTACTGCTTCAAAAATAAATATATATGATATATATTACCACACAAATTGCAAAAAATCAATTTTTTTGTTCATAATTTATTGTATGTACTCAATTTTTTCTCTCCTTGACTTATTAAGCTTTAAATTATATAATAATTTACGAATTACAAAGCAAAGGAGAAAGTTATGTTTTTATGTTATAAAGAACCTGCCCATATGAGCTATCTCGGCTGGGAAAACGAGGCTCTGCCTTTAGGTAACGGTAAAATCGGTGCCAAGGTTTTCGGTGGCAAGGAATGTGAGCTTATCCATTTCAATGAGAAAACTCTCTGGTCCGGCGGTAAGGATGTAGAAGGCTTTAACGGTGGTGTTAAAACCAACGACAAGGGCGAAGGTCTGAAAAAAATCCAGGCACTGCTCGACAAGGGCGATATAAAGGGTGCAACGGCTGCAATGCCTGCTCTTGAAGGCGACATGACAGGCTTCGGCGCCTACCAGAGCTTTATGAACCTTTATATTCAATTCGGTGGTTCAGGTGAATTTGAAAAATATGTACGTGACCTTGACCTTTCAACGGCATCCGCTATGGTCTCCTACAAAAGAGAAAACTCGATGTATACCCGCCACTACTTCACTTCATATCCCGATAATGTTTTTGTCGGCAGAATTGAATGCGAGAACAAGCTCAAGAGTGACGAAGAAAAGCTTCCCGAGGACGCTACCTTCTGCGCAACGGTTTATGTTGTTCCCGAACAGACCGGCGGTATTGTAAAATCAGAGGGAAATATGATTACCCTTGAAGGCACGGTTATGGCGAACAAGGGTCTTGACGGTAAGCCCGGTCAGGACAAAAACTCAATGAAATACGGTGCGGCGGTCAAATTCTTTTCCGACGGCGGAGAAATTTACTCAAAGGAAGACAGAATCGTCCTCAAGGATGTCAAGAGCTTCACATTTATTGTAAGCCTTGCTACGGACTATGTTAATAATTTCCCGGTATTCTCTGACGGAAGCAACCCTCTTGACAAGGCAATTGCTACTGTTGACAAGGCAAGCGAAAAAAGCTTCAACGAGCTTTACAAGACTCACCTTAAGGACTATCAGGAGCTTTTCAAAAGAGTCAGCTTTACCCTCGGAGAAGAGGAAATTATCCTTCCCACCGACCATATGTTAAAGCGCTTTGAAAAGAACGGCGAATACAGACGTAATCTTATCACCACTCTTTTCCACTACGGCAGATATCTGCTTATATCATCCTCCCGTGAAGGCTCGCTTCCTGCTAATCTTCAGGGTATATGGAACGCAAAAAATGACCCGCCATGGTGCTGTGACTATCATTTCAATGTAAATGTGCAGATGAACTACTGGCCTGCTTACGTGGCAAATCTTGCCGAGACAGCTCTGCCCTATATTGATTTTGTTGACTCACTTCGCAAGCCGGGCAGAATCATCGCAGGAAAGACCCTCGGCATAGGCGAATTCGACGGTGACGAGGTTAACTACGAAAAGCCTACTGGCTGGATGATACATACAATGGTAACACCCCTCGGCTTTGTCGGTCCCGGCTATTCCTGGAGATGGGGCTGGGCACCCACAAACGGCGCATGGGCAATGCAGAACTGCTTTGACTATTACCTCTACACGGGTGATATCGAAAAGCTTAAAAATGATATTTATCCCGCAATGGAGGAGTGCGCCCTTCTTTGGACAAAGCTCCTTCACGAGGACAAGAAAACAGGCAGACTCGTCTGCTCACCCGGATATTCACCCGAGCACGGTCCCGTTGCCCAGGGCAACACC
The DNA here is from genome assembly GCA_017473435.1 of Clostridia bacterium. Taxonomy (GTDB): domain Bacteria; phylum Bacillota; class Clostridia; order Oscillospirales; family Acutalibacteraceae; genus UBA6857. Next base: position 30,177 of record JAFULG010000049.1, on the reverse strand, counting down.
TATGACCAGAGCATCATCTATAATCTCTACGAGGATGTGCTCATTGCCGCAGAGGAGCTTGCAAAAGCAGGCTTAGGTGATGCCGTAAATGGTGAAATTATTGCAAAGGTAAAAGATCAGATTTCTCTTCTCAAGCCTGTAAGCATTGGCAAATGGGGACAGATTAAGGAATGGTACGACGAGGACAGCTTCTTTATGAGAGGCTTGTATAACAAGGATGTTCAAAGACGCCACCGCCACCTTTCCCATCTTCTCACTCTCTATCCCTTCAGGCAGATTGACACCACCGACGAAAGAATTAAAAATGCTGCTCTCACCTCGCTTAAGGACAGAGGTAAAAAGAGCACCGGTTGGGGGCTTGCCGTAAGACTTCTTTCCTATGCGAGACTTCATCAGGGTAATGACTGTGAGGAAATCATCACAAATATTATTTCCAAAACCATTCTCAAAAATCTCTTTGGCACTCATCCCCCCTTCCAGATTGACGGAAACTTCGGCTATACCGCAGGTGTCTGCGAGATGCTCCTTCAGAGCCACCTTCCTCATATTCATCTTCTCCCTGCCCTGCCCGACAGCTGGAAAACAGGCGAAATCAACGGCATATGCGCCCGTGGCGGCTTTGAAATAGGCCTTAAATGGGCTGACGGAAAGCTGAAAAACGGTACTGTGAAATCTCTCCTCGGCAACGAATGTAAGCTTATGTACGACGGAAAGGTTATCCTTGTAGAGGATGAAAACGGCAAGGAAATCGAAACCGTATTTGACAACGGTATAACAAGCTTCCGAACAGAAAAGGGAAAGATTTATAAAATCAGCTGACGTAATACCTCTGCCCGAAGGCCTTAAAAAAGACACCCTCGGGCAGGAACGGATTATACCTAAACGGAGCAAAAATAGAACAGATGCATTTTCAAGTTCAAAAGAACACGAAAATACATCTGTTTTTTGTTTCACTTAAATCTTACTGTTGCGCAAAAGCAACGGCTGCTCTTTTACCGCTTTAACCGCTCAGAGAGACCATTCTGACACTTACGCTGCAGGATTTGTGCTCGGAGCTTCGGTAGTAGCAGACTTTGCATCTTCAACAGCCTTGTATACACCGAGGAACTTTTCAATAAGCTTGATAAGAGACTTAAGACCCGCAATTGCCGAACGGATAAATGCAGGATAATTGTCTGTCTTCTCAGTCCATACAGCAACAAGAGTAACCTTGCCTTCAACGTGAATAACATCACCGGGATAATAATACTTTCCTGTTTCGGGATCCATCCATGCAATCCAATCGTGGTCAAGTGCAATAGGATAATCCTCAGTAACGGTCATATCTGTGGGAGCATTGAAGGTAATGCTGGGTGAAGGAGTATAGAAAAGAGTAACTGTTGAAAGAGTTGCCATTTCATAATGGATACCGTAAGAAAGGATATCCGCCTCATCCTCTTCCAATTCAAAGCCTAAATCTCCGATAATGATATCAGCTGCATCATCCAGACCGGCTGAAGCAGGCAGAACAACTGAAAATGTGCAGATAAGTGCAAGTAATACCGCTAAAAGTTTTTTCATAATTTTAACCTCCTCATTAATGGTTATGAATATTATACATCAATACCTGCGACATTTTATTTACAAAACAGAAATATAAATAAATAATTATTATTTCCTGAAAATTAAACTCTCTTTTAATATTAAAAAAACAGAAAAGTTATTTACTTTTTCACTTAAAAAAGTTAATATATAGTATAAACATAATCTATACTTCAGGAAAGTCATTATGAGTGGAAACAGTTTTATTATAAGAAAGATGTCAGCCGCAGATATCGGGGCTGTATCCGAAATTGAAAAGCTCTGCTTTTCCTCACCCTGGACAAGGGAAGGACTTACAAGCGAGCTGACAAATCCCCAGGCGGAATTTTTCGTCCTCGAATGTGACAGCACTGTAGCCGCCTATATGGGCATGCACATTGTCCTTGACGAATGCTACATTGCAAATGTCGCCGTTTTGCCGGCTTACAGAAATAAAGGCTTCGGTTTAAGGCTCGTTGAAAACGCAATCAGTATTGCACGAGAAAAGCAGTGTTCTTTTATCACCCTTGAAGTACGGGTAAGCAACGCCCCTGCAATCAGCCTTTACGGAAAATGCGGCTTTGAAAGCGTAGGCGAAAGAAAAAACTTCTATTCCTCTCCCACAGAAAACGCACTTATAATGACACGGTATTTAATATGAAAATTTTAGCAATCGAATCCTCCTGCGACGAAACAGCGGCAGCCGTTGTCGAGGACGGCAGAAGGGTTCTCTCAAACGTAATCTCCTCTCAGGTACAAGAGCATAAAATCTATGGCGGTGTTGTACCTGAAATCGCATCCCGCCGACACGCGGAGGCTATATCGGGTGTTGTTCAAAAGGCTCTTGCCGATGCCGACACAAGCCTTGACGAACTCGAAGCGATAGCCGTAACCTATGCACCCGGACTTATAGGCGCACTTCTTGTAGGCGTAAACTATGCCAAAGGGCTCGCCTATGCATCAGGTAAGCCTCTTGTACCCGTTCATCATTTAAGAAGTCACATTGCTGCTTCCTATATCAGCCATCCCGACCTCAAGCCGCCTTTTTTCTGTCTTGTTGTAAGTGGCGGCAACACAATGATGGTTGAGGTAAAGACATATACCGATTTTGAAGTTATCGGCAGAACGAGAGACGATGCCGCAGGCGAAGCTCTTGACAAAGCTGCCCGTGCAATGGGATTACCCTATCCCGGCGGACTCAATCTTGACAAGCTTTGTAAGGACGGTGACTCAACCGCATACAAATTCCCCACACCCAAGGTTGAGGGAAGCGAGTTCGATTTCAGCTTCTCGGGACTTAAGACAAGCGTAATAAACACCATTCACAACGCAAAGCAGAAAAACGGTGAAATCAATGTTCCCGATCTCGGTGCTTCCTTTATGAAGGCTGTATCAAACTGCCTTTGCAAGAGCACGGAAAAAGCAATGCTTCAGAAAAATTACACCACCCTTGTTCTTGCCGGCGGAGTTTCGGCTAATTCCGTTTTAAGAAAGGACATGGAGGAGCTTTGTAAAAAGCACGGCTTCAAGCTTTATCTTCCCGAGCTTTCCCTTTGCGGTGACAATGCAGTAATGGTAGCCTCTCAGGGTTATTACGAATACCTCGCAGGCAAGCGTGCAGGCCTTGAGCTCAACGCCTTTGCAGGGCTCGATATTGCCGAAGGATAAGAAAAATTCGCAATGCGTAATGCGTAATCCGCAATTAGAAGGACGGCATTGTTTTACAATATTTTATTGACACAGGTGATTTTTAAGTGTAATATAAGCACAGGAGAAAAAATATTAAGTAACAAGGAGTAAACACTATGAGCATCAATCTTGAATCACTTTTAAAAATCGTTGACTTTTTCATGGGACTTTTCAGAGGTCTTATGGATATGGGGCTTCTCGAAGGTCTGCTCGGCTGATACTGAATAACCGCCAGAACTACACGCTTTTCTCTGATTATTAAATCAAATATCCCCGTTTCGGTTTAATCCAAAACGGGGATATGATTTTTTATACTATTTAAATCAATCGCCAAATCCGTTGTAATACTGCACTCCGGGTTCGGGAGTTATGTTACCCTTATATTTCATAAGCTCGGATACGGTAACCAGCTCATAACCCTCTTCTATAAGCCAGGGAACAACGGTTTCCACAGCCTCGAGAGTTGACTCATACACGTCGTGCATAAGAATGATGTCTCCGTCGTCGGTATTGTTTTTCACCATTGAAATTACCGAAGAGGCATCTCTGCTTTCCCAGTCACGGGTATCAACAGTCCAATAGAAGAAAGGCTTGCCCACTATATTTGCACTTGATTCATCAAGCGCTCCGCCGGGTGCTCTTGCAACACTTGCAGGAGCTCCGGTGTATTCTTTTATAAGCGCATCGGTATCAGCAATTTCTTCGCGAATTTCCGAAGCTGACGAAGAAGGGAGATCGATATGGCTGTAGGTATGTGTACCTATTTCACAGCCCATCTTTGCCGCTCTTGCCATTGCTTCTCTTCCGTAGTAGATATTCTGACCTACCACAAAGAAGGTCGCCTTTGCGCCGTATTTTTCAAGCACATCAAGCACACCGTTCGTGATACTATCGCTCGGACCGTCATCAAAGGTAAGTGCAACCATTCTGCCCGTAGGCTTCGGCTCATCCTTGAAGGTTTTGACGATTTTTGCCGCACCGCTATAGAAAACAGAGCTGGTGTAACCCTTTACCGAATAAAAATATTTTCCGTCAGTCTTTGCATTTTTATCGGCAAAGATATTTCCCTTTGTGTTACCGATAACCTGCCAGCTACCGCCTTCCGCCATTCTGTAAACGAAAAAGGTATTTGTGTCGGCATTTTCCTGCCACCTTAAAACATTGCCGTACTTAGTATTTATAAAGCATTCCAGACTCTGAGGAGCCTGCATAAAACGTACGGTTACACCCTTTTCATCAAAGGCGCTTAGGTTTTTGCTCCATACGGCACGTACCGTATATGTATAGGGAGTATCGTTTATTGCCGTAGTATCAACAGCGGAAACACTGTCTTGACCCTTGACAAGACGAACAAACTTCCAGTTACTTCTGCCAAAATCCTTTCTGTAAACCGCATAACCGTCACATCCTGCGCTCTTTGTCCATATAAGCTTAACGCCTTCAGTATCACTTGCGGCCGTTTTTATCATCGGCTTTCCGAGAAAAAGCATTGTTACGGGATCATCGTAATAGCTGTTTTTACCGGCTTCGTCAACTGCTCTTACGGTGTAAGAATATTTCACACCTTGCTTTACATCCTTATCTTCGTAGGTTGTATATTCTCCGTCAAGAAGAGCGTAGGGACGCCACAAGGAATCCTTTTCGGATTTTCTGTAAACAAGATAATAAACCGAAGACGGAACCTTGCTCCAGGAGAGTCTGATACTGCTTTGCGCACTTACACAGCCTGTAATTTCAGGATAACCGATATAGCTGAGTTCCGTTTCCTCGGAAGGAATTCCTTCGTATTTTCCTGTAAAAGCTTTAACGGAATATGAGTATTTAACCTCCGGTTCAACCTTACGGTCAACATAATATGTCTCGTCCGCGGGACAGCTTGCCACGACTGTCCACTCTTCATTTTCCTCTGTCCTGCGAAGCAGTTGGTAACCCGTTGCCTCTTTGAGAGGAGACCATTCAATCTTCAGCCCTGTTTTCTCGGCACAAGCCCGTGATATTTTAACCTGTCCCACCCGGTATATAACGGTTTTCATTTCCGTATCATAGCTGAAATCATCAAGCACAGGATCTATCGTATACAAATAACCCTTTCCGTTTACCGTTCCGTCATCGACAAAGGCGGTATCCTGAACCTTAGATAAAAGCACCTTTTCTCCGTTAAGACTCGTCTGTCTGTAAACCTCGTAATAATATGCATCATCAACTGCAGTCCATTGAAGCTCTATTCCCTCAGCAATATTTTTCGCCGTAAGCACACCTTCATCATCAAGGAAGGAGGCTCCCGTCGGTATTATGAATAAAAAAGCACAAAGCACCACGCACATAAGCAATGCGGCTTTATAAAATCCTTTCATTAAACATCCTCCGATTTTAACAAGTGATACAATATTATCATCCGTAAAATTCTTTGTCAACGGAAAAATAAATACAATTTTGTAACCTGTTATAATGCTCAGATAACAAAATCAGGAAGATCTGAACAATCCTCCTGATAATAATTGATTATTCTGTTTCTGAAATTTTGCCAAGCGCCTTTTTAGCCATAATATCGCTGATTATATTATGATGAGCGCCCCATGTGAGCTGTCTTCTCTGCCACCATATTTTACCTGCAAGCCTCCTGATACCTTTAGGTTCAGTCACTTTAAGCGGAGCAGGTCTTATACCCAGCACAGACAGCAAATTATAATAAGAAGGCATTTTTTCGATAAAAGCACCGTAATCCTTTTTATCCTTCATTGTCCAGGCATTCTCACTTAAAGCCGCAAGTCTGGGGTATGTCATTTTATCAGCAGTGAGCATATCGGGAACAAACTCCGTCCAAAGGCAGGCCTCTATGCCGAGGATGTTTTTTTCACCCTCATCAGTAAGGCCTTCAGGCTCATAAGCAAAATTATAGGCTTTTGCAAGACTGGTTTCAGCATAGGGCAAATCGAGATAACTCAAGGCAGAGCAGGAAAGAACAAACTTTCTTCCGCTGTTAAGCTCCTTTGCAACATCCTCTTTTCCTATAGCACCGTTCCACAGCTGCCAGGTAATGCTTTTATCTGTCATATTATCCTTAACTCTGTCGTTCCACATTCTGACCTCAATACCCTTTTCCCGAAGGAATGAGCCTATTGTGTCAAGGTAATATGTATGAAGGTCACTCTCGTCCTTCATACCCTTTTCTTTCATAAGGCGCTGACAGTCAGGACAGCTTTTCCAACGCACCGTGGGAACCTCATCACCGCCAAGGTGGATAACACCGTCGGTAAAAATTTCTGCAAGCTCGCCGTAAACCTCTTTCATAAAGTCAATGGTGGACTCTTTACCTATACAAAGCACATCATGCTTTACACCCCAGAAGGTTGATACAGAAAAGTCCCTCGGGAAGCAGGCAAGCTCGGGATAAGCAGCGAGCATTGCCATAACATGGCCGGGCGAGTCTATTTCAGGTATAACCTTTATATATTTACTGTGAGCATAGTTTATAACATCAAGCATATCTGCCTTTGTATAATAGCCCTCGTGAGGTATAGAATTAAAATTAGTATGGGAACGGTAAGAACCGATCTCCGTAAGAAGAAGCTTATCTTCAAGCTGACACCGAAAGCCCTGATCCTCACTTAAATGCCAGTGAAACTCATTGAGCTTATGCAGAGCCATCATATCAATAAACTGCTTTACAGCCTCTACGGTGAAAAAATATCTTCCGCAGTCAAGCATAAAGCCTCTTACTCCGTAGCGGGGGCTGTCTGTTATTTCCATTTCTGTAAGCTTGCCATCACCGCTGAACAGAAGCTGTTTAAGGGTCTGCACGGCATAAAACAGACCTTTTTCACTTCCGCCCCTGAGCAGAATCCTGTCTCTCTCAACCTTGAGGAAATAACTCTCTTCCTCAATTTCTCCGTCAATTTCAAAACGTATTTTCTCCTTGCCGAAGCCTACAGGCTCCATACAGAAAACCTCTCTGAAAAATCCGAGAAGCTCATTCAGACTGTTTCTGCTCCCCTCACAGCATTCAAAAACGAGATTGTCTGTGAGAGTAAAAACTGCTTCATCTCCGCAAACACTGAAAACCCGAGGCTGAGGAATAACCGAATATTTTTTCATATATTATCTTGCCAAAAAGAAGCAGGTCCACAAAGCGATTACAAATGCGCCCTCTGCAGGAATTGCAAGCTTTGTGTAAGGACATTTCCAGCCCTTGTCAACACAGAGAAAAACTGTCCTTGTTACGAAAACCGTTGTTGAAAAGAACAGACCGCCTACAAGTGAATGGAAAGCCGTACCCGTAGCGATAGCAACATAGAGCAGAAACGCACCCAGAGCAAAGGAAATACCGCCGTAATAAACACGGATTTCCGTTTTACCTGCATTGTCAACGGGCTTGATTGAAAAGCTTTCGGCATTTTTGAGAGGCTTTGAGATAAATACTATCGCCATTCCGAAAAAGTAAAGTACAAGACCTGCTGTTGCGAAGGCTGCAGGGAAGTTTTCCTGAAATAAAGCTTTGATTGTTTCCATATCTTACATCTCCTTATTTTTTTATTTATTATAGCATAAAATATTTTCCCGGTAAATAGAATTTTTTCTTTTTTCATAATTGACAAAGAGCCTTCTGCGGTGATACTATATTAAGGTAATTTATAAAAGAAGAAGGATGTATATGAAAAAATCAAGCCGTTTAATTTCAGTTATTTTTGCTGTGCTGACCTTAAGCTTTCTGATGGCCTTTTCGACCTCGGCGGCAAACACCCAGGCAAATCTCACCCTTAAGGCTTCGAATGTCGAAAACGGCATTCAGCTTACCTGGAATGAGATTGAGGGCGTCAGATTCTACGCTATTTTCAGAAAGGAAGCATCAGAAAAGAGCCTCTATTGCATTAAAACCTTAACGGAAACCAAATTTACCGACGAAAATGTAATTGCAGGCAAGCGCTACGGCTACCGTGTTTTCCCTGTATTCCCCAATTCGGTAATCGGTACAAAGAGTAACGACGTTCATATGTACCGCCTCGGTACACCGAAGTACAACCAACCGGTAAATGCCTATGAGGGTATAAGGCTCACCTGGTCAGCCTCCGCCGGTGCAGAGGGATATTATATTTTCCGCAAAACCGCAACGGGAAACGTATGGAACTACCTCGGCAGAACCAACGCAAAAACCCTCACCTTTACCGATAAAAAGGTGAATGCCAATGAGATTTACAGCTACTCAATAAGAAGCTACCGCGGAAGCGATATCAGCCACTACAACAATTTAATGAATGTCAGCTTTTTGCCGACTCCCAAAATCACAAAGGCTGTACCCAATAAGGACAACATAACCGTTTCCTGGAACAAAGCTGAAAATGCAGCCTTCTATATGCTTTTCAGAAGGAGCGCGTCAGAAAAGAATTTCACCCTCGTAAAAACCCTCAACGCTAACGAGCTTACATATGTTGACAAGAACGTTACACAGGGTACGGTTTACTACTATCTTGTACGTTCTGTAAGTGAAACCAGACAGATAAGCGGCATCGAAAGCAAAGCAACCTCCTGCCTTTTTATGAGCGTTTCGCCAATAACATCGGCTACTAATGTTTCCAACGGCGTAAAGCTTGTCTGGACAAAGGTAAACGGAGCTCACGGCTATGTGGTTTACCGCCGAGAAACATCCTCCACAACATGGAAATGTGTGCTCAAGGTTAAAGGAGTGTCCACTCTTACCGCTACAGACAAAACCGCAGCAAACGGAAAAGAATATGTTTATGTTACAAGAGGCTACTATAACAATGTACAAGGCCCCTTTGATTTAAACGGATATAAGATGCTCTACCTTGCACCTGTTCAGAACCTTAAAGTTGAATCAAAGGGTTCCTCAGGCAACTACCTCACATGGACAGCCAACAAGAGCGCAACCAAGTATCTTGTTTTCAGAAAGACAGACAAAACATCCTGGCAGGCTCTCGGTTATACAACCAAAAATTCCGCCCTCGATAAAACTGCAAAAGAAGGCACGGTTTACACCTATACAATACGAGCCTTCTACAACACATCCTACTGCAGTGCCGCGTGTGCTACCGCAAACTCCAACGGAATAGATCCCAAGGGGAAGATGGTTGCTCTTACCTACGATGACGGTCCGAGCAACTCCGTTACAAACGATATTCTTGATATTTTACAGAAATACAAAGGAAAAGCCACATTCTTTGTAGTCGGAAGCAGAATTTCAAGCAGCTATCAGCCGATGCAAAGAGCGGTAAAGATGGGCTGTGAAATAGGCAACCACACCTACAGCCACATAGATCTACCCTCTTATTATTACGACGACATCAGATATGAAATTGACACTACAAACAGTCTTGTCAAAAAATACACCGGTGTTACCCCGAAAATTGTAAGAGCTCCCGGCGGTTCAACCGACAGCTACAGCCGCCAGGCAGTAAATATGCCCTTTATTTACTGGTCAATTGACACCCGTGACTGGGAAAGCCGCAGCGCATCATCTGTAATTTCAATAGTAAAAAGCAGTGTAGAAGACGGCGATATCATCCTTATGCACGATATTTACGATTCCACCGCTGAAGCCTCAGAAACAATTATCCCCTGGCTCGTAAATCAGGGATATCAGTTAGTTACAGTTTCTGAGCTGATGCAGTACAGAGGCATCAAAATGCAGAACGCTGTTTCATACAGCAATGCATACAGATAAAGCTAATAACAGACGCCCCTTGACTTGTAAAGCCAAGGGGCTGATATTATGCCGTATTATAAGTCGTAGGGCACTTTTTAAGTCATCGTTAAGAGGATTTACCTAAGATAACTGCAAAGGCTGTACAGTGCGTTTTTCGAAGAAAATCTAACCGCTTCAGCATAGAATATTCAACGCAAAAAGAGAGCTGTAAAAACTCGCGTTTTTACAGCTCTTTTGTTTTATTTAAGCCTGTGTGTATTCAAGAAGAGGTCCGATTGTTGAATACATATCGTAGCAGCATTCATATCTTACGTTAAAGAAGGTGTAAAGAATATTGAGAATTCTTACAAAGATAGGCTGAAGAAGAGCATTGTGGTGGATACAGCTGCAATGGCTTTCATACTCAGGGTTACGGGACATGCTTACATTGCATACATTGAGAACCATAGCTTCTCTTTCTGCATCACCCTTGGGATCCTTCTGGAAGGAAGCGCTCATAAGAGATTCACCGAGATACTTTGAATCGGAAGTTACGATTTTTACTGTATAAGGCTTATTCTCTTTATAATTAAGAGTACATTTATAAACACCGTTTTTATCTGTCTTACCTACTGCAACAAGCTGATTGTTAAAGTCGAATATTCTTACATCAGCTCCGCCACGGTAGTAGTCTGCATCCTCACCTGCGGGGATTGACATTACAATACCCACATTGTAAACAACAAGTCTTTCATAATATTCAGGAACAAGACGGATAATCTTTTTAACCTCACCGTTTTCAAGATAAACAGTATTACCGTCGGTGTCTATTGCTTCAGCATAGTCAAAATCAGAAATAGTAAAATGTCTGAGATCTACAACATCACCGAGCTTACCGTTGGGAAGAAGGATGCGCCACTTACCTGTCCACTCATAGTTGAAGGTTGCGGTTGAAGGCTTATAAGCTGTTATATCGCTGGTAGCAAGAGCATTTATCTCTTTATTAGCAAGCATATTTGTTTCAAGATGAATACCGTCAAAGGCTTTGATAAGAGTATTGTCATATTTGCAGAACTGAACTGTATAGTTCTTGGGAACAGGAGAGTAAACAGGATAGTAAGCCGTTCTGTCAAACACAGGTGTAATTTCAATCTGCTCCATGGGGATTGTAGAGGTTACGCCCGGCCTTGCTGCCCAACCCTTGAATTCATAGAAGTTTACAATATCGGCATCCTTCTCAGGATTGGGATAGAGTGTACCGTCGGGATAGCTGTACTTGGGAGATTCACCGTGCTTAACCTTCTGAGTGTTTGTAAGCTGCTGAGAAAGAGAATAGAAGGTTACGTCGTAAGAAACCTCAATACCCTCAAACACAGGGTAAAGAACCATATTTCCCTTTACATTATCAAAGGAAACAACAGTACCTGCTTCATAGCTTCTCTTTATTGCAAGATCGGAATTCTCTGTCCAGCCGATAAACTTATGCTGACCGAAATCCTTTGTCTTACCGAGTGAAGGGCTTTTCACCTCATAATCTATTGTGCCGCCGGCTTTTACAAAACATACGCCGAGATCCTCGGTTTTATATGTAGAAATAAGATTAACTCCGTTTCTGTCTACTACATAGTGCTCAGGAACTCTGTTGTTCTTGAATTCAACAGTGTAATAAACCACATCATTTCCGCCTTCAGTCTCAACGACCTCATCAGCACAGGTAACAGTTTTGCCCTCAGCGTTCTTATACTTACGTGTACAGGTGAAAAACTTTTCGTAAGCGTCATCTTTATTGGGTCTGTATTCACCTGCATCATAGGTGTGACCGAGTGCACGCGTATAGTTTCCGCGGTTTGCCTCAACAAACACACCGGTTTCAGGATCACTGCATACTGTACAGTAATAAATTGTGTAGCCTTCCTTATCACAGGTCGGATCAATTACCTTGTAATAATCGGGATTGTTGGTGTCAATGCTATGAGCATGTGAATCCTGAGCTAATGCACTTAAACCCACAGAAGTAACAAGCATAAGCATTGCAAGCAAGAAAGATACATACTTCTTCATTGTTCTTTTCATTCGTTTAACCTCCTTAAAATCGGCGTCAGCCTTATTCAAAAGCAAATTCACGGAGTCACCCTACAGTAACCCTATTGTTAGTTTAAATATACTCCAAATCAAGGAAAAAGTCAAGGGATTTTGCTCTCACCGAAAAAATATTATCTTATCTGTCCGTCACCGGTGATTATATATTTGACTGTGGTAAGCTCGGGCAATCCCAACGGTCCTCTCGCATGGAGCTTCTGGGTGGAAATTCCTATTTCTGCTCCGAAGCCGAATTCACCGCCATCGGTAAATCTCGTTGAAGCATTGACGTAAACTGCCGCTGCATCAACGTTTGAGGTAAAATAATTTGCCGAAGTATAATTCTCGGTAACGATACATTCGCTGTGCCCTGAGGAATACTGCATAATATGATCAACAGCTTCGCTGATGTCGGAAACAACCTTTACGCTGATTTCATAGCCGAGATATTCCTTGTCGTAATCCTCTTCTGTTGCAGAAATAACCCCCGGAATAATCGAAGCAGTTTTTTCGTCGCCGTGAATTACAACGCCCTTCCGGTCAAGAGCTTTTTTAATAAGGGGAAGGATTCTTTCTGCAATCTCCGCATGAACAACAAGACTTTCACAAGCGTTGCATACAGACGGACGTGAGGTTTTTGCATTGTAAACAATGCTTACCGCTTTATCCGCATCAGCATCCTTATCAATGTAAATGTGACAGTTGCCTGTGCCCGTTTCAATTACCGGAACAGTAGAATTTTCAACACAAGCCCTTATAAGACCTGCACCGCCACGGGGAATAAGCACATCAACATATCCGTTCATTTTCATAAGCGCCGTTGCCGATTCTCTTGAGGTATTCTCAATAAGCTGGATACAATCCGCAGGAAGCTCAGCCTTTACAAGAGCCTGACGCATAACAAGAGCCATTGCCTTATTTGAGTTAATTGCCTCCTTACCGCCACGGAGAATAACTGTGTTACCCGATTTAAGGCAAAGAGCAGCTGCGTCAACGGTAACATTTGGACGAGCCTCAAAAATTACAGCAATTACGCCAAGGGGAACAGTGACCTTTTCTATCTTCATACCGTTGGGTCTTATACCGCCCGAGAGCACGCGTCCGAGAGGGTCTGGCAGAGAAATAATGTTTTCCACCGCCGCAGCAACGCCCTCAATCCTGTTTTCATCAAGAGAAAGTCTGTCGAGCATTGATTCGCTCATTCCGTTTTCTCTTGCAGCTTCTAAATCCTTTTTGTTTTCACCGATAATGTAGGCGCTGTTTTCTCTAAGGGCTGCAGCGATTTCCTTAAGAGCAGCGTCACGGCTTACAAGAGGAGCTGTCATAAGCACCCTTTCAGCCTTTTTTGCATTTATACCTATTTGTGTCAGCATAATTTCACCTCAATGTGGTTGATCTGTCAAGCCACCCATTGGGCGGCGCTACAATTGAATTACGAATTACGAATTGTAAACACCGTACCAATACTGTGTCCGTCAATAAGCTTATAAATATCCGCAGGATCTGAGCCGTTCATAATTACCGTGGGAATTCCTTCGTCTCCGGCAATTTTTGCGGCGTGTATTTTCGTCACCATTCCACCGGTACCTCTGTCTGTTCCGGCTCCGCCGCAAAGAGCAATTATATCATCGTTGATTTCTCTTACAACGGGAATAAGTCTTGCGTCGGGGTTCTCGTGAGGATTATCGTCGTAAAGTCCGTCAATGTCGGAAAGAATTATGAGCACATCGGCGTGAACAAGCTTTGCAACAATAGCCGAAAGGGAGTCGTTATCTCCGTAGACTATTTCTTCTGTTGCAACGCTGTCATTTTCATTTACAACAGGCACCGCCTCGTACTCAAAAAGCTTGAGGAAGGTGTTTTCAAGGTTGGTTCTTCGCTTATCGTTTTCTATGTCGCTTTTTGTAATAAGAAGCTGACCGGTTTTAACTCCGTTTTCTCCGAAGTATTTGTCGTACATAAACATAAGCTCGCACTGACCGACCGTTGCCGCCGCCTGTCTGCCGGGTATGTCCTTGGGTCTTTCTTTAAGCCCGAGCTTACCTACTCCTACACCTATAGCACCTGAGGTTACAAGAATAACCTCTCTGCCGCTGTTATGTAAATCAGCAAGAACAGAGCAAAGCTTAACCATTCTCCTGATGTTGATTTTACCTGTTTCGTGAGTAAGGGTCGATGTGCCGACCTTTACAACAAGACGTTTTGCATTTTTAATTTCCTGCACTGTAAACACCTTCTAAAATCTTCTTGTATTCTTCTTCCTTTTTCACCTTACCGACAGCGGTAAAAAGCATTTTATCAAAATCAAAATATTTAACGTAAACTCTTTTTACGTCTTCAAGACTTACTTTTTTTATATCTCTTATAATATCGTCATCCTCAATTACTCTACCTAAAAGCAAAGTATTATATCCCACAGCGGAGAATTTACTCTGAGGCTGTTCACGGGACATTATAAGACTTGAAATCAGCTTTTCCTTTGCTATTTCAATTTTACGCTGTGTTATTTCATCGGGGAAGGAGCGGATAATTTTAACCGTTTCTTCAATAGCCTTTTTCTCACTTTTAGGCACAAGGCTCATTGATACGGCAGTATAGCCACCATGAACATATCGCCCGAGCCAGCAGTCAATGCTGTAAACAAGTCCCAGCTCCTCACGGATACGCTGATTAAGCATAGATGATGTTCCCGTACCGAGAATGAATGAGCAAATCTGTAAAGCATATAAATCCTCGTGTACTATTGCTACCCCGGGGAAGGTCATAGATATATGTGTCTGCTCGGTAGGCATATTTTTAAGAGCAAAGCCCTCGTTAAAGGGAAGAGCTTCATCGGTTGAGGCTTTTCCTGTTTCGGGAATAGAGGAGAAATATTCCTTGATTTTCTCCAGCATTTCCTCTTCATTGAAGCTTCCGCTTACACCGATTACAATATTTTCACCTACATAAAAATCCTTCATATAGGAGATTATTTTTTCCTTCGTCAGACCCTTGACGCTTTCAAAGGAGCCTAAAATTTCCTGACTTAAATTATTGCCGTCAAAAAGCTTATGCTCATTAAGCTCATAGCACACATCGGAGGGATCATCCTCACACATGGAAATCTCTTCGAAAATAACGCCCTTTTCTGTTTCGATATCCTTTTCATCAAGCCTCGGCGAGGTGAGCATATCGAAAAGTATATCCGCCGCCGTAAGTATACGGTAATCAAGCGCCCTTGTGTAAAAGAAGGTATACTCCTTTGTTGTGTAAGCGTTAACGGAAGCGCCGATTTCATCCATTCCCTCAGCTATTTCAAAGCCCGTACGCTTATATGAGCCTTTGAAAACAATATGCTCAATAAAATGAGAAATGCCGTTGTTATCGGCATTCTCGTTCTTACAGCCCGCACTTACCCAGACCCCCACCGTTGCCGAGCGAAGGCGCTCATCGGGAGTGAAAAATACACGTATTTTGTTGGGTAAGATAACTGTTTTCATATGATGTTCCTATCTTAAAACGGAGCGACGAGGGCGTCGCTCCCTACAAAATCAATTAGCAAACTGTGAATTATAAAGCTCCGCATAGAAGCCATCCTTCTTAAGAAGCTCCTTATGGTTACCCGTTTCAACTATGCATCCGTCACGCATAACGATTATGATATCAGCCTCTCGGATAGTTGAAAGACGGTGGGCAATAACAAAGTTTGTCCTGCCCTGCATAAGGTTATAGGTAGCGCTCTGAATCTGAAGCTCTGTTCTTGTATCAACGCTTGAGGTGGCTTCATCAAGAATAAGGATATCAGGTGAAGCAAGAATCGCTCTTGCGATTGTAACAAGCTGACGCTGACCTGCCGAAAGATTAGAGCCGCCCTCTTCAATAACGGTATCGTAGCCGTCAGGGAGAGTGCCTACAAAGCTGTCAATTTTTGCCGCCTTAACGGCATCGTTGAACTCTTCCTCGGTAGCATCCTTTCTGCCATAGTAGATATTTTCTCTCAAGGTACCCTTGAAAAGCCAGGTGTCCTGGAGCACCATACCGAAAATGTTACGGAGATTTTCTCGTGAAATATCCTTTATGTTCACGCCGTCAACGAGAATGTCGCCGCTCTGAATTTCATAAAAGCGCATAAGAAGATTAACAATGGTGGTTTTACCTGCACCTGTATGTCCTACAATAGCAACAAGGTCTCCCTTATTTACCTTAAGATTAAAGTCTCTGATAAGAGGCTTTTCAGGAATGTAGGAGAAGTCAACATTCTTAAACTCAACGCTACCGCCGTTTTCAAGGTAAAGCTCTTTTTTAACATCCTCAACCTCTTCCTCTGCGTCAAGCAGGTCAAATACACGCTCGGCACTTGCAAGTGAGGACTGGAGATTGTTAGCGATATTGCTAAGGTCGGTAATAGGCTGCATAAGAAGCTTGGAATAAGCAATAAACGCGGTTATATCGCCTACATCAGCCTGATCCTTTACAATAAGATAACCGCCGATTACACAGATTATTACGTATCCTGCATTATTGGCAAAATTTATCAGCGGGCTTAAAAGACCTGAAAGGAACTGCGCTTTTCTGCCCGATTCGCAAAGTTTTTCATTGATTTCGTCAAATTCAGCAATAGCAATTTCCTCATGGCTGAAGGCCTTGACAATTCTGTGACCGGTAAACATTTCTTCAATGTGACCGTTAACGTCACCCGTTTCCTTCCATTGCTTACGGAAGTAATGCTTTGAAAAGCGAAGAATTACCATTGCTATAACAAAGCACACGGGGAAGGGTGAAAGGCTTGTAAAGGAAAGTGAAACGCTTTCTGTAAGCATAATCACAAACACACCGACAAAGGTTACAACAGAGGTTATAATCTGAATAAGGTTATTCTGCAGGGTGTTATTGATGTTATCAATATCATTTGTAATTCTTGAAAGAATATCACCTGTATTGTGATTGTCAAAATAAGAAAGCGGAAGTCTTGAAAGCTTTTTGTTGAACTTATAACGGATATCCGTAATAAGCTTCTGCACTACGCCGGCAACAATGTAATGCTGTAAAAAGCCTAAAACCGAAGAGCCGATATAAATAAAGAGAATCGTTTTGAGTATGCCGTAGATGGGAGTAAAGTCCATTGCACCCGAGGCAAGCTTATTTTTTACCTGCTCGTCAAGGACGGTGATAATATTACCGAGATACTTGGGACCGAGAATTGAAAGAAATGAGCTTCCCGCCGCACAAAGAATTGTGAAAATTACAGCAACCTCACGGCCCTTAAGCAGAGCAAAAAGCTTTTTTGCTGTGGGGAGCATTTTTCTCGGCTTTTCCTTCTCGCTTCTTCGCGAATCACGGTAGGCAGAGTATCTGTCCTTTATAGCTGTTCTTTTAGAGGAGTTTACCTTTTTCATTGTGCATCCTCCTCTGTTATCTGAGATGAATAAATTTCCTTGTAAACATCGCAGCTTTTCATGAGCTCTGCATGTTTACCCATACCTACTATTTTGCCGCCTTCAAGAACAACGATTTTATCAGCATCAAGGATTGTACCCACACGCTGAGCAACAATAATAACCGTAGCATCGATATTCTCTTTTATTGCTTTTCTGAGTGCCGCATCGGTTTTAAAATCAAGCGCTGAGAAGCTGTCATCAAAGATATAAACCTCAGCCTTTCTCGCAAGAGCTCTTGCTATAGAAAGTCGCTGCTTCTGTCCGCCGGAGAAGTTCGTTGCATTCTGGCTGACAAAAGCCTTCATGCCGCCCTCAAGATTTGATACAAACTCACTGCACTGAGCAATCTCCAATGCCTTTTCTAACTGCTCCTCGGTTGCATTCGCATCACCGTAACGGAGATTATCCTCAATAGTTCCGCTGAAAAGAAATGCCTTCTGAGGTATGTAACCGATTCTTGAATGAAGATCCTTCTGTGAAAGCTCTCTTACGTCAACGCCGTCAAAGAGCACCTGACCCTCGGTTACGTCATAAAAACGAGGAATGAGATGAACAAGGCTTGACTTACCGCTACCGGTACAGCCGATGATGGCTGTTACCTTGTTTGCCTCTGCGGTGAACGATACATCTGAAAGAATGGGATCCTCACCGTCAGTGTAGCGGAATGTTACATTTTTAAATTCAACCTGACCCTTTTTGCTTTCGTCTGTAGTTTTGGGGCTTTCAGGCTCTGTGATTGAAGGTACAATGTCGAGCACCTGAACTATTCGGTTTGCAGAAATTCTTGCCCTCGGAACAATTACAAACATTGCCGCTGCCATTGTAACAGAAAAGACAATCATAATCATGTAAATTACAAATGCCTGAAGATTACCGATAGCATTAAGCAAATCCTCTCGCTGTGTAACTATATCCATTTTATCAAGATTCTTTGCCGCAAAAATGATAAGCAAGTCAAGTGCAGCAATAATAATTACGATGCAGACCGGAATAAGCACCGACATAAGGCGCTGAAATTTAAGAGTAAGGGAGGAAAGCTCAATATTCTGCTTCCGGAAACGCTCGTCCTCGTGCTCCGTCCTGTTAAAAGCACGGATAACTCGTATACCCGTAAGCTTTTCTCTTATAAAACGGTTGATGGAATCGACAAGCTTCTGTCTCCTTTTAAAAAGAGGCATAACCACCTTGAGAACAATTACAACAACAACCGCAATTATAGGCAACACGCCAAAGATAACACTTGCAAGCTTAGGATTCATTACGAAAGCCATAACAACACCGCCGACAAGCATAATCGGAGCGGAGATAATCATACGAAGACCCATAATCACAAAGTCCTGAAGAACCTTTACGTCATTGGTGCAACGGGTGATAAGAGAGGGCGTACCTACAATGTCAATATCCCTTTGAGAAAGAGACTCAACCTTAAGAAAAATATTACGGCGCAGAATTTTACCGTAGGATGTTGCAGTTTTACTTGAGTAGTAGCTGTTAAAGCAGGCAATTATAACCGCAACAGCAGACACACCCATCATAGCAAGGCCCATTTTCTTAATATAATCGATATCGCCGTTTGCTATGCCGTTATTAATGATTGATGACATCATCAGCGGAAGAACCAGACTTCCCAGCTGGCTGATTACTGCAAAAATCATTGCCGCAACAACGGATTTTTTTATTGTTTTAAGATACCCTAAAAGTCTTAACACAAACATACCTCCTGGGAGATTTATCTATTTTTGCGAATAATTTGGCATAATAATACATTTTGAGATAGTATAGCAAATGAATATGAATTTTCTTTGAACAATAAATTAAGAGTAGGAGCGCGGCTGATACAAACAAGAGAAGTTCTTTTGATTCTTTTCTTCCAAGAAAAGAATGCCTCGCGGCGAGCGATAAAAGAAAACACGGCAGCCTGTAAAATAACTTCAGACTGTCGTGTTGTTTTCCAATACGTAATTGGTTTCACCCCTTACAACCCTGACATGCTTTTGTAAAATCTTGACCAAAACTTTTCGTTTTTTACAAATACTTTTCCGCCATTGCCTTTATCCTTGCCTCGTAGCCTTCCTTATCAATGTGGTAACTCTTGGCATGATCAGCACCGGGAACGACAAAAAGCTCCTTTTCAGCCGTGCAGGCGTCGTAAAGCTCGTACACCATTTTAGTAGGTACAAACAAATCCTTATCACCGTGAACGAAAAGCATGGGAACCCTTGCCTTTTTCACCGCAGAAAGAGCATCGGTATCCTTCTGGAAGTCGTAACCTGCTCTTTTATGATTAATTGCACTGATTATGGGAATAAGCGGCTTAAAGGGAAGCTTAAGCGTATCTATTTTGTAATTGAATTCATTCATAGCCGAAGTAAATCCGCAGTCGGCAACAGTGAATCTTACATT
This sequence comes from Clostridia bacterium, assembly GCA_017473435.1. Taxonomy (GTDB): domain Bacteria; phylum Bacillota; class Clostridia; order Oscillospirales; family Acutalibacteraceae; genus UBA6857. The sequence goes on along the minus strand of JAFULG010000049.1, from coordinate 10,389 downwards.
TTCGGGAAGTGCTTCACTTCCCGTCATAAGCATAACTGTAGTGCTACCCATTGAAATACCGTGAAGCATAATTTTAATATCATTTCCGAAGGTGTTATTCATATAATTAAGCCACTTGAGACAATCCTTATGTTCATGTGAAGAAAAGCCTATATATTCACCCTCACTTTCACCGTGACTCTGATGATCCACAAAGAAAAGATTATATCCCATTTCTTCTAAATAGAACTTTGCAAAATAGCACCATTCGCCCTTACCGTCGCTGCGGTAACCGTGAGAGCCGAAAACATATACGTTCGAAGGCTTTTCAGGACGCATAAGATATCCGCGAAGCTTCTGACCTCTGTCGCTTATCATTTCGTGGCGCTCAAAGCCGTAGTCGGAAACATATTGCATACATTCCTTATACTTCGCCGCAAGAGGATTTTCGCCACTGTCTTCCTTTTCGGTGATGAATTTTGACACCGCCTTAGGCACTCTGAATTCTCTTGAAATAAGAGCCTTGAAAAGGGCGTCGGAAATTCCGTAAGCTGCACCGCCAAGAACCGCAGAAGCGCCCACAAGTACACCAAGCTGTTTTTTCATAAAAAACACTCCTTTATCAACAAAAAAGGCTGCCCCTTAAGACAGCCCTTATGTACTTATAATTTTTACAAATTAGCCGTAAATAAACTCGTAAGTACCGTCCATTGAACCGCCAAGGCTAAGGGTAATGGAAACACCTGCCTTACCTGTACCTGTACCTTCAAGAGGAAGCTTCTGCTCAAGCTTTACAAGTCTGCCCTGACCGTCAACTGTAGCGGTCATTGTAGCACCGGGATATTTGAGGTCAGCATTTGAAATGGTGATAGGACCAAGATCAAGTGAGCCGAGCTCAAGGGGATCCATAGCGCTCTTGTGATGTGTGGGCTCTGAGGTTGTCTTTGTACCGTCGAAGGTTGAGGTTTCAGCAATGAATGTAAGAACCATTGTGTAACCGCCGTCAGCGTTTGCTGTTGCTGTTGCATTAGCAATACCTGCCTCCTGAACGTTTACGTCTCTGCCGTTGGGAACAATCTTGTGTGAAACGAATCTTGCAGGATCGTTTACATCCTTACCGCCGTCAAATACATATTCTTCGGGGCTTGTTGTTGTAAGCTTTGTGATAACGGGAGTAATGATCTTTTCTGCAATTGTGGGAAGATCCTTAAGCTGAACATTGATAATGTCGTGCTTCTTAAGAGTTACCTTACCTTCGTAGTGCTTTGCCTCGTTAACAACCTTGTTGTATGCTGCAACGATTTCAGCCTTTGTCTGAGGAACTGTAACTGAACCTGAGTTGCCGGCAGGAGCTGCTGTTGTCTGCTCTGCTGCGGGAGGAGCAACTGTTGTCTGCTCTGCGGGAGCTGTTGTCTGTACAGGTGTTGCTGTTGTCTGCTCTACGGGAGCTGCTGTCTGGGTGCCGCCGGTCTGAACTGCTGCGCCGCCTTCAACTTTGATTGTGATGCCTCTTGTTGCGCCAAGACCGAAGCCGCTGAGGAATACGATAAGAGCTGCGAGGATAATGGCTACAAGCTTTGTTTCCTGTTTCATGGTTATATAACCCCTTTCAAAAAAATCTGCCGTTTAAGCATTCTGTTATAATGATTTACTGCAGAATATCCGCAAGTATTCATCTTCATAATAAAATTACAATAAAATCCCGAAAAAGTCAAGCGATTTCAGATTTTTTCGTGAAAGAATTTATTAAAATTTTTATCTTACCCCATTTGTACGCACTTTAAACAGTACTTACGGAACAAAACGGCTAATGCACAAAAAAAGGACCGTCCGAAGACAGTCCTTTCATTTTCGATTTTAAAATTATGCGTAGATGAGCTCGTAAGCTGAATCCATTGAACCCTTCATGTTGATTGTGAGGGAAATAACAGCCTTACCGCTACCGCTGCCTTCAAGAGGAAGCTTGTTGTCAATCTTAACAATTCTGCCCTGTCCATCAACGGTTGCTGTGAGAGTTGCACCGGGATAATGAAGGTCAGCACTTGTGATTGAAACAACATCACCGAGGTCAATTGAAGCAAGGTTGAGAGGATCCATTGCACCCATGTGGTATGTAGGCTCTGAAGTGTTCTTTGTACCGTCGAACTTTGAATCTTCTGCAACAAAGGTCATTGTCATTGTGTAACCGCCGTCAGCATTGGGAGTTGCTGATGCTGAAACAAGACCTGCCTCCTGAACGTTAGCATCTCTGTTCCAGGGAATAATCTTCTCAACAAGCTTTCTGTTGGGATCGTTTACGTCAACGCCGTTTTCAAAGGTGTATTCGCTTGTTGTAACACCTGTAAAGTTCTTAACAACAGCGTTGATTGCAGTTGCTGCAAGAGCGGGAAGGTCAGTAACCTCAATTTTAACATCGTCGCTCTTCTTCATTGTTACCTTACCCTGATAAGCTCTGAGATCGTTGATAGCCTTGTTGTAAGCTGCAGCGATTTCAGCCTTTGTTGAGGGAACTGAAGTTGATGATGCACCTGAATTGTCAGCTGCGGGAGCTGTTGTCTGCTCTGCTGCGGGAGCTGTTGTCTGCTCTGCTGCGGGAGGTGCTGTTGTTGTCTGCTCTGCGGGAGCAACTGTCTGTGTGCCGCCTGTCTGAACTGCTGCGCCGCCTTCAACTTTGATTGTGATGCCTCTTGTTGCGCCAAGACCGAAGCCACTGAGGAAAACGATAAGGGCTGCAAGAATAATGGCAACAAGCTTTGTTTCCTGTTTCATGGTTATAAAACCCCTTTCATAAAATCGCGCATTATACGCATTTTTTAGTAATGGCTGGCCTTGGAATAACCACGCAGTCATTTACCTTATAAATTTACAATAAAATCGTCAAAAAGTCAAGCAATTTTACGGATTTTAATACAGCAAATTTGATTTTTACATTCATTTGCCTTCAACCCGAAATGTATTGCCTGCCACGAAAACAAACGGATCGTCTTTACTTTGAAGCAAACTCAGCCTTACCCTCCGGAGTATCTCTGTAATACTGCGTCTTCGGATTGGGATGCTTGTTATTATCCCAGATTTCCTGTGCCTTGGGAGCCCACTCAGCGGCAAATTTGTCACACTTACTGCAAAGCATCTCAGCCGTTTCCTCGCGGATGAGGTTGGTGGACTTTGCGCCCGTTCTTTCAATAATACTTCTTAAGCAATCAGGATTTTCAAGCATCGGACAGGGACGGAGATGATTGTCGTTAAAGGGCTGATCGTGTCTGAAAGCCATAAAGAGAGGATTACGAAGACCCTCAAGAATTGTATGTGTGCGGATGTTTGAATCAGAGAAGTGAATGAAAACACACGGCTCCATATCACCTGCAGAATTGATGTGGAAGTAGTTTCTTCCGCCTGCAATACATCCTCCGCAGTATTCGCCGTCATGCTGGAAATCCATGATGAAAAGAGGCTTACCGCTTTCAAAGTTTCTGACTCTTCTGAGCCACTTGTACATATATTCTCTCTGCTCGGGACGGGGAATAAGCTCCACGTCAGCATCATGACCTACGGGCATATAATTGAAGTAAAGTCCGAACTTTACGCCGAGAGAAATCATTTTATCAAGGAATTCGTCACTTGTCACGCTGGGGATATTGTGACTTGTGTAGCAGACAGACATACCGAAAAGGCAACCCTTGCGCTTAAGAAGCTCCATCGCCTTGATTACATTCTTATAGCTACCCTCTCCGCGGCGCTCATCGGTAGCGCCCTCTTCGCCCTCAATAGAGAGCGCAAGCGCAATATTGCCGACTCTTATCATATCGTCGCAGAATTTCTCATCAATAAGTGTACCGTTGGTATATACAAGGAATGCACAGTCAGCGTAGGTTTCGCAGAGCTTTATGATGTCGTCCTTACGGATAAGAGGCTCTCCGCCTGTAAACATATAAAGGTGTGTACCGAGCTCTCTGCCCTGGGAAACAACGCTTGACATTTCCTCAAAGGTAAGATTGTTTCTGTGTCCGTATTCTGCTGCCCAACAACCCTTACACTTCATATTACAAGCACTTGTGGGGTCCATAAGCATAAGGAAAGGAATGTTACACTTATACTTTTCACGGTTTTCTCTTACCGCCTTAGTACCCTTTACACCGGCGCCGAGACCTGCGGCAAGAAGAAGCTTTTTGAGCATACCTCTGTCAAGATCTCTGAGAATATCGAGAGCCATATTGTAGTAAACATTGTCACCCTCTTCGATAATATCTCTTATCTTATCAAGATTTTTCTTCGGAAAGGTATCGCCGAGAAGCTTTGAGCCGAGATTGAAGAGCTTGATAATGTTCTCCTTGGGGTTCTTGTCAACATACTTGAGTATTTCGCCAAGAGCTACCTCAACCGTTTTTCTTTCAAGTTTATCTTTTACTGTCATAATTCACCTCATAGACAATATATAGTAATTCAGGTAATTTAAATGCACACTTCAGCATTATAATTGATAAGTATATCACCTCAGTTTGAAAAAGTCCATAGATTTATTTTAATAAACTGTGTCCATATTATGTTTATACTTGTAAAATTTCGAATCAGGTTGTATAATACTCAGGATACTTTTTAAGGAGGACTCCGATGAGCGAAAAAACAAAATCCACCGTCAAGGCTCTTATACGTGTTGCCGTTGCAATGATTATTTTTGTCCTTGCGGTTATAAATTATGACAAGCTTAAAAACATTGATATCCGAGCCCTTGTTGACGCAAGCAGTAACATGGTTATTGCAATACTTACAATATGGGGCGTTTACCTTACAAAATCCATTCTTTTTATTATACCTGCTTCACTGATTTACATCTCAATCGGAATGGCGTTCCCCCCGCTTACCGCTTCTCTGATAAGCCTTGTGGGTATTGTCATCGAGGTTACCGTTACTTATTTCCTCGGCCTTTTTCTCGGCGGAGAATATGTTAATAAGCAGCTTGCAAAAACAAAACCGGGCAAAAAAATCCTCGATATGAAGCTTAACGATAATTTCCTCGCCTTACTTCCGATACGTGCGCTTCCCGTTTTTCCCATTGACTTTGTAAGCCTTTTCTGGGGCGCTTCAAAGTGTAGCTTCGGGCGCTACTTTTTCGCATCGGTAATCGGCATTATGCCGAGGGTAATTCTCTTTACAATCCTAGGCGACGGAATTTACGATTATATTCCCATTCACCTGATAATCAAAATTATCATCTGTGCCATCCCTGTGGGAGCAATAATTTATCTTATAAGGCATTTTTGGAAATTGAATAAGCAATAAATAAAACGTCGGCTCTGCGAGTCGACGTTTTATTTTATTTAAGATTTTATCTTGCAATTCTGATAACCGTCGCACTATACATCGGAACGGTGTAGTTGAACTGTTCGGAAATTCCCTCAACGGTGAACTCCTCCATAATGCAATCTTCCTTTGCTCCGAGGATGTTATCGTTGTCAAGGCTGTCACCTGCTACCTGATAAACCGTTGCCGTGCCCTTTACATCAGCGTTCGAAATATCAACAGCAAAGCTTCTTGCGCTGTCAGTTACGTTTACAAGCTTGATGATAATGTCGCCGCTTGCGTCAGTTGAAACAACCTGATAGCTTTCAGCCTTTGCGCCGTTTTCGAGATCCTTGTCAAACATAAGCTCGCCGTCAATGTAGCCCTTTGCGTTGTAGCCGTTGACAACAATCTTGATTTCATAGGTTCTGCCGGTTTCAGCAGTGAAGTCCTTTACTGTGCCGGGAACTCTGCCGGTCTTGATGCCGTTTTCAATCTCCTGAAGGCAGGAAACCGTGTTGCCCCAGCCGCCGATGTTCCAGAACCAGTAGTTATCCTTATCCTGTGCAGCAAAGGGAACAATGAAGCCCTCGCTTCCGTCAAGCTTTGTCGCTTCAACGGTATAGGTGTAGTTTGTCCAATCGGTGTCACCGAAGAAGGTTACTGCACCTCTGTGATTATCTGCCATCCAGGTATCCTTCTGAACGAGCTTGCCGTTCTTGATGCCCCAGTCACCGCTTGTGGTGTCTGTCCAGCCCCACCAATGAGACGTGGGAAGGAAGCAGTCGGAGCCGAGAACACAGCCTGTATCGTTATTTACAACCTTAACATTGTCAAACTCTGCGCTTGTATACCATGTGCCTACACCGACTCTGCCCTTTGCTTCATTCATGGGAAGCTGTGCACCGTCAAGCTTTGAATCAAGCAGGCTTGTACCTGCATTGGTTGAGAAGAGCTTCTGCATATAGTAGCTGATTGAGCCTGTTGAAAGGTTGTTGTTGAACCAGATAAGGTCAGGTGACCAATGAGTAGCTGTAAGGTTACCGAAAAGAGGAGCGTAAGCCGCCATCTTAACAATATCACCGTTTCTTTCAAGACCTGTCATATATGCCGCCTCGGCAAGCGCCGCCTCAAGTCTGTTTGAGCGTGCCGCATATTCACCGAGGAAAACATTGATTGCTCCGCCGTAGCCTGTATCGAGCATTTCGGAGGTAGCTCTCTTGTAGTTCTTCTCGTCATAGTAATCTGTATTGGAAAGGAACCAATCGGGATCATTATAGTAATGATGATCGGTTACTCCTGCGTATTCGTCTATGGTAATACCATTTTCGTTTACATATTCGTAAGCGTTTTCGTAGGACTTTATGTAGTTTTCGCTGTGAGTTGCCTCAGATGCACCCGAAGAATAAATAAGCTCAAGGCCCTCGTAAAGCTCGGCATTCTTTGCCTTTTCCTCATTGAAACGCTTCAGGAAAGCTTCGTAGCGTTCAAAGTAAACCTCGCCCTCGTTTTCGTTACCGATTCCGATATACTTAAGCTCAAAGGGCTCGGGATGACCGAGAGAAGCTCTTACCTTACCCCAGGTTGTGGTTTCATCACCGCGGCAGAACTCAACAAGGTCTACCATATCCTGAAGGTACTGCTCAAACTCGGGAGTGTACATATCAACGGGACCCTTGCCTCTCATCTGACAGTAAAGACCGCAGTTGATAACGGGAACACCGATTGCTCCGATATCCTCGGCAAGCCGGAAATATTCAAAGAAGCCGAGACCGTAGCTCATATAGCAGGGAAGAGGATCCTCCGTTGCATTCACATCTGTCCAGAGGTTGATGCCGTAGCTTCTTGTTGCTACATCGCCGTATGTACCGTTGAATTCAAGAGGAAGTCCGTCCTCTCCTACACCGATGCTGTCCTTCCAGTTATAGGCTGTGTTTTCGTCGTAGCCTTCAATTACGCAACCGCCGGGGAAGCGAAGGAAGGAAGGCTCAAGCTCTGCAAGCTTTTCGGCAAGATCCATTCTCATACCGTGACCCTTATAGGTTTCGGGGAAGAGTGAAACCATATCAAGAGCAACCTTACTGCAGTCTGAAAGCACCTGGAGATATACATTGCTCGTAGCTGTGATATCCGAAACAAGTGTAAGCTCATGCTTTTCCCACTTTGTACCGATATCGGCAATTTTGCCCGTTGCGGCAACCTTACCGTCAGCAACGAGGTTAACCGTAAGATCAGCGCTGCCACCCTTTAAGTCCTTTGCGTAAACGGAGAAATAATACTTCCCGTCCTTTTCGATTGCCATACCGTCAAGGAAGCCTCTGTTCTGAACGCCCGAAGGCTCACTTGTTGTATTTGTAATAACAAGATAATTTGTGTTGTTAGCGTTAAGACCGCCAAGTTTATCACCGATTTCAACCTTAATATCGGCACCGCCGACCTTGCTCCATCCGTGAAGCTCATCATCAGCAGCAAGCTTGCCGTATTCAAAGGATCGGTTGATTACCTTTTCAGCATAAAGTCCGCCATCAGCGGCAAAATTGATATCCTCAAAAAAGATACCGTAAAGGAGCTCGCTGATATCGTGAATTTCATTTTCAGCATCAATGCTGAGCTTGTAGTCAGCGTTCTCATCGTAAGCAGTTACAGTGTTAGCCTCTCCGCGTACAGCTTCACCGTTACTGTTTCCGTTACCTCCGCAGGAAAAGCCCAGTGACAGCAGAAAAGCCATCACTGTTGCTATAATCTTTTTGTAAAAAGCAATAATTTTATGTTGCATATTTTACCCTCCGTTTTTAATGTTACTTCATTGTAACATTCCTGCCGCCCAAAGCGCCGAATACATAACCACCGCTTACTGCCTTGTAAGCTCTTACGGCAAAGTTATAATTTTTGCCTGCGGTATAGCCGCTGTCTGTAATACTTGTAACGGAATTGCCTACTGTTTTGATAAGCACATAGCTTCCTGTAGCGGTTTTGTAGTAAACCTGGTAGCCTGTAGCACCTGCAACCTTATTCCACCTGATTGTTGCCTTGCCGCCGGAAACAGATACATTTACCGTGGGAGCAACGGGAAGTGTTGCGGCAATATATTCTCTGAAGCCGCCAAGGAGATACTGATTACTTGCTGTGACTGTAATTGATCTTACAGCGTAAATATAATTTGTACCTGCCTTAAGGTTAGTGAACAAAGCGGTTGTGTTTGCAGTGTTATAAAGGTGCTTCCAGCCTGCACTTGTCTTAAGGTAAAGAGCGTATCCGTTTGCACCCTTTACTGCAGACCAGGTAAGTCTGATGGCACTTGTATTCTGTGAAGTAACAATTTTTGCCGTTGCAGGAGCAGTTGTTGCAGTATTTATTGTCTTATAGGATGTTGCCCAATAAACTCTGCCGTTATATCTGATACCTGCCTTTACCGCAAAGGTATATTTTGTACCCTGGGGAAGATTTGAGTAGGTTACGCTGAGATTTGATGTTGTTCCGAGAAGTCTCCAGCCGTTTCCGTTCTTTACGTATATCGCATAACCTGCCGCACCGGAAACAGCATTCCAGGCAAGCTTAATTGCAGATGTGTTTGAAGCAAATGTGACTTTGCTTGTTACAGGAACCACGATTTTATAATTAAGAGTATAGCTGCCTGTATAGTTTCCGCGTAAGGTTACCTTTGCGGTTGCGGTTCCGGGAACAATGTTATTAGCATAAGCTACAGTATAATCCGTACCTGCCTTAAGAGTCTTACCCTTGGCATCTGTTACAATGACACCGGGAGTAACAGCCTTACCGGTATAGTTGTAGGAGGTTGCACCGAGCTTTATGGATGTAACCGCAGGAAGCGGAATGGGAGAGTTGTCGCAAGTACCGCAATCCTTACAATAGAAGCTGATATAACCGCTCTTGCCGATGCCTGCCTTTGTAGTTACTCTTTCAACTGTGAAAAGGTGATACTTAGGATCACCCACGGAGAAGGTTGTGTCCTTGAATACAGTATCACAGTTTTTACAGCCCTCATAGTAAATTGCCGCATTTAAACAGTCAGCAGGTGAAACGAGGTGAAGATCATCTATTTTAGCTGTTCTTTCATGAGGAAGAAGTACACTGCCTTCTGTATCCTCATAGGTATCCTCACTCATAACATCACAACGGCTACAGCTGTAGTAATATCTATCGTAATATACACAGTCTGCCTTTGCGAAAAGGTGTGCCTCGTCCATAATTTTTTCGGTAAAGTTATGTCCGCCGTAAGCAGGTATAACCTCTTCTACGCTGATGGTAAGTCCGCAGACACCGCAATGGGAAGCCTCAGTATTACCGTCAACAAGACATTCAGGTTCTTTAGCCGGTTTATCTATAACCTTTGTACAGCCTGCGCTGTGAATTCTGTTAATTTTGTTCGCATCAACCGAAACGGTAAACTTCTGTGTTGAAATACCAAAACCATTTCCGTCCCAGTCAAACTCATAGGTCCAGTTGAAAATACCATCAGCATCATTGTCAATGTATTCCTGTGTAACAGGAAGCCAAGCTGTAATAAAATGTCTGTCTGCACTGTCATCTGAATCCTTTAACTGCCAGAAGGATTTTACTGTTCCGTTATTCAGGCAGTACTTTGCATCCTTAAGAGCCTCGCTTGTCATATTCTCGGGAGCAAGAATCTTAACACCGATCCACCATGCATCCTGATATCTACCGATGCTTGCATCTGCAAGGGAGAAGTCAAGGGTGATTTCATCCTCATTTGTGATGGTCATATCTGTTTCACCTGAAGTAACGAGACCCTCGGTGATTCCTTCGATTGTACCGTAGTTATATTCTGAATCAAGCACAAGCTTTTCTGTATCGAGAACAAAGTTAATTTTCTGCACTTCACCGTCAAAGCCGTTTCCGTACCAGTCAAACTCGTAGTTAAGCACAAGCATACCATCATCGTCACTTGCAATAAGCTCGGGAGTTGCTCGAAGCCATGCACCCATCCAATGAACGCTGTCACCCTCCTTGGAATCCTTTGCATTCCAGAAGGACTTTGCCTCTGTCCAGCCGTCCTTATCAAGGCGACGGTATTTTACTTCCTTGAGTTCATCCTCTGTAAGGCCTGCAGGAGCAACAACCTTGATTCCTGCCCACCAGCCGTCAGCTGTT
>JAFULG010000048.1 GCA_017473435.1 Clostridia bacterium | reverse complement strand
TTCAACGCTTCCTGCGCCGATACCGACCAATGCTATACCGCTTTTATGAGTTTTAGTTGTAGATATTTTCGGCACAACAGCCACTCCCTTCATTATGACTTTATTATACAGAATTTTGAGAATAATTCAAGAAGAAAAAGATTTTATGTTAAAAGCACGAACCTCCCGTTAACTTAAAACGGGAGGTTCAAATATTATATTACTTGAGCAAATGCTTTTCAGCCGCGATGTGGTACATAAAGAACGCCTTTGCGAGGTTCTTCATTGTTGCCGCTGTGTTGGTGATTAAAACTCGTCTTACGTAGTCGTGTGCACCATCAGCGAACAAGGGTCCGTAGAACTCGTTACCCTCAGCGTCTTTGTAGTACACTACAAACATAAACGCTCCTCTCAGATCCTTTGCAGATACACCTTCAAGAACAGTTCTGTAGCAGTTGATGCCGTTCTTGTTGCTGTTGGTTTCATCGAAAACAAGGTCTGCCTTTCTTGCGTTTGCGTAGGTAAGAGCATCAAGCTTGTTGTACTCGGACTCTGTCCAGTAGAGAAGCTTAACTTCCCTTGCGTTCGCAATATCGTCATTCTCAATATCGAAGTACATATTCTGCATTATGTTTCCGACAAAGGTAAGTGACGAGCCTATTTTTCTGATATTCTCATCGTTTGTGAGAGTAAACTTACTGTCATCAATTTCGGGAAGAGCCTGAATGAGAGCTTCATCGAAGGCAACTTCCTTAAGATAATCTGCCATCCACGCATTCATAAGAGTATCAGTCTTGTACTTGAAATGAAGCTGTGCTGCTGCACCGTAATTCATAAGTGCTGCTGCAAGGTTCTTCATCGTAGCTTCAAAGTTGCCGCCCTCTGCAAGAATCGTCTGACAGTATACTACGGAGCTGAATGTGCATGTTTCTGTGTACTCGATTGTACCATCCTTAAGCTCTGCGTAAGCGATAGCGTACTGATTGTCTATCATATTCTTTGCAGGTATGCCGGCACTTTCGCCGTAATAAGTATCGGTGTTTCCACGTCTTGCCAGATTAGTCATCTTGTAAGGTGCGGTGGTTATGTCGTGAACAGCCATAGCCTTGTACTCGTCCTCTGACCAGATAAGAAGACCTGTGGAAACAACATCGGCACCAAATCTTGAGAAGTCGAAATAGTAGCGGATCTGGATGATGTCCTTGAAGAGGAGCGAACGTCCTGCAAGGTAGACTGCAGATTCCTCAACGTCTCCGCAGATGCTACAGGTTCTCGACATCTTCTTGGTGTCTGTTTCATCAACCACCCAGTTGCCGTAGGTGTGGTCGCCCGTTGCAGGGATTTCCACCACACTCTTTGTATCATCGCAAGTTTTGCAATGTATGCTCTTACTGCCATTTTCATTACAGGTAGGCTCAACATCTATAGTATAATAGCTGTTCCAATCATGCACGTGAGGAGTATAAGCCGTAGTCGAAAGCACAGGATAAGTAAAGCTGAATATACCCGTACCTGAAAAATCATTTCTTTCAGTACGCTCTTTACTTATAGCAACTTCTTCAAAACCTATCGTATTGGCATTTGCAAGGAAGTATGTATCATATATTCTGCTTTCCTGGTCATCCCAGGTGACATCTACGAGATACCATTTACCGTCTTCCATCTGAACGTAGTTCCACATATGAGCGCCGCCTGAATCACCGCTGACGAGCACACAGGGAATTTCAAGCTTATCACAAAGCACCTTGAATGCCTTGGCGTAGCCTTCGCAGACTACTCCGCCGTTACCGATAAAAAATGCCTCGGAGGAATGCACACGGTAATCGCTTATGAGGTTATAAAAAGCATTGTCACAGATATAGTCGTGAATACGCTTAAGGATATTATATCTGCTTCCTGTTGTACCGATCTGAGCAAGAGCTTTATTGACCTCTGTATTATAGTTTGTTGTTTTCCTGGAGGCTCCGCTATAAATTTCCATCGGTGTTACAGTAACCCCGTCAATTATTCCCGTCCATCCGTTAACAGAATCCCACGAAGCTGAAATGCCGTAGCTTGAGCTTATCAATCTCAGCCAGAACACCTCGGGATGATCATACAAAAAAGCGTCCATAGCAACCTGCATAGCAAAAGCAAGCTCCGTTTCTGCCGCTTCACGCTCGTCGTTCATCACAATATAACCACCTGAAATTTCAGCTTTAAATGTTATCGGTGTTTCAAAGGTGTAGTTGTACTCCCCTGTTTTCCCGTCGGTTACATACTGCTTTACCATTGAATCATATATCTCTCTTGCGAGGTCCGAGAGCTGATTGCCGTAACAACCCTCGAATTCTGAAAACCCGAAAAAGGCCACAGCACTCTCCGCGCTTTTTTCGGCAAGGCCGGAATCCACGAAGGTGGCTTCAACTGTTATTTTTTCAACTTCGTCAACTGCAACGCTTTTCAGCTCAAAGCCTTTAAAACCTCCAAACGGTACGCTTGCAAGAATCATCAGCACAACAATAAATACTGATAAAATTTTACCGTTTCTTTTCATTTTCTTTTCCCCCTATAAGAGTAAAATTTTCTTACCGTTAATTGTACACCTTTTATCATCTCAATGCAACCGGTATTTTAATAATTCAGAATAAAAGACAGACACATCATTGGAGAAAGCTCAAAATGACGTGTCTGAGTTTTTGATTGTTATAAAAGATTTTCAATCGTTGAAAAATCTGTTATTACGAGCCCTGCGAGTAACAAGGTTCTCCGAAATAAAGAAATCTTCGATTTCGTCTTATTTCGTGAGGTTCTTATTTGCAAGCCTCTTCAATAGCAACAGCACATGGGCAGTCATTGAAGCCTAGGGTTGTTACCTTATTCGATGGGCGGTATTTTGATGGTATATATGCCCGTTTTATGCGGGTTTCAGGTACCTGTAGGCACATATTGTATCGTGGTGTGGTTTGCTGTTGTAAAGTTTTGTAAAGTTTTTGTGATAAAACCCATTTTTGAATAAAAGAATTTCTTTTCTTCAATATCACGCTTAAAGTTTGTTCTTTCATCACTTACGTTTTTACTCATTTTAATATGCTGCTTATTCGGTTACAGCATTTCGTAAAACATCAAGTCTCTGCATAAACATATCTTTTGTCTTTTTGTCGGAGAACCACTCCTCTTGAACCTCAGAAATCTGATTCAATCCGATTTTTTTAACTGCCTCTATTGCAGCCTCACGCTGAGTAATCTTTCTGTCAGTAGTCTGACACAAAGCACCATCGATATTATCATAGGATAAAAAGGATTTATTGAAATCCATAAGATAATATAAGCCCTGTAATTTGTTGGTATTATTATCAACAAAAAAGCCCCAATTACCCCAATGACGGTCAGTGTTTCCAATAAGATAATCTACTATATTCATCATATAGTAAGCATAACTGTCTTTCTTGAGTACAAATTCCAGCTTGTTTATTTCTCTGTTTACACAGTAAATATCAATAAACTCATAAGGTACAATGCTTCTGTCTTCAGATGTAATTATCTTGCACTTGGATACCTTTACATCGTCAAAATAATCCTCTTCATATGGTACATAATCTATCTTGAAACAACCTACTATTTTTGATGCAAGCAATTCAGCTTCAACATCACGCTCATCTCCATCTTTCATAAGATAGAAATCGCCGTTCTGTCTTATCCACGCCTTAGGTGCAACACCGGGAGTACCGACATCACCTGCAACGTCTTTTGTCATAATCAGCTCTGAATTCTGAATTGTTATATCCTTACCACGCAAGCTTACATCTGCAAAGGCATCCGAAAGTGAATGGTTATAAAGATTCAATTCACTGAATTCAATCTTCTCCCCTGCTGCTCTAATCCAGAATACATCAGTCAGAGTCAGACCGTGATAAGAAACAGCTATCATCGCTCTGTCCTTATCAGTTACAGCCTGACTTGCACCTATTGTACACAAAATTTCTTTAGCGTATTTTCTGTCCAGGGTCAGAACCCTTGATGCACACCAGTAGTAAAAATTATTAAGGTTATTTACTCTGCTGTCAAAAGCATCAGAGCTTTCAAGGTACAAATTATACGGCATAAAAGAAGGATAATTTATAGTGCATCTGCCGTCTTCGTAAATACGAGCTACACGTCTGTCTTTATGCATTACGTCGAAATATTTCCAACCCTTTTGCATTTTTTCACGCTTGATTCCGATGCCCATTAAATCACCCCTTCAACCTTAATAATTAAAATAAGACATCAACATCTTACATAGATATTATATACTGTTTTTACTGCTATGTCAAATAACAATTATATTTTATCGAACAAAATACAATACAGTAGTGAATCCAAGCTATTCCATGAAACAGTACATAAGAAAAAAGTCACCACACTGAAATGCACCCCAAATGTTAGACAATGTGATATAATGTTTAACAGAAGGGGTGCATTTCAATCTGCCGTGTTTATATTTGCTTTTATTATTATATTTTTAAATTTAACTGATATTTATGTATAAAATTTATGAAACACATAAAAAGAATGTGTTTCATAAATAACAAAACAAAGAGTTTTGTTATCAATTTGTTGAATATTTCTTTAGGTTGTGTTTACATTGTTTACATAATGTTCACGTTTATATTGCATTATGCACAATTATTAAGAGTAATATGTAGCAGAATTAACAAAGAAACAACTTGTTATTTTTGATTAAAACAGAAATGAGGTATAGATATGGATAATCGTATTTTAAAAGAAGAATCATTTGGAATCCAAAGAAAAATGGTAGCAGCTATGACAAAAGAGTCTTGGGAAACGACCCCGCATGTTACCTTTATTTACGAACCTGATGTAAGCCGATTTTTTGATGAGTATAAGAAAATCAACTTTGGCAGGAGCAAAGACGAAAAAATAACATTCAATACATTAATGTTAAAAGCCATTACTGAAGGAATTAAAGCTGCTCCCATTATGAATTCTCACATTGACTATAATCCTTCATTGGTCAGAGGCAAAGTGAAAACATTCGAAAACATAAACATTTCAATGGCAACAATTCTTCCTTCAGGAGAAATGATGACAGTAAACTGTCGTGACTTTGACAAAAAAGACCTTGATGAGATGACAACATATATTAAAGATATCAGAAAACGAGCTGAACAATCCGACCTAAACCAGACTCTTTACACCACATCGTTCAACAGAACAGTCAATACAATCAAAGAAGGTAAAATAATAGAAGCAGCTCTCAGAATAATCGGTGCAAAAACAGGTAAAAGCAGAATCAAAACACTTAAAGGTAAAGCAAAAAGAGCATATAACGCTATCCCTGAAACCGAAAGACTTGGAAACAAAGATATTGAACAAGGAACTATTACTGTTTCAAATATAGGCTCTCTCGATATCAATCAGAGAGGTACAGTTGCCCTTTTAGAAATAATTCCTCCACAAGTATGTGCTATTGCGATTGGTGCAGTTCAAAAAAGACCTGTAGTTGAAACAAGTAAGCAAGGTAAAGATATTATAAAAGTCGGAAAGATACTTCCTATTTGTATTGCCTTCGACCATAGAGCATTAGATTTCGGAGATATCGTTCCATTTACTAAAAAGCTTGACGAGATATTCAACAATCCGGAAATAATTCACGAATGGACCAAAAGAGAAACCTTTCATTTGGAAACAATAAAACATCCGACAAATTTTTCCGCTTAAAAAATCAAATAAAAAAACCTCTCGTTTTTGAGAGGTTTTTTCTTTATCTTTTGCTAAGAGGTGTATATTCAGTTTTTTCCTTTACATTTATATAAGCCGGACGAATAATTTTACCAGCATTCTGAATTTCTTCAATGCGATGTGCACTCCATCCGACAATTCTCGCAACCGCAAAAATAGGAGTAAATAATTCATAAGGCAAATTGAGCATCTTATAAACCATACCTGAATAAAAATCTACATTTGTACTGACACCCTTATATATTTTGCGTTTGTCTGCGATTATTCCGGGGGCGTTTTCTTCTACAAATTTATATAACTTAAATTCTTCTTCCATCCCCTTTTCTTTCGATAGCTGTTCAGCATAAACACGAAGCACATCAGCTCTCGGATCAGATAAGGAATAAACAGCATGTCCCATACCGTAAATAAGGCCTGCTTTATCAAATGCTTGTTTATCAAGCAGTCTTCCGAGATAATCTTTTATTTCCTGTTCATTCTTCGTATCTATGCTTGATTTCATATCATCAAACATCTGAACAACCTTTATATTTGCTCCGCCATGACGAGGTCCTTTTAAAGAACCGAGTGCAGCAGAGATAGCTGAATATGTATCTGTTCCAGAAGATGTAACAACATGAGTTGTAAATGTTGAGTTATTACCTCCTCCGTGTTCAGCGTGCAGAACCAACGCTAAATCAAGAAGCTTTGCCTCCAATGGTGTGAATTGTCCGTCCTCACGTAACATATATAATATATTTTCTGCTATTGTCAATTCTTTCTTAGGATAATGAATAAACAGACTATTGTTATTATGATAATGCTGAAAAGAATGATAAGCATAAACAGCTATCATAGGAAGTTCAGAAATAAGCTGAAGGCACTGACGAACAACATTATCAACAGAAATATCATCCGGATTTTCATCGTAAGTATAAAGTGCAAGAACACATCTTGATAATATATTCATCAAATCTTTACCGGGAGCTTTAAGAATCATATCTCTTACAAAAGACGGTGGCAGAGAACGATAGTTTGACAGCTGCTCACGAAAATCAATTAACTCTTTCTCATCAGGTAATTTAGAAAATAACAAAAGATATATTGTTTCCTCAAATCCTAAACGTTCTTCTTCAACAAAACCCTTAACTATTTCTTTGATGTTAATACCTCTATAATACAATTCACCTTTACATGGAATAGTATTTCCGTCAGCGTCTTTATCTTTAGCTTTAATACAAGATACTTCAGTAAGACCGGCTACTACTCCGTTACCGTTTATATCACGGAGACCACGTTTAACATCGTGTAACGGATACATTTCAGGTACAATATGATTGCCTGAATTTGAGAGATTTGCAAGTTCTTTAATATAAGGCGTGTTTTCAGAGTAATTCATTTTATACCTCCTAAGAATTTAAGTTGAACTTATAATAGTACATACACTTTAAAATTTCAAATATAATAAAACAAACTATATTTTAAAAATATATTATCAAAACAAGATAAAATTATCTTAAAATATGCGAGAAAATATTTTTACAACTATATTTTTATGATTAATAATTACTTCAACTAAAACAAATATCAGTCCATATAATTGTACTCATGTGTTTTACCATATTGTCTTTTAAAAAGATATGTGGTAGACTTAAATAAAGTGAGGTGTAGAAGGATGAACGAAAAAACATACATAGCCATAGACCTTAAGTCCTTCTACGCTAGCGTAGAAGCTCGTGAACGAGGTCTTGACCCGATGACAACGAATCTACTCGTTGCTGACCCTTCACGAACAGAGAAAACCATCTGCCTTGCCGTTTCTCCGTCTCTCAAAGCCTATGGGATCTCAGGCAGAGCGAGAATGTTTGAGGCAATACAGCAGATTAAAATCGCCAACAATGAAAGGCTGAGGAAAGCTCCCGGCAGAAAATTCACAGGCTCGTCCTATGATGACAACGAGCTGAAGGCCAACCCTAATTTATCTATCGATTATGTTGTTGCTGTTCCAAGAATGGCACTTTACATCGAATACAGCACCCGCATTTACGAGGTTTACCTCAAATATGTTGCCCCCGAAGACATCCATGTTTACTCAATTGACGAGGTGTTTATTGATGCTACAGCTTATCTCAAAACGCTGAAAATGTCTGCTCACGATTTTGCGAGAATGCTCATCAAGGATGTTCTTGCCACAACGGGTGTAACTGCAACGGCAGGCATCGGCACAAACCTTTACCTCTGCAAGGTTGCAATGGATATTACCGCCAAGCACATCCCCGCTGACAAGGACGGAGTCCGCATTGCCGAGCTTGATGAAATGAGCTACCGCAGACAGCTTTGGGATCACAAGCCTTTGACCGACTTCTGGCGTGTAGGCAAGGGTATTTCCAAAAAGCTTGAGCAGAACTATATGTTCACTATGGGTGATGTTGCCCGCTGCTCCTTGTATAACGAGGACTTACTCTACAAGCTTTTCGGCATAAACGCAGAGCTTCTGATTGACCACGCCTGGGGCTGGGAGCCTTGCACAATCGCTGACATCAAGGCATACAAGCCCGAAACCAACTGCCTTAGCTCAGGTCAGGTGCTTCACTCGCCTTATGATTTCGAAACTACAAAAATCGTTCTCAAGGAAATGCTTGAAGCCTTATCCCTTGACCTTGTTGAAAAGAAGCTTGTTACTGACCAGATAGTTCTGACTATCGGCTACGATATAGAAAACCTCACCGATGCAAAACGCAGAGAAGCCTATAAAGGTGAGGTTAAAACCGACTTCTACGGAAGGCAGGTTCCGAAGCACGCAAGAGCCACGGCTAACATCGGCAGAAAAACATCCTCCACAAAGCTTATCACCGATGCTGTTCTGAAGGCTTACGATGAGGTGGTAAACAACAAGCTTCTCATCAGGCGAATCAACATCACTGCCAACCGAGTTGTTCCCGAAGACACCGTTTCACAAGGCACTGTCCCCTATCAGCTTTCACTCTTTGAAAGCTTTGATGAGGAGCAGTTAAAGAAAGAAGATGCCGAGCTCGAAAAGGAAAGAAAGATTCAGGAAACACTTATCGGCATCAAGAACAAATTTGGCAAAAACGCTATTCTTAAAGGACTTAATCTTCAGGAAGGTGCAACTGCAAAGGACCGCAACGAACAAATCGGCGGACATAAAGCATAGGGTGGCAGAAGCCAAACCCGACAAGGTTTAACAGGATATATTTTCACCGTAATTTCGTTAAAAAGCCTTGAAAGGCAATAGCCTTTCTTCATTTTTCGCCTTGTTACAATAAAAATCTATTCCTGTTAAACTTCGAAGAACCTTAAATGTTCAAGTTGTAGTGCATTTAAGGATTTCTTCGACGAAACAATACTTGCCGTCTTGCGAGGAGAAAAATCATTAAAGGTGCTGCAAATCGGACATTTAAGGCTTGTCTGGTTTGACTACTGTCACCCTAAAAGGAGTGTGCCGTATGAGTGACTGCTGCGAAAAGTATAAGGATATAATCGACCTGCCACATCATCAGTCGAAGAAAAGACAGCAAATGTCTTTGATTGACCGTGCGGCACAGTTCAGTCCATTTGCAGCTTTGACAGGTCACAATGATGCTATTATTGAAACTGCGAGACTGACCGACAGGCAGATAGAGCTTGACGAGGGCACAAAGTCGATTATCAATGAAAAAATACAGATGATTTCTGATCATCTATCGGAAAATCCAACTGTTACAATAACTCATTTTGAGCCCGACATAAAAAAAGACGGCGGTGCTTATCTCAGCACCACCGGCACGGTTAAAAGGATTGATGAGTTTAAAAGAGAGATTCTGATGACGGATGGAAGGATTATTTCCATCGAGAGGATTTCTGATATTGAGGGTGAGTTGTTTAAGGGGTTGGAGTAAGGGATAAAGCTGCCGGTGGTTGCTCTCATAAAACTTTACAAAATCAGCCCAAAAACCACTCAAAATCGGGTGGTTTTTGGGCCTTGTTTTTTATAAATCGATTTCTTGTAAAGTTTTGTAAAGTTTTTCGGCCCAAAATGACAAAAAATCACCTGCTCATCGCTGAACAGGTGATTTGCTTAAAAGGCTGAAACCCTTTATATATCTATTACTTGCAAGCCTCTTCGATTGCAACTGCACATGCAACAGTCATACCAACCATGGGGTTGTTACCTGCGCCGATAAGGCCCATCATTTCAACGTGAGCGGGAACTGATGAGGAACCTGCAAACTGTGCATCGGAGTGCATACGACCCATTGTATCAGTCATACCGTAGGAAGCAGGACCTGCTGCCATGTTGTCGGGATGAAGGGTACGGCCTGTGCCGCCGCCTGATGCAACTGAGAAGTAGTTTACGCCGTTTTCAACACACCACTTCTTGTAGGTGCCTGCAACTGGATGCTGGAAGCGGGTGGGGTTGGTTGAGTTACCGGTGATGGAAACACCAACGTTTTCGAGCTTCATGATAGCTACGCCTTCGGGAACGTTGTCTGAACCGTAGCACTTAACCTTTGCTCTGTCGCCGTTTGAGTAAGCTGTTTCCTTAACAACCTTAACGGTTTCTGAGTAGGGATCAAATTCAGTCTGAACATAGGTGAAGCCGTTGATTCTTGAGATAATCATAGCAGCGTCCTTGCCGAGACCGTTGAGGATAACGCGGAGAGGCTGAGTTCTTACCTTGTTAGCGTTAAGAGCAATTTTGATTGCACCTTCAGCAGCTGCGAAGCTTTCGTGACCTGCAAGGAAGCAGAAGCACTCAGTTTCCTCTGAAAGGAGCATCTTGCCGAGGTTACCGTGACCGAGACCAACCTGACGGTTGTCAGCAACTGAACCTGAGATACAGAAAGCCTGAAGACCGATACCGATAGCTGCAGCAGCATCAGCAGCCTTCGTGCAGCCCTTCTTGATTGCGATAGAGCAACCAACTGTGTAAGCCCGCTTTGCATTTTCGAATGCGATAGGCTGTGTTTCTTCTACAATTTTATAGGGATCAATGCCTTTTTCAGCACAGATATCCTTACATTCTTCAACTG
>JAFULG010000047.1 GCA_017473435.1 Clostridia bacterium | reverse complement strand
GACCTCTTTAACAACCATAAGCTTGAGGCCTGAAAGGGTTTCTTCTTTTTTGGTTGCCCACACATGGCCTATAACCTGACAAATTATCATGGGGCTTCCTCCTAATCAACAAATTCAACTTTAACGTTTGAATGGTTAAAAATATCTTTGGCAGACGGCGTTATTACCGTGCCTTTTTTAAGACGGACGATGTCACCCTGCGCTTTTTCGCACAGATTTATTGCAAGCTTTTCCGTGATTACTTTATCAACGGAATTGTCAGCAATTGCATCTTTATTGAGATTTTTACCGTACCATTGCTGTCGGATCAGCTCAACACCAAAAGAGCGCAAAGAATTGACATAGCCTTCAAACATTGAATAAAAGGCTCTGTTTGCGGTTTCTTTATGCTTTCTGTGTGGCAAAGCCGCTTCAAGAAGATAAACCTTCTTGCCGCCCAGTAATGCTTTGGTTACGGCGCAAGTCACAGCTGTGCAATCCCTGCCAAGGGCGCAATCCGCAAGCTCAGCACAGGTCAGCTCACATACAAAAATACATTCATATAAGGAAATATCACCGTTATATGTGTCAATTGTTCTGAAGGAGTATTTGTCCTGAGCAAAGGCAGGTAAATCAGCCTCTTTGCCTATAAGAAGTGCAAGAGGCCTTCCGTCAGGTGTAAAAGAAGATTTTTCACCCGTAGAAACAGACTTTAGCACCTCTTTAGTAACCAGCTCAACCAAAGCTTCAAATGATACGTTTTCCATAATCCGTCCTCAAATTAAAAGATTTTTCCCTTGGAATCTTTTTCAAGACAGCAAGCATTTGCTTCATCAAAATCAATATGCATCGCAAGTGAGAAATTGGGGTTAACTCTGATCATAACATCTTCAAAGGTAACAGGGCGCGAAGTTTCAATTCGCACTTTTACGCTCTGAGAGTCAGACACACCGTATTTTTCTGCATCTGCCGGAGTCATATGAATATGATTTTTAGCAACAATAACGCTCTTTGCGGCGTTATAACATCCGCATTCACTCACAAGGTAAACGTCGCCTGCACCGTTTAAATCACCAGAAAGATTTATCGGGGCCTTAATGCCCAAGGAACGGCAATCAGTCATTGAAAGCTCAACCTGAACTGCTTTTCTTTCAGGGCCTAAGACGGCTACATTTGCAATTTCGCCCTTGGAGGTAACGAGCTTAATTCTTTGCTCACTCAAAAATTCACCGGGTTGGGACAAATCTCTTTTTTTAGTAAGGGTTGTTCCCTTACCGAAAAGCGCTTCAACAGCCTCTTTTGTCAAATGAACGTGTCTTGCTGATGCTTCAACAGGAATTGATGCTTCACTGTTATCAAGGCTCAATATAACACGGGCCACTATTTCCCTGATTTGATTTTCAGTCATAATAACCCTCCTTAATCGTACTGCCCTGCAACTTTTTTGCAAAACATAATGTAAACACAACTGCTAAGACGGTTAAGTGCCTCAACTATGTCGGGTCGGGTGACTTTTCCGTCCTGAGTGAAGGCTGTTACTGCAAGAAGCTCGGCTTCTCTGATAAACGTTCGCACGTTGTTGAGAGCAACACAGACCTCCCCCATTGAATAATGAGGAACTGAGTGCTCAATGCCGAACTCTTCTGTCAGGTGATGAGAAACATATCTCAATCGCTGAGAGTTCATACCTAACAGCTTGATTTCGGGTACGATCTCATCCTTAACCTCGCAAGCAAGAAGAAGCTGAACAAAACTCAGCACTTCGTCAAGGTCGCGGGCAATGTTGCCATACCCTGCTTTTTCAACAGTCACCTGCGTCTGCATAATCAACGCTTCAAGTGAATCAAACTTACCTCGCAAGAGAATACGCGGATGGTCTTTCTTAACGAGAAGATTTTCTCTGAGGTGAGTCATATATTCAGGCTTTTCATCATAGCCTGTGCCTGTATCAAAATCTATGAAACGGCGACTGCCCGACTTCTTTATCGGAGTATAACTCATAACACCCTTGCCGAAGCTTCCGCCGGAAGCAGAAGTATCTTCAAAGACAAGCTCAAGAGAATTGGATCTAAGATATTCCTTGGCAAGAGGAGTGATAAACGTCCCTTTTTTAACATGGACCTTATTATCACAAAGCTTAAACTTACCGCTTCTTAAATCAGCTTCTGTGAGAATTTCCAAAGCGTATCCTCCTTTCTTCATAAATTACAAGGTAAATTCACAGCGGCAACTGCCGGACCTCCCTGAAAAATTACTGACGGTCGCAGTTATCAAGTGAGGGAAGAATGAATTCAACTTCGCTGTGGGGACGGGGAATAACGTGAACAGAAACGAGTTCGCCAACTCTTGAAGCTGCTGCTGCGCCTGCGTCTGTTGCAGCCTTAACTGCACCAACATCGCCTCTTACCATAACGGTTACAAGACCGCCGCCAACGTGTACCTTACCGATAAGGTTAACGTTTGCTGCCTTAACCATTGCGTCGGCTGCTTCAATTGAGCCTACGAGTCCTTTTGTTTCGATCATTCCGAGTGCCTGTAATGTTGCCATGAGAATTCCTCCTAAAATATAATTCTTTATT
>JAFULG010000046.1 GCA_017473435.1 Clostridia bacterium | reverse complement strand
GTGACTCCCCACAGTGTGGGGAGATGTCAGCTGAAGGCTGACAGAGGGGACGGCCACAGTCAGTGGCGCCTATGAATTTTGACCGCTGCGCCATCCTCACCTCGCTTCATCGTCCGCAGGACGCGCTTCGGTGACGATGCCTCGCGGCGAGCGATAAATTTTGTAAATTCAGAAAGGACGGTGAGTTATGTTGAAATTTTCAAATATGAGCGAAACGGCTAAAAGACGCTGGTTGTTACTTGCTGTTGCTGTATTTACGGCGATAATTCAGCATACTCCCGGCTTTAACCTTAAAATCGGTACACTGTCGCCTATGCTTCTTGTACCCTTTGTGGTGTGTGTTGCAATGTACGAGAGAAGCCTTACGGGACTTGTCTACGGTCTTGTGGCAGGAGCGCTGTGGGACTTTGCTTCCTCAGGTGCTGACGGAATGTATACGTTGATGCTTGCAACAGTCGGCTTCGCAGTAGGTATTATAGTTACCCTTTATATAAGAAACAGACTTTTTTCAGCTGTTGTACTCAGCCTTGGCTCAAGTGCGGCGGTGAGCGTTGCTTACTGGCTTGTATTCATACTGCGTAAGGGCTATGAGGGCAGCTTCGGAATACTTTTTACCCATTTTATACCCCTTGCGGTTTATTCTTCAGTTTTCGCAATCATTTATTATTATATTATAGGTCTTATAATAAAGGCGACAAGTAAAACGGAAGGCACGGGACTGACGTATATACGTTGAGGTGCGGAGGCGTGATTGACAAATCTGCCGCCACGGCACAGAACGTTTATAATTTGCTCTTTATATAGCTGCGAAAAACTTTTATCTGCGGAAAA
Source organism: Clostridia bacterium (assembly GCA_017473435.1). Lineage (GTDB taxonomy): Bacteria > Bacillota > Clostridia > Oscillospirales > Acutalibacteraceae > UBA6857. Next base: position 3,849 of record JAFULG010000046.1, on the reverse strand, counting down.
CAGCTTAAAGCTACCGGGGATTTTCCCACTACCGCAAATTTACTTTTTATTTTTAAATTCACGGAAAGGATGAAAAAGCATGTCATCAAGAACCGAAAAAAGAAGAAGCCTGACAGTTATACTTATTGTAGTTGCTGCTTTTTCTCTCTTTCTTTTTAAGCTCTTCAATGTACAGATTTTAAGTGCCGGCGAGGATAAGAATACTCCTATGGCAACAGTAACCGTTGAGGTTAATCCTATAAGAGGTGAAATCCTTGACCGAAACGGATATCCTCTTGTAACTAACAAGCAGGCAAACAAAATTATTTTCACATATTCCTCTTTTCCTACGGATTACGGCGAAAGAAACCGCATTATCCACGAGCTTATCACTATTTTTAAGGCTAATAAGGCTGTGTGGAAGGACGAGCTGCCGATTGAGGTAAAAAACGGTGAGCTTGTTTTCACAAAGGATATGGAAAACTCTGTATCTTACCTTAAAAGCGAGGCTTTCCTTGACCTTAACTATTATGCAACGGTTCAGAACTGCTTCGACGCCCTTGTCGAAAAATATGAGCTTGAGGAATATGAGCTTACGGCTGCACGTGATATTGCATCCGTTTACTATTCACTTGTAAAGGACGGCTTCAATACGGGCAGAAACTATATTTTTGCCTCCGAAGTTTCTAATGAGCTTGCTTCGGCAATTATGGAAAAAAGCTACCTTTTCCCCGGTGTAGAGCTTCAGATTGACAGCGCCAGAGATTACCCTGACGGCACTCTTGCGCCTCATATCCTCGGAATAGTAGGACCTATCAGCGAGGAAGAGTACGAAGAAGGTAAGGACAAGGGCTATTCTCTTAATGACTACACGGGTCAGAGCGGTATTGAGGCTCTGTATGAGTCACAGCTCAAGGGTATCAAGGGTGAAAAGATTATCACTATTGACTCCTCGGGCGCTAAAACAGAAAAGTACACAAAGGAGCCCGTTCAGGGTAACACCGTTGTGCTGACTATAGACAGAAATATTCAGAAGGCTGTTCAGGATGCTCTTGCAAAGAAGATTAAGGAAGTGCAAAGCACCATTACCGACTATCAGCTTTCAGGCGCAGCAATAGTAATGGATGTACGCGATAACTCCTGCCTTGCTATAGCCTCTTATCCTAACTATAACAACGCAACCTACGTTAAGGATTACGCAAAGCTTGTTGCTGACCCTGCTAAACCCCTGTGGAACAGAGCGCTTGACAGTACCTTTACCCCCGGTTCAACAATCAAGCCGGCTGTTGCAATGGCAGGACTTGAAGAGGGCGTTATCAACAAGGATACCGAGGTTTACTGCGAGGGCATATACGATTATTACGAGGACTATCAGCCCGGTTGTACGGGTAAGCACGGATACCTTGACGTAAGATGGGCGCTCTGCCATTCCTGCAATATCTATTTCTACGAAACAGCAAGACTTTTAGGTATAGAGAAGCTGAACCGTTATTTTACAATGTTCGGCTTCGGAGAGCCTACGGGAATTGAGCTTTATGAAAGCGAGGGCACTGTAGATACACCTGAGCTGCGTACAAGCATTGGTGAGCTGTGGACTCCCGGTCTTACAATTCAGGCGGGTATCGGTCACGGTAATAATATGTTTACCCCGATACAGCTTTGCTCCTATGTTTCAACTATTGCAAACAAGGGCGTAAGATATAAGGCACACGTTGTAAAATCCGTTATGAACTCTGACCTTTCGAAGACGGTCAGCGAAACTCAGAAGCAGGTGCTTTCAAAGGCTAACTTCAAGGCTGATAACTGGAAGCAGGTTTATGAGGGCATGTTCCTTGTTGCAACAGAAAGCTACCTTGATTTTACAAAGGTTCCCGTAAAGGTCGGTGTAAAGACAGGTACAACAACCGTTGAAAAGGTAATTAACGGAAAAACTGTTGAGCTCAATAATGGTTTTATTATCGGCTTTGCCCCCTATGATAATCCTGAAATTGCTGTTGCTATTGCCGTTGAAAGTGCAGGTATGAGTGCCTACCTCGGGCCTATTCTTTCAGAAATTTTTCAGTATTATTTCACTGCGAAGGATACGTCTGAGGCAAGTCAGACGGAAAACACACTCCTTGAATGATCGGAGGAATTTTAAGTGGCTAAAAAAATCGTTGTTGCTTCAGGTAAGGGCGGCGTAGGTAAAACAACTCTTACCGTGGGGATTGCAAAGGCTCTGACCGCTCTCGGAAACAGAGTGCTTATAATAGACTGTGACAGACTGAGAAGTGTTGATTTGCTTGTAGGCGTTACGGAAAATCTTGTTTATGATTTCGGAGATGTTATTTTCGGAAACTGTGAGCCTGAAAAGGCAGTTTATGAAAATAAGGGTATTGGTGTAATCAGCTGTCCCGTAAGCTACGAGGGAATTGACAGCGAAAAAATGAAGGCTCTCAGTGAGCATTATGACTGTGATTATAACTTCATTCTTTTTGATGCGCCTGCCGGTATCGGAAGAGGGCTGGAGCTTGCTTCAGCGGCGGCTGATAACGGAATAGTTGTTTCTACTCCCGATCTTGTTTGTGTAAGAAGTGCCTGCACAGCCGCAAAGGAAATGGAGAAAATGGGCGTAGGCGAAAGCCGTCTTATTATTAACAGAGTGTATAAAAAGGATATCACCAAGGGCAGACTTTTAAATGTGGACAAGGTTATTGATTCTACTATGGTACAGCTTATCGGTGTTGTGCCTGAGGATGAAAAGGTACGACTCGGTTCGATGGGCGGAGAAATCTATAAAAAACGTTACGATTCCTATGCAGCCTTTACCAATATTGCTAAAAGAATATGCGGTCAGTACATAGCATTGAGTTTTCTGAAATGACATTATCAATTTAAAGTAGTAAATGACTAAAAATTTGTGTGATTTTTTTACAAAATCTATTGCATTAAAACGTTTTTTTTGTTATTATATTAAGGTATGGTAATGAAATCTCGGTTAAAACAAGGAGAAAGGACGGATATTTATGAATATAGCCCTTATTGCACATGATGCTAAAAAAGAATTGATGACCCAGTTCTGTATCGCTTATTGCGGTACACTTTCAAAGCATTCACTTTGTGCAACAGGAACAACAGGCAAGATGGTGGCTGAGGCTACCGGCCTTGAAATTACAAGGTTCCTTTGCGGCTATCAGGGCGGTGAGGAACAGATTTCCGCACGAATCGCCTGCAATGAAATCGACCTTCTTCTGCTTTTCCGCGATCCGCTTACAGCAAAGGCAAATGAGCCTAACGAGGCTAACCTTTTAAGACTTTGCGATGTATATAATATTCCCGTTGCAACAAACATTGCAACAGCGGAGGCTCTTATTCACGCCCTTGAAAGAGGCGACCTTGACTGGCGTGATATTATCAATCCCAAGGGATAAATAAAAATTTAACTGAATACCGTTAAAGGCTATGACGGAAAAGAGTAGGTTTAATACCCGTTAAAGAGAGGGGTGCCGAGGCTGGAAGCACTCTACGAGAGGATTTTACCGAAAGACATTCCTGAGCTGACGTTAAGTCCGTTTAACCGCGTTAAGGTGACGAGTGGAGTGGGGGAGAGCCCTGCTCAATCGGGGTGGTACCGTGGAGTTCAGACTTCATCCCCAATGCGGAAGCGTTGAGGATGGAGTTTTTTATTTTTTTCAGTAAAAAACAGGTAAAGTTCTTTTGGTTACTTTTCTTTCAAGAAAAGCCCTCTCGGGTTCCCAAAATTCATTACGGCTTGGTGACTCCCCACAGTGTGGGGAGATGTCAGCTGAAGGCTGACAGAGGGGACGGCCACAGTCAGTGGCGCCTATGAATTTTGACCGCTGCGCCATCCTCACCTCGCTTCATCGTCCG
>JAFULG010000008.1 GCA_017473435.1 Clostridia bacterium | reverse complement strand
ACTCTCTCCGCCATTTTTTTATTATAGTCGTTCTGTAACGGCACCAATGGAGAAGTACTCAAGTTGGTGACGAGGCGCCCCTGCTAAGGGCGTAGGTCGGGTAACCGGCGCAGGAGTTCGAGTCTCCTCTTCTCCGCCAAAGTAATGCACAACGTAAAGGTTGTGCATTATTTTTTTGTATATAGTTTTTTGGTAGAGACTCGAACTCCGTAATCGTCCATGTCAGCCTTGCAACAGCAAGAGCTGACGGACATATAATCGGACTGTGCAACAGCATTTGCTGTTGAGTCTCCTCTTCTCCGCCAAAAAATACCAAGTCGTAAGACTTGGTATTTTTTTATCCAAGCCGACAGGCAGTTAATATGCTTCTTAATTGTCGGTATGCTCTGTCGGTTAGCTTTGTAAAAAAGACAAGCTGAAGAAATTTGTCAGCTTGTCCTTGTTTTTTTACGTGTTTTCAATTACCTTCTTCTTGCGTACAAAAAGCTTGCTGTCAAGCTTATCCATAGCCGCATCAAACACTACAGCTATAGCAAGGGTTACAAAGAAGCTTGCCGCAATAAAGATGTATCTGTGGCTTTGCGCAAGCCCTATCTTCTGGAAAATCATCATCGGAAGCCTTTGCAGAATATAGATGCTGAAAACGTGGGAACCGAGAAATTCAAGAAGGCCGTTGCACATCTGGATTTTCATGTTTACAAGGAGAATGAGTCCCATGAAGAACATACCCCAGATGCTGTAGAATTCAACACCGTTGGCACGCTTGAGGAAGAAAAAGATATAGCCGATAAAGGTTATGCCTAAGGTGCAGAAGTAAAAAATATCGTTTTTCATAACGATTTTTTCAATGGGCTTACGAAGCAACGAGAAAAGCATACCTGCAGGGAAGAGAATTGTAGTGTTATAGCAGTAGCCGGGTCTTTTCAGGCGTATCTGCATATAAATAAAGGCGATGCTTAAAAGGGTTGCAAGAATTGCGCCGAGAAAATGATTCTTTCTTGCAAGCATAAATGAAACGAAAACAATCAGGTAAAGACCGAGTACGGCAAAAATGTACCAGCTGCTGTTGCCGATTGAGCTGTAGCCGATGAAGGAAAGGAGAATCTGACTTAAAGGGAAGCTTTTTCCGCAGCAGATATTGTATATGAGGTAAAAGGAAACGGCGATGACAAAGTGGGTAAGTACCTTTAAGAAGCGGTTTTTGGGCACCTGCTTTACATAGTCCATTCCTTTTTTTCTGATGGATTCCATAACGCCGTAGCCTGAATAGAACAAGAAGGGTACAACTATCAGCTGAAGCAGATGAATCTTAAAGCTGTTGTAGGTTGAATCGTAGACTGAGCCCAGCTTTATGTAGTTGGTTGCGTGAGTCAGAAAGACGAACAATGTGAAAAGTCCGTTTACTGAGGTTGACTGATTTCTTGAAATGTAGGTTTTGTGAAATTCGCCGTTTTTAGCCGGTTGCATTCCCATAAGTCCGATTATAAAAGTAAAAAATAAATATACTGTCATTTTCATCCTCCGTTGCTGTAAGTTTTCACGTGATGTTTTTTAGATTATTACACATTATGTATAATTTTTCAAGTGGAAACGGACTTAAAGAAAAAGTTTTTTTGAACAATTACGCTTTTTGTTGACAACGGAAGAATAAAGTTGTATCATATATTATGTATAATAGTGAAAATGGATAGTTATGTCCCAAAGAATTTTAAAAGGAGCACGTCAGTATGAAAAAGCTTTCAGCACTTGTACTTGCGCTTATAATGCTTATGATTTATATTCTGCCCGTCGGAGCCTTCAGCCAGGAGGCGCTCTACGGTCAGCTTAAGGATATCAAGGTTAATCCCGGTAATCCGAGATCGGATTCACCGGAATACAGCTTTGCCTGGCTTGATAATGTTATTATCCGCTACGATCCCAACTCGGTGACCTCTGCGGTGATTACTCCTAAGCCCTCCGATTATCTTTACAGCGAAACCTACGAGGAGTTTGTTGAAGAGGTGAATAACTACAGCAAGCTTTTTGCTCTTGATGAGGAAACGGTGGGCGCATCCTACCGCGAGATTTCAACGGCACTTTTTTATACCGTAACAGCTATGGGCTTTACGGATACTCAGGAAAATATGCGAGAGTATTTAAGAAGCTACGGAATCAGCCTTCCGGTAAACGAGACCTTTGAGGATAAGGCAACCATTGCCGTGGTTTATGCGGCTCTCAAGTACGATGCGGTGTACATCCTTTATAATAAGCACGTGGGAATTCCTGTGGGCAGTACCCTTGACGAGGCTCTTGTTATGATTCTTTCAGCTCTTACGGGTACGATGCTTCCCTCGGGAATTGACACCCTTACGGGTCTTGCGGTGCTTGTGATGAAAAACTACGTAACACAGTTTGAACAGCTTCCTGTCAGCGAGAATCCCGATGCGGCAGAGGTTTTTCATTGGGCGAAGATTATTACCGCCGCTCAGAATGAGTACAAGGTACCTCTTGATCAGTACGATATGACAACGAAGGCACAGAAGGAGTACGTTGACTACGCATACTACGCTTCAATACTCAACACCCTTTACGATATAAACGTAAACCCCATCTATCTTGTTCTTGCAATGCAGAGCAAGGAAGAAAATTCTTTGCAGAAGTTTATTCTTCAGACGATGCTTGATGAAAAGAAGGTAAGCTATTCAAAGGAAATGAGCTGTGAACAGCTTTTCACGCTTGCCTGTAAGCACGGATTTTTTGATCTTGAAAAGGAATTTTACACCGACATATTTGATTATGAGCTTGTAGTACCTGCTTCAACAGAGAAGATCTGGTTCACACCCTTCTGCCTTGCAGGACAGCTTCAGGGCAGCAACGAGGCATACATAACAATTTACCTTAACAGTGTACAGATGGCGCAGAACACAACAGTAAGCACTCCCGTTGACCCTGCAAAGACTACGGAAAAGATTGAGCTTAAGGTTGTTTACGATGATAAGGCAAATGTGAAGGATGAGGTTGTTTACACCTTCCATATTGTCAAGGATAAGGCGCTTGACGACAAGCGTCAGGATAATTCCGACAAGGGGCTTGTCGGCGAGGTCGAAAACTTTATCGGAACAATTATTCCTAACGAAAACATTGCGGCTAACGAAAAGGTCAGCCAGGTGTTTGAGTCCATTGACACGGCAGTTTCTCAGTCGGTATCAAATGTAGGACAGAACGTACTTACTACATACAGCGTAAATTCAGATAATTCTGTAGGCATTACCCGTTACGAAACAGAAACCACAACAGCTGTCGGTTCTGTTCAGAGCGGTGAGAGATTTGATTTTAAGTATCTTGAGGAGCTTATCAACGGAGTTTACGTTACGGATGCTGACGGCAACATTGTTACAACGAGTGCGCTTGAATCGGCTGATGCCGGTGATGCACAGGGTGTGATCAACAAGGTTGCAGAGACTGTTAAGGAGAGTCCTGAGGTTGTTGCAGTTCCGTCGAGTCTTCTTGCGGCGTTTGGTTTTGTCGGTTACTTTATGAGTAAAAAGCACCGTGATCCTTATCTTGAGGAAGAAGCAACAGAAGAAAAAGAGTAAAGTTTTGGTCAAGCTTTTACAAAAGCTTGCAGGGCATCGTCGCCGAAGCGCGTCCAGTGGACGATGAAGCGAGGCGACGATGGCGCAGCGGTCAAAATCGCTCGGCGCTCCAAGCCGAAAAGCGATTTTGGGAACCGCAAGAGAGCAGAGGGGCAGAGCCCCTCATCTTTTTTTGTTTTATTCCGCGGTTGTTGATTTTACGTTCTACTGTCTTGGCTTTTATGTTGTGGTTTTGTTTTTGTTCCGTGGCTGTTGCTTTTTTGCTCTACTGCCCTGTGCGGGCGGCACTTACTTTTGTCGGTTGCGACAAAAGTAAGCAAAAGCGCGCTTT
>JAFULG010000045.1 GCA_017473435.1 Clostridia bacterium | reverse complement strand
TGAACATATCAGAGTTATTTATGATAAGATAAAGAGACTCTGAACAAAAAAAGGATTTGTTGCTGTTAAGTCAAAATTTTCACTTCAGAGCTAATTTCCTGCAATATATCCCCTTGACAAAAAATACGGTATCAAAGAAGTTCTGGTTTGCACTTATCAGGCAATCTCAGGTGCAGGTAAAACCTTTGACAGCTGGCCCGAAATGGTAGATAACGTTATCCCTTATATCGGTGGCGAAGAAGAAAAAAGCGAGCAGGAGCCTCTTAAAATCTGGGGCAGCATTGAAAACGGTGAAATTAAAAAGGCTTCTTCACCTGCTTTTACTGCTCAGTGTATCAGAGTTCCCGTTTCTGACGGTCATATGGGTGCTGTATTTATGAGATTTGAAGACGGCAAAAAGCCTTCAAAGGAAGAAATCATTGAAGCTTGGGACAGCTTCTCCGGCAGAGCACAGGAATTAGAGCTTCCTTCAGCTCCCAAAAAGTTCCTTCACTACTTTACCGAAGATAATATGCCTCAGACAAAGCTTAACCGTACACTTGAAAACGGTATGGCAGTTTCAATCGGCAGACTTCGCGAAGATTCACAGTATGACTACAAATTCGTTTGTCTTTCACACAATACCCTCAGAGGTGCAGCCGGCGGTGCAGTTCTTCTTGCAGAGCTTCTTTGTGCCGAGGGATACATCAACTAAAATATAAACATATTTAAGGAGGTTTTCTTTTGAGCTCTGTCTTTACAGGCAGCGGTGTTGCTATCGTAACACCCTTCAGTGAGGACGAAAAAATCGATTACGACGTTTTTGAAAAGCTTATAGAATTCCAAATTGCAAATAATACAGATGCTGTTATTGTCTGCGGAACAACCGGCGAAGGTTCAACACTTACAGTTGAAGAAAGGCTATCTCTGTTCCGTTTTGCCGCTGAAAAGATAAAGGGCAGAGTTCCTCTTATCTGCGGTACAGGCAGTAACAGCACTTCTTTTTCTCTTGAATTAGCTAAAGAGGCTGAAAAATGCGGCGCCGATGCACATCTTATGGTAACGCCTTATTATAACAAAACCTCGCAGAACGGACTTGTTAAGCATTATTTTACCCTCGCTGACAATCTCAATAAACCTGTCATAGTTTATAATGTTCCGTCACGTACCGGAATGAATATATCCCCGGAGACGTATCATATCCTATCTGAACACGAAAACATCAAAGGGGTAAAAGAAGCTGATACTAATATAGTCAAGCTTCAGAAGTCGGTTTATCTTTGTAATGAAAAGCTTGATTTTTACTCAGGTAATGACGACATGATTTCATCAGCTTGCGCTGTTGGCTGTAAAGGAGTCGTTTCTGTATTGGCAAACATTCTTCCCGCTTTCACACACAAAATGGCTGTAAGCGGCGTTGACGGCAAAAACAGAGAGTGTACGTTAATGCAGAACGAAATTATGGAATTGGCTCAAAAGCTTTTTTGTGACGTAAATCCTATACCGGTCAAAGAAGCAATGAATCAGCTAAAGATGTGCAGCAATGTTTTTCGCTTGCCGCTTGATAAAACATCGGATAAGAATAAACTACTCATCGCCGACGTACTGAACAAATATAATTATCTTTTAAGCTCGGAAAACAGGGCTGAATAAAACAAAGGTATCTTTAAATCGGTAATGATTTAAAGATACCTTTTTAAATTAAGATGTAATCTGCCCTTTTTGTTTTCTCTTATAATCTTCTCAATAACAACCTTTCCCTTACCTCTTAACACAAGCTTATCACCTTCTGCGAGGAGATAATCAGGCTTAAAAATCTGTACACTGTTGACATATACAATACCTTGATTTATAACACCTGCTGCGTTGGCGCGTGATAATTTAAAGGCTGAAGCTACAAGACAATCAAGGCGTAGCGATGCTACAGACACAAGCACAGTTTCCGTTTTGATTTCTTCTTTTTTAAGTGCTTCAAATCTTGTTTTCTCTACCTTTAACTGACCTCTGCCGGCTTGCTTTAAATTTTCGGTAATATACGCTGCAACAGATTTAAGACATACTATGTAGCAACCGTCTTTATTCAGGATAATATCTCCTATCACCTCACGCTTGATACCGAGACCCATAAGAGCTCCCAGGTAATCGCGGTGAGAAAGGGTTGAAAACTTATCTTTTTTTACTAAAAGCAGCTCAATGGGTTCTGCATCATTTTCCAAGAGAAAATCTGAGAGGGTTGTATAATCTGCTTGATAAAAAGCAGGAATAAAAATAGCAGTCTTTCTTTCTGCATCATCATAACCGCCGTACAGAAAAGTATCTACATACTTGTTGTTTATTCTTTCGTTTTTTAAGATTTCGGACTGTTCCTCCGGTGATAAAAAACCGCTTGCTGTTATTACACTCTCTACTGCAGACTTCTCTTTTAAATCAAGAATGTGAGAATTTAAAATTTCTTTATCTGTCATATCACACCTGAATTAAGAGGATGCGAGAAGCATCCTCTTATACTTTAATTATAATTATGTGCTTTTTCAAGCATTATATCTTTTACCTTCATAAGCCTTGTTGTATTGCTACGCTCGTTTTCATCCAGCTTAACGGTAATATACCTGATTGTATCCTCATAATCGGTTATGAGAACGTGTTCAAGTGCATTTACACGCCTTCTGGTGCTTTCAATTTCAGCCGAAAGAAGCTGGCATGTTTTTTCAACCTCTGCTAATTTAAGCAGATCCTCCGTAAGTGACGAATAAATCGACACAGCCTCATCAAGATCTCCCGAGGTAAACGCAAAGCCGTAGGAACGGGCGTTATTCTGTTCCGCTATTCTGTAATTAACATTAAATTGAGGAACAGCAACACTCATAATATTTTTCTTTTCAACATCAACGGTAAGCTTCTGTCCCGAAAGCATAAGAGCAACGGAAATTTCATTGTCACTCATTTCGCCGGACGCGAGAGCCATATATGCGCTCGCTTTTTTAATTTTCATTTCAACGCTTTTCCTTAACTCCTTGTTTTCTTTTACAAGAAGCAAGAATTGCCTCATAAGCTCATCACGTTTATCTTTGAGGAGCTTGTGTCCGCGACGGGCGGTAACAAGCTTTCTTTTTAAATTGGTAAGCTCCATTCTTGTCGGATTCACATTCATTACCGCCACTTATTTCACCTACTTTTCAATATAATATTTTTCGATAAAATCGTCAGAAATTCTCTTAAGCTCACTTTTCGGCAACATTGAAAGAAGCTCCCAGCCTATTGAAAGTGTATCTTCAATGCTTCTGTCCGTTTCATTGCCTTGAGAAACATATTTTTCCTCAAAAGCTTCGGCAAATTTTGCGTAAATACGGTCAATTTCCGTAAGAGCAGATTCACCGAGGATCATCATAAGCTCCTTTGCGTCTTTGCCTCTTGCATAAGCCGAAAACAGCTGATTCATTGTACCTGAATGGTCTTCACGGGTTTTACCCTCACCTATTCCCTTATCCTTAAGACGTGAAAGAGACGGAAGAACATCAATGGGAGGTGTAACAGAGCGCCTGTGAAGATCTCTTGAAAGAATAATCTGTCCTTCTGTTATATAACCGGTCAGGTCAGGAATCGGATGGGTTTTATCATCTTCCGGCATAGTAAGAATAGGTATAAGAGTAATAGATCCTTTTTTATCCTTTTGTCTGCCGGCTCGCTCGTAAATAGCTGCAAGATCCGTATACATGTAACCCGGATAGCCTCTTCTGCCCGGAACCTCCTTACGTGCAGCGGAAACCTCTCTGAGAGCATCTGCGTAATTTGTAATATCTGTCATAATTACAAGAACATGCATACCCTTGTCAAAGGCAAGATATTCTGCTGCGGTCATCGCCATTTTAGGTGTGGCAATACGTTCTATAGCCGGGTCATTGGCAAGATTTGTAAACATAACAGTTCTGTCGATAGCACCGGTTTCTTTAAAAGAGTTAGTAAAAAATTCGGCCTCCTCAAAAGTAATGCCCATTGCTGCAAAAACAACAGCAAAGCTTTCATCTGCACCTCTTACCTTAGCCTGTCTTGCAATCTGAGCCGCAAGTTCAGCGTGAGGAAGACCTGAGGCTGAAAAAATCGGAAGCTTCTGTCCCCTGACAAGTGTATTAAGTCCGTCAATGGCAGAAACACCCGTCTGAATAAATTCGCTGGGATAATTTCTGGCGGCCGGATTCATAGGCTTGCCGTTTACGTCAAGTCGTTTTTCAGGGAGAATAGAAGCACCGCCGTCAACGGGTCTGCCAAGACCGTCAAAGACTCTGCCGAGCATATCCTCAGAAACGGCAAGCTCCATCTGCTTACCCAGAAAACGCACCTTGCTTTCCGCAAGATTTATACCTGTCGAAGCTTCGAAAAGCTGAACGAGCACATTATCGTCGCTGACCTCAAGCACACGGCAACGGCGTTTTTCTCCACTTTTGAGCTCTATTTCACCCAGCTCGTTGTATGCTACATCGCTGACACCTTTTACAAGCATAAGGGGACCTGCAACTTCACTTATGGTTCTGTATTCCTTTGGCATAAGTTACTCTCCCCTTTCCACCAATTCTTTTATTTCAGTTGTGATTTCTGTTTTAATTTCGTTGTACTTATCTTCCGTTTCATTTTCGGGAATATATTTGAATCTGCCGATTTTCTCTCTTACAGGAAGCATAACGAGACTGTTAATATCAGTTTCATTATTTGTCAGTGCAACACTTTTTTCATAGAACTCCATGATAAGCTTCATCATCTTAAGCTGCTTTTCGGGTGAAGTATAAGTGTCAACCTCGTGGAACGCAAGCTGATGAAGAAAATCCTCTCTCACAGAGCGGGCTGCCTCCATTTTGATACGGTCTTTCGCAGAAAGAGAATCCATACCTATAAGCTTTACCATTTCGAGTAATTCAGCTTCCTCTGAAAGAAGCTTTAAAATATCTTTGCGAAGAGCTGACCACTCTTTACCGACATTTTCATCGAACCACTTGCCGAGATTGTTTGCATAAAGAGAATAGCTTGTAAGCCAGTTAATCGCAGGGAAATGTCGCTTATAAGCGAGAGCCGAATCAAGACCCCAGAACACCTTAACAATTCGCAAGGTTGCCTGACTCACAGGCTCAGAAATATCACCGCCTGCAGGCGAAACCGCACCGATTACAGAAAGAGTTCCTTCTCTGCCGTTTTTACCCAAAGAAATCACTCTGCCGGCTCTTTCATAAAACTGTGCAAGACGGCTTGCAAGATAAGCGGGATAACCTTCTTCACCGGGCATTTCTTCAAGTCTGCCTGACATTTCACGAAGAGCTTCCGCCCAACGGGAAGTCGAATCCGCCATCAAAGCAACACTGTAACCCATATCGCGGAAGTATTCAGCAATTGTAATACCGGTATAAATTGAAGCCTCACGAGCGGCAACAGGCATATCGGAAGTGTTAGCAATAAGCACCGTTCTTTCCATAAGAGATTTGCCGGTATGTGGGTCAATCAGTTCAGGAAACTCATTAAGAACATCAGTCATTTCATTTCCGCGTTCACCACAGCCGATATAAACTACTATATCTGCATCCGCCCATTTTGCTATCTGGTGCTGAGTAACCGTTTTACCGCTTCCGAACGGACCAGGAATTGCACCTACACCGCCTTTTGCAATCGGGAAAAGTGCGTCAATGACACGCTGACCTGTAAGTAAAGGCATATCAGGTGATAATTTCTTGTTATAAGGTCTCGGTTTTCTTACCGGCCAACGTTGAACGATACCTACACCGTGCTCAGTGCCCTTTTCATCAAGTATTATAGCAACAACATCCTCAACTGTACATGTGCCGCCGGTAATTTCTTTGACAATACCGCTTAAACCTACGGGAAGCATTATTTTATGATTAACAACATCTGTTTCCTGAACGGTACCGATTATATCACCGCCGTATACTCTTTCGCCGACACTGACTACAGGCTCAAACACCCATTTTTTCTCTCGGTCAAGTGCAGGAATTTCCGTACCTCTTGTAAGGTTGTTACCGGTCTGCTTCATAATTTCAACCAGAGGGCGCTGTATTCCGTCAAAAATACCGCCTATAAGTCCGGGGCCAAGCTCAACACTTAAAGGCTCTCCAGTAGTTTCAACCCTGGCTCCGACCTTAAGTCCCGAGGTTTCCTCGTAGACCTGAATAGAAGCTCTGTCTTCATGCATTTCTATAATTTCGCCTATAAGTCTTTCGTCGCTTACCCTTACAACGTCAAACATATTTGCGTTTTTCATTCCGGAAGCCACTACAAGAGGTCCTGAAATTTTTTTTATTGTTCCGTCATTCATTGTATATCTCACCTTTTAAGTGTAATTTCAATATAAATTAATGTATCTTTTAATCAGGCAATTGAGAGCCTACTGCCCTTTCAACGCTACGGTTCAAGGATCTCACACCTTCACCGGTGTTATTCTTTACCCCGGGAATAAGAATAATTGAAGGAATAATTTTGTTGTCGTATTTTTTAATAATATCTTTTGTGCTTTCTCCGAATTCCTCGGTTATATAGATGATTCCGTAGTCGCTTTCACAAAGAGATTTAAGTAACCCGGGACAATCTTCCTTTCGTTCCGGCGAAAAAACATCCATACCGATTGCTTTGAGCCCGGAAACGCTTTCTCTGTCACCGATAGCCGCAACCTTAAGCATAGAGCTTCCTCACCCTTTCTTTGATAATTTCTCTGTCTATGTCTGATTTGAGAGCGGAAAGAATCATTCTGACAGTTTTTATTTCTAAATTCTTACGGTAATAATAGCTTACAACAGGTGCAAAACCAAAAGAGGTATACACGGCCGATGAAGTAATTTTTATTATCTCATCATCACACCATTTTTCAAAGGCTGATGGGGAACTTAGATATATCTCAATCCCCTTTTTATATCTTGTCATTTCAAGATACTGTTGAAGAGTATCAACCCCGGAAACACACGCTTTAATCAGCTTTTCACGGTCAAGCTTGTTGCACTTACCGATAGCCGCGTTGAGATATTCTTCATCCTGACCTATAGCGGCACACCTTAAAGCAATTTTGATATTTGCGGTATCTCCCTGAAATGCGCAGATTTCACCGAGTAGACCGCTGTTTTTTTCTTCAGAATATGCTCCGAGTGCATTGATAGCAGCTCTGTCTACTATTAAATCAGAGAATTTGCCGTTTTCAGCTTTAACAGCCATATTATATGCTTCTTCAGCAACTGCTTTGTATTTATCCTTTAAAAACGAAAAAATGTTTTCAATATCATTTCCGTTAAAATTCGAGAGGTTAATTGTTGTCGGATAAATGAAATAACCTTCAGGATTTATATTTTGCGCAATACACTTAACCAAAGCCTTCAGATTAAAATAATCATTAAGAAGATAAAGTACGTCAAGCTCTTTTTTGTCGGGTGCGCTTTCTTCGAGTACTTTATTTAATTGCTCACCATGATTTTTTATAATTGAATCAGCGTTATCACCTGCTGATGAATAGCCTTTTTGAAAAAGCCAACCAAGAGCTGCATCATAGCTGTGCTGATTTATCAGGGCAGATATATCCTGATTTGTGAGCAGTTTGTTTTCAAGTGCACGTATTCTTGCTACACAGTAGGCATATCTTGTATCTTTCATAAATACCACCTTAGTTGAAAAGGAAACCGTTGAGCATATCCTTGAGATTATCCATATTTTCATCAAATAAAGCTCTGAAGGTGCAGTTAATTTCTACACCGTCAGCTGTAAGGATAAATCCGTTTTCTATATCAGCCGCTTCTTTTTTTATAAACACAGCAGCCTTTTCGTAAATCACCGCATTAATGCTATCCTCAAAATTTTCAGGCACTCGGGCAAGATCAACGCTGTTAAGATGCATCACATATTCTCCGGGAGTAATATTTTTAATGCAAAGCCTGCGAAGAATATCAAAATACTCTTCGTCACTGAAATGCTCAATTTCCTCATATGCCGCGGAAATAATATCATTGATAATTGCGTTTCTTACCTCAAGGTAACGGTTACGGGTGAGAGTTTCCGCTCCGCTTTTGGCCAGAATGTTTTTCCTGTCAGCGGCAAGCTCAGCATTCCTGATAATTTCAGCATTAAGCTCGGTTGCCTTCTGTCTTGCGGCAATAAGAATGCTTTTAGCCTCCTCGTTAGCAGATGCGATGATTTCGTCGCAAACTGTTTTTGACTGAGCTAATATCTTTTCTTGAATCTTCTCAAGTCCTGTCATTGCTTCATCTCCTTGGAAATTATTTTTACCAGACATCAGATGCCGATATTGGAAATGGCAATGAGAGAAACAAGGAAGGTAAGAACAGCGTAAGTCTCAACAAGAGCGGCAAGTGTCATTGCTCTTGAGGTCTGGGTAGGCTGCTTTGCTATAAGTGAAATACCGGAAGCTGCAACACGGCCCTGGTAAATTGCAGAGAAAAAACCGGTAATTGCCATGGGCATTGCGGCAGCAAAAAATGAAAGGCCCTGAGCAGCTGTAAGAGTAGCGACATCACCGCCAAGAAGACCGATTTTATTGAACATCATAAGCGCAATAATAAAACCGTAAAGCCCCTGTGTACCGGGAAGAATCTGAAGAATAAGAACCTTTGAGAACATTTTAGGCTCTTCGGTAAGAAGACCTGTACCGGCTTCACCGACAAGGCCAACACCCTTTGCTGAGCCTACGCCGGAAAGACCAACGGCAAGAGCCGCACCTAATACTGCAAGAAAAAGTCCTGAACTTAACATAATTATTTATCCTCCTTGATTATAAAGTGTTTTGTGTTTAACCTGAAGGGTGTAAATACCTTACCTTCACCTTCATAGAATTTTGAGAAAAATTCAACATACTGCAATCTGTTCGTGTGAACATAGGTACCGATAAGGTTAATTGCAATGTTGATTGTGTGACCGACAATGAATATCAGCACAAACAATATGGGGTTTCCCGGCATTGTTGCCATAAGATTTATGGAGCTTGCAATAACACCCGTTACAAGTCCTAAAGCAAGAAGCCTTGAATAGGAAAGGATATCACCGAGATAGCCTGATGCCGTATTATAAAGTGCATATAAGCCTGTGCCGAATTTGCCGATAATGTTTTTTGAGCTACGTCCCGCTGTAAGAATGATTGCTGCGGCACCGATAACAAGAAGCTTATTACCGATATTTTTTACTGTTTCGGGAACTTCAATCAAAAAACCTGCACCGAAAACAGCAAAGCCACACACGAAAATCATAACCGGTAAAGTGTCAAAAACTGCAGCGGTGTAATTTTTGCTTTTTATCAGCTTGTATGCGTTAAGCAGCAAGCCGGCAAAAAGGTGAAGAATACCAAAACCGAGACAATACACAAGCAGTTTAATACTGTTTGTAACAGGATCAAGCCATAATGCAAGCTGCGGCGGATTTTCTATCCCGAGAAAGGTTGTGCACACAACGGGGATGAGGTCTCCGAACCACCCGCCGAAAAGCGCACCGAATATTATTGATGAAATACCGCTGTAAAAAGCAAGGTTTACAGTCTTTTTAAAGCTACCGCTTGCCTTTAGTTTTTTGTCTGCAAAGATTGCAAAAAGCACCATAAGTATTCCGTAGCCTGCATCGGAAAGCATAAGACCGAAGAATGCGTAATAAAAGAAAGCCATAATCGGGTTTGGGTCAACATCCTTGTTGGATACAGGCGAATACATCTCCGTAATTCCTTCAACACCGCCGGCAAAGCTTCCGTTATCAAGTAAAACGGGAACATCAGGATTATCATAATCCGGCTCCATTGTATTAAAATAAGCGTTATACTTGGTTTCAATTATAAAACGAAGCTCTTCAGCTTCTTTTTGAGGAATGTATCCTGTGATGAAAAAAGCACTGTCGCTTACCCCGGCAAGCTCTACAGCTTTGTATTTGTCGATCTGTGTTGTTAAATGGTCGTATAAAAATTTAATATCATCATAATCTGACGCGTAGCCGCTTATTTGCTTTTTCAGTTCAGAGATCTGCACCTCAAGCTCAGCAATCTCCTTTTGTGAATCCTCAATAATTTTAGACGGCAACGCAGGCAAGGCTTTTTCCGGATATATAAAGCCGATATTTTCAAGTGCTTTTTCAAGTGCTTCGCCGCTTGAAGCGTGGCAGATTATAACAGCACATGTAAAAAGCTTATCATTGCTTATAATCTCAACAGCAACATCATCCATCTCATTATCGTTCTGCTTTATAAGCTCCATAATTTTATCGGCAGAAAGATTTTGATTAAATGTGCCAATAAATATTCTTGTGGTCAGTGTCCTTTTTGAAGCCATCATAATATCGAGCTTTTCCCACGGCTTCATATTTTCTATAAGTCGCTTCTGATCGGCAATACGTTGCCTGATATCCTCTATGCTTTTATTAAGCTTGAGTATCTGACGGCATTTCGAAAAGGTTTCGTCACTCTTTTCAGTGAGACCCTTGTACCTTTCATAGCTGATGGTTTTAAAATCCGTAAAGGATTCTATTAACCCTCTTTTTATATTGCAGTTTTTTTCAAGAAGCTGAACCGCTTTTTCAACCCTTTGCTGGTTTGTTGTCAGATTACCGACAATTTCAGACGTATCATATTTTGCAATATCCTCACTGTGAACATCTTCAAGGTGAGCGCAACCGCATTTCTGCAGATGCTCAATAATACCCTTGCTGTCAGAAAGCAGAGACGCAATTTCAAAACGGACAAGCTTTACTTTAGCCAAACGGACACCTCCTTTACTAAATTATAAATTAAGATTATTTCAGAATTTCATCAAAAACAGCTTTTATGGCTTCTTTATACTGCTTTTCGGTGTCGCTGATAGATTTTTTCTCTCTCATTGAAGCGAGCTTTGTTGCCTGCTTTATCACTCCTGTTGAAGAGTACTCGGCATCGCTGAGTATAATATTAGCTTGATTCTGAGCTTGTTCAACGGCTGTTTTTATAATAATATCTGCCTGAATTTTAGCGTTCTGAACGATTTTTACTGCAACCTTTTCAGCCTTTTTTTCAGCTTCTCTGCCTTCGGCTTCAGCCTTAAGAATTTCTTTTATCATATCAGCTGCCATACAGCAACGCTCCTTCGTTGATTAAATATGATTCACACTCTGTTTCTGTCTCCGCGAAGCTTGTAAATACAACATCCTCAGCAAACACCGCCGAAACGTTCAGCACAGCGGAAACAATGAATAAAAGGACAAGACAGGTTGCAATCAAAGCAGACATAACAACCTTTTTCAGACCTCTGAAATCAAACCTAGCGTTAGGCTTTGTATCAACCAGCTTTTCAAATTTTTTATCGTTAGCCGTTATACTTCTTGCAGTATTGATTTTATGGTTAAAAACAGGCAATTCCGGAATCTGAATTTCCTCTTTAATTGAAATTACATCAATTTCTTCTTCAACCTTTGCAATATCCTTTTCAACCTCGGGTATTACAACAGACTCATCCTCTGCGTCCTCGGGCTGACTTGTTGAATAAACATCTTCAAACTTCGCCTCCTCAAAGGGCTGATTATTGAGCGCATTTTTAAGATCGGAAAGCATTTGCTCGGGAGTGAAATATCTGTCATTAGGCTTAAAGGCACAGGCCTTTCTGATAATCCTCCAGAGTGACTCACTTGCAAGGGCAGGCTTGGGAAGCTCCTCGCCCTTCTGCCTTCTTATAACAGATTCATTAAGCGAATTGATTGTTTCATTCTGCGGATAAGGCTCTGTAAAGGGTAATCTTCCGCGGTTTGTGAGCATATAGAGTATAAGACCGAGTGAATAAGTATCACAGGTGCAGTTAATGTTGCCTGTTTTGATAAACTCGGGCGCCATATAATACTGTGTTCTTTTATATGAAATTGATGTTTTTGCAGGCTCAAGACAGCTGAAAGAGCCGAAGTCACCTATTTTGCATCTGCCATCTCTGTCAAAGAGAATATTCTCCGGCTTGAGGTTGGGATAAATATAGCCGAAGGAACGACACTTCTGCAGAGCCTGACAGATATTTATGCCGAGGCGGTAGGTTTCTTCAAGAGTAAAGGAAAAGCCCTTGAGCACCTCTGCAAGACTTTTGCCCTCTTCAAGCTTGATAAGGATAAGCTTTCCCTTACCGTCGCTTGCATTACGCAGCTCAAGATTTTCATATTTTATAAAAAACTTGCCGTTATCAGCTTTTTTAACTGTTTCAATATTCTTTATAATTTTAGCTATAATTTTGTCAAAGCCTTCCTGAATTTCCTCTTCCAAAGCTCCGTCAAGATTAAAGGTTTTTCTCTCGTTTCTGTTTTCACCGAGGCGGAGAATTTTCATAACAAAAGTTTCTCTTGTTCCGTCATATTTTTCTTTATAAATGGTAAAAGCTTTACCGTCAGTTCCGTTTCCGAGCTGACGTCCGACATACCATTCTCCGAAAACAGGGTTAAGGGAATTGGACATATATATTTCACTTCCTTTATTATTCTGCGTCAAAAGAGTATTTATTAAACTAAAACGATAATAATATGAATATTCAGTTTATTATAGCATAAATTCCCATAATATGCTACAGTTTTTTCCTGATTTTTTACATTTAATATTTAAGTATAATTATTGACATAACTGACGAAAAATACTAAAATATAAACGTAATAAAAAATGAAAGGAAAAGGGATATTAACCCTTAAAGGTTAAACATGGACGAATTTATAGGCGATATTGTTTCCGTTGTTGATGATGACGGCGTGGAGCATATCTTTGAAGAAATTGACAGAATCGAAACCGAGGACGGCAACAGATATGTTGCTCTTCTTCCTATCTATGACGATGCAGCCGAAATTCTTGACGATGACGGCGATGTTTTCATCTTGAAGGTTACCGAGGAAAACGGCGAAACCTACCTTGCTCAGATTGAGGATAAAAAGGAATTCAATGAAATCGGAAACATTTTCGAAGACAGACTCATTGAAAAATATGAGGCTGAAGCAAAAGAAGACAACGAATAATTAAATAACTCCTGCTGTGTGCGACAACTGTGATCGTTATAACCCAACACGTTATAAAACGGAGAGATGCTTTGACGGCGGATTGCAGACCTCCCGCTTTGCGGACGAAGGGAGCGCGAACCCGTCTCGCTATCACCACCCTGCTATCTGAGGCAGGTTATACACATCACGAACGGCATGGCGGGATTTATTATTTTATCTTAAAAGATAAAAATACCACCGGAAAAAATTCCGGTGGTTTATTTGTGTTCGGCTGAAATCTGCGTTGTAGTGTAGTTATTTGTATCCCCTGCCGCCTTTGTGCTGTCCCTATTCGATGTCTTGTAGGAATAGCGTGAAACAAGAGGCGTTACAGTTGAAAGGGTCTTTTCAGTCAATCGGTTAAGGTTATCGTAGCCGTAATCAACATATCGGCCCATTGGCATACTGTACCTTACGGGTAAGTTGTCCTTTGCGTATCTTTCGGAATTTGCAACAGCATCAATTTTGCTGTAGTAATACCACTGGGGAACTACTCTTCCGCCGATTTCGTTTGTTACCTTTGTAACGTTGTTTCTTAAATCGTAGGTAAACTCTGTTGCACCGAGGTGAGTAGCGTTGTTTTTTGTTCGCAACTCCTGTCTTATGAGTCTGCCTATACTATCATATTCATAATTATACCTCAGCTCATTGACGTTGTCAATATGTGTCATAGGATTCATTGCGCTGTCGTAGGTCCAGGTAAATTGAGTGCTTGTGCCGTTACCCACACTTGCAAGGTTACCTTCAAGGGCGCGGGGTGCCGTGTTGCCTGCTTTTACCTACGCGCCGCCCAAGGCACCGTGGTGGCGACGGGTAAGTTTAAAGGCTGTCGCAAATGCGACAGCCTTGGGTTTATTTATTTTTCTTGTTAGTCTGTTTTTTATTATCTTGTTTTCCTTTTTTCTTTTTGCGTTGTTGTCTTTTGATGCTTTTATAAATTGTATCAGCGTATTCTAGTGCAACAAAAAACAGAGAGCAAATTAAAAACATTAAACTGATAAAATAATATAAAAATATTGAACCTCCATAACCATATCTAACTTCTTTTTCTTTTAATAATTCAATTCCGTCTAAAGATACAATGCTTAAACAATTATGCCAACCTCTAAAATCAGCATATTTTGAATATTTAAACATAGATTTTTGATTAAAATTCAAAAAATTTTCTTTGCTAATAATTTCTGCGGGAACAGAAACTTTATCATTATTATTTAGCGTAAACAAGTAAATAGTATTTCTAAGAAAAGCAATTTCACGCACTTGAAAACTTCCTTGATATTCAACAATAACACTATCAGAATCTGTTAACAATAATAAGCTTTCTGTCGCCCTAAAAAAACATATTATGGAAAAAAATAAGCATACAAATGCAAAAAGCAAGGTTTCAAGTTTGTTTTTAGTTTTTGAATCTTTGTACCATCTCATAACTCAACCCCCAAAGAACCAACTCGTAAGTTTTCCTATACAGTATCCAATCACACTGTCAAAAACATTACCAATAAAACTTTCTTTACTCTCTTTTTTTACATATTTAAATGTCTCTCTTTTTACGACATTGGCAGCCTGCTTAACCTTAGGATGAACTGTTGTTTTCATAACATTCTTAAAAGCATTTACGCCATCCTTGAATAGTTTACTACTCGCTTTAAACTCATCAGTACCATCAAAACCCGAAGCACCAAACGCAACGCCCATAGTTGTATCTGTAATTACTGCAACAGCTGCTTTTCTTAAAGTTTTTTCACCAGATTTATAATCATTATAGTTTTGAAGACCCGAATCAACTAAACTTGTTGCTCCACCGACAACCATTTGTCCAACAATTCCGCCAAAACCTGTTGCAGCAAAACCACCTGAAATTGCCCCACATGTAAACGACACTATTAATTCGACACTGCTTACTTCTTTACCACCCGTAATAGCTGTGCTTGCAAGACTCACTGCACCTCCAATAACCGCACCAATAATAACATTCCAAAACTGACCGCCATAGTCAGCTCTAACAATAGGGTTATTATCACAATAAGCGAATATATTCTTTTCAATGCGGGAATTAGGAGAAGTTATAATAACGCTTTCATCATCCGAATTCAAAAACCTGCCAACCTCAGCATCATAATAACGGCTGTTGTTATAATACAGCCTGGTCTCCGCATCATACACATACCCACGGTACCTGAAAGGATTACGCTCCGACCAGGTTTTCGCCGAGCCTGTAAGTGCATTTCCGTTTGCATCGGTTTCAGCAATAACATTACCCCAGGCGTCGTACTCGTACTTAACAAGCAAATCACCGTTTGCGTTGTAAAGAGCATTAACATCCCCAAGGCTGTTTGTGCCTACAAGCACATAACTTGATGTGCCGCTTTCAGGATAACAAGCAATAGCTGTTATGTTACCGTAGCTGTCGTAGTAAAAATAGCTGTCGTCGCCGTTGGTTTCCTGATAGTAAAGCTTGCCGTCAAGGTACTGGTAGGTTGTTTTTATGCCGTTTACTGTCTTTGAAGCACGCAAGCCGTCAGCATCATAAGTATAATTGATG
>JAFULG010000044.1 GCA_017473435.1 Clostridia bacterium | reverse complement strand
GTTGGATTAAACCCGTCACCATATGAGGTTTAATATGAAGTACAGCATTAAAAAACTCAATATCACTAATATTGATGTTTATGAAGAAAACAAGCTTTCCCCGAGAAGCTATTTTATCCCTTACAAGAGTAAAAAGAAGCTATCAAAAACCGATTCGGTTACAAACAGGTATAAGAGCGATACGGTAAAGGTTATTTCCGGTCAGTGGGATTTTTGCTTTATGGAAAAAATCTCTCAGCTTCCCGAGGAAATAGACACAGACAATTTTGCTTTTGATAAAATCAATGTTCCTTCAACCTGGCAGAGAACAGGTTATGCTGCTCCTAAGTATATAAATACCCGTTACGAATATCCTATGACTCTTCCCAACGTTCCCGAGGAAATGAATGTAGGTATTTACAGAAAGAAGTTCACAATATCAGAGGATTGCGTTAATCCCATAATCACCTTCCTCGGCGTTTGTTCAAGCCTTACGCTTTACGTTAACGGAAAGTATGTAGGCTACAGTGAAGGCAGTCATAACAGCGCTGAATTCTGTCTTAAGGATTTTGTTTTTGCGGGTGAAAATGAGCTTCTCGCTATTGTTACTCAGTGGTGTAACGGTACTTATCTTGAATGTCAGGATATGTTCCGTGAAAAAGGTATCTTCCGTGATGTTTATATTACGGAAAATCCTGCACAGTACATTTACGATTATCAGGTTAACACCGAGAAGGTTGACCGCGGATATATCCTTTCCGTTGACTGCGATATCAGAGGCACAGACCTTGAAGGTAAAAAGATTGCCGTTGAGCTTGTTTACAACGGCAGGGTTGTAGGCAAGGTTGAGGCTGCTGCCGCTTCTAAGGTTACACTTGCTCTCGCTCCTGTTGATGCGGTTGAATGGAATGCTGAAAAGCCGGAGCTTTACAATCTTTACCTTTCACTTTCTGACGGTGAAGGAGACATTCAGGTTGCAAGAAGCAAGATAGGCTTTAAGACAGTTGAGATCAAGGGTGAAAGCTTCCTTTTTAACGGTAAGCTTATAAAATTCAAAGGTGTTAACCATCACGACACACATTATAAAAACGGTTATGTAATGACTGCAGAGGAGCTTCTTAAGGACGTGCTTCTTATGAAGGAGTTCAACTGTAATGCAGTAAGAACATCGCATTATCCTCCCGATCCCATTTTTATTGATCTTTGCGATGAGTACGGCCTTTATGTAATTGATGAAGCAGATATTGAAACTCACGGTACACAGGTTGACCTTAAGCTCAGACCTACGGTTACTCATAATATTATCAGCAACGGCAAGGAGTGGCTTGCACCGATGAAGGACAGAGTGCTGCGTCTTTACCACCGTGATAAAAACCATCCGTCAATAACTATGTGGAGTCTCGGTAATGAATCGGGCGGCTGGAAAAATCAGGATGTCTGTTACGATATGCTTAAGTCTCTTTCTGATATTCCTGTTCATTATGAGGCTGTAATCAGAACACCAAGAGGCTCTTATGATGTTATTTCCGAGATGTATCAGGTTCCTGCTCTTCTTAAGAGAATAGGTGAGCATAAGCTTACTAAGAGATACAGAGACAAGCCTTATTTCCTTTGTGAATATTGTCATGCAATGGGTGTAGGTCCCGGCTCTCTTGAGGATTACTGGCAGATTATTTACGCGCACGACAATCTTACCGGCGGTTGCATATGGGAGTGGGCAGACCACAGCGTTTACGATGAAAACGCAAAGTATAAGTTTACCTACGGCGGTGACCACGGTGAGGAATATCACGACGGCAATTTCTGTGTTGACGGACTTTTCTATCCTGACAGAAGGCCTCATACGGGTGCATTTGAAATGAAAGAGGTCTACAGACCGATAAGAAGTGAAAAGATCAGCGAAAACTTCTATAGATTTACCAACACAAACCGTTTTACAAATGCAAACGAATACAGCATAAGCTACGAGCTTCTCTCAAAGGGCATTTGTGTTGAAAGCAGTGAGCTTAAGCTTGATATTGAGCCCTGCGCTTCAAAGAGTCTTGTTATCGCACATAAAAACCTTCCCGGAGATTCTGATTGTCATATCAACTTTATTTATCGCGACAAGGACGGCAATGTTATTGCAAAGGAACAGCATGCACTTTCTGAGGCTGTAGAAAAGCCTGAAATCAAAAAGAGCGGTGTTCTTTCTTGCGAAAAGGAAAAGACTGTTATCAGAGTGAGTTACACTGACGGTTATGCTGAATTTGATAAAAAAACAGGTATGCTTATAAGCTATGTAGTAGGCGGCAAGGAGCTTCTTGCGGGTAAGTGTGGCTTTGTCCCTCAGATTTACAGAGCTTTCCTTGATAACGACAGAAATATTGTAAGAGGATGGCGTAGAAAAGGCTACGATAAGGTCGAATATAAGGGTAAATTAGTATCATTCAAAGAAAAGAAGGGTAAGATTGAGATTGAAAGCGAAGGCTGGCTTTATCTCAAGGGTAAAAAGACCTTTGAATTTGAATGTAAATTCAACATTTATCCTGACGGACTGATGAAGGTCAAGTGCGAGCTTGAAAAGAAAAAGCTTGATTTCGTTAATTATGAGCTTCCCCGTTTCGGCGTGAACGTAGAGCTTGATCCGTCGCTTAAAAACGTTAAGTATTACGGTCTCGGTGAAAAGGAAAATCTCTGCGACTTCGATGCACAGAGCATCCTCGGTATATATGAGGATACGGCAGAGGGTATGTATGAGCCTTATATCAAGCCTCAGGATCACGGCAATCACGGCAGAACCCGTTGGCTTACTCTTACCGATGATAAAGGTAACGGAATTGAAATTTCCGCCTGTAAGGATTTCTTCTCCTTCGGTGTACATGATTATACCGAGGAATGCATCGGCAAGGCGGAGCATATTGAAGATATTGTACACGGTGAAGTAACAAGCCTTAACATTGACGGCTATCTTCGCGGTTCGGGCTCGAACAGCTGCGGACCGAATACTCTCAGTAGGTACAGAGTAGTGCTTAAAGATGAGCTCGAATTTTCATTTTGGGTAAAGCCGATATTGGTGTTTTGATAAAATGTACAATAATTTAAGTTAATATTCGTAAAAATGACCAACCGTTTTTCTCTTGAATATGGTTGGTCATTGTGTTATACTTTGTAATGAATAGTATGGTTTTCGGACCGTGCAGTAAATAAAAAATATGGAGGAATTCCTATGAAACAGTTAAACATTGGTATTATCGGTGCAGGTCGTATCGGTAAGGTGCATATGCAGTCAATCACATACAATGTTCCCGGTGCAAAGGTACTCGGTATTACAGACGTATTTAAGGACGGCTTACAGGAGCTTGCTGATAAGTACGGCATCGAAAAGGTATATGCCGACTATAAAGAAATGCTCGCTGATGAGGAAATTGATGCTGTTCTTGTCTGCTCATCAACAGATACTCACGCTGATATTTCAATAGAGGCAGCTGAAGCAGGCAAGCACGTTTTCTGTGAAAAGCCCGTTGATCTTACTCCCGAAAAGGTAAAGGCTGTTATCGAAGCAGTTGAAAAGGCAGGCGTTAAGCTTCAGGTGGGCTTTAACAGACGCTTTGACCATAACTTTGCTCATGTACGTTCACTTATTAATGAGGGCAAGGTAGGCGACCTTGAGCTTATCAAGATCACTTCACGTGATCCGGCTCCTCCGTCAGCTGAATATGCAGCAGTATCAGGCGGTATGTTCCTTGATATGACAATTCACGATTTTGATATGGCTCGCTTCCTTGCAGGCTGTGACGTAACAGAAGTATATGTAAACGCAACTTGCCTTGTTGATCCCGCAATCGGAGAAGCAGGTGACGTTGACACCGCTATTATCAACCTTAAGTTTGAAAACGGTGCTCTCGGTGTAATCGATAACAGCCGCCGTGCAGCTTACGGCTATGACCAGAGAATCGAGGTATTCGGTTCACTCGGCGCTGCTATGGCAGCAAACGATACACCCACCAATGTGACTGTTATGAATGCTGACGGTGTAACAACCGACAAGCCTCTCTACTTCTTCCTTGAGAGATATATGCAGTCCTTCCGTGATGAAATGATTCAGTTTGTTGACGCTGTTCAGAACGATAAGCCTACACCTACAACAGGTCTTGACGGTCTTAACTCAATCCTTGTTGCCCTCGCAGCAAAGAAGTCTGTTGCCGAAGGCAGAGCTGTAAAAATTTCAGAAATCGGCTAAACTCCAAATAAAAACCGCAGTCTTCGGATTGCGGCTTTTTGAGTGATAAGATTATTAAAGAACATCAGAAAGGATGATATACAATGAAGCTTACAATGGCTCAGGCTCTTGTAAAATTCCTTGATAATCAGTATGTTTCCTTTGACGGAAAGGAAACCAAATTTGTTGACGGTATTTTCGGCATTTTCGGTCACGGATGTGTTGTGGGTATCGGACAGGCTCTTGAACAGGGCGGTCACAGCCTTACTTACTATCAGGGTCATAATGAGCAGGGTATGGCTCATGCAGCTATTGCTTTTGCAAAACAGATGAACAGAAGAAAGATCATTCCCTGCGTATCATCAATCGGCCCCGGCGCACTCAATATGGTTACTGCCTGCGGTACGGCAACAGCTAACAGAATACCTCTTCTTGTGCTTCCCGGTGATACCTTTGCTTGCCGTCAGCCCGACCCTGTTCTTCAGCAGATTGAGCAGTATGACAGCTGTGCAATTACAGCTAACGATGCCTTCAAGGCAGTTTGTAAATATTGGGACAGAATTAACCGTCCCGAGCAGCTTATGACTGCTTGTATAAATGCAATGCGTGTGCTCACCGATCCTGCCGATACAGGAGCAGTATGTATTGCAATGCCTCAGGATGTTGAAGCCGAGGCTTTTGATTATCCCGACTACTTCCTTCAGAAAAGGGTCTGGTACATCGACAGACGCCTTCCCACTGAAAGAGAAATTGATGCTGCTTGCGAGCTTATCAGAAACGCAAAGAATCCTTTGATTATTGTAGGTGGAGGCGTTACATATTCAAACAGCTACGAATCAGTTCTTGCCATGGCTGAAAAATATAATATTCCTGTCGGGGAGACTCAGGCCGGTAAGGGTCAGATTCCCTTTGACCATCCTCTTAATATGGGTGGTTGCGGTGTTACCGGTGGCCCTGCCGCAAATGCTGTGGCAAAAAAGGCTGACCTTGTAATTGCAGTTGGTACAAGACTTACCGACTTTACAACCTGCTCAAAGTGGGGCTTCCATAATCCTGATGTCAGGATGCTCTCAATTAACGTGTGCTCCTTTGATGCCTTCAAGATGGATTCCACCGCAGTTATCGCTGATGCAAAGGCTGCCTGCGATGCAATCACCGGAAAGCTTGACGGTTATAAATCAGCTTGGGGTGAAGAACTTGCCGAAATCAAGGCTGATTATGTGGCAGAGATTGACCGTTGCCATAACGAAAAGCTTGACGGTGTTCTTTCACAGAAGAGAGCTCTCGGAATTATCAATGAGGTTGTTGCCGATGATTCAATCGTTCTTGGTTCATCAGGTTCACTTCCCGGTTGCTTACAGAGAATCTGGAAATCGAAAGCGCCTTACACTTACCATCTTGAATACGGCTTCTCTTGCATGGGTTATGAAATCTGCGGAGCTCTCGGAGCAAAGATGGCTTGTCCTGACAGAGAGGTTTACTCAATGGTTGGTGACGGAAGCTTCCTTATGCTTCACAGTGAGCTTTACACAGCCGTCCAGGAAAACAAGAAAATCAATATTATGCTCTTTGATAACAGCGGCTGGGGCTGCATCGAAAACCTTCAGAATAATCAGGGTACAGATACCTTTGGTACACGCTTTACAAGAAGAAATGACGAAAGCGGACTTCTTGACGGCGAGGTTATTATGACTGATTACGCTAAAATTGCCGAAGGTTACGGCTGCAAGGCTTATAGGGTATTTACAGAGCAAGAGCTTTATGCTGCCCTTGAAGACAGCAAAAAACAGACTGTTCCGACACTTTTCGATATCAAGGTTGGTCATAAATCAATGACAGACGGCTATGATTCATGGTGGAGAGTAGGCGTTGCCGAGGTTTCCGAAAGTGAAACAGTTAAGGCTTGTTACGAAGATATGAAAGCAAACATTGAAAAAGCAAGACTTTATTAAAATATAGCAAAAGGAGAAATTAAAATGCTTAACAAAGAAAAAGTATTTCTTGCCTGCGCTCCAATCGCATGGACAAATGACGATCTTCCTGATCTGGGTGCAGAAAACACCTTTGAACAGTGCGTGAGTGAAATGGCACTTGCCGGTTTCACCGGTAGCGAAATCGGAAATAAATATCCTAAGGATGTTGAAACTCTCAAGCATAAGCTTGATGTAAGAGGTATGAGAATCTGCAATGCATGGTTCTCCTCACTTCTTCTTTCAGAAGGCTATGAAGCAACAATTGAAGCCTTCATCAAGCACAGAGATTTCCTTCACGCTCTCGGCGCAAAGGTTATCGGTGCTTCCGAGCAGGGTAACAGTATTCAGGGTAAGGATGTCAGCATTTTTGGTGAAAAGCCTGTTTATACCGATGAGCAGTGGGATCTTATTGTTAAGGGCTTTAATGAAATGGGACGCCTTGCAAAAGAAAAAGGAATGTACTTCACCGTTCATCATCATATGGGTACAGGTGTTCAGACCGAAGCTGAAATTGATAAGCTTATGGAACTTACTGATCCCGACCTCGTATATCTTCTTTTCGATACAGGTCATCTTTCTTTCAGCGGTGAGGATGTACTCGGTGTACTTAAAAAGTATGTTCACAGAACAAAGCACGTTCATCTTAAGAGTATCCGTAAGAGCGTAATCGAAGATGCAAAGGAAAAGGGCTACTCATTCCTTGACTCTGTTCGTGCCGGCTCATTCACAGTTCCCGGTGACGGAGATTTTGACTTCACACCTGTTTTTGATATCCTTGATGAAGCAGGCTATGAAGGTTGGGTTGTTGTTGAGGCTGAGCAGGATCCTGCCATAGCTAATCCTTATGAATATGCTGTTCTTGCGCGTAACTATATAAGAGAGAAAACCGGTCTTTAATAAAAAATGCAGCATAGGGGAGAGATACCCTTATGCTGTGCTGATTTTAGAGGTGAAATATGAAGAGTTTAAAGTTTTACCATTTAACTGATCTTCATTACTATGCTAATGAAAGAATCGGTTCGAGCGGTGCGGCTTATAAGTTTAAGTGTGATGTTGATCAGAAATGTATGGCTGAAAGCGGAGCAATAGTAGATGCTGCTTTTAAAGATATTTGTGAGGACAAAGAGATTGACATTGTACTTATTTCCGGTGACCTTACCTTTGACGGAGAACAGCAGAGTCACGATGCACTTGTAGAAAAATTGCAGAAGCTTAAAGATAACGGAAAGCGTGTTTTTACAACTTTTGCTACCCATGACTTTTATATGCATGCAAGAAAATATACCGATGAGGAAGGCGAAACAGAGCTTCCGAAGTATACAAGAGCAGAGCTTCGAAAACTTTACAATGACTTCGGTTACAGTGAGGCTATTGCAGAGCATAAAAACTCCTATTCCTACTGTGTACAGCTTTCTGAAGATGTGAGAATGCTTGCTCTCAACGATGACGGAGATTTTGATGAGTTCTGCGGTTATTATAACGATTTGCTTGAATGGATAAAAGAGCAGGTTGAGGATGCAAAAAAAGCAGGATGCGAGATTTTCGCTATGACACATCATCCTGTTGTTGAACCTTCACCGGTTTATCCCTTGTTCTCACACAAGGCTATGCTCGGAGGTTATGAGTTTACAACACCTTACCTTGCTGATCTTGGCATAAGATATATTTTTGTAGGTCACACTCATATTCATGATATTGACTATATTGAAAGCAAAAAGGGGAACAGAATTTATCAGATAAATACTGCGGCTCTTACTGCATATCCTCTCGCTTACCGTAAGGTTGAATATTCAGACGAAGGTATGGATGTAAAAACTGTGCAGATTAAGGAAATTGATTATGATCTTGGCGGTAAGGATGTACTTGAATATGCAAAAGAGCATTTTACTTATATGATAAAGAGTGTGTTTGATTCTATTGAGAACGATTATGAAAAGTTTATCATTCTTTCTCAAGGATTCAGCGGAGAAGGTGAAAAGCTTCGCAAGGCACAGCCGATTGTACAAAGAATAGGCAAGTTTGCTAACAGTCTTACCTTTAAGAAACTGTGTACTCTTGCGGGATGCGGAAAATATGTTGCACCTGAAATTGCAAATGACAGCATAATTGACTTTATTTGTCAGGTCATTCTCAATATGTATAGCGGAAGAGAGGAGCTTTCACCTGATACTTCGCAGTATAAGGCCTTTGTGCCTTTCTGTAAGCGTCTTGGAAAAATTGTAAAGCTTAAGGATTATCAGGGCAATCCTGTTGCACTTGACAAGCTCATTGCCGATGTTCTTTACGACGACAACGGCATTGATGACTGGGATGCTGTGCTTAAATAATAAACATATTAAGTTTTGCACAAGCTTTTACAAAAGCTTGTCATGGTTGGTAAGGGGTGAAACCCCTTACACATTAAACAATAACAAAGCAGGTGTTACTTTTTCAACACCTGCTTTATTGTTTGGTTCTCTTATCGCTCGCCGCGTGGCGTTACTTTTCTTGAAAGAAAAGTAACCAAAAGAACTTTCTTGTTTTTTATTTTTCCCATTTCATAACTGTTTTTCCGAATGTATTCTGAACATCAAAGTCGAATGCCTCAGTTATATCCTTAATACTTCTGACAGGTCTTACGTGACCTACCATACGTGAGAGATGCTCAACAATGTCAGGATACTGAGCGTACATTTCAACAGTTTTACAGAAATCTTCGCGGCCGCTTCTGCTTGAGCCGAAGATGTGAAGACCCTTTTCAAGAACCATTCTCGTATTTATCGGTACGGGATACTCGCTTACTCCGAGAATTGAGATTGTTCCTTCGGGGTTGATATAGTCGATAATTTGATTAATTGCAATCTGTGAGCCGTTTCCGCCGACACATTCGAAAGCGTGGTCAACTCCAAGATCATCGGGAATCTGTGTTGTAAGATAGGTTTCGTCTGCAAAGGTAAAATCTGCAAGCTTTTTGGGTACAACACCGAAAATACATATTTTTGTCTCAGGATAAAGCTTTTTCAAAAAAAGGCTTGTCATATAGCTGAGAATACCGTCTCCCCAGATGCCGATAGTGTTCCTTCTGGAATGAGCTATTTTATCAAAACGTGAAATTGCGTGAACACTTACAGAAACAATTTCTGTAAAGGAGGCAACAACAGGATCAATTCCATCCGGGAGAAGAACAAGTCTGTCTGAAGGGAGCTGGACGTATTCCTGCATAAAGCCGTCAAAGCCGCTTGCACGGAATTTGCTTGAACGCAGATAATTTTCAGCTATGATCTCGTCCTTTTCCGTTGGGGTGTTCGGGATCATTACAACCGTATCGCCGGGCTTGAATGAGCCGTCAGGCGCATGAACAACCTCGCCTACAGCCTCGTGGATAAGAGCCATGGGCAGCTTTTGCGCAAGCACCTTGGCATCGCGGTTGCCTTGGAAATATCTTTGATCCGCATGGCAGATTGAAAGATATTTCGGGCGTACGATGACATCAGAGCTGAAAATATCAATTTCAGAAAACTCAATTTCAATTTTTCTTGGCTGAGTCAACCTGTAAACAGTATTAAGCATTTATTTTACCTCTTCAAATTCTTCGTCAAGCAATGCCTTTGCAACACGAAGGTCATAAGGATAGGTGATTTTAATGTTGTGAACCTCACCGTCAATCATATGAACATCGTAACCCTTCATGCTGAAAATCTTGCAAGCATCGGTAAGAATATCTTTTTCTTCTTCAGTAAGGCTGTAGTAAAGGTCTTTAAGCATCTTTGCTTTAAATGCCTGGGGAGTCTGTCCCTGATAGAGCTTACTTCTGTCAGGAATTGAACTGATAGTTGTGCCGTTACAGCTTTCAACTATAGTATCTGTTGCGGGAACAACTGTATCTGTTGCACCGTATTTAAGAGCAGCAGCAATGTTTTCGTCGATAATTCTTGCAGAAACAAAGGGACGCACGGCGTCGTGGGTTACAATGATTGAATCTTCGTCGAGACCGTCTGTTTCTTCAATGTATCTGATTGAATTCATAATGGTTTCGTTTCTGGTGCTTCCGCCCTTGAGAACAATCACCTTATCGTTTTCGGGAAGATGCTTTGCAAGAATTTCCTTTGTATAGCTTACCCACTGGTCGGGGCAAAGGATTATAACCTTTCTGAATTTACTGTTGATATAAAATTTTTCAACCGTGTGAACGATAATCGGCTTGTCCTTAATTTTAAGGTACTGCTTAGGCTTTTCCATATTGCCCATTCTGCTTCCGATACCGCCTGCGGCAATTACTGCATAAGTCATAATATTTCACCTCATGTAAAAATTTATACGACTATATTATATATTATATTTATTTTTTGTCAACCGAAATGAAAATGCTTTGAAAAAAGGTTTTTTATGCTTTTGGAGTCTTATTCCTTGACATAAGTTTTAAAAAATAGTATTATATCCTATAATACCATTACTATGGGTAAGTATCGATTGAATAATTATT
Organism: Clostridia bacterium; assembly: GCA_017473435.1. Lineage (GTDB taxonomy): Bacteria > Bacillota > Clostridia > Oscillospirales > Acutalibacteraceae > UBA6857. The sequence goes on along the minus strand of JAFULG010000044.1, from coordinate 23,067 downwards.
ATACGGAATATATTAAAATTAACAGAAAAGGAGTGTATGGTAATTAAATGAGTGAGAACAAACAAAATCCCTCAAAGACAGTTAAAAAGAAGCAGAATAAAACTTCGGTAAATAAAAACGATGGCGTTGTTAAAAATGATAAAAAAGCCCCCGCAGCTGCTGCAGAAAAGAAAAAGACCAAGGGTAATACTCAGAACAAAAAGAACAATGTTTCTGCTAAAAGTAAAACCAAGAGTAACAAACAGCAGACCAGACCCGCAAAGTCAAACGGAGCTGCACAGGAAAAGAGCAGTAAAAAGAAGAACTCTTCAAAAAAGAAGGTTCAGGCTCTGCCCATTAAAATTGCTTTTCTCGGCGGACTTAATGAGGTAGGTAAAAACATAACTCTTTTTGAGTATAAGGACGATATTCTCATAATAGACAGCGGTCTTGCTTTTCCAGACGAGGATATGCCCGGTATCGACCTCGTAATTCCCGACTTCACATATCTTGAAAGAAACGCAGACAGGATAAAGGGTATATGTATAACTCACGGTCATGAGGACCATATAGGTTCTCTTGCCTATCTGCTTAAAAAGGTAAATATTCCGGTTTACAGCACAAGGCTTACAAACGGACTTATCGAAGGCAAGCTTAAGGAGCACGGACTTTTGGGAAGTACAAAGCTTAATGTTGTAAAAGCAGGGGAGAGCGTTAAAATAGGCGAGTTCTCTGTTGAGTTTATCCACGTAAATCATTCAATACCCGATGCCGTAGGATTCGCAATTAAATGTGATGGCGGAACAATAGTTCACACAGGTGACTTTAAGATTGATACAACTCCAATTGATGGCGGTATGATTGACCTTGCGAGATTTGCACAGCTCGGCAAAGAAGGTGTTCTTTGTATGATGGCAGATTCAACCAACGCAGAAAGACCCGGTTATACCGAAAGCGAAAGCAAGGTAGGAGCATCCTTTGAACTGCTTTTCAGAAAGGCTGAAAAGCGACGCATAATTGTTGCAACCTTTGCGTCTAATATTCACCGCGTTCAGCAGATTATCAATGTTGCCGCACAGCTTGGCAGAAAGGTAGCGCTGTCGGGAAGAAGCCTTGAAAATGTTGTTGCTGTTGCTGCCGAACTCGGATATCTCAAGGTACCTGAAGGTATACTTGTAAAGCTTGATATGATAAACAGATATTCGGATCACGAGATTGTGCTTATCACTACAGGCAGTCAGGGTGAGCCAATGTCTGCTCTTACGAGAATGGCTTTTTCTGACCATCGTAAGGTTTTTGTCGGTCCTAACGATTATGTGATTATTTCTGCTACTCCGATTCCCGGTAATGAAAAAACTGTCAGCAGGGTAGTTAATGAGCTTATGAAGCTCGGTGCTGAAGTGGTATATGAAAAAATGTACGATGTTCACGTATCAGGTCATGCGTGCCGCGAGGAGCTTAAGCTGATGCTGGGAATTGTTAAGCCGAAGTATTTTGTGCCTGTTCACGGTGAGCAGAAGCATCTGCTCAAGCATGCTGAGCTTGCCGAATCCGTGGGTATTCCTGAAAAGAACATTGTCATAGCTGATAACGGAATAATGCTTGAGGTTTCCGAAAAGCAGATAAGAAAAGCCGGAGCCGTACCTGCGGGTAAGGTTTTTGTTGACGGTTACGGAGTCGGAGATGTAGGCTCTGTTGTATTAAGAGACAGAAAACATCTTGCTGAAGACGGCATAATCATTGTTGTTGCTACCGTTGACAGTGTTTCCGGAGAGCTTGTTTCCGGTCCGGATATTGTTTCAAGAGGCTTTGTTTTTGTAAAAGAAAATGAAGCACTCATTGATGAGGCTAAAAATACTGCTTACGACGCAATTATGCGTTGTTTTGACAGGAATATAAATGATTGGGGAACAATCAAAAGTAAAGTTCGCGACGACGTTTCACGTCTTATGTACGAAAGGACAAAGAGAAGTCCGATGATTCTCCCCATTCTAATGGAGATCTGAAATGAAAAAATTATGGAAAATTTATGATTTTTCTCTGCCGGTTGCACTTGTTGCATTTATACTGTCGGTGCTTCTGCTTATCAAGGACAGAAATTTCGGTATAATTGCCTTTGTGCTTATCGGAGTATCGCTTATAGGTAAATTCATTTATTACAAGAAGAAAAGGGAAAAACTTCTTTTTCAGATTGAGGCAGTTTCCCGTGAGCTTGATTTTGATCAGGGTAAAGCTTTTCAGCAGCTTACAGTACCTTGCTGTGTAATCGAGGAGGACGGCAGCTTTATCTGGTTTAACGGCAGCTTTAAGGAGTATTTCAATATCACTCCTGAAAGTAAGATGAAAAGCATCGGCGAAATCGTTAACCGTGAAAGCATCGAAAAGCTCCTTATCGGTAAAGGCTACAGAGTTAGAATAGGAAATCAGTATTTTTCGGTTTATTCAAGTGAAATATTAGCAGTTGATGAGAATGTTTATCTGCTTTATTTCTTTGACGAAACAAAGCTTCGTCTTACGGAAAAGGAATATTACGATACGAAGCCTTCAATTATGCTTTGCGTTATTGATAATGCCGATGAGATTTATCAGAATTTCAAAGACAGTGAATGTACGGCTATAATCGGTGCTGTTGAGCAGATGATTGAGGACTGGGTTTCTTCCTACGGAGGTCTTTGCCGTAAGTATTCGAGTGACCGTGTTCTTGTATTTGTTGAAGAACGCGGCTTGCAGAAAATGCTTTCCGATAAATTCAGTATTCTTGACCGTGTCCGTGAATATACCTACGAGGGCAAGCCCGTAGACATAACACTTTCAATCGGTGTCGGCAAGGATGACAGAATGCCGGAGGCTCATAATTCTGCAAAGCAGGCGCTTGATATGGCGCAGAGCCGAGGCGGTGATCAGGTAGCTGTAAAGCACGAGGTGCAGTATAAATTTTACGGCGGCGTATCTGCAGGTCATGAAAAGAAAAACAAGGCTAAAACAAGACTTATCGCAAAAACAATCGGGGAAATTATCCGCGAAAGTGAAAATGTTGTGATTATGGGTCACCGTTTTTCTGATTTTGATGCTTTCGGAAGTGCGGTGGGAATATATGCCATTGCTAATCACTTCGGCAAAAAAACGAATATAGTTCTTAACAAAAAGAATTCTCTTGCCCTGCCTCTTGTTGAACGTTTTGAGTCTCATTACGGTAATGAAATTATTGTTCAGCCCGACAAGGCATCTGCAGTTGTTAATGAAAACACACTGCTTGTAGTTGTTGATACTCACAAACAGGATGTGACGGAAATGCCGGAGCTTATTGACAAAACAGAAAAGGTAATGGTTATTGACCATCACCGGAAGAGCGTCGGTTTTATTGAAAACACGGTAATGTTTTACCATATGCCCAATTCATCTTCGGCAAGTGAAATGGTTGCCGAGCTTGTGCAGTATGTGGATGTTAAGCCTGTAATAAACCAGTTTGATGCTCTTGCGCTTTTTGCCGGTATTATGCTTGACACGAGAAACTTCATCATAAGAGCGGGTGTACGTACCTTTGAAGCGGCGGCGTATCTTCGTTCAAGAGGTGCAAACACTGTTGAAACCAAAAAGCTTTTTTCAAACGATATGGAAATTTTCCGTAAGCGTAATACGATTATTGACTCTGCAAGAGAGTACAGAGGATGTGCGATTTCTTTCTTTGACGAAAAGGATGAAAACATACGTCTTATAACCTCACAGGCAGCAGATGAAATGCTGAATATTGAAGGCGTAAAGGCTTCGTTTGTGCTTTACACAAGCGGTAACGGTGTTAATATTTCTGCCAGAAGCTACGGCGAAATGAATGTTCAGCTTGTTATGGAAGCTATGGGCGGCGGCGGACATCAGACGATGTCAGCCTGTCAGCTTCAGGATATAAGCCTTGAGCAGGCGGAACAGATGCTTGAAAAAGCTATTGATGATTTTATTGAAAATAATTGATTAAAGTTTACAATTCTTAATGGAGGAATAAATTATGAAAGTAGTATTAAAGCAGGATGTAAAGGGTCTTGGTAAAAAAGGCGAGCTTGTGAACACATCTGACGGTTATGCAAGAAATTTCCTTTTTCCCAAGGGTCTTGCAGTAGAAGCTAATGCACAGAGCATGACAGAGCTTAAAAACCGTGAGCAGGCTCAGAAATATAAGATTGAAACTGAAACCGCAGCAGCTAAAAAAGCAGCTTCAGAGATTCAGGGTAAAACAATCAAAATCAAGGCGAAGGCCGGTGCAAACGGTAAGCTTTTCGGATCCGTTACAAGCAAGGAAATCGCAGAAAAGCTTAAGGAAGAATTCAAGCTTGACGTTGACAAGAGAAAGGTTGTTGTTGAGGATATCAAGCAGTTCGGTACCTTTGAATTTGAAGTAAAGCTTTATCAGGGTATTTCAGCTAAGCTTTTTGTAAGTGTAGGCGAATAAGTCGGGACGCGGATGAAATCCGAAGGTCCATAGTTTTGGAGTGAAAGAAATGGAAAGAGTAAATACATTTTCTCCTCTTGATGATGTGAATATGCCTTACTCCCTCGAGGCTGAGCAGGCTGTGCTCGGCTCGGTGCTTATTGATCCTTCATGTATAAACCTGGTCAATATTCACGTTAAACCGGACAGCTTTTATCTTCCGCAGCATAAGGCGATATTTACCATTATGCAGGAAATTGATGCTCTCGGCGGTAAAATTGACCCTTTGATTGTTCTTGAAAAGCTTAAGAATGAAAAGGTTTATGATGATGCAAACGGTAAGCAGTATCTTCTGCAGCTTTCTCAGCTTGTGCCTTCAACAGAAAATGTTGAAGCCTATGCAAAGATTATCAGAGAGAAGTTCTACATAAGGTCACTTATCAATGTTTCAAAGTCAATTATTGACGAAGCATCAACCTCATCGGAGCAGGCTGATATTCTTCTTGAATCTGCTGAGCAGAAAATTTATGATATCCGTCAGGGCAGAGTGACAAAGGGCCCTGCAAAAATCGGTGACATTATTGTTAATGAGGTTTATGATAAGCTTCAGAAATTAAGCTCAGCCGATAAGGATAAATATAAGGGCTTTACAACGGGCTTTGTTGACCTTGACAAGGCTATCACCGGCCTTAACAGATCAGACCTTCTTATTATCGGTGCCCGTCCTGCTATGGGTAAAACCAGTCTTGCACTTAATCTTGCTAGAAATACTGCAATGATGGGGCATAAGAAAGTTCTGTTCTTCTCTCTCGAAATGACGAAGGAGCAGCTTGCTCAGAGAGTTCTTTCCACAGAGGCGAGAGTTGAAAGCACAAAAATGAGAACAGGCAATATCACAAGTGATGAGTGGGCGAAGCTTGCTACTGCAACAGGTCTTTTAAGCGGCTGTGAGCTTTATTTTGACGATACATCGAATCTTACTGTGTCGGAAATGAAGTCGCGTATCAGAAGACTCCGTGACGTTGACGCGGTGTTTGTCGACTACCTTCAGCTTATGAAAAGCGGTTCAAGAGCGGAAAGCCGTGTTCAGGAGGTTTCGGAAATCACACGTAACCTTAAGCTTATGGCGAAAGATCTTAATATTCCCGTTGTTGTTCTTGCTCAGCTCGCCCGTTCAACAGAGGGCAGAGGTAAATCTCACAGGCCGCAGCTTGCTGACCTTAGAGAATCAGGTTCAATCGAGCAGGATGCCGATATAGTTATCATGCTTTACAGAGATGAATACTACGCCACTGAAAAGGAAGGCGACGCTTATGAGGAAAGACCTGCTGTAAATGAAGCAGAATTCATCATTGCGAAAAACCGACACGGTCCTACAACAACCGTAAAGGTAGCCTGGAACGGTGACTACACCTTGTTCTCAAATCTGGAGACAATTAGAAATGATATGTAAGGTTAAGGATACCGTAAATAAATACGGTCTTATTACAGATAACATTAAAACCGTTGCCATCGGGCTTTCCGGCGGTGCGGATTCTGTTTGCCTTGTTCATCTTTTAAGTTCATTAAAGGATGAATATGGTATTATAATCAAAGCTGTTCATGTGAATCATAATATCCGCGGAGAAGAAGCTGACGCTGATGAACAGTTTGTCCGTAAGCTATGTGATAATATGGGAATTGAACTGCTTACCTTCAGCGTTGATGTTCCGTTCCTGGCAAAGGAGCGTAAATTAAGTCTTGAGGAATGTGGCAGGCAGGTGCGTTACGAGTGCTTTGAAAAGGCAGGATGTGATGCAGTTGCTGTAGCGCACACTCTTTCTGACAGTATTGAAACAATGCTTTTCAATCTTGCCAGGGGAACGGGAATTAAAGGTCTTTCCGGCATAAGTCCTGAAAGAGAGCCTAATATAATCAGACCGCTTATAAATTGCACAAGAGATGAGATTGAAGCCTACTGTAAAGAAAATTCATTGCAGTTTGTAACAGATTCCAGCAATCTTTCCGATGATTATACCAGAAATCATATAAGACACAACATTGTGCCTGCTTTTGAAAAAATCAACGGGGACTTTGAAGGTGCCTTTATGCGTGCGCTGAACAGCGTGAGAGAAGCGGACGGGTACATTGAAAAATGTGCTGCCGATTTGCTTGATGAAAGCTGTTGCGAAGACGGCTATTTAACCGCAAAGCTTGCATCGGCTCACGATGTGATTTTAAAAAGATGTATACTTGAAATTCTTAAGAAAAAAATGAATAAGCCGCCTGAGGCGAAGCATATTGAACTGTGCTTTGACGCTGTTAAAGCAGGAAAAGGTAAGGCAGAAATTGCCAAGGACTTGTATATTTGCATCAGAAGTGATATAATAACCTTTCATCATATGGGAAATGCGGTTGAGAGCTGGAAGTCATTGTTCCAAAACAATGAGGCTGAAACACCCTTCGGTACGTTTATTCTTGTAAAGGATGCTCCCTGCTGTGCGGATTCCTTTGATGCAGATAAAATAAAAAATGAGCTTTTTCTTTCTTCAAGACTTGAAGGAGATAAGTTTACTTTCCGTAACAGGGGAATAACCAAAAGCTTGAAAAAGCTTTTTAACGAGCGCAGAATTCCTTCAGAAAAAAGAAATGAAGTTGCCGTTTTACATGACGGCAATAATGTGGTATGGATTGAAGATATTGGAGTCAATGCCATGTACATACCTGATAAAAACTCACAAAAAATAATTACAGTAAAAAGGACGGGTAAAAATGCTTAACGATATTAAAGAAGTTCTTGTTTCCGAAAAAGAGATTGAGGAAATTGTTGATCGAATAGCAGGTCAGATTAATGAGGATTATAAGGACAAGAACCTTCTTCTTCTTTGCATCCTCAAAGGCTCAGTATGCTTTATGGCTGACCTTATGAAAAAAATAACTTTGCCTTGTGCCATCGATTTTATGGTTGCAAAAAGCTATTATGCAGGCACTGAATCAAAAGGCGAAATCAAAATCTACAAGGATGTTGACGTGGATATCAGTGAATATGATGTTCTTATCATTGAAGATATTTTTGATAGCGGAAGAACACTTAACCTTCTTGTAAATAAGTTGAGCCAGAGAAATCCCCGTTCACTTGAATGCTGTTCTCTTCTTGATAAGCCTGAAAGAAGGGATCCTGATATAAACCTTGAACTTAAATATGTGGGCAAAGCTGTACCCGATGAGTTTGTTGTGGGATACGGTCTTGATTATGATGAAGCTTACCGTAATCTTCCTTTTGTTGGTGTTCTCAAGCGTGAGGTTTATGAAAATTAATTTACGATAAATCAGGAAGATAACTTACATTTAAGGAGTTGTTTAGTATTGGAAAATAACAGTAACAATAATTCATCCAAGGTTATAGTGCAACGTTGGGGCAATCTGTTTTATATAGTTATTGCCGTTGCGTTTATATTTGGCCTTACTATTCTGATGGGTGACAAAACAGAGAAAAAGGAAACCAAGTATTACGAGGTTGTTGAACAGTTCAAGGGTGAGGTAACGAATTTTACCCTTAACCTCGGCAGCGGAGTTGTTGAATACAAGCTCATAGACGGAACAGAGCATAAGTATGTTGTGCCTAATGTTGAGATTTTTCTTAATGATGTGCACGGCTTTATAACGGAATTCAACGAGGAAAATCCTGACAATCCCATCAGATACGATTACAAAAGAGGCTCCAACAGCTCAATCTGGGCAAGCATGCTGCCTATGATGCTTATGAGCGTTCTTCTTGTTGCAGCATTTTTCTATATGTACAAGAAGACAGGACAGAACATTGCTAACGAAAATAACAGAACTCTCTCCTTCGGTAAGGCAAGGGTAAAGCTGGGTAAGGATGAAAAGAGAAAGACAACCTTTAAGGATGTTGCCGGTGCTGATGAAGAAAAGGCAGAGCTTGAAGAAATTGTAGAATTTCTCCGCAGACCCGAAACCTTCCGTGAACTCGGAGCAAGAATTCCTAAGGGTGTACTTCTCGTCGGCCCTCCGGGTACGGGTAAAACTCTTCTTGCAAGAGCCGTTGCAGGGGAAGCCGGAGTGCCCTTCTTCTCGATTTCAGGTTCTGACTTTGTTGAAATGTATGTCGGTGTAGGTGCTTCACGAGTAAGAGACCTGTTTGCTCAGGCTAAGAAAAACGCGCCGTCAATCCTTTTCATTGACGAAATCGATGCTGTCGGACGCCACCGCGGCGCAGGCATGGGCGGAGGACACGATGAAAGAGAGCAGACACTTAATCAGCTGCTTATCGAAATGGATGGCTTCGGTGAAAACGAGGGTGTTATCATTATCGCTGCAACAAACCGTCCTGATATTCTCGACCCGGCTCTTTTAAGACCCGGCAGATTTGACCGTCAGCTTACCGTAGGTTATCCTGATGTAAAGGGCAGAGAAGAAATTCTTAAGGTGCACGCAAGAAACAAGCCGCTTGCTCCGGATGTAAAGCTTTCTGTTATTGCACAGTCAACTGCAGGATTCACAGGTGCTGACCTTGAAAATCTTCTTAATGAAGCAGCTCTTCTTTCAGCAAGAAGAAAGAAAAAGTCAATCACTATGGAAGAGATTGAAGAGGCAACCATCAAGTGTGTTGTCGGTACAGAAAAGAAGAGTAAGAAAATCAGCGACAAGGAAAAGAAGCTTACCGCTTATCATGAAGCAGGTCACGCTCTTGCAACTTATTTCCTTCCCGGTCAGGATCCTGTTCATCAGATTTCTATCATACCAAGAGGTATGGCAGGCGGATTTACAATGTCACTTCCTGCTGAGGATAAGAGCTATCGCTCAAAGGGTGATATGCTTGAAGATATTACCGTTCTTCTTGGCGGTAGAGTTGCAGAGGCAACTGTGCTCGGTGATATTTCTACCGGTGCTTCAAATGATATTGAAAGAGCTACCGATATCGCCCGTAAAATGGTTACACGTTACGGTATGAGTAAAAATCTCGGACCCATTGTTTACGGTGGCGGCGACCACGAGGTATTCCTTGGTAAGGATTACAGTAGTGTTCGTAACTATTCTGAAGCTGTTGCTGCCGATATTGACAGTGAGGTTAAGGATATTATTTCTTCCTGCTATAATAAATGCGAGGATATTATCAGAGCTAATATCGATAAGCTTACCTGTGTTGCCGAATACCTTATAGTCAATGAAAAGGCTGACGGCAAGGTCTTTGAAAAGCTTATGAACGGTGAGCTGTGCAGTGAATCTGAAAAGATTAGCGAAGAAAAAGAAAATATTGAATAACGGATTTGAGCCGAAAAAAGATAGGTCTTTTTTCGGCTTTTTTTCTGTTTTTGCTTGTTCACGGAATAAATTTGTGGTATAATTCAAAATGTCTATTTATAACTATATTCTTTTTGGAGGCGTAAAAATGATTGAGTATCTTAAAATGGCTATAATTGCACTCATAACAGGCGTAACCTTGCCGTTACCCGTTTCATCGGCTGCTCATTTTAATTTCTTTTCAAATATAGCAGGGCTTTCAGGTGATAACCGCAGATTTTCTTTTTATTACAGCTTCTTTGTTCTTGTGTTCTCACTTGTAGTTCTTTTTACTTTCAGAAAGACTGTAATCAGAGGCTTTAAGCTTGCGTTTTCTTCAGAGGGCGAGATTAAGTCAAGGGACAACAAATATTTTGTGAAGAATATTCTTTTTTCAATTTTGCCTTCGCTTGTTCTTTTCATTCCTGTTTCAAAAGGCAAGCTTCTTATGGATTATCTCGATAACTTCTTTAATACTAACGGCCTTATACTTGCCGGTATCGCCAGCATAGTAACAGCTTGCGTGCTTATAATTGCAATGTGGTATACCGCTAAAACACGGAATCCTTTAAGAAGAGCTGTTGATAAAAAAACAGTTTTAAGAATGTCCTTTTATCAGCTTCCCTGTTACGTGATTCCCGGATTTTCTCATATTGCAACAGGTGCGGTAAATCTTTTTATAAGTGATATCGGTTCCAGAAATCTGGTAGGTCAGCTTTACATATATCTTGCCCCTTCGATGTTTTTTATAAGCATTGTAAAGGTTATCAGAGATGTACTTTCGGGTGTTGTTTTTGATCCTGCCGTGCTTATTTCAGGCGCTGTGATTTTTGCTCTGGCATCACGCTTGGTTATTTCTCTTACTACAAAAATTAATTTCCGCAGGCTTTTTGCCTTCTTCTGCGGATATTCAATCATATTCGGTATTTTTATTACTGCAATTTCATTTTTTATCTGATAAACGGAGTAATCTTTTATGGCTGAAAACAAGAAAAAAACAAGCGGTCAGAAAAATAAATCCAAGACCGCAAACAAAAAGAAAAATTCAAACGTAAAGCGGGTCGGTAAGGATAAGCGACTTAATTTAAGCTTTTACGAGCAGCACACTAATGCGATAATGATCGGTTACATTATTGCATCGGTTTTACTTGCCTGCATAGCTTTTATCCCCGGGTATAATCTCTGGCAAAAGCTTCGTGCATGTTTTTTTGCAACAACCGGTATAGGTTTTTATCTGGTTGTCGGAGTGCTTGTATGTATAAGTATAAGAATGTGTCTTAAAAATCTCAGAAGAAGTCTGTTGGTTACTAATATTTCGGCTTTTTCTCTTGTAGCAAATTTCTGCGGAATACTTCATCTGTTTAACTTCAAGGTTGAAAACGGCGGCTTTGAAGAATGGAGATTGCAGTTCGTTGAGGCTACTAAAAGCGGATGGGATATCGGTATCAGTGGCTTCAGTGCTAGTGGAGGTACGCTCGGTGCAATTTTCGGAGGCGTACCGCTTCACCTTTTCGGTAAAGCCGGCGCGTTCATAGTTATAATTTTTGTCTTTATTGTCAGTCTTTTTCTTTATCTTAATACAGACATCAACCTTCTTGGTGAAAAGCTTTCAGAGTTTGCCGTGAACGGAAAGGGCAGACTTGAGGAATCCAACGAGCAGAGAAAGATACGTGCAGAGGAAAGACGCCGTATCAGGCAGGAAGAAAAGCTTCTTAAAATTCAGCAGCAGGCAGAGCAGGCGGAAGCTGAAGAGGATTCTGCCGAAGAGGAAGTTGAAAATGAAGACGGCGGCGTAAGTCTTTCCCTTCCCTCTGTCAGTCTTGCTGATGAAAGCAAGGAAGAAACGGTTTCGCCCTTGAAGGATGCTTTTGATTTTGATAAAACAGAAATAGAATATGACCCCATAAGCAAAGGTTCTGCCGCTGTTTCTTTTGACAAGACTGAAAAGCACGTTTTTCCGCAGAATAATGTTTTTACCTACCCTGATGGTAAAGTAATTGAAAAAGCTGAAGCAAAGCCTGCGGACAAGTCTGCTCCTGCAAGACCCTTTGCCGATGATCTTATTTCAATGGGAAGGGGTGCTTCGAAAAACAAACCTGTATTTACAGCAAACAGTCTCCCTGACGATTTTGAGGAAATTGACGACGGTGTTGAATTTGAAGTCTCTGTTGAAAAAGCAGAGGATGTTAAGCTTTCTGACAACGATAAGGCTGTTGTTGAGGAGGCGGTGAAGGATGCCGAAACAAAGCTTGAAAAAACAAAGGCTGAGGTAAGAAATTATAAAGAAACAAGAAAACCCCAGAAGGCTTACAAGCTTCCCAGTATAGAGTTTCTCAACAAACCTTCCTTCGGTTCCGATTTTGACAGCGAGGCTGAAATGCGTACAACGGCTAAAAAGCTTGTTGATATCCTTAAGAGCTTTGGTGTTGAAACAACTCTTATCGGTGCTTCAAGAGGACCTTCCGTTACACGCTATGAGCTTTCACCGGCTCCCGGTGTTAAGATCAGCAGAATTACAAGCCTTGCTGACGATATTGCTTTGGGACTCGCTTCAACGGATGTCAGAATTGAAGCTCCTATCCCCAATAAAGCGGCGGTAGGTATAGAGGTTCCCAATAAAAAAAGCTCAATGGTTACCTTGCGTGAGGTTATCTCTTCAAAGGAATATAAGGAAAGTCAGGGTAAGCTTCTTACTGTTGCTCTCGGTAAGGATATTGCCGGTAATATACGTTGCACAGACCTTGCAAAAATGCCTCATTTGCTTATTGCGGGTACAACCGGTTCAGGTAAATCTGTTTGCCTTAACTGTATGATTGCAAGTGTGCTTTACAACGCAACTCCGGATCAGGTCAAGCTTCTTATGATTGACCCGAAGCAGGTTGAGTTCAGTGTATATAACGGTATTCCGCATCTGCTTGTTCCTGTAATTACCGATGCCCGTAAAGCGGCAGGCTCTCTTGCTTGGGCTGTGGGTGAGATGGATTCGCGCTACAAGACCTTCTCAACCTGCGGTGTCCGCGATATAAAATCTTATAACAACTATATCAAGGATCATCCGGAGCTTCCCTTTATGCCTCAGGTTGTCATCTTCATCGATGAGCTCAATGACCTTATGATGGTTTCGCCCAAGGAGGTTGAAGATTCAATCTGCCGACTTGCACAGAAGGCCAGAGCTGCAGGTATGCATCTTGTTGTTGCTACTCAGCGTCCTTCTGTTGACGTTATTACCGGTATCATCAAGGCTAATATTCCTTCCCGTCTTTCTCTTGCAGTTTCTTCTCAGGTTGACTCTCGTACAATTCTTGACTCCGTAGGTGCAGAAAAGCTTCTGGGTAACGGTGATATGCTCTTTAATCCTGTCGGTGTTTCAAAGCCCGTCAGAATTCAGGGTGCATATCTTTCGGACGGTGAAATTGAAAAGATAGTTGATTTCATTAAAAATCAGACAACGGTTACCTATGATGACGAAATTATGCAGGAAATTGAAAAGAATGCAACTGCCGAAAAGAAAAAAGGTAGCGCAGGAGCTTCCTCCGACGGTGATGAAAGTCAGCTTGATGCTCTTATTGAAGAGGCAATGAATGTTGTGACAGAGCTTAATTCTGCCTCTACAACGGTAATTCAGCGCAAGCTTTCTGTAGGATATGCAAGAGCGGCAAGAATCATGGATCAGCTCGAACAGCTCGGTTATGTCAGTCCCGCTGAAGGTAATAAGCCCCGAAAGGTACTTATCTCGAGAGCTCAGTTTCTTGAGATGAAAGCAAGGGGAGAAACCAGCAGCGAGGATTACGATGTCCTTTCTGATTAAAATAAAACCCTGCAAGGAGTTATTATGACTTACGAATTTGAAAAAGAAGCATTGGCTGAAGGTTATAAATGTGTATGCGGTATAGATGAAGCGGGCAGGGGACCTTTATGCGGTCCCGTGTGTGCTGCTGCGGTAATACTGCCTGTTGACTGTGAAATTCCCGGTATAAATGATTCTAAAAAGCTGAGTGAAAAAAAGAGAGAAGCTCTTTACGATATCATTAAAGAAAAAGCGGTTGCATACAGTGTGTTTTTGGTAGGACCTGATGTTATTGATGAAATCAATATACTGCAGGCAACTTTTCTTGCAATGCGTACAGCTGTTGAAAACCTCGATGTAAAGCCGGATATTGCTCTTATTGACGGTAACGGTAAGCCTGGTCTTGACATTGCGGAAAGGACGGTAGTCAAGGGTGATGCCAAAAGCGTTTCTATTGCTGCTGCATCAATTCTTGCGAAGGTCACAAGAGACAGATACATGCTTGAGGCTGATGCAAAATATCCGGAGTATCAGTTTGCAAAGCACAAGGGATACGGCACAAAGCTCCATTACGAAATGATCGCCGAACACGGCATTTGTCCTGAACACAGGAGAAGCTTCCTGAAAAAAATCCTCGGTGAATAAAATGGACAAAAAGGAGCTTGGAAACAAAGGTGAAAATTTTGCCGCTGAATATTATAAAAAGTTGGGTTTTGATATCGTAAAACAAAACTATACTTGTCGTGGCGGTGAAATTGACATAATAGCGGAAAACGCTGAATATATTGTTTTTGTTGAAGTAAAAACCCGTTCAGATAATGCGCTTTATCAGCCGTCCGAGGCGGTGGATTATAAAAAGCAAAAGCGATTGACTATTGCCGCTGTAAAGTACCTTACAGAAACCGAAAGTGAAAAACAGCCTCAGTTTGATGTTTTTGAGGTTTATACACATAATAACAGGATATTCAAAGTCAGAAGAATTGAAAATGCATTTGACGCGTTTGATTTCGGAGGCAGATATGATATATTCTGATTTGCATTGTGACAGTATTTCCAGATGCTATGAAAAGGGCGAAAGTCTTTTTGATTCAAAGGGCCATATTAATTACTTTAAAATCAGACAATTGGAAAAATATAAGCAGTGTTTTGCTCTTTTTGTTGATGACAGCAAAAGAGGAGATACTGCTTTTTCCTATTTTAAAAAACTTGTAAAATTTTACGGGAATGAAATCAAAAAAATACAATGTGAAAATATGACTGCTGTTCTCACAGCTGAAAACGGCGCTTGTCTCGGTGGCGACAGTGATAATGTGAATTTTCTGGCAGAAAAAGGTATCAGGATGCTGACCCTTACCTGGAACGGTGAAAATGAGCTTGCTTCAGGCTGCTTGAGTGACAATGGGGGCTTGAAGGCTTTCGGCAAAGAGGTAATAAGAAAAATGGAGAAGACAGATATATTTATTGATGTCTCGCACCTTAACGAAAAAAGCTTCTATGATGTTGCAGATTATACAGCTTCGCCGCTGATAGCCTCCCACAGTAATTGCTTTTCAGTTTTACCTGTTAAGCGTAATCTGAAGGATGAGCAGATTAAGCTTATTGTTGAAAGGGGAGGACTTATCGGACTTTGCTTTCATGCGCCTTTTCTTACCTGCGAAGGCTCGGGGAGCTTTGAGATGATATACCGTAATATTTACCGTATTCTTTCTTTGGGCGGTGAAGATGCTGTTTGCTTCGGGAGTGATTTTGACGGAGGCGAGCCTGAGTCTGTGTTGGGCAGTCTGCAAAGGGTAAAAAATTTATACGCTTATCTAAAGGGCAGAGGCTTACAGGCGGATATTCTCGAAAAAATTTTCCATAAGAATGCGGAAAAAATATTTTTGTCGGATTCTTAATGGCTTTAATGCTTTACTTTTTTGTTTTGATGTGTTAAAATATGATGATTAAAATTCTTTAGGGATTCGGATGTATACGAGCCCTGAACGGAGGTATTAAAATGCTTTACACAAGTACAAGAGATAAAAGTGTGCAGGTGAGCTCAGCTCAGGCGATTGCACAGGGAATTTCAGTTGACGGAGGACTTTTTGTTCCTACAGAAATTCCTGTAATTGACAAGGCATTTGTTGACTCACTTGTTCCGCTTGATTATATTTCAAGAGCAAAAAAGGTGCTTTCACTTTATCTCACCGACTACACAGAGGAAGAAATTGCTTACTGTGTCGAGGGTGCCTATAAGGCAGGCAAGTTTTCAAGTGAAAAGGTTTCTCCCATAAAGAGAATTGAGGGCGGTGCAAACATCCTCGAACTCTGGAGAGGTCCTACATGTGCATTTAAGGATATGGCCCTTCAGCTTCTTCCTTATCTTCTTACAACTGCTGCGGGCAAAACAGTAAAGGATAAAACAATAGTTATTCTTGTTGCTACATCGGGCGATACCGGTAAGGCTGCGCTTGAAGGCTTCAGGGACGTGCCCGGTACAAAGATTATGGTGTTCTATCCCAATGACGGTGTAAGCCCCATGCAGAAGCTTCAGATGACAACACAGGCAGGTGAAAACGTAGCGGTCTGTGCAATCAACGGTAATTTTGACGATGCACAGAACGGTGTAAAGAAAATCTTTACCGACAGCGAGGTTAAGGCTAAGCTTGAAGAAAACGGTATGATGTTCTCTTCCGCAAACTCAATTAACTGGGGCAGACTTGTTCCTCAGATCGTTTATTACATTTCCGCTTACTGTGACCTTATTGAAAACGGCACAATTAAAAACGGTGATGAAATTAATGTTGTTGTTCCTACCGGTAACTTCGGTAACATTCTTGCTGCTTATTACGCTAAGAAAATGGGTATTCCCGTAAAGAAGCTTATCTGTGCTTCAAATGCAAACAATGTTCTTACAGATTTCCTTAAGGAGGGTGTTTACGACAGAAACAGAAGCTTCTTCACAACAACCTCACCTTCAATGGATATTCTTATCTCCTCAAACCTTGAAAGACTTCTTTACCATCTAACAGACGAAAGCGACGAGACAATCCGCAAGTGGATGGGTGAGCTTTCAAAGGATGGCAGGTATGAGGTATGCGATAAGGTCAAGGCTCAGATTCTTGAGCTGTTTGATGCAGGCTGCTGTGATGATGAACAAACAGCACAGACAATTAAAGCTACCTATGATGAAGGATATCTTTGCGATACACATACAGCGGTTGCCGTAAAGGTTTATGAGGAATACAAAAAAGCAACAGGTGATATGACAGAAACCGTTATTGCTTCAACAGCTAACCCCTATAAGTTCTCAGCTGCCGTGCTCAAGGCAGTAAAAGGTGAGGCTCCTGCTGATGCTGATGAATTTGAGCAGGTTGACCTTCTCAGAGAGACAACGGGTGAAATCTGTCCCGAACAGCTTGCAACGCTCAAGGGTAAGACACCGAGATTTACAGCTTGCTGCAATAAGGAAGAAATGATTGACACGGTTTATGCTATGCTCGGTATCTGAGACCGTAGCAGTAAACGGTGTGGGCTTTATACTGCGCAGATAACATAATTTTTGAAAGGAGGGTGTCGCTTGTCAATATTTGTAATTGGTGATACCCACCTTTCCTTCAGCTGTGATAAGCCGATGGATGTTTTCGGCGGTTGGCAGGATTATGTGTCAAGGCTTGAAAAAAATTGGAATGCAGTTGTAACTGATGCGGATACAGTTGTTATTCCCGGTGATATTTCATGGGCAATGAGCCTTCAGGAGGCAGAAAGAGATTTCGCTTTTTTACACTCGCTTCCCGGTAAGAAGCTCATTATGAAGGGTAACCACGACTATTGGTGGACAACGAAAAGGAAGATGGATAAATTCCTTGAAGAAAAGGGCTTTGATTCCTTGCAGATTCTCCATAATAATGCTTACAGAGTTGGGGATTTTACTCTTTGCGGCTCAAGAGGCTGGTTTTATGACGCTCAGACAGGAAACGATAAAAAGGTTATTGCTCGGGAAGCGGGCAGAATTGAAATGAGCCTTAACGAAGCAGAAAAGCTTGGCGGAGAAGTTATTTGTTTTTTACATTATCCTCCTGTTATGAACGGAATTAAGTGTGAGGAGATTATGGATGTGCTTGTAAAACACGGTGTAAAGCGGTGCTTTTTCGGCCATCTTCACGGCAATTTCTCTTCGTTTATTAACAACGCTGTTGTTGAAGGGGTCAAATTTTCCTTGATTTCTGCCGATTTTCTCGAATTTTGTCCCAAATTAGTGGAAAAAATTTGAAAAAAGTATGGAAATATTCAGTTGATGCTGATATAATATATGAGTTAAAATGTAGATTGGGTGATTTCGGTTAAGTCAATTACCCAAGGATAGGAGTTTAGAAATGAGTTTAAAATCATCAAACAATGTTGAAACAAATGTATACGCTCTTGAAATTGCTATTTCAGCAGAAGATTTCGAAGCAGCACAGAACAAGGCTTTCAACAAGCAGAAGAAAAAGATCCAGCTTCCCGGCTTCCGTAAGGGTAAGGTAACACGTAAGATGGCTGAAACCTTCTACGGCAAGGGTTGGCTTTATGAGGATGCTCTTGATATGCTTTTCGGTAAGGCTGTTGAAGATGCTGCAAAAGAAGCTGAACTTGAGGTTGTAGGCACAAAGAGTGCTGACGTTAAGGAAATCGGCGACAACGGTGTTGAAGTGGTTGTAGAAGTATTCGTTAAGCCTGAAATTGAGCTTACCGAGTACAAGGAGCTTAAGGCTTCAAAGAAAAAGGTTGAAGCAACAGAAGAAGAAATCAACGACAGAATCAACGGACTTCTTGAAAGAAATGCAAGACTTGTTTCTGTTGAAGACAGAGCTGCACAGGACGGCGACATCACAGTAATTGACTTTGAAGGCTTTGTTGACGGTGTTGCATTCCAGGGCGGTAAGGGCGAAAGCTATGAGCTTACTCTCGGCTCAGGTCAGTTTATTCCCGGCTTTGAAGCACAGGTTGCAGGTCACAATGTTGGCGAAGAATTTGACGTAAACGTTAAGTTCCCCACAGAGTACACTCCCGAGCTTGCTGATAAGGATGCAGTTTTCAAGGTAAAGCTTCATGAAATCAAGGTTAAGGAGCTTCCCGAGCTTGACGATGAGTTTGCTCAGGATGCAGCAGACTGTGATACAGTAGCTCAGCTTAAGAAGAACATTGAAAACGAAATCAAGGAGCACAAGGAAGAAGAAAACGAAAGAGAAATTGAATCCCAGCTTCTTGAAAAGCTCAGTGAAAATGTAAAGGGTGAAATTCCCGAATGCATGATCGATACAGAGCTTGATAATCAGATCAGAGATATTGACTACAGACTTTCAATGCAGGGTATGAACTTTGAAACCTACCTTCAGTACACAGGTATGACTGTTGAGCAGTACAAAGAAAATTCAAAGCCCTCTGCTGAAAAGAACGTAAAGGTTCGTCTTGCACTTGAATACATCGTTAAGGCTGAAGCGCTTGAAGTAAGCGACGAGGATCTCGAAGCTGAATACGATAAGTTTGCAGAGCGTTATCAGATGGAAAAGGATAAGATCAAGGAGCTTGTTCCTGTAGAAGGTCTCAGAAAGGATCTCCTTAACGAAAAGGCTATCAAGTTCGTAAGAGACAATGCAAAGGTTACAACTGCAAGAAAGCCCAGAGCTAAGAAGGAAGAAGCAGATAAGACTGATGCTGAATAATCTTTGATTATTTGAGCTTTTATTAACCAACAATAGTTTAAGTGACAGGGAACCGTGCTTTCTGTGCGGTTCCACTGCGTTATTTAGGGTGACGAGTATAATCCGAACCCGCCTTAAAGCGTGAATTTTCACGGCTTTTCGGTGATTCGGATTAGAAAGGCGGCAGCCTGTCGTCATCCTCATCAGCCAAAAATCCTGCAAAAATTCGCACTTTAAGGTCGAAGTTTTTTTCGTAGCGGATTTTTGGCAAATCAAGGCACAAAACACAGCAAATCCTGCCGGATTTGCAAGTATTTTAACAAAGAGTTGGCGTAAATCCGCCCGAAAAAACGGGATTCGGGTTATACTCGCCACCCTAAGGAGGCATTATTTTATGGCACTTGTACCTTATGTTGTTGAACAGACAAACCGCGGTGAAAGACAGTACGATATTTATTCAAGACTTTTAAATGACAGAATTATTGTTCTTTCTGATGAGGTTAACGACGCAACCGCTTCTCTTGTAGTTGCTCAGCTTCTTTTCCTTGAAAGTCAGGATAGCGAAAAGGATATCAGCTTTTATATTAACAGCCCCGGCGGATCTGTAACAGCAGGTATGGCTATTTACGACACTATGCAGTACATCAAGTGTGATGTTTCAACAATCTGTATGGGCCTTGCCGCATCAATGGGTGCGTTTTTGCTTTCATCAGGCACAAAGGGTAAGAGATACGCTCTTCCTAACAGCGAAATTATGATTCATCAGCCTTCGGGCGGGGCAAAGGGTCAGGCAACGGATATCAAAATCGTAGCTGATCACATTCTCAGAACCAAGGCAAAGCTTAACAAAATTCTTGCTGAAAATACCAGTAAGGATGTTGAGATTATTGCTCAGGATACAGAGAGAGATAACTTTATGACAGCCGAAGAGGCTCTTGAATACGGTCTTGTTGATAAGATTCTCGATAAGAGATAATTATCGGCTATACCAACTTAAAGGGGTAGATTAAATGGCTAGAGATAGTGATAACAAAGAAAAATCCGTCAGATGTTCCTTCTGTAACAAGGCACAAAGTGATGTTAAAACACTTATTGCCGGCCCGGGAGTGTATATCTGTGACGAGTGTATCAACCTTTGTCAGACTATCGTAAACAGTGAAGGTGACGCACTTAAGGAGGATAAAGCCAAAAGCTTTGCTTCTCTAAAAAAGCCTGCAGAAATCAAAGCTTTGCTTGACGAGTACGTAATCGGTCAGGATGAAGCTAAAAAGGCTCTCAGCGTTGCAGTTTACAACCATTACAAAAGAATATACAGCGGTAAGGATAATGATGTTGAAGTAAGCAAGAGTAATATTCTTATGCTCGGTCCCACCGGCGTAGGTAAAACAATGCTTGCGCAGACCCTTGCTAAAATTCTCGATGTTCCCTTTGCGATTGCTGATGCAACTACGCTTACAGAGGCCGGTTATGTCGGCGAGGACGTTGAAAATATACTTTTAAGGCTCATTCAGGCGGCAGATTTTGACATTGAAAGAGCTGAGAAGGGCATTATCTATGTTGATGAAATTGATAAGATCGGAAGAAAAAGCGAAAGCACATCGATTACCCGTGACGTAAGCGGTGAGGGTGTTCAGCAGGCTCTTCTTAAAATCCTCGAGGGAACTGTTTCAAACGTACCTCCCCAGGGCGGAAGAAAGCATCCTCAGCAGGAGTTCATTCAGATAGACACATCAAATATCCTTTTTATATGTGCCGGTGCTTTTGTAGGTATAGAAAAAATTGTTGAAAAAAGACTCGGTAGCGGCGGACTTGGATTCGGTGCCGAAATCAAGAGTAAAAAGGACTTTGAGCAGGCTAAGGTTATGCATAAGGTTATGCACCATGACCTTGTAAAGTTCGGTCTTATCCCTGAGCTCGTGGGCAGACTTCCTGTTATCACCGCTCTTGATGACCTTGATAAGGATGCTCTTGTAAAAATTATGACCGAGCCTAAAAACTCACTTGTAAAGCAGTATAAATACCTTTTCAGCATTGACAAGGTAGACCTGTACTTTGAGGATGACGCACTTGAAGCTATTGCCGAAAAGACTCTTGAAGCAAAAACCGGTGCGAGAGGCTTGCGTTCAATTATTGAAAAGCTTCTTCTTGACTATATGTTTGAGGTACCGCAAAATGCAAACGGTGGCAAGCTTATAATAACAAAGGCTGCTGTTGAGGGTTCGGAAAAGGCAATTTTTGAAGAAAAATAATGGGATTTTAAGTACTTAAGACACAAAAAAACACAAAGAGCTATTGACTTTTAAACAGCAGTTGTGTTAAAATGCTTTAGTACAAATTTTTCGGAGGTTTATAAAATGACAGCTGTTCAGTATGTATTAGCATTTCTTGTTATAATTGTTTCAGTTATAATCATAATTCTTGTATCACTTCAGGAAAGCAAGCAGCAGGGTCTTTCAGGTGCAATTGCAGGTGCTGCAGATACCTTCTTCGGTAAGAATAAGGGCAGAACAATGGAAGCTCAGCTTTCTAAGTTTACTAAAATTGCAGGTGGAGTTTTCTTTATTCTTGCTTTTGTTTCAGCACTTCTTGTTCTCTTCACTGCTAAATAAGTAAATTAATAGTTGTGCAGGTGAGTTTTGCGTAGGCATTTCTCACCTCTATTTTTTTAATATTTATTTATCAACAAATTCTTGCCAAATGTTTTGTTTTATGCTAAAATTTAACAAATACTGATTCAGGAGGACACCATGAATATTTTACACCTCAAATATGCAACGGAAATTGCCGAAACAAAATCAATCAGCAAAGCGGCAGAAAACCTTTACATGGGTCAGCCTAATCTTAGCCGAGCCATCAAGGAGCTGGAAGAACACATCGGCATCACTATTTTCAACCGTACCTCAAAGGGTATAACCGTAACCGATGACGGTGAAGAATTTTTACGTTATGCAAGGCGTATTATTGCTCAGGTTGAACAGGTTGAAAATATGTATGTATACGGAAAAAGAAAGGTTCAGCAGTTTTCTCTCTCCGTTCCGAGAGCGGCTTATATATGTGAAGCATTTACCAACTTTTCAACAAGCATAGGACTGGATTCTCCCTGTGAGTTTTTCTACAAGGAAACCAATTCAAATAAAACTATAATTAACGTCTGCAAAGAGGATTATAATCTCGGTATCGTTCGTTATCAGTCTGCTTTTGACGACCATTACCGTCAGATGTTTAATGAAAAGAAGCTTGAAAGTGAAATTGTGACAGAGTTTTCTTACCGTCTTATTACAGCGGCAGATTCCGTGCTAGCTCAGAAAGAGATTGTTACCGCGGATGATTTATCCTCGTGTATTGAAATATGTCACGCTGATCCCTATGTGCCTTCAATGCCTCTTATAGATGTAAAGAAGGCCGAGCTTTCGGAAAACGTTGATAAGAGAATTTTTGTTTTTGAAAGAGCAAGCCAGATGGAGCTTCTTTCAAAGCTTAAGAACAGCTTTATGTGGGTATCGCCTAATCCGGAGGAAAATCTTGAGCGTTACGGTCTTATTGAAAAGGAATGCGATATAACGGATAAAACCTATAAAGACGTTCTTATTTATCGTAAGGATTACAGGCTCAGCGATTTCGATAACCGTTTTATTGCAGAGCTTATTAATTCAAGAAGAAAATATTTTGCCGAATAAATGCCTATTTTTTTGCGGATGCCGTCAGGTGTCCGCTCTTTTTTTATTTACGTCAAGCTTTCGACATAAATATCATAATCCCGAAACTATAATTAAGCGGGTGATGAAAATGTCGGGTGTAATTTATGCTGATGTACTTATTGTTGTGAATATTTATATTACATACTTATTGCTAAGTTCGACAGCATTAATCCTGAAGGAGCATCCTGATAAATTGCGGATCTTTATAGCGTCGTTTATGGGTGGAATATATTCGCTTAC
>JAFULG010000043.1 GCA_017473435.1 Clostridia bacterium | reverse complement strand
AGGAGGTGAAATAATATGGCAAAGCTTTCAAAGATTTAGTAAAATAATCTATAAAAACAAACAAAGCCTCCGGGGAGAAATCCTCGGAGGCTTTCATCATATATTTTAGCTTTTATCGCCGTATATAATCCAGTCCTTATCATATCCAAATTCGAGAGCAATTAGCTTTGCAAGAGTTTCGGATATGGTGGTCAGCTTTTCTTGGCTTCCTGTGAGCTGATAGATGTAGTTTTCGCTGACACCCAAGGTTTTTGCAAACGCTCTTTTTGTAAGTCCCTGTTCATCAATTATTTTATTCAGTCTGTCTGCAAGTGTCATAAAACTCCTCCTTCTTTTTTAAGCATAGCAGCATAAAGCAAAAGCTCTTTTCTACTCGTAACACCGAGTTTTGAATATAAGTTTTTGTTATGATACTTGAGTGTGTTCTGATTGATTTCCGTTATCTCCTGAATTTCCTTTGCAGATTTTCCCTCAAGATAGAGCCTGAATATCTGTGCTTCCTTTTGAGTGAGCTTGGATACATTTGACTTGAATATCTCATAAAATTCAGGATCGGCACCGGATTTATGTCGTTCTACCACCTTGTCAAGCTGCGTCTGAATCTTTGTGTATTCATCCTTTGCCTCGTTTCTAAGGCGTGTAAGCTCTGTTATCTCGTCCTCATGTCCTTTGTCCTTATCCGCAAGAAAACGGAAAAGGTCGTTGATTTCAGGTATTTTAACCTGACTGTCGGGAACGGAGTTTGCCTTTATCTGCTCAAAGCTTTTAAGAATCGGCTTCATATACTTGTGGCTGAAATAAAGGCAAATCAAAACCATCAGCATAAGAACAATAATGAGCACCGCAAGCATTCTGATATACGATTCGGAAAGCAAGGACTGATATTCCTTTTCGGGAACCATAACGGTTAAAATATGCTTGCTGTTGCCCAGTGTAATCTCTCCGTACTTACCGATAAAGGTTTCGTTTCCGTATGTAAAGGTGTCAAGATTTTTGCCCTTCTTTATTGTCATTACGCCTGTGTCGGACGGAGAATACCCCGAATGATTGACGGACATCTGCCCGGTATATGAATCCTTCTCGCTCTCTGTAAATAAACCGTGAATGATGTTGTCAAACTCGTCATTATGTGTTTCGTAGGTCAGGCTGAAATAAAGGCTTGAGATTTCAAAGCCGCATACACCGATAAGCTTGTCGCTTGTGTCAAACACGGGAACACATAAAAACCTCACATTTTCCCACGTGCCGGGAATCTGATATACACCCGTCAGCACATAGCTGTCATTAAAGTCTGCCTTTGAAACATGAAACACATCATCAAGCTCGTGATAAATACCCTCCGGCATCTCTAAGTGCCATTCGTTGTAATAATCCGCACCATATTCCTTTGCAACGGCAGACGAGCCGTAGAGCATTGATGTTTTGTGGTTTATCATACTGTTTGAGTGAAGATAGGAAAACTTCAGGTAAATGCCGCTGTGGTATTTTTCGGGAAGCTTACTGTTTACTGTCGTGTTAAGCATAAAGAATGCACCGCTGCAATCGGCATACTGCATATTTGCAGCTACAATATTGTAAACCTCTGCCTCAAGCCCGTCAATCAGCGCTGCATTGTTTTCCAAAGCTTCAAAGCTTATGTTTTTTGCGGCAAGATAATGCTCTGTTTCCTTAGAAAGATGCTCTGCAAACAGAATTGCATGAGCAGCATTTGTATCAATAGAGGTTTCTGCACGGTAGTTCGTTTCTTTAAGCTCCCGATGAAAGGTTTCTCTCAGACGAAACGGCGTAATATTGAGAATGCCTAAAAAATTCAGTGCAATCCCGATAACAACAAGGAACAGCATCAAAAGCACAGCAATATACACAGCGAGTCTTCTTTTCATAGAAAGACCGCTGTTTTTTATTTCCGCCAAAGTGGCTTTAATCTGCGGTAGCTTCATTTCTGCTCCTCCTTATCCTTTAATACTTGCTTTTAAGTTCATTGAGCGCCTTTTCACAAAGCTCCGGTAAAACGGTGTTTTTATCCTCGCCTGCGGACACTCTCGCCTGATATTCTGCCCGTGCCTTTGAAAGTATATTGGTAACATTGCCGTCAAATTCCTTTTGAACGGCAGAAGAATTTTCAAATACGGGAAGCGGCTTGAAGGTATATTTGCCGTACATATCGCTTACAGCCTCATAAAGCATACGGTATTTGGGATTTTCCACACCTTCAAGATTTGAAAAAAGTCCTTCAAAGGCTTCATCTGTTCCCGGAATATAGCCCGATGCAGAGGCAAATTCAATGTTATTGTCCTTTTCTGCAAGGAAATCAACAAATATTTCCATTGCCTTGTTTTTCTTTGCATCGTCTGTTTTATGAGCAAAGAGCGTTACACCCCTTTGCATAACGGTAGGTGCAGCACCCTCAAAAACAGGATATGCAAGAACCGACAGCTCAATCTTTTCCACGCTGTTGTCAGGATAGGTTACATCATCACGGGTATAAAGAATACCGGCAGACGAACCGATGTAGGATATAATATCGCCTGTTTTCCAAAGATCGCTTCCGAAATTATCATAAAGGCTTATACCGCCTTCAATTCCGGGCTCGGCAATCGCATAAAAAACATCCTTAAATTCGTTGGTATCGCAGTTTACCTTGCCGTTTTTGATAAGCTCGTCACCCTTTGCGGCAACATTGATAAGGAAATAGTTGTAGAAATCATCATACTGGAATAAATCCTTGCCGTCCGACCATTCATAATAGGCGGATGCCATTTCAAAAAGACCGTCAAAGGTTTCAAAGTCCTTGACTGAAAAACCGCTTTCATTTGCAAAACGGTCAAATAAGGTTTTGTTTACAAAAAGAAGCTCTGTCGATTTGGCAATGGGAAGCGTGAGCTGTCTGCCCGAAATATTGCCCTCCGCAAGAAAGTCATCAACAAAGACGGAAAGCTCCTCCTCGGAATATATTTCGTTCCAGTCTGTAAGCAATTCTTCACCTATACCCTCGGCAACTCTCGGATATGCAGTAAACAAATCGGGGAAATCACCGCTGCCCGGTGTACCCTTTGCAGCGTCAAAAAGGTGCTGGTCAATGGAATCGGAATCAACCATAGAGGTTACGGAAACAAAAACACCCTTTTCCTTGCCGACAGTTGAATTAAATTTATCTATTGCATCGTTAAACGGCGACTCGGATTGATTTCCGTAAACATGCCAGATGGATAAGGTCGTCGGGCTGCTTGGATTAAGTCTTGTATTTTGACCGCAGCCGACAAGTGAAAATGTAATTAAAATTCCCGTGAGAATGAGTGCCGTTAATTTTCGCATAAAAATATGTCCCCTTTACCAAATTTTTCTAATTTCCCACCCTTTTTCTCACCCTTTTGAGAAAATTTTTTTAATTTTTTTTGATTTTTCCCATCTTTTTGGCATTTTGGGGTGAGGACAAAGGTAAAAAAATATGTATAATTGAGCTTGTAAAGTACATCAAAAAATCATTTTCCGATGCACCTTACCAATTCTGATTATTTATATTATATTAGATAATGTTGAAAAATTCAATATTTTAGAAAAATTTGTTACTTTTCTAAGGAAAAATTTTCTGAAAGGAGGATGCGTATGCCGGAGAAAATTGCTTCTTATAAAATCATAAACGGAAATCGGTACAGCTTTTTCTGCGATTTATCGGGAGCGAGAGTTTTTCTAACCGAACCGATCGTGGGCGGCACACCGGAGGAAAGATTAAAAAGAGCATGGGAAATTGCAAAGCCGGAAATCAGCAGATGCAAAAAATGCGGACGGTTCGTATGCGATGCAATGTATAACGCAGATACTTTTATGTGTGTTGACTGCTCCCCCTGGGAGAACCCGCCGAAGTTTTGCAGACATTGCGGAAGCAAGGTTTCAATATCTGATACATTTTGCACAAGCTGCGGCTCGGCTCTGCGCTATGAGGAGGTATGAAGAATGAGACTGATTTTAGCGGAACAGGTACGGCAGGAAAGTATGGACGAATACGGTTTCGGTCCCCGTGCTATGAAAAGACTGAAGGTTTGCAAATCCTGCGGACGCGCATCACCTTCAACAGAAAGCTTCTGTACCGAGTGCGGTGCAAAGCTTCCTGAAAAGAATATGTTTCAGGAATATAAGGAAAGACACAAGTTTTGTAAAAACTGCGACACGGTTGTAAAGGATGACACCGAATACTGTCCGCAGTGCGGAGAAAAAATGTAGTCAAAAAATTTTTACCTATATATAAAGGAGGCATAAGTTATGAGTTTCTTTGATTTGGAAAGAGCAATCAGACGAGGTGTGAGTCAGGGAATCGGCAGAGCCGTTGGCGATGCCATAGGCAAAGCAATCGAGCCGACAGCCACAGACCTTGCAAACAAAGCGGCAGGTCATATAGATAATGCCGCAGGAAATCAAAACGGAGGTGAAACTCAGGGCGGTGGTTTTCAGGGCGCATTTGCAAATTTGGAAAGAAGCGTAAATAATTACGCTACCGAGGCTGCAAAAAATATGAAGGTTTGCCCGAATTGTGAAAAGCCGACCACGGCAGATAAAAAGTTCTGCCCCGAATGCGGAACGGCACTTCCCGAACAGACGGTAGCCGAAGGTGCAGTTTGTACCGCCTGCGGAAAGCAGAACGCCATCGGCACAAAATTCTGTCAGGACTGCGGAGCTAAATTACCGTCAGCCATTGCCGAAGAACAAGCACAGGCAGACAAAAACGCAAAGATAATGGCAGAGTGGGATGAAAAGCTTTCAGCTTATCCCAAATGGAACTGCGGCGGAAGTAACTACTATATAGAAGATTACGGCGATTACATCACCTTCTCGGCAGACTTTAAGGGAAACCACCTTGGGGCGGCAAACGCAGTTGAGCAGTACAGACAGATACTCATGCAAAACGGATTTACACAGGCAGGTCAGTATCCGAGCATCGCACATTTGTATAAGAAAATCGGCGACACCTGCTATCACGTAGATACCGAACACTGCTTTGAGGGCGATCCCGATTGTCCTAACATCGGCTTTAATATTTCGGAGCCGTCAGGCGGTTTTGATTATGTAAAACCCGAACCCAAACAGGGCTTCGGCGGAATAAAAGATTTATTCGGATTTTAAGGAGGATATGAAGATGAAGAAATTACTTTCGATTTTATTGGCACTTACGATGTGCCTGTCGGTTATGACATTTACGGTTAGTGCGGCGGAGGTTTCCGCTACAGCACAGGGCATTACAGTTACCATTGATAAGTCAAATTATCAACCCGGAGAAAAAATATATTATGGTTGGAGCGGCGTTGATGACAGATATGAAGAAATATCGGGTGTTCTTTGGGCAACATTGGCAATTTCAAAAGCAGGTTCTGAACACGATGATTATATAGATAATGATTATGCCGACACAGAATCTGCTGAAATAAATTATGATAGTACAAACTATTTTACAGCCCCTGCAGAAGATGGTGCTTATGAAATACGCTTTTATTGGACTTGCTATTGCGAAGAACAATACTTTGTTTTAAGTATTCCCATTACGGTGGGTGCAGTTAAAACAGGTACAATTTCTCTCCCGAAAACAGATTGTATTGCAAACGAAACAATGGTAGTTGAATATAGCGGTATTACTTCTGAAATGGTAAACGGTCAAGCCTTTGTTGGAATATACAGAGATGGTGATGATATAAAAGGCTGGACAAGTTATGATTACAAAGAAGTGAAGGAAGGTTCTGGTCAAGTT
>JAFULG010000042.1 GCA_017473435.1 Clostridia bacterium | reverse complement strand
TTATCGCAATGCCTTTGAGAAAATCAATGTGTGGATTTCGTTTCATACTCTGACTCCTTAAGTGTATTTAATTAAATTATACATAAATTTATGAATTTTTCAAGTTTATGCATTGAATTATGAACCGAAGATTAAAAAAAGTGCACGGTGTCAGCTGACAATGCCGTGCCCTTCGTTTTTTGTTTAAAAGAAATCCTTCAGCAGATCTGCCATGGGGTTGTTTTCAACCTTGTCCTTTTCTTCCTTCTGCTGTTTTTTCATATAATTCATCACGTCAAACTTGTTTGCACCGCTGTCCTGCTTGCGCTTATTGAAGTCAGAAAGACGCTCACGGTAACCGCATTTGCATACAAAGAGCTTTTTGTCACCCTCGCCGCGTAATTCAAGCTTTTTATGACATTCGGGGCAGCGGGCGTTTGTAACCTGAGTAAGTCCCTTGCGGTAACCGCATTCCCTGTCCTGGCAGATGAGCATTTTGCCCTTTTTGCCGTTCACCTCTAAAAGATACTTGCCGCAGACGGGACATTTGTCCTTGGTAGCGTTTTCGTGGTTATACTGTGCATCGGAAACAATAACCTTTGATACAAGCGAGGTTGAGTAGTCTCTCATTTCACCGATGAACTTTTTCATGCTCTGTTTACCCTGGCTGATGTTCTGAAGCTGCTGCTCCCATTTAGCCGTAAGGGTAGCGGATTTCAGATCCTCGGGTACAATGCGTACGAGCTGCTTGCCCTTTGCCGTGGGGTGGATTTCCTTGCCAACACGCTCAATTGAGAAGTTATCGAAAAGCTTTTCAATAATGTCAGCTCTTGTTGCAGGTGTGCCCAGACCGCTTGTAGACTCAATTACAGCCTTTAGGGTTTTGTCGGTAATCTGCTTTGAGGGATTTTCCATTGCGGAAAGGAGAGTAGCCTCGGTGTAGCGTGCGGGAGGCTTGGTTTTGCCCTCTGTGATTTTTATGCCCTTAAGAGTGAGAGCCTGACCCTGCTTAAGGGGAGGAAGGCTCTGAGCCTTGTCGTCGCTGTCGTCATCCTCATCCTCGTCAAGGTTGCCGTAAAATTCCTTCCAGCCTTGCTTAAGAGGTGTTTTACCCTTTGCGAAAAAGCTGCCCTTGTCAGCTGCGATTTCAATTTTAACCTCGTCATACTGGAAAGGCTCACTCAGAACGGCCATAAAACGTCTTACAACAAGGTCGTAAATGTTTCTTTCCTCGTAAGAGAGCTTTGAGAGATTAGGACTTTGCTCCGTGGGAATAATGGCGTGGTGGTCGGAGACCTTTGCATTGTTAACAATAAACTTTGTTTCAATTTTACCGCGGGCAAGCTTCATTGCACTTGTCTGATAAGGCCCCACCGCCATAGCACGGAGTCTTTCAGGTAATGTAGCGACAATGTCATCGGTTATGTAGCGTGAGTCGGTACGGGGATAGGTGAGCACCTTGTGGTATTCGTAAAGGCTCTGCATAAGTGAAAGGGTCTGCTTTGCGGAATAGCCGTACTTTTTGTTGGCGTCACGCTGAAGTTCTGTAAGGTCGTATGCGGCAGGGGGATTCTGCTTTTTGGTTGCCTTTTCAAGCTTTGTTACAGAATAATTTCTGCCGAGAAGGCTTTTCTGTAGGCCCTCTGTAAAGCTTTTATCAGAAAAACGGGTATTACCCTTGGCGTCACGGTATGTGCCCTTGAATGCACCGAAATCACCTTTTACGGTGTAGTAAAGCTTCGGAACAAAATTCTGTATTTCCTCCTCGCGCTGAACAATGAGGGCGAGGGTAGGAGTCTGTACGCGTCCTGCGGAAAGAGAAGCGTTATACTTGCAGGTCAGAGCTCTTGTTGTATTAAGCCCTACAAGCCAGTCGGCCTCGGCACGTGCCTGTGCGGAATAATAAAGGTTGTCATATTCCTTGGCACTTTTTAAATTCTGAAAGCCTTCCTTGATGGCTCTGTCCGTCTGTGATGAAATCCAAAGTCTGTAGGCGGGAAGCTTGCAGTGAGCCTTCATCATAATCCAGCGTGCAACAAGCTCACCCTCACGTCCTGCGTCGGTAGCTATTACGAGCTTGTCGATGTCGGGGCGCTTCATAAGTGCGGAAACAACTCTGTACTGCTTTGAGGTTTGCTTGATTGTAACAAGCTTCATTTTTTCGGGAAGCATAGGCAGATCCTCAAGCCGCCATGCTTTGTATTTGTCATCGTAAGCATCGGGATCAGCGAGGGTTACAAGGTGACCGAGTGCCCAGGTGACAACATATTTGTCACCGTTGATGCAGCCGTCACCCTTACCCTTACAGCCGAGAACCCTTGCTATATCTCTTGCAACGGAAGGCTTTTCAGCCAATACTAATGTTTTTCCCATGGTTAACTCCTTTATTTAATAACTGAAAGGCAGATGTTATCAACATCAAAGCCTTCTCTTATAACAGCTTCAACATCTTCTCTTGTAATGCTTCTGTAAAGGTCAATGTTATCGAAAATTCCGTAGCCGTTGAGCCAGGCCTCGCAAAGGTTATTTGCAAGGTCGTCAACATCGTTGTAGGAGAAAATCTCTGCGCCGTACTTTTTCTTAAGGCAGACGTCGAAATCCTCCTGAAGAATACCGTTCTTTTTGATGTGGTTAAGCTCTGCAATAATTTCATCTCTTATCTTTTTGGGATTTCTGCTTTCACCGCTGAAAAACACGGTAGCAAAGCCTCTGCCGAAAAAGTATTCCTTACCGAAGGCTGTGTTGATAAGTCCTTCGTCGAGAAGTCTTGTATAAAGTGGTGAAAACTTGCCTGCGATGATTTCAAGAGCAAGGTTATAAAGCAGAGTCTTTTTGGGAGAGGGGACGATTTCCTCGCACTTTTCCTTTAAGCCGAGGGCAAACTTCGGCATGTCTACACCGAGCTTTTCTTCGGTATAAGCCTCGTTTACCTCGTAAGGCTCATCGGGTATAATCTGCTCAAATGCTACAGGCTCTTCAATTTTAAGCACCTTATCAGCAATCGCAATAACATCCTCTGCTTTCACATTGCCTGCAACGGCAAGACACATATTTGAGTTGTTGTAGAAGGTTCTGTAGCAGGAGTAAAGAAGTTCTGCATTGATTTCGGCTATTGATTCAACCGTGCCCGCAATGTCAATTCTTACGGGGTTGTTTTTGTAAAGACCTCTGAGCAGATTGAAAAGCACCTGCCAGTCCGGGTCATCCTGATACATTCTTATCTCCTGACCGATAATTCCCTGCTCCTTCTGTACTGTTTCCTCGGTGAAATAGGGAGCTTTTACAAAGTCAAGGAGAATTTCAAGGTTTTCGTTAAAGTTGTCTGCACATTGGAAGATGTAGCAGGTGCGGTCAAAGGAGGTGAAGGCATTTGCGTTAGCGCCGGTTTTTGCAAAGCGCTCAAAGGCGTCAAGCTCTTCACTTTCAAAAAGCTTGTGCTCGAGGAAGTGAGCGATACCCTCGGGAACGGTGGTGTAGCTTTCCTCTCCCTTCAGGCGGAAGCAGGTGTCAACGCTTCCGTAGCGTGTACCGAACATTGCAAAAGCACCTGAATAGTCAGGCTTTTCCATAACAAATATTTTCAGACCGCTTTTGTGGTCAATTTCAAAATATTCTTCCTTAAGAAGGTCGTTTGTTATCTTTTTCATTCTGTTACCTCCTTACTGTCGCTTTCGAGTATAAATACCGTGTCCTCTGTTACCATTGAGGCGGCGATGATAATTTCCTCACGGCAGACATTGCTTATTATATCGGCAAGAGCTGAAGGCTCGGTGATTTCATTTTTAAGAGCATAGCCGGTCATCCAGTCGTTGATGCCCGTAACGCTGTCATATACGCTGCCGTAAAGGTCACAAAGACTCTTTTTCGCATTCTCTATTGTTTCGTCAGTGAAGTTGCCCTTGCGTACTTCGTCAAGCTCATTGCGGATTGCCTCAAGAGCCTTCTGTGCGTTTTCGGTTTCAACGCCGCTTTCAACGGTGATAATGCCTTTTGCGGCATCGAGCCTTGCGGCACAGTAGTAGCAAAGACTCATTTTTTCTCTTACGTTCATGAAGAGCTTTGAAAATGTTCCGCTTCCGAAAATCGCATTCATAAGCTTGATTGCCGGGAAGTTATCAAAATCGTAGGTCATGCCGGCACGCATACCTATAACAAGCTTACCCTGCTTTACATTCTGCTTTTCGGTGAAAAGTCTGCTTTCGTAAGCTTCGGTGATAAATTCTGTGTGAACCTCGCCTATGTTTTCTTTTTTTCTGTCGAGTCGTTCGAAAAGCTTTGTTACGGTGCTTTCAATTTCAGCTTCGTTGAAGTTTCCCGTTACGTTAACCTGAACGGGTGCTTCAAAGAGAATTTCCTTCCAGAGAGCAAGCAGCTCCATGCCGGTAGCTTCCTCTATTTCTTCTTTTGTACCGAAGCGGTGTATGCCGTAGCCTTCGTCGCGGCACATTTCGGAAAGCATTGTGTTAAGGGCATAGATTCTCTTATCGTCCTTCTCGCTTTCAAGCTTTTCTGTAAGTAGCCGCTTTTCTCTTTTTATGTTTTCCTCCTTAAAGCCTTCGGGTGTGATGTCGGGCAAAAAAAGGCAGGAGGAAAGAAGTTTCAGAGCTTCACTGAGTACCTTCTCACCGTTCAATGCAAAACGGTCATCGAGGCAAACAAGCACAAGTGAAAGCACCTGCGCCTCGCCGATTTTTCTTACAACGGGGGAAATAACCGCACCGTAAAGACCTGCAAGGCGACGGTTCATTTCTGTTATTGTGGGATAAGTCTTGGTTGTTCTTGCAAGAAGGTTTAAAAGCAGAGCCTTTTTCCCTGCATCCTTTTCAAGGCTTGTTACTATGTTAAAGGAAATCACCGAGGTTTTGAACTGCTCTGTTTTATGAGTGCAGAGCTTAACACCCGGTGCAATGATTTTACTTTTCATAAAAAGCACCTCCGCAAATTATATCCTTATTATTGTATCATAAAGATGTGGTAATATGCAACAGTTAATTGAGTGCAGGGGATAACAAAGGTGAAAAAAGAATAGCTTCCTTATTTTATGCTTTATGTTTATTTAACATTTCCGCTACGGGAGTGTACGCTGTTTTGCTGTCAAATAAAATAAAGCGAAAAAGCCGCTGTTAAGAGCGTGTTTACTTCTGACCGTTTGACACTCCGGCTGTACACTGTGCGACCTCACGGTTATTTTTAATTTTCTTTAAGGTAACTGTGTTATTATGACACTGCGGTAATTTGAATGAGGTTGTATCGCGTTTATACCTCCCTTTCTCCTCAGGCCCCCAACTGGGAAAAGGGAGGTAAAAAAATGCTTTTTTCTATGGGTAAATTGCATAGACATTTGTCGTTTTTTTATAATATGTTCAAAAAAACGGGATTTGCTTTTTTCTGTTGGTAATATTTAACAATGTTAAATTGACGAAAAAATCATCAAATTCACCCGGTTTCGTGCTGAAAATCACAAAAAACTATATCAGAAAAATGAACAAATAAAAAATTATCTAAAAAAATCACACATTTATATTGCAAAATGACGATAAATTGTGTACAATGGTGAAAGTGACAATAGTCAAAATATCCAATATCCACAGAATTAAAAAGTTGGGGGAACATTTAATATGTCTAACAGATTATTCCAGGGAATCATTCATCAGATGAAGGATGCTATCGACAGAACAATCGGTGTGGTTGATGCTGTAGGTACAATTATCTGCTGCAGCGAGCTCAGTCAGATCGGTCAGACTAACTTTGTTGATATGAAAGAAGTGCTTGCTGACGGTGACGTAAAGGTTATCGGCGGTAAAACTTTCCTTGCAATCGGCGGTCAGAATCATCCTGACAGTGCGATTTTTGTTGACGGTAACGATGATAATGCCGCAAACTTTGCGCGACTTATTTCAATTTCACTCGGCGGTATCAAGCAGTATTACGATGTGAAGTTTGACAGAAGCAACTTTATCAAGAACGTTATTCTTGACAATATTCTTCAGGGTGATATTTACCTTAAAACCCGTGAGCTCGGCTTTAACAATGATGTTTCACGCTGCGTTCTTCTTATCAGAACCTCTGAAAGAACCGAGATATCCGTAAGCGAGACAATTCAGGCTCTCTTCCCTGATAAGAACAAGGACTTTGTAATCAATATCAACGAAACTGATATCGCCCTTGTAAAGGAAGTTCGTTCAGGCAATGAGATCAAGGATCTTGAAAAGCTTGCAAGAAGTATTGTTGATTCACTTCATACCGAATATTATATCAATGCAATCATCGGTGTAGGCTCAATCGTAACCGGTATCAAGGAGCTTCCCCGTTCCTTCAAGGAAAGCCAGATTGCTCTTGAGGTAGGTAAGGTATTCGATACCGAAAAGACCATCGTTACTTATGAAAACCTCGGTATTGCAAGACTTATTTATCAGCTTCCCACAACTCTTTGTGAGATTTTCCTCAAGGAGATTTTCAAGAAAGGCTCCATTACGGGTCTTGATCATGAGACTCTCTTCACTATTCAGAAGTTCTTTGAAAACAACCTCAATGTTTCCGAAACTTCAAGAAAGCTCTTTGTTCACAGAAATACTCTTGTTTACAGACTTGAAAAAATCAAGAAGCTTACAGGTCTTGACCTTCGTGAGTTCGATGATGCTATTGTGTTCAAGGTAGCTCTTATGGTTAAAAAATATCTTGATGCAAAGCCTATCAAGTATTGATTTAACTCGAATCGTTCAAGCCACAGTTTTATGTATTAAATAGGAAGTGACTTAAGATGATAGAATTTAAAAATGTAAAAATGCGTTATAAGACCAACGGTGCCGTTGCTCTTGACGATGTAAGCGTAAGAATTGATGATGGTGAATTTGTTTTCATCGTTGGTGCTTCGGGCGCAGGTAAGAGCTCCTTTCTCAATGTTATTATGGGTCAGGAAAAGGTTGACGCAGGTATTGTGCGTGTAGGACCTTACACACTTAACACTATTAAGAGAAGACAGCTTCCCTATCTTCGCCGTATGCTCGGTATTGTTTTTCAGGATTTCAGACTTATCCCGAAAATGACCGTTTATGATAACATTGCTTTCGCTCTTCGCGTTATCGGTATGGGCGAAAAGAAAATTACAAAAAGAGTACGCTACGTGCTTAAGCTTGTTGACCTTTCAAATAAGGCTAACAGCTTTCCTCATCAGCTTTCTCAGGGCGAAAGACAGCGTGTTGCCATTGCAAGAGCGCTTATCAATAACCCCGGAGTTATTATTGCTGACGAGCCTACGGGTAACCTTGACCCCGTGCTTTCAGGCGAAATTATGAGCCTTTTTGACAAGATCAACGCCCTTGGTGCAACGGTTGTTGTTGTTACTCATGACCTTGAGCTTGTTCATCAGTTTGATCACAGAATCGTTACAATCGAAAACGGAAAGATTCTTTCTGATATTCCTGCAAGAAATGCCGGCGAGCTTGTTTTCAAAAGTGAGCCTGAAACTGTGCAGGAGGATGTTTCTCTTGCTTCTGTACAGGAAGAGGACGTTGAGGTTTCCGAAGAAGAGATAATATCAACGGAAGAGGAGGAAACTGAAAATGCCTAAAAAAGAAAAAGCTGTAAAACAGAAGGATACAAAAGAAGTTAAAAAGCAGAAAAAGGCAAATAAAAAAAGAGGCGGCGGACTTAATACCTCCTATCTTACAAAAATGGGTGCTCATAATCTTGTCGCAAACCGCAGTATGTCATTTTCATCCATCAGCGTGCTTTCAGCCTGTCTTCTTCTTATCGGTATGTCACTGATTATCATTATGAACATCCAGAATCTTGTTCAGGATGTTGAAAAGCAGAATGTTATAATTGCTTTTGTTGAGGACGGTGCTGACGATGCTTCAGTTGCAAAGGTCGGTGCAGATTTGAGAGCTATTCCCGACGTTATCGGTGTTGAGTTTGTTTCAAAGGAAGCAGGATACGAGGAACAGCTTCGTGATTTCGGCGTTGAAAGAGATCTTTTTGACGGCGTTATTGAAAACCCCTTGCCTGACTCCTACAGAATTTCTGTAAGCAATCTTGAAAATTTCAAGTCCACCCTTGAACAAATAAAGGCGATTGAGAATGTAAGTGCAGTAAGAGAAAGTCAGGATGTTGTTAATCAGATTACAACAATGCAGAAGTCAATTACCGGTATCTGTGTGATTCTTGTTGCCGTTCTCGGTATAGTTTCAATGTTTATTGTTTCAAATACTATCAAAATCACTATGGTTTCAAGAAAAATCGACATTCAGGTTATGAAGAGCGTTGGTGCAACAAGCCTGTTCATCTGCTGGCCCTTCATGATTGAAGGTCTTATCATCGGACTTATTTCCGGTCTTATTTCACTTATTATTACCATTGCCGTTGTTTACTTTGAAGGCGGAGCGATGACTTCACTTCTTGAAATGTTCGGCAGTAAGGCGATTGCTCTTACAGAGTATCTTCCCGTTCTTGCAGTTGCATATATCGTTTCCGGTGTTGTAATTTCATCCGTGGGAAGTCTTGTGTCCATCAGAAAGTATCTTAAGCGTGAGGGTAGTGAAGCAAGCGAGCTTGTTTAATGCTTAACGATTAAAAACAATCGGTATAACTAATGTATAAGGAGTTAAACGATGAATTATAAAAAATTATTGTGTCTTTTGCTTTGCTTCAGCTTTGTACTGGGTGCAATCAATATTTCAGGTGTAATCAATGCCGTGGCTCAGTCTGAAAGTGAGCTTCAGGGTGAGGTTGACCGTATTGAGGATGAAATTGCTGAAAACGAGCAGAAGCTCGATCAGCTTCAGCAGACAGCTGACCAGCAGAAGTCGGAGCTTGAAAAGCTTGAAACACAGATTGAATCAATCGAAGCCCAGCTCAGCGAAGTTCAGTCACAGATTTATGAGCTCAATCAGCAGATTACAAAGCTTACTGCTGAATATAACAGACTCAATGCTGAAATTCAGCAGAAAAATAAAAATATTGAGGCGGCAACCGCTCTCATTCAGGAAACTGAACAGAATATCGAGGATAATAAGGATGTCCTTTCAGCAAAGCTCCGTTCCGTTTATATGAACGGAAACGAATCCACCCTTAAAATTCTTATGGGTGCTGACAGCCTTGCAAGCTTCCTTACAAGACTTGAAATGATGAAGAGAACCTCTGAAAACGATAAAAAGACCATTGAGGGATTCAGAGAAAAGGTAACCTTGCTTAAGAAGACAAAGGCTCAGCTTGAGTCCGATAAGGCGGTTATCGTTGAAAATCAGAAAAAGGTTGTAGAAACAAGAAATACCTACACCGAAAAGAAGGCTACACTCCAGGTTAAGCAGACAGAGTATACAACTATGGTTACTCAGGTTGAAGCACAGTACGCTAAGATAGAAAGCTACGTTGCATCTCTTGATAAGGAAAGTGCAGCTTATAAGGATTATATCAATGACCTTAAGCAACAGGAGGCAGCGGCTAACGAGGCTCTTGACGAGTATATCAAGAATTACTATGCAAACCAGAATCAGCTTCCCTCTGATAACGATGAGGGTGATTACAGCGGCGGAAGCTCATCAGGCGGTTCCGCTTATTATGAAACAACCGATGATTGGGCATGGCCTGTAGGCGGCGGTAGCTATTACATTTCCGCATACTATAAGGATAGCTCATATCTTGCAGAAATCGGAAGCGTACACTACGGTCTTGATATTTCAGGCAGCGGCTTTTACGGCAGAAGCATCTATGCTGCAAGAGCAGGTACTGTTGTTACCTCCGGTGACTCAGGCGACGGTTACGGTAACAAGGTTGTTATTGATCACGGAGACGGATTTATGACAGTTTATGCACATAACTCCGTAAACGTTGTATCCTCCGGTGATTATGTTTCAAAGGGACAGCTTATCGCTTACGCAGGAAGCACGGGCTATTCAACCGGACCTCACCTTCATTACGAAATCCGTTACTACGGCGAGAAGATAGATCCGGCTCCGTACCATCCCGGATATGTATAATCAAGAGGGGCAATAACTGCCCCTCTGTTTTCCTTTAGAATTTAGAATGATGAAAAGAAAGGGTGTTTGTTTTGAGCGCAAAGGTAACGGTTGTTGTTGCCGTTCATAATGCGGGAAGCCATCTTTCCGCTTGTCTTGATGCAATAAAGGGACAAACCTTGAAGGAAATTGAAGTGATTATGGTTGATGCCGCTTCAACCGACGAGACTGCAGATATAATGAAGGGCTATCTTTCAGACGGACGCTTCAGCTATGTGCACACTGAAAATGACAGTATTTCTCAGGCAAGAAACCTTGCAATAGAAAAGGCAACGGGTAAGTATATCTCTTTCGGTGACACTAATGTGATATTCAGCGATAATATGCTTGAAAGCCTTTTTGAAAGTGCCGAAAAGGAAAAGGCTCAGCTTTGCGTTGCTCCTATGGGATCCTCTGACGTTTACGGCAAGCATGAATTTGCGTCCTCGGGACTTCTTAAAAAAAGCAGGAAGACAACAAAGTTTGATATGAATCTTATCTGGAATCCCTCTGTTGCCAATAAGCTTTTTCTTAAAAGTAAAATTGAGGAAACGGGACTTAATTTTCGCGCTTACGGTAAAGCAAGAGAGGCGGCATTCACTCTTCCCTTTGCAATGAGCAGCGAAACTATCGTTTCCGCAAACAGAGGCAAAGCCAGTTATGTTATTCCCGTGATAAACGAGGGTGTTTCCACCTTTAAAATAGAGCATTATCTTGATGCTTATAAGTACATTATAAATGAGGCTGAAAAGGCTTTTGACCGCGCAACGGAAAAAGAGGGAACTGACTTCGGTAAAAAGGAGCTTAGTAAGCTTCGTGTGTGCTATATTGACCAGGTTTACCATAAGGAAATTACCGTTCTGCTTTACAGCTACTACAGACATTTCTGGAGCCTCACCGATGAAAATATAAAGAAGTACGCAGATATAATTACTGAGCTTTACGAAAAGCTTTCAAAGTCAGGTAAGAGTGCCCTGAAAAAGAAAAACCGAGATATATTCTTTGACGGTAAGCTTATAGATAACCGTAAGGAAATGGCTGAAAAGCCGAAGGTTACGGTTTGTATAGGTAAAAACGATATAAGAGGCAGACACTACGGTGACCGCCTTAATATTCAGGTTGAGTCAATTTTTATGCAGACTATGCCTTCCTTTGAGCTTCTTGTTGATGCAAGACTTAAGGATGAGTTCCCTGAAAAGTGGAAAAACGCTGAAAACATTCGATTTATTGAAGCAACGTCATTAGGTGACTTCAAAGATCTTGCCCTTGAACAGAGCCGCACGTCATATATTATGTTCCAGGACGGATTTGCAAGGCTTAATCCGAAAATTCTTATGAGACATTATGAGGCTCTTGAAGCCTGTACGGAAAAGTATGGCTTTACAACCTCACCCCTCACTCGCTTTGACGGCAAAAAGACAACGGAGTATCCCTTCTCTGATCTGTGCTTCAATCATAATATGAATCAGACCCGCACAAAGCAGGGGGATAACACCTTTGCTCTTGACCTCTTCTTCTGCAACAAGCTTTTCAGAACAGAGCACCTTAAGGGCATCCGCTTCTCCTTCAGCGATAATAACATTCTCGATATGTATAAGCTTTATGAGCATTCACGCTTTAAGAAGCTTTCCCACAGGGGAGCGTATCTGCCCTATACCGAGGAGGAGGCACTCAATTACCTGAGAGGTGAGGAAAAGACAATGCCCGTTCCTTGCCGTAATGTGTTTAAAAATTACAAGAAGATTTATTTTAAGAGAGTTACCCTTGCCGGCTACAAGCAAAAGGGGATTAACCTGCTTAAAAAGGTGAAGAACGTTGCGGTAAACTATCTTCTTAAGTTTATCACTATCTTCTTTACAAAGCAGAAGCTCCAGGACAGAGTGTTCTTTTATTCAATCCGTGCTGACGGAATGTTAAAGGAGAATATCAACTGCATTTATGAAGGCCTTGACTGCAAAAAAGTTGTGTTTGCAAAAATGCTTCCGCACTCGCTTCTTCATATTATAAAGGTGCGGATGTATATGCTGACAAGCAAGGTTATCGTAACCGATGACTATATGAAATATTTCCGTTCGGTCAAGCTTCGCCCGGGGCAGAAGGTTGTTCAGGTGTGGCACGCAGGCGGAGCCTTCAAGCGCTTCGGACTTGATGCACCTTCGCGCCTTACAAGGCTCGAGGAATACCGCACCCACGCACCCTATACCGATGTTTGCGTTACAAGTGAAAATGTAAGACAGTTCTATGCCCATGCCTTCGGTGTTGATATGGAGGTTGTCAAGGCTCTCGGCTCACCGAGAACCGACGCTATTCTTGACGCTGAAAAGGTGCAGAACAGCCGTGACACAATCTGTCAGAAGCATCCGCTTTTAAAGGATAAAAAGGTTTATGTTTATCTTCCCACCTTCAGAGAGAATGAGGGTAAGCTTACGGACTTTGACCCGATGATAGACTGGGCACAGCTTAATCAGGAGCTTGCTGACGATGAGGTCTTTGTAATCGGCAGACATCCTGTTATGAAAAAGGAATTCTTCAAGGAATTTTACTCACGCATAAAGGACTACACCGTTGATCCCACACCCGAGCTTTTAGCAATTGCCGATGTAATCATCACCGACTACTCCTCGGTAATTTTTGACGCTTCCCTTATGGATAAGGCTATGGTGTTCTACTGTCCCGATTACGGCAATTATGAAAGAGATTTCTACCTTGATTATGACAAGGATTTACCCGGTGAAATTGTTACTGATTCGGGTAAGCTTCTTGATGCACTTCGTAACGCAAAGAGTGAGGAGGCTACTGCAAGGGTAAGAGCCTTCCGTGAAAAGCAGATGGGCGCCTGTGACGGTAAGTCAACGGAGAGAATCTGTAAGGTCATTAAGGACTATCTTAAATAAAAGGAAAATGCAAAGTTCTTTGGTTCTTTCTTACAAGAAAGAACGCCCGACCGGCGAGGTCATAAAACAACCAACACCGTCTTGAAACAAGGCGGTGTTTGCTTTTTGGAAAAACGATTGACTATAATTGTCGGGTGTGTTAATATGAAACTGTCAGGAGAGCAGGTTGACGGGTGTTAGTTTTGGTTTGGTCAGTAAACATTATTAACACATAGAAACGTCATCTGTGTTCCAATAAAATGAGGGTGAGTATTATGACAAAAGTTAATATAGTTTTTGATAATGCTTTCGAAGATGTTGATATTATCGCCATACCCGATGAATTTGAATCTAAAATTGAAGCAATCGGACAAGAATTTTTAGATTGGATTCCTCATGCAAATGATGAAGATTATTGGACAATTATAGATAATCATAAATATTCAGTTGCTGAAACTGATGGATTTATTAAATGGTTAAATTCTCATTATTGTTTAAAATCAGAAAAAGCATATGTCGTATTGAGAAATACAAGTTATTGTCCTCTATACAAGATTATAGAATTTTGAACACAAGAGATGGTTCTGCAGAACACAGGTGATGGTACTCTGTCCTAAAAAAATAACCACAGCAACTAACAAAACAGTAACCCTCCTTGCCTTCACTCGGCCCTTTGGCCCTCTCCCTACATTTAATAAAATCCCCCTTGATTATTTTCCCGCAACGCTATATAATATTACCCGAAATATTCTTACTGAAAAGGAGAGAGAAATACGGACTACCTCAAGACAAAAGAAAAAGTTTAAAGGAGAGGGAAAAATGATCAGTAGAATAAAATCTTTTTCGTTTTATGGAAGCTTAGGAGGATCTATTTTATATTTATTGGTGATGCTTATCTCTTCGTTTCCATATTTTAACATTTCAAATGGTTGGTTTAAATTTTATTTTATTCTATTTGTGGTACTAGGTTGTATAACTGTGTTGTTTTGTTCGGTTAACAAAAGCAAAAATTATATGCAAACAATATCTAGATTTTTAATGTTGGTGTTGTTTTATATTCTTATTTATGTAATAGGCGGATATTCTGGTTTGGTTCGTTTAATATATAGCTTTTTGGATGTTACTGAAAGTTTTACAGATAATATTTCCGGTATGCTTGTTTTAAGTTATTCATTAATTGTTTTTGTATTATGTGGAGTTTTATTGTTAGTTAGTGGATTAATTAAGATGATTATACCAATTAGTGGACGGTCAAAAGACAGGAAAGAAAACACAGGGGACGGTTCTGTGTGTTAACTGAAAACAAATAACCACGGTGACTCGGGCGGTGCGTTGCGTAAAAGCGGTGTACCGCCTTGCCTTCGCTCGGCCCTTTGGTCCTTGGCCCTCTCCCTACATTTAATAAAATCCCCCTTGATTATTTTCCCAATCCCATATATAATAATATCTGTAAAATTTCAACTTGAAAAAGGAGAGAGAAATATGGACTACCTCAAGACAAAAGAAAAAGCCAAAACTGATCTTAAAATTCTCACCGACTTTGCAACCGACAGCATAAAGCACATCTGCGACAGCTTCGGCCCCCGTCCCTGCGGTGAGGAGAGCGAGAGAAAGGCTCTCGAATATATGTACGAACAGCTCAAGCCCTACGCCGATAAGGTCTGGATAGAAAGCTTCAAGTGTAATCC
Organism: Clostridia bacterium; assembly: GCA_017473435.1. GTDB lineage: Bacteria > Bacillota > Clostridia > Oscillospirales > Acutalibacteraceae > UBA6857. The sequence continues at coordinate 9,381 of JAFULG010000042.1, read as the reverse complement.
CGATGCCTTTATGTCCTTTGTTCCTGTTGCAGGTGCATGCTGTACAGCTGCAACTGCCGCAAACCTTGTTGCCGCAACAAAGTGCAAAAAGTCAGCTCTCGGCGCTCTTGCCGCCCTCGGTACAGGTGTTGCAGGTCTTGTAGGTGAGTTCCTTTTCTATAAGCAGCCCCTTGACCCCTTCTTCAAGGAGAAGGAGAGCGGTAATGTTATCGTCGTAAGAGAAGCAAAGGGCGAAACCAAGCGCAGAATTATCCTCTCAGGTCACATTGACTCTGCTCCCGAATGGACTTATACATATAAGCTCGGCTCACACGGTGCAATTTATGTTGCAGTTCCCGCTATTCTCGGTCTGCTTTATACAGGCGCAACCGCCGCAGTTAACCTTGTAAGTAAAAAGCCCTGTCTTAAAAAGAAGATGGCTCTCGGTCAGCTTGCTTTCCTTCCCGCTTATGCAGGTCTTTTCGCCTTTACAAACAACAAGAAATATGTTGACGGTGCAAACGATGACCTTACAGGCTGTTATGTAAGTGCCGCAGTTATGAAATACCTTGCAGATAATGATATCCGCTTTGAGAATACCGAGGTTATCTGTATGCCCGCAGGCGGTGAGGAGTGCGGACTGCGTGGCTCGAAGGCTTTCTTTGCCACTCACCCCGAAATGAAGAACGACGGCGTTGAAACCGTATTCATCAGCTTCGATACAATCCGTGACGAGGATTATATGATGATTTACGAGAAGGATATGACAGGTATGGTCAAGAATGACAAGAGAGTGTGTGACCTTCTTAAGAATGCCGCCGCCAAATGCGGTCTTGATGTTCCCGTAGGTGCAATTCCTCTCGGCTCAACCGATGCCGCCGCCGCTTCCGAGGCAGGCATTGCCGCCGCATCCTTTGTCGCAATGGATCCCGCTCCCGCGAGATATTATCACACAAGACTTGACAAGGCAGACATCCTTGTTCCCGAAACAATTGAAAAGGTAATTGATGTTGCTCTTCAGACCGTCTTTGATTTTGACGAGCAGGGGATTTGAGCAGTGCCGAGTAGGAACATGGCGTGCCGTGTTCGCAAGGTCAGATTATTATGATTTTATAGCACAGGGGCGGCAATCTGCCGCCCTTTTATACAGTATCTTTGCACAATCACGGTAAATTCAATTTTACACACTAACCCTCGTGTTCAATCGCCTCTAACACACCCTTGCATACAATAACCCCCACCTAAGGCTATTCATTAGGGTGGGAGTTTTTTCTGCCTTCAACGGTTACGGTAGGGGAGTACAAATTGCATAAAAAGAACAAACACCGCCTTTTCATCAAAAAAAGCGGTGTTTTTATAATAAATATCAATCTTTTAATAAAAAACCACTTGACATAGCTATGCCAAGTGTGATACAATCTCAAAGCTTATAATGGAAAATTATGTGTGGAAGTATTTCTTTCTTTTCTTCCTTGAATGCATATTACCATTAAAACAAAAAAATGTCAATACATTTTTTGAAATTCGTTTTCGGCGGTGAATGCCGCCGGGACAAAAAAGACCAATGCCCCGAGAGGGTAAATAATAAAGATATGGAGTGAAAGCCAATGCTTAATGTTACTGATGTAATGCTTGGTACAAACACGAGGAAAAGCTACGGCAAGATTGAAGAAGTCATGTCAATGCCCAACCTCATCCAGGTACAGAAGGATTCCTACAGATGGTTCATTGATACCGGTCTTAAGGAAGTACTCAGAGATATGTCGGAAATCACTGACTACAGCGGAAACCTTGTTCTGTCCTTCGTAGACTACAGCCTGGACGAAAGCCGTCCCAAGTACAGCGTAAAGGAGTGTAAGGAGAGAGACACCACCTACGCAGCTCCCATGCGTCTTGTTGCAAGACTCTACAACAAACAGACAGGAACAGCCCTTGAAAGTGAAGTTTACATGGGCGACTTCCCCCTTATGACCGACAGCGGTACCTTCATCATCAACGGTGCTGAAAGAGTTATCGTTTCACAGCTTGTCCGTTCACCCGGTGCATACTTCGATATGACCCACAACGTAACGGGTAAAAAGCTTTTCACTTCAACAATCATTCCCGGCAGAGGTGCCTGGCTTGAATATGAAACAGATCAGAACGATCTTTTTTATGTAAGAATTGATAAGAACAGAAAAATCCCCATCACAACTCTTATCCGTGTTCTCGGTTACTCAAAGGATAACGATATCCGTGAGTTCTTCGGCTACGACGAAAGAATCGAAGCAACACTTGAAAAGGATAACACAAGCAACACCGAGGAAGCTCTTATCGAAATCTATAAGAAGCTGCGTCCCGGTGAGCCCCCCACACTCGCAAGCGCACAGAGCCACATTGAGGGTATGTTCTTCGATGAGAGAAGATACGACCTTTCAAGAGTAGGCCGTTACAAATACAACAAGAAGCTCGGTATCTCCGACAGAATCCGCGGCTTCAGACTCGCTCAGCCCATCATCAACGACATCACAGGCGAAATCATCGCTGAAGAGGGCGAGCTTGTTTCAAAGGAAAGAGCATTTGAAATTGAGCAGGCAGGTGCAAAGGTAGCTTATGTACTTGTTGAAGGTCAGGAAGAGCCTGTAAAGGTTATCTCCAACCATATGGTTGACATCCTTCCTTATCTTCCCGGCTTTGACAGAGAAGAGCTCAAGGAAATCGGCATTAACGAAAATGTACGCTACAGCGTTCTTATGGACGTGCTTTCAGAAATTGAAGGTATGGACAGAGATGAAATCCTCGCTTACCTTGAGTCAAAGGCTGACGAGCTTATTCCTAAGACAATCATCGTTGACGATATCCTTGCTTCAATCAACTACCTTAACTGTCTTGCAAAGGGCGTAGGTACAGCTGATGACATTGACCACCTCGGTAACCGTCGTATCAGATGCGTTGGTGAGCTTCTTCAGAATCAGTTCCACGTTGGTTTTGCAAGAATGGAAAGAGTTATCAAGGAAAGAATGACTCTTCAGGCTCAGGAGCTTGATAAGGTTACACCTCAGGCTCTTATCAATACAAGACCTGTTATCGCAGCAGTAAGAGAATTCTTCGGTTCATCACCTCTCTCTCAGTTCATGGATCAGAATAACCCTCTTGCAGAGCTTACACATAAGAGAAGACTTTCAGCTCTCGGTCCCGGCGGTCTTTCACGTGACCGTGCAGGCTTCGATGTTCGAGACGTTCACTACTCACATTACGGCAGAATGTGTCCTATCGAAACTCCTGAAGGTCCCAATATCGGTCTTATCTCCTATCTTGCAACTTTCGCAAGAATTAACGAATACGGCTTCATTGAGGCTCCCTTCCGTCCCATAGATAAGGAAACAGGTGTTGTTCAGGATACCTATGAGTATATGACAGCTGACGTTGAGGACGAGTTCACTGTTGTTCAGGCTAACGAAGCTCTTGACGCAGAAGGCAAGTTCGTAAGAAGTAAGGTTAATGCCCGTCACCGTGATGAGTTCCTTGAAATTGACCCTGCAAGAGCAGACTATATGGACGTTTCACCCAAGATGGTTGTTTCAGTTGCTACTGCTCTTATTCCCTTCCTTGAAAACGACGACGCAAACCGTGCTCTTATGGGTGCGAACATGCAGCGTCAGGCAGTTCCTCTTCTTACCTGTGATTCACCTATGGTCGGTACAGGTATGGAGTACAAAGCAGCAACAGACTCAGGCGTTTGTGTGCTTGCAAAAACAGCAGGTACAGTTACCTATGTAAGCGCTGACAGAGTTGACATTATGAACATTGAGGGCAGAGTAGACACCTACAGCCTTATCAAGTTCATGCGTTCAAACCAGGGCACCTGTATCAATCAGAAGCCCGTTGTAAAGGTTGGCCAGAAGGTTGCTGAAAATCAGGTTATCGCAGACGGTCCTTCAACTGATAACGGTGAGCTTTCACTCGGTAAGAATGCCCTCATCGGCTTCATGACATGGGAAGGCTATAACTACGAAGACGCCGTTCTTATTAACGAAAAGCTTGTACGTGATGATGTTTATACATCAATCCACATTGAAAAATATGAGCTTGAAGCAAGAGATACCAAGCTCGGACCCGAAGAGATCACAAACGATATTCCCAATGTCGGTGATGCTCTCAAGGATCTTGATGAAAGAGGTATTATCCGTGTAGGTGCAGAGGTTCATTCAGGTGATATTCTTGTAGGTAAGGTTACACCCAAGGGTGAAACAGAGCTTACTGCAGAAGAAAGACTTCTTCGTGCAATCTTCGGTGAAAAGGCAAGAGAAGTAAGAGATACTTCACTTCGCGTTCCTCACGGTGAATACGGTATTGTTGTTAACGTTGAGGAATTCACAAGAGAAAACAGTGACGAATTAAGCCCCGGCGTAAACAAGGTTGTACGCTGCTACATCGCCCAGAAGCGTAAGATTCAGGTCGGTGATAAGATGGCAGGTCGTCACGGTAACAAGGGTGTTGTTTCCCGCGTTCTTCCCCAGGAGGATATGCCCTTCCTTGAGGACGGTACTCCTCTTGACATTGTTCTTAACCCCCTCGGTGTTCCCTCACGTATGAACATCGGTCAGGTTCTTGAAGTACATCTCGGCTTTGCTTGCCGCAAGCTTGGATGTAAGATTATGACTCCCGTATTCGACGGTGCTCACGAAGAGGACATCAGAGATGCTCTCAAGGAAGCAGGTATCAGCGAAACAGGTAAGTCTGTTCTTTATGACGGACGTACAGGTGACCGCTTTGACGGTGAAGTAACCGTAGGCGTTATGTACTACCTCAAGCTGCATCACCTTGTTGACGATAAGATGCACGCTCGTTCAACCGGCCCGTACTCACTCGTTACTCAGCAGCCCCTCGGCGGTAAAGCTCAGTTCGGTGGTCAGCGTTTCGGTGAAATGGAAGTTTGGGCTCTTGAAGCTTACGGTGCAGCTTATACTCTTCAGGAAATTCTTACTGTTAAGTCAGACGACGTTGTCGGCCGTGTAAAGACCTACGAGGCTATTGTAAACGGTGAAAACGTACCTCAGGCAGGCGTTCCCGAATCCTTTAAGGTTCTTGTTAAGGAGCTTCAGAGCCTTGGTCTTGATGTTAAGGTGCTTGATGCTGATGACAACGAAATCGATCTTAAGCAGAACATTGACGGTGAAGACAGCTTCTACAGCGTAAAGAGCCGCATCCGCAAGCCCGCTGAAGAGGAGAATGAAGAAGCTTCCGACGAGCTTAACCTCGATATGGGCGATGACGATGACGACGCACTTGACCTTGATTTCGGCGATGACGATTCTGATGAAGAGTCAGCTTTCGAGGACGAAGACGAAGATGCATTTGACGTTGATGCATTCTTCAACGAATTGAATCCCACAATCAACGATGCAGGCTTCGGTAACGGCTTCGTTCCCGATGAAGACAATATGTAATTTGCTTTGCCGTGGGAACAGGCTTCCTGCGGCAGCAATCAGCGTTTAAATTTAAATTAAACAGGAAAGGGCTGACTTACACTATATGGAAAATATTTCATTCGAATCAATTAAAATAGGTCTGGCTTCACCTGAAAAGATTAGAGAATGGTCTTACGGTGAGGTAACAAAGCCTGAAACTATTAACTATAGAACACTTAAGCCTGAAAAGGACGGTCTTTTCTGCGAAAGAATTTTCGGACCCCTCAAGGACTGGGAATGCTTCTGCGGTAAGTATAAGAGAATCCGTCATAAGGGCAAGATCTGTGATAAGTGCGGTGTTGAAATTACAAAGGCAAAGGTACGCCGTGAGCGTATGGGCCACATTGAGCTTGCAACTCCCGTATCACACATCTGGTACTTCAAGGGTATTCCCTCAAGAATGGGTCTTATCCTTGATATCTCTCCTAAGGAGCTTGAAAGAGTACTTTACTTCTCAGCTTATGTTGTTATCAATCCCGGTACAATTACCGATAAGGATATCACCAAGGGTACAGTTATTACCGAAAAGCGCTATGAGGAGCTTAAGGAGTACTACTACAATGATACAGAGTTCAAGGTAGGTATGGGTGCAGAGGCCATTAAAGAGCTTCTTTCAGAAATCAACCTTGAAGAGCTTAATGCAGAGCTTCGTGAGGAGCTTTCTACAGCAAGCGGACAGAAGAAGGCAAGAATTCTCAAACGTCTTGAGGTTGTTGAAGCATTCAAGGCTTCAGGCAACAGACCTGAATGGATGATTCTTGACGTTGTTCCTGTTATTCCTCCCGATATCCGTCCTATGGTACAGCTTGACGGCGGACGTTTTGCAACAAGTGACCTTAACGACCTTTATCGTCGTGTTATCAACAGAAACAACCGTCTCAAGAAGCTTCTTGAGCTCGGTGCTCCCAATATCATCATCAGAAACGAAAAGAGAATGCTTCAGGAAGCTGTTGACGCTCTTATCGACAACGGCAGAAGAGGCAGACCTGTTACCGGTCCTAACAACAGACCTCTCAAGAGCCTTTCAGATATGCTCAAGGGTAAGCAGGGTCGTTTCCGTCAGAACCTTCTCGGTAAGCGTGTTGACTATTCAGGACGTTCAGTTATCGTTGTTGGTCCTGCTCTTAAGATTTATCAGTGCGGTCTTCCCAAGGAAATGGCACTTGAGCTCTTCAAGCCCTTTGTTATGAAGAGACTTGTTGAAACCGGTGTAGCTCCCCACATAAAGACTGCAAGAAAAACTGTTGACAGACAGGAAAAATGCGTTTGGGACGCTCTTGAGGTTGTAATCAAGGATCATCCCGTAATGCTTAACCGTGCTCCCACACTTCACCGTCTTGGTATTCAGGCGTTTGAGCCCGTACTTGTAGAAGGTAAGGCTATTAAGCTTCATCCTCTTGTATGTACTGCTTTCAATGCTGACTTCGACGGTGACCAGATGGCTGTTCACGTGCCTCTTTCAGCAGAAGCTCAGGCAGAAGCACGTTTCCTTATGCTTGCTGCTAACAACCTTCTTAAGCCTTCAGACGGAAAGCCCGTTGCTGTTCCTACTCAGGACATGGTTCTTGGCTCATACTATCTTACACTCGAAATTCCCGGTGCAAAGGGTGAGGGCAAGGTATTCCGTGATGTTGACGAGGCAAGACTTGCTTATGACAGCGGTGTGCTTGATCTTCACGCAAGAATCAAGGTTCGTATTACTAAGGAAATTGACGGCGAGAAGAAGTCTAAGATTATCGAAACAACTCTCGGTAAGCTTATTTTCAATGATCCCGTTCCTCAGGATCTCGGCTTCATTGACAGAACAAATCCCGACGATATGTTCCGCCTTGAGGTTGAAGGTCTTGTAAATAAGAAGCTTCTCGGTAAGGTTATTTCAAAATGTATCCAGGTACACGGCACTGCAAAGACAGCCGAGGTGCTTGACAATGTAAAGAATCAGGGTTATAAGTACTCAACACGAAGCGGTATCACCGTTGCTGTTTGTGATGCAACAATTCCTGCTGCAAAGAAGGAAATTCTTGCTGAAACAGAAAGTCTTGTTGATGAAATTAACCGTAAGTATAACAGAGGTCTTCTCAGTAATGAGGACCGTTCAAAGCAGGTTATCAAGGCTTGGGACGTTTGTACAAACCGCGTTGCAGATGCTCTTACCGGCTCCTTTGATATGACGAACCCCATCTGGATGATGCTTGACTCCGGTGCTCGAGGCTCTAACAGCCAGCTTCGTCAGCTTGCAGGTATGCGTGGTCTTATCGCTAACACCGCAGGTAAAACTATCGAGGTTCCCATCAGAGCTAACTACCGTGAAGGTCTTAACGTTCAGGAATACTTCATTTCATCCCGTGGTGCCCGTAAGGGTCTTGCCGATACTGCTCTTCGTACCGCTGACTCAGGTTACCTTACACGTCGTCTTGTTGACGTTTCACAGGATGTTATCATCCGTGAGGAAGACTGCGGTTGTCATGACGGTCTTGAGGTTTATGATATTATGGACGGTAACCGTATCCTTGAAAGTCTTGCAGAAAGACTTAAGGGCCGTTACCTTCTTGACAGCCTTGTTGATGAAGCAACAGGCGAGGTTATCATGTCAAATGACAAAATGATGACCGAAAAGGATGCTGACAGAGTTGACGCATACCTTACAGCTAAGATGAATAAGGCTCTTGACGAGGGCGTAGATAAGGAAACTGCTGCAGCCTTCCGTCGTATCAAGATCCGTTCACTTCTCACCTGTGAATCAGAGCACGGTGCTTGTATCAAGTGCTACGGTGCAAACCTTGCATCAGGCCAGGCTGTTACAGTCGGTGAAGCAGTTGGTATTATTGCTGCTCAGTCAATCGGTGAACCCGGTACACAGCTGACTATGAGAACCTTCCATACCGGTGGTGTTGCTTCAGGTGCCGATATTACTCAGGGTCTTCCCCGTGTTGAAGAGCTCTTTGAAGCAAGAAAGCCCAAGACCCTTGCAATGCTTGCTGAAATCGACGGCGTTGTTTCCTTTGAAACAATCAAGAAGAATCCTCATATCGTTGTTACAAACGAAGAGACAGGGGAGAGAAAGGAATACTTCCTTACCTTCGGCGCAAGAGCAAGAGTTTCAGAAGGTCAGTTCGTTAAGAAGGGTGAAACCCTTACCGAAGGTTCAATCGACCCGAGAGACGTTCTTGAAGTGCTCGGCGTAAACGCTGTTCACGACTACCTTATCAGCCAGGTACAGCTTACCTACCGTACTCAGGGTGTTGACATCAACGATAAGCACATCGAGGTTATCGCACGTCAGATGATGAGAAAGGTTAAGGTTGACGAGGCAGGAGATACAAATCTTCTTCCCAATTCCGTAGTTGAAAAGAAGGATTTCAAGAAGGCTAACGAGGAAGTCAGAAGAAGAGCTGAAGAAACCGGTGAAGAGCTTCAGGAAGCAACCTGCATCCCTGTTCTTATGGGTATTACAAAGGCTTCACTTGCAACAGACTCCTTCCTTTCAGCTGCATCATTCCAGGAAACAACAAGAGTTCTTACCGATGCTGCTATCAAGGGCAAGGTTGATCCTCTTATGGGTCTTAAGGAGAATGTTATCATTGGTAAGCTTCTTCCCTCAGGTACAGGTATGAAGTGCTACAGTGATGTAGAGTTCATTGATAAAACCAAGGAAGAGGAGCTCAACAATCTCGTTTGGAGCGTATAAGAGTAAAGTTCTTTGGTTCTTTCTTACAAGAAAGAACGCCACCGCGGCGAGCGGAAAATAAAAAATCACACCGTCTTGGAAACAAGGCGGTGTTTTTGTATGTTGATAAAACAAGAAAAGTTTTGGTCAGGCTTTTACAAAAGCTTGTGGGGTACAAGGGGCAAAGCCCCTTGCTATGCAAAACATTTTACTCCCTGCAGAAAGTGAACTGCAGGGAGTTTTCTGCATTATATAATAATTATTTATTTACTTACTTATTTATTT